>CBIHOT010000064.1:0-22191 GCA_966211495.1 uncultured Roseateles sp. | reverse complement strand
CGACCCTTTCACGGTTGTAACAGGGGTTCGAATCCCCTAGGGGACGCCAAGTTTGACAAGGCTTGGCTCGCAGAAGAGAGACGCTGAACCTCGTTCGGTGATTCAAAAGCTGCGGCGCATCTTGTCCTAAGGATTGAGGCAACAGAACAGTGAATAACTGGCCTTGAATCTGGAGTGGTAGTTCAGTTGGTTAGAATACCGGCCTGTCACGCCGGGGGTCGCGGGTTCGAGCCCCGTCCACTCCGCCAATCTTCAGACCCCGCTAGCGCAAGCTAGCGGGGTTTTTGTTTTGGCGATTGGGACTTGCGCGCAGCCGAATATCGCAGGTCATCGCCAAGCTCCGTTTGGCGATTCAAAACCCCATGGCTGCTCTCGCTCACATTTCCGAATGTGCAGCACTCTTGCTAGTTGCCGCGGCTCATTGACGATTCTCCATCGCTTGCAATCAATGATCCACAGCCAGATTCCTACCTGGTTGCTGGATAGATATTCGGCAACCGCGCTCCGGCCCTTCCTTACTGCGGCTCCATACTCACTCGCCGATCGTGAACGCATCGCCCCTTTGCCGCAGTGATATGCCACCGTAGTCGGGCATCATCAGCCGCCTTACCGCCGTTTGAAACCTTACCTGCGGCGGACGTTCCCACGATGACGCTCAAAGAAAAGGCACCGCCGATATCCTCGGAGGTGCCTTTACGTGCTTGCGCGTCAGTCGCAGCTGACCCGTTCATAACCATCTGATGGACGAGAGTCGCCCAAGGCTTTTCGCATGGACCCCGCCAGGCACTGCCAACGAAGATGTGGCGACCATCAACCGCCGTCCAACTTTCGCCAGGACCTGAGTGGCGCAGTGGAGACGAAGGTCGCAAGCCAATGCAGCGCCGCGCCACCTGCCGTGCGAACAGCGATACGGACAGTCATGCAAACCGTCCTGGCCCACACCGATCCAACGCGCGTGCGCGCGCCGCGATCAGTTGAACCCAGCCCGAATCAGCCCCACCGCCAAGCCTTCCAGCGCAAACGACTCGTCGCCCGCCGCTACCTCGATCGGTTCGAAGTCGGTGTTCTCGGGCAGCAGCCGCACGCCGCCCGCGTGACGCTGGAAGCGCTTCACCGTCACCTCGTCGCCCAGGCGTGCGACGACGATCTGCCCGTTGCGCGCCTCATTGGCCTTCTGGACCGCAAGAAGGTCGCCATCCATGATGCCGATGTCTTTCATGCTCATGCCGCGCACCCGCAGCAGGTAGTCCGGCACGCGGGAGAAGGTGGAGGGATCGACGCTATAGTGCTGCTCGACATGTTCCTCCGCCAGGATGGGAGCGCCGGCGGCGACCCGGCCGACCAGGGGCAGCGACAACTGCGCCAGGCTGGCCAGCGGCAGTGCGAACTGGCTGTGCTCACGCGCCTGATTCACCTGCTTGAGTGCAGGTGAGGGCAGTCGGATTCCGCGGGCGGTGCCACCCACCAGTTCGATGACGCCTTTGCGGGCGAGGGCCTGCAAGTGCTCTTCGGCCGCGTTGGCGGAGCGAAAGCCCAGTTGCTGCGCGATTTCCGCGCGGGTGGGCGGAGAGCCGGTGCGCTCGATGCTGCGCCGGACCAGGTCAAAGATCTGTTGTTGGCGTGCGGTGAGTTTTGGTGGTGTGTTCACGGTTGACCTGAGTATCCATCCAGTGTTCTGTATTTTTATCCAGGAGAAGCCAAATTGCAAAGCGGCAATGAGCGAATTGTGATCATCGGCACCGGCGGGACGATCGCGGGCGCCTCCGGATCGGCCACGGACAACGTCGGCTACAAGGCCGGGCAACTGTCGGTGGGCTCGCTGGTCGCCGCTGTGCCGGCGCTGCAATCGGCCTCTCTGGAAGCCGAGCAACTCGCCCAGCTCGACAGCAAGGACATGGACGAGACCACCTGGGCCCGCCTGGCGCGCCGGGTGCAAGACCATCTGGACCGCGCGGAGGTGCGCGGCATCGTGATCACCCACGGCACCGACACGCTCGAGGAAACCGCCTACCTGCTGCAACGGGTGCTGGCGCCGCGCAAGCCCGTCGTGCTGACCGCGGCCATGCGTCCGGCCACCGCGCTGCAGGCGGACGGTCCGCAGAATCTGCTGGATGCCGTGGCGCTGGCCCAGACGGCTGGGGCGCAGGGCGTGGTGGCCGTCGTGGCCGGGCAGGTGCTCCACGGTCTGGAGATTCGCAAGACCCACACCTATCGCCTGGATGCCTTCGAGCCGGGACCGGACACCGGTCTGCTCGGTGTGATGGAAGAGGGCACAGTTCGGCAGTTCCGGGACTGGCCGACCGGTGAGGCGCTGGGCGCCACGCTGCTGCCCGAGGCGGGGGATGCCTGGCCCTGGGTGGAAGTGCTGGCGAGTCATGGCGGCGCGCGGGCGCAGGCGGTGCAAGCCTGGCAGAAGGCAGGGCTAAAGGGACTCGTGGTGGCGTGCACCGGCAATGGCACGATCCATCAGGCGCTGGCGGCGCCGCTCGAGTCGCTGCGTCAGGCGGGCGTGCCGGTGTGGCGCACGACTCGCTGCGCGCAGGGGCGGATCGTCGGTGCGGCGGATGAAGCCGCGGCCAGCCTCACGCCCTGGGCGGCTCGCGTTGAACTGACCCTGCAACTGCTGCAGCAGTCCGCCACCGGGTGAGTCGTCCAGGGCAGCTCGGCGCTGAGCGTAGCGCTGTTCCTGCCCTCGCCGAGGCTTTGCCGGGCCTATTCGTCCAGGAAAGTCCAGGTCTTGGCGCCATCAAATCGGCGCACATGGACCTGCCCAAGCAGTTCAGGCGGGAACATTCTCAGGTTGACGCCGTGTTTGGCGCCTTCCTCTGGCGCCAGCGGTTCCCAGTGGGTCGCACAGCCACAGCGTGCGCATCGCATGGTGCGCAGGGTCTTGTCGCCCCAGATGTAGGCCTCCAGTGCGTTGTCTTCGGCGTGCACCCGGACGCTTGTCCAGTCGAACATGCCCCAGATCGCTCCCAGCCTGCGGCAGATGGAGCAGTTGCACTCGGTGGCGCGCGCCGGCATGTTGGGCAGCGCCAGTGTCACGGCGCCGCAGTGGCATGAGCCCTGTAGAAGATATTCCACCCTCGTGCCTCCCCGTCGGGTGATTCATCAACACCTGTGGCGTCTGCGGGCGCCACCAGGCAGTCCCCTGGATCTCAGTGGAACCAGGCGCGTCCATCATCATCCAACTGCGGACCGTGACCAGCCCGCTTTCAGGGGGCACGGCAGCCGCAGACGGGCAGCGGGCGGGGAATGGGCTGGCTTGGGTCGCGGCTCCGAGCGGGGCGAAGCGGATGAGATCGGGCCAGAGAGGGCCGGAGCGGGCAGAGCGGCCCAGAACGGACAAAGCGCGCCGCCCACTGACATCGCTCATCTAGCAATTCCAGCGAGCCGGCGCGCCTTGCGCGGGCATCGAATCCCGACGATCACTCCCGGCCGGAGGGCCGATTGGCCCCCGGCCGACGGTGCATCAAACCACCGTCAGGGTGACGTCCACGTTGCCGCGGGTCGCGTTCGAATACGGGCAGACTTCGTGGGCTTCGGCCACCAGCTTTTCCAGCGCCGCGCGGTCCATGCCCGGCACCGAAATCTTCATCGCCACGGCGATGCCGAAAGCACCCGGCTTGTTGGCGTGCGGGCCAATCGACACATCGCTGGTGATCGACACTTCCGCCGGCAGGGCCACCTTGTTGCGGCCCGACACGGCCTTCATCGCGCCGATGAAGCAAGCCGAATAACCGGCCGCGAACAGCTGTTCCGGGTTGGTGCCGTTGCCGCCTGCGCCGCCGAGTTCCTTCGGGGTGGACAGGTCCAGATTCAGGGCGCCGTCCGACGACTTGGCGGTGCCGGCGCGGCCTCCGGTGGCAGTAGCGGTGGCGGTGTAGAGGGCTTTCTCGATGGCCATGTGGCGCTCCTTGAAGTGGTAGGTTGAGTGATGGAAATGGTCCCGGCTCAGACCGGGGGAACGGTACGGTCTGCCTGCTCCAGATGATGGAGCACGCTCGACCGCAAATCTTGCAGTTGCCGTGTCAGCGTCTGTAGCTCATCCAGGCTGCAGGCACTGGCACAGGCCAGTTGTTCAGGAATGCTCACCGCCTGATCGCGCAATTGGCGGCCGGTCTCAGTCAGATGGATGTCGACCCGGCGCTCATCCTGCTCGCTGCGGCGACGCTGCACGAGTCCTTGCGATTCCAACCGCTTGAGCAGCGGGGTCAAGGTGCCCGAGTCCAGGCCCAGGCGTTGCCCCAAAGCTGAGACGGCCAGACCGTCCGACTCCCACAGCACCAGCATGACCAGGTATTGCGGATAGGTCAGGCCCAGCGGAGACAGCAGCGGCTTGTACAGCTTGGTCATCGCCAGCGAGCTGGAATACAGCGCAAAACACAGCTGCTGGTCCAGCCGCAGCCAGTCGATCGCCGCCGCTTCTTGCGCGACGGCGACTGGGGTGGAGGGCAGGGCTGCGTTCGACATGGGCTCTACTGTAGTGAACAATTAAATTGCACACAATCAATAGGGTCTTAGAGAGGGCGGCGCCCCTTCTCGGAGTCGCCGCCCGAGGCATCGAGCCCGCGACGAATCAAGCCAATCGAATCAAGCGGCCGACTGAAGTGCGTCCACCTGCTCGCTCAACTCCAGCCAGCGCATTTCCTTCTCATCGACTTCATCGCCAATGGCTTTGAGCCGCTTGCCGGCATCGGCGATCTGCGTCGGCGTCAATGTGCCGCTGGCCAGCTGCGCTTCCAGACCATCGCGCTCGGTATGCAGCGCCTTGAGCCTGGCGTCGATCTGCTCCATCTCCTTGCGCAGCGGACGCGTCTGCTCCGCCACCCGCTGACGCGCCTGTCCGGCGGCCTTGCGGTCTTCGCGGGAAGCGATCGGGGCAGCGGCCGGTGCCGGGGGCGCGACCGGCGCTGGTGGCGGAGCGGAAACACCTCCCGCTGCCTTCTCCCGCTTGGCCAATTCCTTGGCCTGCCGCGCAGCTTCCTTGGACTGCTCCAGCAGCCAGCGCTGATAGTCGTCCAGATCGCCGTCGAACGGGGCCACCTTGCCGTCGGCCACCAGCCAGAACTCGTCGCAGACCTCCCGCAGCAGCGCACGATCGTGGCTGACCAGCATCACCGTGCCCTCAAACTCGTTCAGCGCCATCGACAGCGCTTCGCGGGTCTGCAGATCCAGATGGTTGGTCGGTTCGTCCAGCAGCAGCAGGTTGGGGCGTTGCCAGACCAGCATCGCCAGCACGAGCCGGGCTTTTTCACCGCCGGACAGGCTGCCGACCGCCTGATTCACCATGTCGCCGACAAACCGGAACTGCCCGAGGAAGTCCCGCAGCTCCTGCTCCCGGGCATTGGGGCTGACTTCCTTGGCCAGCCGCACCATGTGCTGCAGCGGACCTTCATCCGGGCGCAGCACATCCATTTCCTGCTGCGCAAAGTAGCCGATGGACAGGCCCTTGCCTTCGGTGATGGTGCCGCCCAGCGACGGCTGCATCCGGGCGATCGTCTTGACCAGGGTCGACTTGCCCTGGCCGTTGGCGCCCAGAATGCCGAAGCGTTGTCCGGCCAGCACCGACCGGTCGACGCCGCGTACGATCACCTTCTCATCGCCTTCCGGCGCGCCCGGGGTCAGATACCCGACCGACACCTGATCAAACATCAGCATCGGATTGGGCAGGCTCAACGGTTCACGGAAGGAGAAGCTGAAATCCGCCGAGGTCAGCACCGGCGCCAGCCGCTCCATCCGCTCCAGCGCCTTCACCCGGCTCTGGGCCTGCTTGGCCTTGCTGGCCTTGGCCTTGAAGCGGTCGATGAACTTCTGCAGATGGGCCATGCGGTCCTGCTGCTTCTCGAAGGCGGCCTGCTGCAGCACCATGCGCTCGGCCCGCATCGCTTCGAAGGCGGTGTAGTTGCCGCCATAACGATGCAGCTTGGCCTCGTCCAGATGCAGCGTGACCTTGGTGATCGCATCGAGGAATTCGCGGTCGTGGCTGATCACGATCAAGGTGCCGTCATACCGCTGCAGCCACGCTTCCAGCCAGACCAGGGCGTCCAGGTCCAAGTGGTTGGTGGGTTCGTCCAGCAGCATCAGGTCGGCCGGGCACATCAGCGCCCGGGCCAGTTGCAGCCGCATGCGCCAGCCGCCGGAGAAACTGTTCACCGGCGCATCCACCTGCGCGCCCTTGAAACCCAGGCCCATCAGCAGCGCCTGGGCGCGCGCCGGAGCGTCGAAGGCGCCGGCATCCATCAGCAGGCCGTGGGCATCGGCGATGGCGTGGCCGTCATCCTCCGCCTCGGCCTTGGCCAGCGCTTCCCGGGCGGCCATCAGGCGGGTGTCGCCCTCCAGCACGAATTCGGTGGCGGGCATGTCGGTCTCGGGCATGTTCTGGGCCACTTCGCCCACCGCCCACTGACGCGGAATCTCGACATCGCCCTTGTCGCTGTGCAGACGATCGGTCAGCAGCGCAAAGAGGCTGGACTTGCCGGCGCCGTTGCGGCCCACCAGACCGACCTTCTCGCCGGGTTGCAGGGTGACACTGGCATCGTCCAGCACCACCTTCGTGCCACGCCGCAGCGTGATGTTGCGCAGCGTGATCATCGGGCGGCCACCAGTGCGTCGCGGGTCAGG
This sequence comes from uncultured Roseateles sp., assembly GCA_966211495.1. Taxonomy (GTDB): domain Bacteria; phylum Pseudomonadota; class Gammaproteobacteria; order Burkholderiales; family Burkholderiaceae_C; genus Roseateles. Next base: position 15,567 of record CBIHOT010000064.1, on the reverse strand, counting down.
AGCAGCACCTGATCTTCACCGGCGGACGTGTCCAGCCAGGCCGCTTCCAGGGTGGGGAAGGCGGCTTCGAAAAACACGCGTTCATTGCCGATTTCCAGCACCAGCACGCCGTGTTCGGTCAGATGGTCAGACGCCTGGTCCAGCATCGTGCGGATGAAGTCCATGCCGTCACTGCCGCCGGCCAGTGCCAGCGCAGGCTCGGCCTGATATTCGGGTGGGAGGGCCTGCATCGATTCGCTGTTCACATAGGGCGGATTGCACAGGATCAGGTCGTAGGCACCGTCCGCCGGCGCCAGGCCGTCGCCTTGCAGCAGGCGGATGCGGTCGGCCAGTCCATGTTTGTCGACGTTGATCCGGGCCACGGCCAGCGCGTCGGGGCTGAGGTCGATGGCGTCCACCTGCACCTCGGGCCAGGCCATGGCGGCCAGCACGGCGAGGCTGCCGTTGCCGGTGCACAGGTCCAGCACCCGCACCGTCTGGTCCGACAGCCAGGCGTCGATGGTGGCATCCGCCAGCAGCTCGGCAATGAAGCTGCGCGGCACGATGGCCCGCTCGTCCACGTAGAACGGCACGCCCTGCAGCCAAGCTTCCTGGGTCAGGTAGGCGGCCGGCTTGCGGCTGGTGATGCGGTCCTGCACCAGTACGGACGCGGCCTGCGCCTGTTCGGCGGACACCGCGTCCTGCTCATGCTCGTCCAGCGCATCCAGCGGGAGCCCGAGTTTCCACATCACCAGCCAGGCCGCCTCGTCAAAGGCGTTGGTGGTGCCATGCCCAAATGAAACGCCCGCCTCTTGGAGGCGGGCGGCCTGGGCCTCAATCAGTTCCAGCAGCGTCACAGCAGCAAATGCTCCAGCGTGCGGCGGTAGATGCGCGTCAGCGGCGCGATCTGGTCCAGCGGCACGAATTCGTTGATCTTGTGGATGCTCGCGTTGAGCGGTCCGAATTCCACCACCTGCGGACAGATGCGCGCGATGAAGCGGCCGTCCGACGTGCCGCCGGTGGTGGAGAGTTCCGTCGTCACGCCGGTTTCTTCGGCGATGGCGGCGCTGAGGGCGGCCGAGAGGCTGCCCACCGGCGTCAGGAAGGGTTCGCCGGACAGGGTCCAGTCCAGCTGGTAGTCCAGGCCGTGGTCATCCAGCAGGGCGTGCACGCGTTCGCGCAGACCTTGCGGCGTGGATTCGGTGGAGAACCGGAAATTGAAATCCACCACCATCTCACCCGGGATCACATTGCCCGCGCCGGTGCCGGCCTGAATGTTGGAGATCTGGAAGGTGGTGGGCGGGAAGTAGTCGTTGCCGGCGTCCCAGGTCATGGCGGAGAGCGCGGCGAGGGCCGGCGCCGCCTGATGGACCGGATTGCGGGCGAGATGCGGATAGGCCACATGGCCCTGAATGCCGATCACCCGCAGTTTGCCGGAGAGCGAGCCGCGGCGGCCGTTCTTGACGGTGTCGCCCAGGCGTTCAACCGAGGTCGGCTCACCGACGATGCAGAAGTCCAGGCGTTCGCCGCGCTGCTTCAGTTGCTCGACGCAGACGACGGTGCCGTCCCGCGCGGGGCCTTCTTCGTCGCTGGTGAGCAAAAAGGCGAGGCTGCCCGCGTGGTCCGGATGGGCGGCGACAAAGTCTTCGGCGGCCACCACCATGGCGGCCAGCGAGGTTTTCATGTCGGCGGCGCCGCGGCCGTACAGATGGCCGTTGCGCACGGTGGGCACGAAGGGGTCGCTGGTCCAGCGGGCCAGCTCGCCCGTGGGGACGACGTCGGTGTGACCGGCGAACACCAGTCGGGGGCCGCTGCCAGCGCGGCCGTCCTTCACCGCCCAGAGATTCGCGACGCGGAAGTCAGCGGGGCCGCTGTCCATGCGTTCGAGACGGAAGCCCAGGGCCTGCAGCCGCTCGCCGATCAGGTCCAGGCAGCCCGCGTCTTGCGGCGTGACGGACGGACGGGCAATCAGCTGTTCCAGCAGTGCGAGCGTGCGGCTTTCCACCTCGTCGCCGTGGATCGGCGCGAGCGAGGAAGAGGGCGTGGACACGGCACCGGTCGTGGAAACGGGCGCGGTGCCGGGAATGGACCCGAGCTCAGTTGCTGGCAGGGAGGAAGGCATGGCGGGAGGGACGGTCACCTCCCGATTGTCGCCCAGGTTGGCGCTGCCGGAATCGCTGCGGCTGACTCGCGCCTTCACGCGCCCCCAGTCCGGTGTCAGCCCGGCTGCACGTCCAGCGTGATGGAGGTGAAGCTGGCCTCGTCCGCGGCGGGTTCTTCCTTCTTGTTGCCGGCTTGCGGCTTGCCGCCGGTCATGTCGTTTTGCAGACGCCAGAGCAGGTTGGTCGGCGAGTCGGCGAAGGCCAGGCCTTCTTCGCGGGTGATCACGCCGGTGTTGATCAGTTGGGCGAAGTGTTCCTCGAAGCTTTGCGAGCCTTCGGCGATGGATTTTTCCATCGCTTCCTTGACGCCGGCGAAGTCGCCTTGCTCGATCAGCTCGGAGATGAGCTTGGTGTTGAGCAGGATTTCGATGGCGGGCACGCGGCCGCCCTGGGTGGAGCGGAGCAGGCGCTGGGAGACGACGGCCTTGAGGCCGGCGCCCAGGTCGTTCAGCATCGCCGGGCGGGACTCCGGCGTGTAGAAGGACATGATCCGGTTCAGGGCGTGATAGCTGTTGTTGCCGTGCAGGGTGGCGAGCACCAGGTGGCCGGACAGGGCGTAGGAGATGGCCGCAGTCATGGTGTCGCGGTCGCGGATTTCGCCGATCAGGATGCAATCGGGGGCCTGACGCAGGGCGTTTTTGAGGGCCACTTGCAGGGTGGCGGTATCGCGGCCGACTTCGCGCTGGTTGACCAGTGAGCGCTTGTTGGCGAAGAGGTATTCGACCGGATCCTCGATGGTGAGGATGTGGCCGGTCATGGTCTGGTTGCGGTGTTCCAGCATGGAGGCGAGCGTGGTGCTCTTGCCGGTGCCGGTGGCGCCGACCATCAGGATAAGACCGCGCTTTTCGGTGACAAGTTTGCCCAGGATGCTGGGCAGGCCGAGGCTGTCCAGGGTGGGGATGACGTGGGGGATGTGGCGGAACACGGCGGCGATGGAGCCGCGCTGGCGAAAGCCGGACAGCCGGAAGCTGCCGACCTTGGGGATGGACACTGCGAGGTTCAGCTCGCCGGTCTGATCCAGTTCGGCGAGGTGCTGCGGATCGATCACCTCGGCGATGAGTTGTTTGGGCTGGGTGGGGGTGAGCAGCTGGTCGGACACCTGCACCATCTGCCCATTGATCTTGATCAACACCGGCATATTGGCCGACAGATAGGTATCAGACGCGCCTTTTTCGGCCATCAAGCGGAGGATCCGCTCCATATTTCCAGTGCTCATGTGTCCCTTCCCGTGGCCGTTGGCCTGAATCGAGCATTATCGAATTTGTATCACTGGCCCCCTGCGGTCCCATTTGAAAAACAAGGTAATTTCTGACGCCGCGCTCCCGCCTCGCGCCCCCGCGCACCCAGGGAAAACGCCACCACCCCCGCACCCCAAGAACGACAAAGGGCGACCGCTCACCCGGGAAAGATGAGCCAGTCGCCCTGTCGCCCGCCCCCAGCGAAGGCTGGGAGATCCGGCTCTGCCGGGCCCCGCCTTGCCCCCTCGGGGGGCGCGCGAAGCGCGTAGGGGGGGGCTAGATCATGCCCGGAGAAGGTCGTTGATGGAGGTCTTGGCGCGGGTCCCGGCATCCACCTTCTTGACGATGATGGCGGCATACAGGCTGTACTTGCCATCATTCTTCGGCAGCGAGCCGCTGATCACCACCGACCCGGCCGGCACCCGGCCATACGTCACCGTGTCCGTCTCCCGGTCATAGATCGGCGTGCTCTGTCCGATGTACACGCCCATCGAAATCACCGAGTTCTCCTCGACGATCACCCCTTCCACGATCTCCGAACGGGCACCGATGAAGCAGTTGTCTTCAATGATGGTCGGGTTGGCCTGCAGCGGCTCCAGCACGCCCCCGATGCCCACCCCGCCGCTCAGATGCACATTCTTGCCAATCTGCGCGCAGGAACCGACCGTCGCCCAGGTGTCCACCATCGTGCCTTCGTCCACATACGCGCCGATGTTCACATACGACGGCATCAGGATCACATTGCGGGCCATGTAGCTGCCGCGGCGGGCCACCGCCGGCGGCACCACCCGCACGCCGGTGGCGCGCAGCTGCTCGTCGCTCATGCCGCCAAACTTGGTGGGCACCTTGTCGAAGAAGGTCATGTCGCCCGCGCCCATCTGACGGTTGTCATTCAGACGGAAGGACAGCAGCACCGCCTTCTTCACCCACTGATGCACCGTCCAGTCGCCCACGGCCTTGCGTTCCGCCACTCGCAGCTGACCGGCGTCCAGCGCGGCGAGCACTTCGTCCACGGCCTTGCGCACGTCCGGCGAATTGGAGGGGTTCAGGTTGGCGCGACCTTCCCAGGCCAGGTCGATGATGGATTGCAGGTCTTGGGTCATGGCGGTGTCTCGGTGACGTGTTGGAAGTGTTGGGGGAGGGCGGCGCTGCACACGCGCGCGCCGCTTGAATGTCTGAAGAAGGGGGCCGGAAACAGGGGCAGCAAAAAGGGCAGCAAAAGGGGCCGTCTGACGGCGTCAGCGCGCGCCAGGCCCCCGCGCCTGCGGAAACCGGCTGCGGGTGTAGGCCACGATACGCTGCGCCGCTTCCAGGCATTCCGCCTGCTCGGCCACCAGTGCCAGCCGCACCCGGCCGGCGCCCGGATTGATGCCGTGGGCCTCACGCGCCAGCAGGCTGCCGGGCAGCACGCCGACATTGTATTGAGCCAGCAGTCCCCGGGCGAAGCCAATGTCGTCGCCGTCCGGCACGCCCACCCACAGGTAGAAACCGGCGTCGGGCAGGGCCACGTCCAGCACCTCGGCCAGCAGCGGCGTCACCGCAGCAAACTTGGCCCGGTATTGCGCGCGGTTCTCCACCACATGGGCTTCGTCATTCCACGCGGCAACGCTGGCCGCCTGCACCATCGGGCTCATCGCACTGCCGTGGTAGGTGCGGTAGAGCAGGAATCGCTTGATCCAGGCGGCATCGCCCGCCACAAAGCCGGAGCGCATGCCCGGCACATTGGAGCGCTTGGACAGGCTGCTCAGCGCAATCAGGTTGCGGAAGTCCGGACGTCCCAGTTGCACCGCGGCCTGCAGGCCGGACAGGGGCGCTGCGTCGGGGCCTTCGCGGAAATAGATCTCCGAATAACACTCGTCCGAGGCGATGACAAAGCCGTGGCGGTCACTCAGCTCGAACAGCGTTTTCCACTCGGACAGCGGCATCACCGCACCGGTCGGATTGCCTGGCGAGCAGACATACAGCAGTTGCGTGCGCGCCCAGGTGGCCTCGTCGATCTGCGACCAGTCCGCCGCGAAATTGCGGGCCGGGTCGGAGTTGGCGAAGGCGGGCGTGGCGCCGGCCAGCAAGGCCGCGCCTTCGTAGATCTGATAGAACGGGTTCGGGCAGACGACCGTCGCGCCCGGCCGGGTCGGGTCGATGACGACCTGGGCCAGCGAGAACAGCGCTTCCCGCGAGCCGATCACCGGCAGGATCTGGGTGGCCGCGTCGACCGTCAGGCCGTACCGACGCTGGATCCATCCGGCGATGGATTCCCGCAGCGCTGGCGTGCCCAGCGTGCTGGGATAGTTGGACAGACCCTTGAGGTTGGCCATCAGGGCCTCTTCCACCAGCTTGGGGGCCGGATGGCGAGGCTCGCCCAGACCCAGCGAGATATGGGCCAGAGACGGATGGGGGACGATGTCTTGCGTCAGCGCGCGCAGGCGTTCGAACGGGTAGGGGTTCAGGAGCGCCAGGCGGGGGTTGACCGGGGTGGTGGTCGACATAGCTGCTGGGGTGTCAGTGATCGTCGAATCATAGTGGGCCGAAGCCCCGCACCGGGCGGTTCCGGGCGGCCCCTGAGCCTCCCGGCTTACTTGAATCGGCAACCATGGGTTGCCCGCGCGGTGCGGGCGTCCGCCACTGGCCTGGGCGGACAGTCTCGGCGCGACCGTCAGGCGTATGAAACGGCCATGAAACGACGATGAAACGCCCATCGCCCACAGTCCCGTCCATTCCTACAAAGCCAGCCCGCGCCTGACGCGCCGGGCCCAGCGCCATGACACCGACGAGACACCCCCTGGGCACCCACGCACTGCTGATGCGACAGCGAACGCTGTCCGCGCTTCCCTTCACCGCCATGAAAGCCCGACTGCTGATCGCGGCGCTGGTGATGATCCTGGTCGGCTGCGGCGGCGGATCCGGCAGCGGGGGCGGCACGTCAGGCGGCACCGGACCGGATGGCGGCGGCGGCCCGGGCACGGGCACCTCCAATCCGGGCGACGTGCGCATCGCTGCCGCGCTCGGCTCCGGCGACCCCACCGGCCTCACCGATCCCGACACCGCCACGCTGCTGGAGCGGGCCATTGCCGAGGCCACCAGCCGCCGGCAATCCGAATCCGCGGTGCTGTCGGCCCTGTATGGGGACACCGGCACGCCGCTGGACCTGTCGCTGAACATCGGCACCAACAGCGTCAGCATCCTGCCGCTGAGCTCAACGACGGCGGTGTCCAGCATCAAGTCGGACAACGGCACGCCGCTGGCCGCCGTGGTGGTGGACGGCAAGGGCCGCGGCCTGGCCTATGGCGCGGACGTGCTGCAGTGGATGTCCGCCACCAGCAAGGAGCAGCAGCACTACCCGCTGTTCCTGCGCCAGATGCGCTGGCTGATGACCGGCAGCGGCACCGGCACCCTGCCGGCGACGCTCAAGATCGCCACCGCGGGCTACAGCGCCAGCACCGTCAAGAGCTTCCTGACCCGTGCCGGCAGCACCGCCGAAGCCCTGGACTGCGCCGTGGCCGATCCGGCCAACACCTGCTGGACCGGCGCGGACCTGATCGTCATGGGCGGCAGCGTGCCGGCATCCGGTGGTTTGACGGCGCTGATCCGCAGCTACCTCGCGGGCGGCAAGGCGGTGATCTACATGCATCCGAACTGGGTGCAGTCGGCCGGCGGCTCGCAGGTGCTGGCGGGCCTGGGCATGAAGATGGGCGGCTATCCGGGCAACTACTTTGCGCCCGCGGCAGGGGTGTCGGTCTCCGGCACCCGCACTGTGGCGGATGTCCTGGGCGCCAAGACCACGCTGAGTGAACTGCCGGCGTCGCTGAAGCTGCTGCAGGCCAGCGCACCGGCCGTCGACCTCAAGACGGATGTGTCCTCATTGACGCCGTTCAGGGACCTGCTGGCCGAGCTCGGCAATCTGCAGAGCACCGGCCAGGCCATCTTCAATGACGACCCCCGTTTCCTGCTGCATCGCCTGCTGGTGCTGTGGGCGGATCAGCAGCGTCCGGGCCTGACCTACGGCAAGGTCAGCCGCAGCAATGCGGCCGCCTTCCTGCGCACCTATGCGGCCGACGCCTTTCAGTGGTTCGCGCGCAGCAGCGCCAAGGCCGCCACGGCCGGGCAGGGCGATTACATGCCCGCGAGCGCCCAGACGCTGACCCCCAGCACCACGGCGGAAGAACTGCGCATCACCCTGCCGCAGTCCGGCGGCACGACGCTGATCGGTCGCGGCGCGCTGCCGGCCCGGGGGGTGCAGGTGGAGGTGGTGGATGCGGCCGGTGCCACGCTGGGTCTGCAGACCAGCCTGCTGCGCACCTGGGGCAATCCGCTGACCGAGGAAGGCGATACCTACGCCCGCCCGCTGCGTCCGCATTCCTTCAACATTCCGCTGAACACCACCGGCGCGACCGCCTTCGTGTCGCCCAATGGCGGCCCGCTGATGCTCAGCTACAGCGGCGCGACGGCCGGCAGCGTGGTCACCCTGCGCATCAAGGGGGTGATCCGTTATGCCCACTTCGACTACACCACCGCCATGAGCGAGAGCGACATTGCCGATGCGGTCGCCGCCCTCAACGCCGGCACCTACGGCTGGCAGACGACCAAGGTGGTGGGCGGCGAGATCCAGCAGATCATGGCCTATGCCAAGAGCACCATCGGCACGCTGTCGCCGTCGGTCTATGCGAACACGCACATCAAGGATGGCCTGTTCATGAGCAACCATCTGGCCAACGGCTACAACGATGCCGGGATGAGTGCCAAGGTGAGCAGCCTGTGCGGCACCTTTGGCTGGACCTGCACCGGCCCCCTGCATGAGACGCCGTCGGTGCAGCATTTCGTGGGCTGGATCGCCACCTGCGGCTATCTCTGCTCGGGCAATCCGATCGACGGCTATGCCGGCATCGGCCTGGGGTGGGGTTATGCCCATGAGCTGGGCCACAACACGGTGCAGCGCGTCATGCGCATCGTGCCGGACGGCACCACCGGATGCAGCACCGAGTGCGACAACAACATCCTGGCCAGTGCCACCGCGCTGCGGGCTTACGCCATGCTTGGCCTGGAGATCAGCAGCGGTCATCCGCTGGACCATGCCGGCCTGTATGCCGCCATCAAGGCCAACCGGGCCTCTGGCCTGAGTGGAGACGCGCTGGTGGCCGACCAGACACGCCGCATCTGGAACGACAGCTCGCAGGACATCATGCGCGCGGTGCACTTCCAGCTGGCCTTCCTGTTCAGCAAGACCCGCAGCGGCCTGAACCAGCCGACGCTGGACAGCACGATGGACTTCTTTGGCCTGCTGACCAAGGGCGACCGGCTGGTGGCCAAGTCGTTCACCACGGCGACGGCAGCCAGCTACGGCATGGGGCGCTACACCAGCAACACCATCACCAACCATGAGCTGCTGTATGTGCTGAGCTCCCGCATCATCGGGCAGGATCTGCGCAAGGTGTTCTGGATGTATGGCTTGCCGCTGAGTGACACCGCGCTGGGCTCGGTGGCTGACCTCAACCTGCCGATGGCGTCCCGCAGCTTCTATGCGCTGCCGTCAGGCAAGCACAACCAGCTGACCACCGGCCAGTGGCTGGATGTGGAGGCGGGTCAGCCGGCCTGGCCGTATTGATCAGAGCCAGTGCCGACACCCCGGCGCGCCGCACTGGCAGGGCAGCCGTCCTTCGTGATGGGTCAGGCCGTAATCGACGGTGAGCTCTTCGCCGTCGGCAATGTCCCGCAGCGCCAGAAACTGCACTTCACCATCCTCCACCTGGATGCGGGCATTGGGCTCGCAACTGTGGTTGGTGAAGCGCAGGGCGTCCTGCGAGCGACTGGCGTCGATGGCGCGCGCCGGTGAAAGTTCCACCAGCATCAGCCGTCCTCCGCCCTGGGCGCGACGCCGCGCCTCCGCCACGGTGATCGACTCCCCGGTCAACTGACCCAGCCGCTGTCCCGCGGGGATCGGTTGCTGGGCAAACACGCCATAACCGTCGATGCGACTGCGCCGCAGCGCCACCGCCACGTCGGTGTGGCGGGGATCAAAGCGCAGCGCCATCGGCCCGTCCCCTCCCGCCGATCAGCGCAGCAGCCCGGATTCGAAGCTGTGCGACGGGATGTCCACCGCCGGCAGCGGCTTCCAGCCCTTCTTGCGGTGTTCCGCCACCACATTGGTGTAGATGCCGCCCCGCACATACCACTTGGCGGTGATGCGGATATAGCGCGGATTCGTCACCTTCACGATGTCGTCCAGGATGGTGTTGGTCACCTTCTCATGGAACGCGCCTTCGTTGCGGTAGCTCCAAAAATACATCTTCAGGCTCTTGAGCTCAACGCAATATTCATCGGCAATCATGTCGATGGTGAAGTGCGCGAAGTCGGGCTGGCCGGTCAGCGGGCAATGGCAGGTGAACTCGGGCACCTGGAACTGGATGACATAGTCGCGCTCCGGTGCCGGGTTGGGGAAGACGTGGATCTCCTTGCTCGGCGCGCTCGGCGGGTTGGGCGGCATTTCGCGCATCTTGGGCTGGGCAGCCGGCTTGCCGGAGGCGCGCTTGGCAGGGGTCTTGTCGGTGTTCTTGGCGCCAGTCTTGGCAACGGGCGCGGAAGTCTTGGCGGAAGCAGTCTTGGCCATGGTGGGTTCGGGATCTTGTTCGGAGAAAAATGCGGCCCACAGGCGTGGCCGGTGGTGACAGGGGGCGATGGTATCATCCGGCGCGAAACAAGCGCCCCGTCAAGGGGCGTTTCCACAATCAAATCAAAGGCTTAGGCAGCTCTCCAACCCCGATGCGACTGAACTCGATCAAGCTCTCGGGCTTCAAGTCCTTCGCCGACCCGACCAACTTCCAGTTGCCCGGGCAACTGGTGGGTGTCGTCGGACCCAACGGTTGCGGCAAGTCCAACATCATGGATGCCGTCCGCTGGGTGCTGGGCGAAAGCAAGGCCAGCGAACTGCGTGGGGAATCCATGCAGGATGTGATCTTCAACGGTTCGGGCAACCGCAAGCCGGCCAGCCGATCCAGCGTGGAGCTGGTGTTTGACAATGCCAGCGCCCGGGCCGGCGGCCAGTGGAACCAGTTCTCCGAAATCGCGGTCAAGCGGGTGCTGACCCGTGACGGCACCAGCAGCTACTTCATCAACAACCAGCCGGTGCGTCGGCGGGACGTGCAGGACGTGTTCCTTGGCACGGGCCTGGGCCCGCGGGCTTACGCCATCATCGGTCAGGGCACCATCAGCCGGATCATCGAGTCCAAGCCGGAAGAGCTGCGCATGTTCCTGGAGGAGGCCGCCGGGGTCTCCAAATACAAGGAACGTCGCCGGGAGACGGAGAACCGCCTCAAGGACACCCGCGAGAACATGACCCGGGTGGAGGACATCCTCCGTGAGCTCAACAGCAACCTCGAAAAGCTGGAGCGCCAGGCCGAGATCGCTGCCAGCTACCGCTCCCTGCAGGATCAGGGCACCCTGAAGCTGCATCAGCTGTGGTTCCTGAAGCATCGGGATGCCTCCGGCGAAGCCACCCGCGTCAAGACCGAACATGCCGAGGCGGTGAATGCGCTCGAAGCCCGCATGGCCGAGCTGCGCCACCTCGAGGCCGAGCTGGAAACCATCCGTCAGGCCCACTATGCCTCGGGCGACGACCTGCATGCAGCGCAAGGCCGCATGGCCGAAGCCCAGCTGGAAGTGAGCCGGCTGGAAGAACGCATCCGCTATGTGGTGGAAGGCCGCCAGCGGCTGGAGCAGCGGCTGGTGGAACTGCAGACGCAGAACCAGCAGTGGCAGGAACGCGCCGAGCAGGCGCAAGCCGAGCTGGATGAGGTGGCCGGGCAGATCGCCCAGGCGGAAGAGCAGAGTGAGATCCTGGCGGCCCAGGCCGAAGACCAGGCGATGAAGCTGCCCGAGGTCGAAGACCAGTTGCGCGCCGCGCAGACCCGCGCCAACGAGCAGCGCGGTCAGGTCGCCCAGGTGCAGCAGCAGATCCAGGTGCTGGCCGCGGAAAGCCGCAGCGTTGATGAGCAGCTGCGCGGTCTGCGCGGTCGCCGCGACCGGTTGGCGCAGGAACGCCAGGGTCTGGCCGCGCCGCAGCATGAGAAGCTGGACGAAGTCCGGCGCCTGAGCGCTGCCGCCGATGAGCAGCAGGCCATTGCCGACGCCAGCCTGTCCGAACTGGCCGAAGCCGTGCCGCAGGCCGACGAGCAGCGCCAGTCCGCCCAGCAGGAGGCGCAGGCCCAGGCCGCGCGCCTGACCGACATCGCCGCCCGGCTGGCCGCCCTGCGCGCGCTGCAGGAGAAGGTGCAGACCGAAGGCAAGCTCAAGCCCTGGCTGGCGCGTCACGGCCTGCAGGACCTGCAAGGCCTGTGGACCCAGCTGCACATCACGCAGGGCTGGGAAAACGCCCTGGAAGCGGCGCTGCGCGAGCGCATGGGCGCCTTGTCCGTCGGCCGCCTGGAGACGGTGCAGGCCTTTGTGCAAGACCCGCCCCCGGCCCGTCTGGCGTTTTATGCGGCGCCGCAAGGCGAGATCAGCAATTCCCACCGGGCGCTGTCGCCGCTGACCGACCTGCTCAAGCTCGAATCGCCAGGGCTGCGCGCCCTGATGAACGACTGGCTGGAAGGCATCTACACCGCAGAATCGATCGCCCAGGCGCTGGCGGACCGGCCCAAGTTGAGCCATGGCGAGGTCATCATGACCCGGGAAGGCCATGCGGTCAGCCAGTTCGCGGTCAGCTTCTATGCCGCCGACAGCGAAACCGCCGGCCTGCTGGCCCGCGCACAGGAGATCGAGCAGCTGGCTCTGGAGCAGCGCGCCCAGACGCTGATCAGCGACGAAGCCCGCGCCCAGGCCATCCGCGCCGAAGCGGCCTACACCGATGCGGCCCAGCGCCTGGCGGTGCTGCGTCGCGAAGCCACCGACACCCAGTCCCGCGCCCATCAGCTGCAGGTCGAGTTGCTGCGCCTGACGCAGCAGACCGAAGCGGCGATGTCCCGCCGCACCCAGCTCGACGAAGAGCTGGCCGACATCGACGCCCAGCAGGAAGGCCTGATGGAGCGCCGCATGGAAGGCGAGGCCCGCTTCGAGGAACTGGACCTGCAACTGGCGACGACGCAGGAGCGTCATGCCGAGCTGGACGAAGCCGTCATTCAGGCCGAACGCAAGCTCACCGAAGCCCGGGAGCAGCAGCGGGTGCTGGAGCGCCGGGCCCAGGAGGCAGTGTTCAGCGCCCGGGCGCTGGCGGCCAAGCGCGGTGAACTGCAGCGCAGCATCGAGACCTCGCGCCAGCAGGTGCAGGTCAATGAGCAGACCATCCAGAACATGGGCCGCGAGCGCGAAGAGCTCGACGACGCGGCCGCCCAGGCCGGCCTGCAGGATGCGCTGGCGCTGAAGGTGGAGCGCGAAGCGGCGCTGGCCACCGTGCGCGCCGCCTACGACGACCTGAGCCTGCGCCTCAAGCGCGGCGAAGAACAGCGCCTGGGCATTGAACGGGCGCTGGAGCCGATGCGTGAGCGCATCACCCGGCTGCAACTGGACGAACAGGCCGCGGCGCTGGGCGGGCAGCAGTTCATGGAACAGCTGGTCGCGGCGAATGTGGACCTGGAAGCACTGGCCAAGACGATCGAGGACGGCGGCGTCAAGCTCTACGGCCTGCAGGGCGAAATCGACCGCATCAACCGCGAGATTGCGGCGCTGGGGGCGGTCAACCTGGCCGCGCTGGATGAGCTGGGCGCAGCGCGAGAGCGCAAGACCTTCCTCGACGCGCAATATGCCGACCTGACCTCCGCCATCACGACGCTGGAAGACGCCATCCACAAGATCGACCTCGAAACCCGCGACCTGCTGGGCACCACTTTCCAGCAGGTCAACGAGCATTTCGGGCGGATGTTCCCCAGCCTCTTCGGCGGCGGACAGGCCAAGCTGGTCATGACCGGCGACGAAATCCTGGATGCCGGCGTGCAGGTCATGGCCCAGCCGCCCGGCAAGAAGAACAGCACCATCCATCTGCTCTCCGGCGGCGAGAAGGCGCTGACCGCGATTGCGCTGGTGTTTGCCATCTTCCAACTGAATCCTGCGCCGTTCTGCCTGCTGGACGAGGTGGACGCACCGCTGGACGATGCCAACACCGAGCGTTATGCCCGGCTGGTGGCGGAAATGAGCAAGGTGACGCAGTTCCTCTTCATCTCCCACAACAAGATCGCCATGGAAATGGCCAAGCAATTGATCGGGGTGACGATGCAGGAGCAAGGGGTGTCCCGGATCGTGGCGGTGGACATGGAGTCCGCCTTGGCCATGGCGGAGCAATAAGCCTTGACAGACCATCATGTCCCAGGCGGCGCGCCGCAGCGACAGGGCGAGGGATCGCCGGCAGCGCCCCGGGAGACGGAGACAATGACGCCATGACGACCGACTGGAGCCTTACCGCCATGCTGGCCGCCCTGGGCGGCGTGGTGCTGGGGGGCGTGCTTGCCCAGGGCTGGTGGAGCGCTCGGCGCGCCGGCCCCAAACGTGCCGCCCCCAAGGGCGTGTCCAAGGCCGCATCATCGGACCGGCATGAGCCGAGCCTCGGCGGTGCCGGGGGCGCAGCGGCGGAGGATGGCACGCCCGCCGATCCGCTGCCCGACCTGCGTACCCTCGATGAGACGGTGCCCGCCGTGGCCCGGGTGCGCAAGACCTCCACCCGCATCGATGCGCTGATCGACGCTCTGGCGACGGTGACGCCCGAAGCGCCGGTCAGCGGCGAGATGGCCCTGTCCCACCTGCCGGGCAGCCGCCGGGCGGGGACCAAGCCGTTCCAGATCGAGGGGCTGAATGCGGCCACCGGCGATTGGGAGCTGCCGCAACCGGGTCAGCGGTATTCCGAGTTCCAGGCGGGCCTGCAGATGGCCAACCGGAGTGGTGCGCTGAACGAGATCGAATATTCGGAGTTCATCCAGAAGGTGCAGGGCTTTGCGGACGGCCTGGGCGCGATGGTGGAATTCCCGGACATGCTGGACGTGGTGGCCCGGGCGCGCGAGCTGGACCAGTTCGCGGCCAGCCACGATGCGCAACTGGCCATCCGGCTGCGTGCCAAGGGCGCGGCGTGGACGCTGGGCTTCGTGCAGCAGGGCGCGCTGCGCCATGGCTTCGTGCCTGGGTCGATCCCGGGGCGGCTGGTGATGCCGTCGCCCGATGACGGCGCACCGCCGGTGCTGGCCCTGCAGTTCGATGCGCAGGCGGCGCTGGCGGATGATCCGCAGACCTCGTCCCTGCGGGAGCTGACGCTGGCGCTGGATGTGCTGCAGACACCGGAAGCGCAGGAGCCGTTTGCCATTTGGCAGGAATCGGCGCGGCATCTGGCGCGGGACTTCGAAGCGGAGATCTGCGACGACCGCGGGCAAGTGCTCAATCTGCATGCGTTCCAGGCGATCGGGCAGGAACTGGACACGCTTTACAAGGCGCTGGCCGCGCGCGATCTGGCGGCCGGAACGCCGGTCGCACGGCGACTTTTCAGCTGAAATCGGCCGCTGACCTCGGCATCTTTCAGCTGGCCTAGCGCCGTCGCCGGCGTGGCTGGCCTCACTGCTGAGCGGGCCCAGCGCCATCGCTGGCGCGGTTGGCCTCACTGCTCACTGTCGCCTCATGGTGGTGCTGAGGCTGGCGTCTGCCCTTCAGTGTCTTCGGCGGGCAGTGCGGCACCACCCGCCAGCGCCTGTGCCTGCCACGCCTCCTGCGTGGGATCAATGTCCCGGAATGTCCTTGCCAGCGCCCACTGGGCTTGCTGGCGCAGCGACGGATCAGCGATGCGATGCACCAGATCCACCGCCTCCTGCGGCGACTGTCGGGCCAGCTCGTCCTGCGTCGCATGCTGGACGATCGAGGCATCCAGGGCCGGATTCGCCCCTTGTGACCGGATCCACGTCCGCGCAGCCGGGCCATCCAGCGCCAGCCAGCGATTGAGCGATTCGGTCAGCAAGGTCCGTCCGATGGCCGGGGGCAGGGTGCTGGCGAACACGGTGGCCGAACGGGCGTCCTGATTCGCCCAGCGGTCATTGACCATCGCCAGCAGGTCTGCAGCGCCAGCGGCCACTCGAGTTCCGCCACCCGGGCCTGATCCACTTTGCGCGGCGGCGCCATCTCCAGCAGCAGCTTCAGCGGCAGCCCCAACCCCCCCCCCCCCCCCCCCCCCACCCCCACGACGCCGTCGGCGCGCGGTTGCCAGACGGTGTCGAGCGCGGCGGCCGGCGTCG
>CBIHOT010000063.1:0-23503 GCA_966211495.1 uncultured Roseateles sp. | reverse complement strand
GCCGGGCGGGCCGGGGGGCGGGTCTGCGCCACCGCACGTTCCGCCTCCGAGGCGGCCGACTGCGGGCGACCGATCTTGTCGATCAACTCCCCCAGCGCATCCTGCACCGACTGCGCCGCGGCCTGTTCCGCCGCTTCCTTTTCGCGGACCAGGTCCAGCAGCGGGTCCCGCTCCTGCGCCGGATAAAGATCCAGCACCAGCCGGTTCTTGTAGGCCGCCACCGGCTCGATGGTGAACACCTGCGGCGCAATCGGCTGCTTCAGGTCGAAGACGATACGCACCACCCGCGGCTGGTTCTGGCCGACACGGACCGCCGCGATGTAGGGGTCGTCCGGCCGGACCTTGCCCAGCAGCTCCCGCAGGTCGGGGCTGAGCTCCAGGCCGTCGATGTCAATCACCAGCCGGTCGGGATGGTTGGCCAGGAAACTCTTGGCTGCCAGGGCGCGGTCGGATTCCAGCGTGACCCGGGTGTACTCCTCCGCCGGCCAGACCCGCACCGCGATGATGGACGCCGACGAGCCCGCCGCCTGAGCCACCGAGGGCAGGGCGGCCGGCCACACCGGCACACTGAGCACCAGCGCACCCATCTGTCGAAGGGCGCGGCGGCGCGGGGCCGAGGTCCGGGAATCTCCAGTCATGCTTGGTCGAGGTGTTGGGTCAGGTCTGCCAGCAGGGCTACGCCGCGAGGCGTGTGGGCCTGGGCGAGGACATCGCGGCGGTCATCGTCCGCCACGTCCAGGGTCAGGTGAAGATCGGGCGGTGGCAGCATGCCGGCGGCTTTCTGCGGCCATTCGCTCAGCTTCAGGCCTGGAGCGGCGAAGACGTCGCGAAAGCCGGCGTCTTCCCACTCGCGCGGGTCGTTGAAGCGGTAGAAGTCGAAATGATGGGCGGGCAGGCCGTTCAGGGCGGGGGGCTGATAGTCCTCCACCACCGCATAACTGGGGCTCTTGATGCGACCGGTCACGCCCAGGGCGCGCAGCAGATGCCGCACCAGGCTGGTCTTGCCGGCCCCGAGGCCGCCCTCGAGTTCGATGCTGAGGTCCGAGACTTGCGGACACCGGGCTAGCGCCTGCGCAAAACGCTCGCAGGCGGCCTCATCAGGCCAACGAAATTGGCGGGTTTCTAAAATGCTCAAAACCTATGGAATCCTTGCTGAACGCTCCCGACCGAACGCCCGACACGCTGCATGCGTTGACGGGTCAGATCCGCACCTGGGCGCTTGAGCTCGGATTCTCACAGATTGGCGTGGCTCACGTCGATCTCACCGATGCGGAAGCGGGCCTGCAAGCGTGGCTCGATGCCGGCTTTCATGGCCAGATGCATTACATGCAGGCCCACGGCATGAAGCGCGCACGGCCGGCGGAGCTGGTGCCCGGCACGCTGTGTGTGCTGACCGCACGCATGGACTATCTGCCGGCTCATCTGGACGCCGACTGGCAGCAGCAGGAGCATGCGGCCCTGGCCGATCCGGCTCGCGCGCAGGTGTCGCTCTACGCCCGGGGTCGGGACTATCACAAGGTGCTGCGCCAGCGTCTGCAGCAGTTGGCCGACCGCATCCAGTCGGCGGTCGGGCCGCTGGGGCACCGGGTGTTCACCGACTCGGCGCCGGTGCTGGAAGTGGAACTGGCCAGCCGCACGGGCATCGGCTGGCGGGGCAAGCACACCCTGACCCTGCACCGGGAGGCCGGGTCGATGTTCTTTCTGGGGGAGATCTATCTGGACCTGCCGCTGCCGCCCAGCGAGCCGGTCACCGCCCATTGCGGCCAGTGCCGCGCCTGTCTGGATGCCTGCCCGACCCAGGCGATCGTGGCCCCGTACCGGCTGGATGCCCGCCGCTGCATCAGCTACCTGACCATCGAGCAGGACGGGCCGATTCCCGAAGAACTGCGCCCCGCCATGGGCAACCGCATCTATGGCTGTGACGATTGCCAGCTCGTCTGTCCGTGGAACAAGTTTGCGCGGCGTCAGGCCTTGCCCGACTTCGACTGGCGCGAGCCGCTGGGCCATGCGTCGCTGCTGCAACTGTGGGCCTGGGACGAAGCCACCTTCCTCAAGCGGACCGAAGGCTCGGCCATCCGCCGCATCGGCCATGCGCGCTGGCAACGCAATCTGGCGGTGGCAATGGGCAACGCGCTGCGCCAGCCGCTGGAGGCGGAACTGCGTGCGTCGATCCGCGCCGCTTTGTGTGCTGGCCAACATACGGCTTCGCCGTTGCTGGCCGAACACATTGAATGGGCGCTTCGTCAAACTTGCGACCATACGTAATTCCGCTAGCGCGAGGAGGGCGTGCGACTCCGTAAGCTGCGGGATTGAAATTGCTTCCCCAATGAGGAGACCATGAACCGTCGCAAGTTGTTCCAACACGGGCTGCTCCTGGGCGGCCTGAGCCTGTGCAGCGCACTGGCCCTGGCCCAGACCTATCCCAACAAGCCGGTCAAGCTGGTGGTGCCCTTCGCGCCGGGCGGCACGACCGACATCATTGCCCGCGTGGTGGCCCAGAACATCAATGGCCCGCTGGGTCAGACGATGATCGTGGAAAACAAGGCGGGCGGCGGCGGCATCATCGGCGCCAACGAGACCGCCAAGTCGGCGGCGGACGGTTACTCGCTGGGCGTGGCCACCGTGTCCACCACCGCCGCCAATCCGGCCATCAATCCGAAGGTGCCTTACAAGCCGCTGGAAGATTTCACCCCCATCATCAACATTGCGGCTACGCCCAATGTGATTGCGGTGCATCCGTCCTTCCCGGCCAAGGATTACAAGGGGTTCGTGGCCGAGCTGAAGAAGAATCCTGGCAAGTACAGCTATTCCAGCTCGGGCACCGGCGGCATCGGCCACCTGCAGATGGAGCTCTACAAGAGCCTGGCCGGTGTGTTTGTCACCCACATTCCCTACCGCGGTGCGGGTCCGGCCCTGAATGACACGGTGGCCGGTCAGGTGCCGATGATCTTCGACAACCTTCCGTCGGCATTGCCCTTCATCAAGGACGGCCGCCTGATCGCCATCGCCGTGGCCGCGCCGCAGCGTCTGGCGGTGCTGCCCAATGTGCCCACCTTCAAGGAAGTGGGCCTGGAGCCGGTGAACCGCATGGCCTTCTACGGCATCTACGGACCGAAGAACCTGCCCAAGGAAGTGGTGACCAAGGTGCATGACGCCGTCAGCAAGACGGTGCAGATGCCGGAAGTGAAAAAGCGCATCGAGGAAACCGGCTCCATCATCGTGGCCAACACGCCGGAGCAGTTCTCGGCTCAGATCAAGGCGGAGTTCGACGTCTACAAGAAGGTTGTGGAAACGCAGAAGCTGAAGCTGGAGTGATTCCGGCGATCCCACCTGGATCGCCAATGGAAAAGGGCGCCGCCTCCCGAGGGAAGCGGCGCCCTTTTTGTTGGCGACGGGTCGCTGTTGTGCACGCGTTGCCGCCTGATCAATGCTGCCTTGTGAGCAGCCCATCAGGCGGGCGCTCGCCGGGCCGACCCGGCGATCAGGTGATCAGCCGATCAGATGATCAGCCGGCCATCCAATCAGAACGGACGGCCGGTCAGGCCACCGATCACATTACCGAGCAGGCCGGAGGCCAGACCGCCACCGATGCCCGGCTGGCCGCCGGTCAGGCCACCCGCGATTTGTTGAATGGCGCCGCCGGCGACTTGCGGGATGACGCTTTGGGCGAGGCCGCCAATGAGTGCTGGGATCATGAAATTCTCCAAAAGAAAGAATGAAAGCCGGCGATTTCGCCGCCGCACCGGTCCACATGCCGTTTGACCGGTCGTCCCGAGCGCAGGGCGCGCGAAACACTGCACGGGTGGGACGCACCGACCGGAGAGGTGCTGGCGACATGCCGGCAAGGAAACTCGTGACATGCATTGCCGTAGTGGCCGCGTTGCGGGATTTGGCTGCCTCACGTTATTGCTGAAACGCAGACAGGACTCGCATAAAAGCATGGGTGGCACCTGCAAACCCGTGCGCTTGAACGGCGACGCCCGAGACCCTCCAAGCGCTCTGATTTCACATGCTGAAACGATGACGCCGTTATGTAAAAAGCCGGCGTGCTGCACCGCCGCAAAATTTCTCATCATGAAGAAGTGCTTTTCATAATACGGTTTGCAGTCTGCAAGTCATTGATTTGAAAGGAGAAGATTTTCAGTCTTATATAAGACATAAGGGTCCACAAGGAGCGGAGGCCCGCCTACTCTTGAGTCCAAGGCAGTGCAGTTTTCAGCCCGATTTCAACTCTCACGATCAGGAGATTTCCATGAGTACCATGACCCGCGACCAGCAGATTGCAGCCCTTGAAAAGGAATGGGCGGAGAACCCCCGGTGGAAGGGCATTCAGCGGGGTTACACGGCCGCGGACGTGGTCCGTCTGCGCGGCTCGCTGCCGATCGAACACACCCTGGCCAAGCGCGGTGCCGAGAAGCTCTGGAACCTGGTCAACAACGAACCGTTCATCAACGCCCTGGGCGCCCTGACCGGCAACCAGGCGATGCAGCAGGTCAAGGCCGGCCTGAAGGCCATCTACCTGTCCGGCTGGCAGGTGGCGGGGGACGCCAACAGCAACGGCGAGATGTATCCCGACCAGTCGTTGTATTCGGTGGACTCGGTGCCCAAGGTCGTGCGCCGCATCAACAGCACCTTCAAGCGCGCGGATGAAATCCAGTGGAGCGAAGGCAAGAGCGACATCGACTTCTTCGCCCCGATCGTGGCCGACGCGGAAGCCGGCTTCGGCGGCGTGCTCAATGCGTTTGAACTGATGAAGGCGATGATCGAAGCGGGCGCCGCGGGTGTGCACTTCGAAGACCAGCTCGCTGCCGCCAAGAAGTGCGGCCACATGGGCGGCAAGGTGCTGGTGCCCACCCGCGAGGCAGTGGCCAAGCTGGTCGCCGCCCGTCTGGCGGCCGACACCATGGGCGTGCCCACCGTGCTGCTGGCCCGCACCGATGCGGAAGCCGGTGACCTCGTCACCACCGATGTGGACGACAACGACAAGCCCTTCTGCACCGGCGAACGCACGGTGGAAGGCTTCTTCCGCACCCGCAACGGCCTGGAGCAGGCCATCAGCCGCGGCCTGGCGTATGCGCCCTATGCCGACATGATCTGGTGCGAAACCGGCAAGCCGGACCTCGCTTTTGCCAAGGCCTTCGCCGAAGCCATTCACGCGAAGTTCCCCGGCAAGCTGCTGGCGTACAACTGCTCGCCGTCCTTCAACTGGAAGAAGAACCTGGACGACGCCACCATCGCCAAGTTCCAGCGTGAGCTGGGCGCGATGGGCTACAAGTTCCAGTTCATCACCCTGGCCGGCTTCCACAGCCTGAACTACTCGATGTTCAACCTGGCTTATGGCTATGCCCGCAACAACATGAGCGCCTTCGTGGAGTTGCAGGAAGCCGAATTCGCCGCGGCGGAGAAGGGCTTCACCGCAGTGAAGCACCAACGCGAAGTCGGCACCGGTTACTTCGATGCGGTCACCACCACCATCGAAGCGCAGGCTTCGACGGCCGCCCTCAAGGGGTCGACCGAAGACGAGCAATTCTTCGACGCCAAGCACGGTTGAAGATGGTCTCGGGCCTTCCGCTCCGAATCCAGCCCGAACCCACCGGGCCGCGCTCCACAAGGGCGCGGCCCTTTTTTCATTTTGTGACCCTGAGGCCCTGGCGTGGGGCAGCGTCTCCCGCATACTGGAATTGCAGATTTGGCAACGTATCAGGCACGTTGATTGCCAATTGCGTGGGCTAACGGACATAAACAGCGTCCGTGGCCTTTGATTTCCGGAGCTTTTACGAATGACCGATGTGTCCCCCTCCGCCTTGCGGGTTCTGTTCATCGATGATGACCCCGAAGGCGCCCGCACCCTCAGCGAGCTGTTTCGCTGCTATGGATGCGCCACGGCCGTGGCCTACAGCGGCCGGGTGGGACTTCGGCTCGCCAAGCTGTTCAAGCCGGAACTGGTGTTTGTGGATTTCGACATGCCGGACATGAACGGCCTGGAGGTGGTGTCCGAGGCCAAGGTGATCGATGCGGAGGCGGGGCGCCACTGCATGTATGTGTGCCTGACGGCCGGCGGACCGGAGATCACCCAGGAGAAGGCGGACGCCGCCGGCTTCAGCCGATTGCTCTACAAACCGCTGAAGGTCACCGACCTGCTGGCGGTGCTGCTGAGCGCACGGCCCGGCAATTTTGCGGCGGGCACCGATGTGCCGGCGATCCGGCCGGCGCGCAATCCGTATCTGGATCCGCCGGACCGCACGCCGCGCCACTGACGCGACCACTGCGGCGGCGTCATTGCTGCGGCGCTACTGCGGCGGCCCTACTGCGGGACCCTACTGCGGCGGCGTTACTGCTGCGGCTCCACAGCGGCCGGATCACATCGACGCTTCGAGCATCCGGCGATAGTCGCTGGTACTGGCCTCGCGCGGATTGGTCTTGTGGCAGTGGTCCCGCTCCGCGCGGGCGATCACTCGGTCATACAGGTCGGCCGTCACCCCCATTTCAGCCAGGCGTGTGGGCAGGCCGAGTCGCGACGTCATGGCCTGCACCGCGGAAGCCAGCTCATCGGCCGTCGCCCCTTCCTGCAATCCCATGGCATGCGCCATGCGGGCGATCTTGTCCTCGCGGCGCAGGCTGTCATGCTCGGCATTGAACCGGATCACCGCAGGCAGGAACACCGCATTGAGCGTGCCGTGATGCAGGGTCGGCATCAGCCCGCCCAGCGCATGGCTGAGCGAATGCACGCAGCCCAGGCCTTTCTGGAAGGCCAGGGCGCCCAGGGTGCTGGCGGCCATCAGGTCCAGCCGGGCGTCCATGTCGTCGCCATGGCGGGTGGCGCGCTCCACCTGACGCCATCCCCGCCGCAAACCTTCGAGCGCGATGCCGTCCGCCGCCGGATTGAAGGCGGAGGACATGAAGGTCTCCATGCAATGGGCGATGGCATCCATGCCGGTGGCGGCGGTGAGGGCGGGCGGCAGCCGCCGGGTCAATTCCGGATCGCAGATGGCGGACTTGGGCAGCAGCTCCCAGTTGTGGAAACCCAGCTTGCGGCCATCGTCCACGATGATGATGGCGCCGCGGGCCACCTCCGAGCCGGTGCCGGCGGTGGTGGGCACCGCGATCAGCGGCGCAGACCGGGCGGTGATCTGTCCGGCGCCGCCTTCGATGGTGGCGTAGCGGGTCAGCGGACCCTCATGGGTGGCGGCAATCGCCACCCCCTTGGCCAGGTCGATGCTGGAGCCGCCGCCGATGGCGATCAGTCCGTCGCACTGGTGCTCGCGGTAGAGGGCGGCAGCTTCGCGGACGGCCGCTTCGGTTGGATTCGGCGGGGTCCGGTCGAACACCGGCGGTGCCGGTTGCGGTCCGTGTTCCAGCGCCAGGTCCAGCACCCCGGCGGCGCGCACCCCGGCATCGGTGACCACCAGCGGGCGCTGAATGCCCACCCGGGTGCAGTCCGCGCCGAGCAGCCGGCGGGCGCCGACCTCCATGTGCACATGCGTCAGATACTGGATCAGGGCCATGTCTTGTCTCCGATGACGGTGAAGGGCTGTTCGCAGCGATGGGGCAGGCGCGAGGCGATCTGGGACAATGCACCCATGCCCGCTTGGGCCCCCTGAAGTTGGCTGAAACCAAACCGAGAGTAAGCCCTGGAGTTCCCGTTGAGTAGCACCTTGTTGACACCGCGGATGGCCGCGGTGCTGGAGCGCATCCACCGCGCCAATCGCCCGGCTTTCCACAGCCTCACGCCCAAGCAGGCCCGCATTGCCTATCTGATGGGCGCGGAGATCCTCGATCTGCCGCGCGCCCCGCTGACCCGCATCGACAACCTGCGCATTCCCGGCCCGGCCGGCGAGATGGCGGCGCGCCTGTATGCGCCGACCGCGCGCGAGGCGGGCACCCTGCCGGTGCTGCTGTACTTCCACGGCGGTGGCTTCGTCATCGGCAACCTGGAAACCCACGACAGCCTGTGCCGCCAACTGGCGCTGCGCAGTGGCGCTGCCGTGCTGGCGCTCGATTACCGTCTCGCGCCCGAGCACCCGTTCCCCGCCGCGGTGGACGACTGCTGGGCGGCGCTGCGCTGGCTGATGCAGGCGGCGCCGTCGCTGGGCCTGGACGCCGCGCGTATCGCCGTCGGCGGTGACAGTGCCGGCGGCACGCTGGCGGCCGTGACCGCGCTGCATGCCCGGGACATCCAGAGCGAACTGAGCCATCCACTGGCGCTGCAACTGCTCATCACCCCCGGCGCCACCGCCCATGCAGACACCGACAGCCACCGCAAGTTCGCGCAGGGCCATCTGCTGGAAGCGGACACCATCGCCTGGTTCTTCAATCAGTATCTGCCGGAAGCCCAGCGCGACGACTGGCGCTTTGCGCCGCTGAATGCGGATGACCATGAGGGCCTCGCCCCCGCATGCTTCATCCTGGCCGAGGCCGATCCGCTGATCGATGAAGGCGTGGCCTATGCCGATCTGTTGCGCGCCAACGGCAATGAGGTGCAGCTGGAGCTGTATCGTGGCGTGACCCATGATTTCATCAAGATGGGCCGCAGCATTCCGGAAGCCGAAGTGGCTCTGGATGCCTGCGCGCAGGCGCTTCGGCGCGCTTTCCACCTGCCTGAACCCGTGCCAGTGACCCTCCAAGAGACCGCCTCGCCATGACCCAAGCCTCGTCCACCGCCTCGGTGCCCACCCGCGCACGCTTCCGCTTCATGGAGCGTTTGCGAGTGCGGTGGTCTGAAGTCGATGCGCAGCAGATCGTCTTCAACGGCCACTACCTGACCTACTTCGACACGGCGGTGGGCGGCTACTGGCGCGCCCTGGCGCTGCCGTATGCCCAGACGATGCAGACGCTGGGCGGCGACCTGTTCGTGCGCAAGTCGACGGTGGAATACCTCGACGCCGCGCTGTATGACGAACTGCTGGATATCGGCGTTCGGACCGAGCGGGTCGGCACCACCTCGCTCACCATGGCCTGCGCCGTCTTCCGGGGCGACGAGTGCCTGGTGCACGGCGAGATTGTGTATGTGTTTGCCGAAGCCAGCAGCCGGGAGCCGCAACCGGTGCCGCAGCCGCTGCGGGATCTGCTGCTGAGCTTTGAGCGCAATGAGCTGATGACGGTGGCCAAGGTCGGTGACTGGGCAACGCTTGGTGCGGATGCGCACCGCATCCGGCAGGCGGTGTTCGTGGAAGAGCAGCGCATTCCTGCGGAGATGGAGTGGGACGCGGCCGACGAGAGCTGCACCCATGCCGTCGCCTACAACCGGCTCGGCCGTCCGCTGGCCACCGGTCGGCTGCTGGAGCATGTGCCGGGGGTGGCCAAGATCGGCCGCATGGCGGTGCTGTCGCCGATGCGCGGCAGCCGGGTCGGCCGCCAGGTGCTGGATGCACTGATGCAGGCCGGCCGCGAGCATGGCTATCGCGAGGTGCTGCGGCAGGCGCAGCTGAGCGCGGAAGGCTTCTACACGCGGGCCGTTTTCCAGCGGCGCGGACCGGTGTTTGAAGACGCCGGCATCCAGCACGTGGAGATGGTGCGGGCGCTGTGAGCGACGCACACGGCCGGTCGCCGCAGCCAGGGTGCCCGACCTGTGCGGGCCTGTAGGCCTCGAACGCCTCGGCCGATCGCAGTGGGCGGCTCACTGGGCTGAACTGCGTGGGGGGCGGGGTCGCCCCGCCCCAGGCGTTCAGTGCCCCGTTGCCGGCACCGCCGCGCCGTCCCCGGCAGCGTCCAGCGGCGCATTGAAGCGCTGCAGCACATGCCGGCTCATGCCGCGCGCCAGTTCCTCTTCCCCATAAAAGACCGTGCCCAGTTGCTCCTTGCGCAGCAGGGCGGACTCTTCCTCGCCATGGGTGCGCAGCACGATCTCGATGCCGGGATTGAGCTGCCGCGCAATCTCCGCCATCTGGCGGGCCTTCATCGAGTCGGGCAGGGCCACCACCAGCATGGCCGCATTGGCAATGTGGGCCTGGATCAGCACCATCGGGTCGCTCGCATCCCCGCTCACCGCGGCGCGACCCTGCTTGCGCAGCGCCTCGACCGTCTCGCGGTTCTGTTCCGCCACCACGATGGGAATGTGGCGCTCATCCAGCGCCTGCGCAATGCGGCGTCCCACCCGGCCATAGCCCACCAGCACCACCTGGCCTTCGAGGAAAGCGCGTTCGGTGGTCATCGGCAGTTCGGCATAGGGGTCGTCCCGCTGCTCCAGCTTGCGGGCAAACGCCGAGCGGGCCAGCACCCATCGCTGCACCGGGCCGACCGCGGCGAACATCACCGGATTCAGTGCGATCGAGATCATCGCGCCGGCCAGCACCAGGTTCATGCCGTCCTTGGGCATGAGGCCCAGCTGCAGGCCCAGGCCCGCCAGGATGAAGCTGAACTCACCGATCTGCGCCAGGCTCGCCGACACCGTCATGGCGGTGTTGAGCGGATAGCGGAACACCAGCACCAGCGCCGTGGCCGCCAGGGCCTTGCCCAGCATGATCACCAGCACCGTGCCCAGCACATGCCAGGGTTGCTGCACCACCGTCATCGGATCCACCAGCATGCCGACGGACACGAAGAACAGCACCGAGAACGAATCTCGCAGCGGCAGCGATTCCTCCGCCGCCCGGTGGCTGTATTCCGATTCCCGCATCACCATGCCGGCGAAGAAGGCGCCCAGCGCAAAGGACACGTGGAACAGCTCGGAGGCCCCGTAAGCAATGCCGATCGCCACCGCGATGACCATCAGGGTGAAGAGTTCCCGGGAGCCGGTACGGGCCACCTGCCAGAGCATCCACGGCAACAGGCGCCGGCCCACCACCAGCATCAGCGCCACGAATGCGGCGATCTGGGCCAGCGTTTCAGCCAGGGTCTGCCACAGCGGCGCCTGACCGGCCGTTTCGGTGGCGGCCGCGCCGCTCAGCATCGGCGCCAGCGGCGGCAGCAGCACCAGAATCAGCACCGTCGCCAGGTCTTCCACCACCAGCCAGCCGATGGCGATGCGGCCATTCACCGAGTCGATCGCGCCCCGCGCTTCCAGTGCCTTGAGCAGCACCACCGTGCTGGCGCAAGAGAGGGACAGGCCGAACACCAGAGCCCCGCCGAAGGACCAGCCCCAGCTCATCGCCAGGCCCATGCCGAGCAGGGTCGCCACCGTCATCTGCACCACCGCGCCGGGCAGGGCGATGCGTTTGACGGCCATCAGGTCCTTGAGGGAGAAATGCAGCCCCACGCCGAACATCAGCAGCATGACGCCGATCTCGGAGAGCTGCGAGGCGATGCCGACATCCGCCACATAGCCGGGGGTGGCCGGTCCGATGGCGATGCCCGCCAGCAGATAACCGACCAGCGCCGGGAGCTTCAGACGTTCGGCAATGAAGCCGAAGATGAGGGCCAGACCGAAACCGGCGGCCAGGGTGCTGATCAGGGAGACGTTATGTTCCATCAGGCACCACCCACCGGTCCGGCGAGGGCGGCGAAGACCTCGCGGTGGCGGGGGCCCTGCGCAAACGGCGCCAGGGCGGCGGCCACCCGCGCTTCCACGCCGATGGCGTCGTTCAGCGGGGGGGCATAGATTTCCATCCAGGTCTGGAAGACCGGATCATGGTCGCGGCGCTGGAGCAGCCGCACCGGCTGTCCCGCGCAGGCGGTCTCGAAGGCGGCGAAGGCCGCGGCGGCCTGGTCCATGTGCACGCGGTAGTACACGTACAGCTCGGGGCTGCTGGCTTCCGGGGTCCCGGCGGTGCCGGGCGGGCCGTGATAGGTGACCGCGCTCATTGAGGTTCTCCAACGGTGTAGGGCAGGGGTTGCAGGTGAAGGCGCGGACCGTCCACGCTTCCCAGATGCAGGCTGCCGGTCTCCAGGGCGGCCAGCTTCACTTCGGCCAGCAGCACCGGCTGTCCGGCCGAGCGGCCGGTGGCGGCGACCAGACCGGCGGGCTGGCCGGGGTCGTCGCTGTGGAAGATCTCCTGGGCCAGTTGAGGGGCGGTGTCGCCCTCCAGCGCAAACGGATGGGTGCGGCGCTTGATGGTGCCGCGGTACTGGCTGCGGGCCACCACTTCCTGGCCGGGGTAGCAGCCTTTCTGGAAGTTCACGCCGCCGATCAATTCGAGGTTGACCATCTGCGGCACGAACTGCTCGACGGTGGCCCCTCGCACCCAGGCCAGCCCGGCGCGCACGTCAAGGCCTTGCCAGTCTTCAAGCGCCAGCGCGGGCAGCGCGGGCGCCGGGGCGGCGGCCCGCTGCAGCAGCAGGAAACGCGGGCCGGTGCCGTCGTCGGGCAGCCGGGTGACCAGCGCTTCCGGCGCGTCTTGCGACGTGGCGGCCGCATCCTGCGAGGTGTTGATCGCATCCTGCGTTGGGCTGGCCGCATCTTGCGCCCGCCCGGCCGCGGCCTTGAAGCGTCCGACCTGCCAGGTCTGCGCCGGCGGCTGGCTGCCCATCACCTCGCCCAGCCACTGTGCAGCGGCATCGCCGCTCAGGCCCCAGGCCGCCCAGTCGCCGCTGGCGTCGCTGAGTTTGCATTTCGCACGCAGCACAAACATCGACAGACGCTTGAGGGTGGCCGGCAGCACATCGGCCGGCAAGGCCATCAGCACCGACTGGCTGTCCGGCTTGACCGCCAGCATCGTCGCCAGCAGCCGGCCCTTGGCCGAGCAGAAGCCTGCCAGGCGCGCCTGCTGCAAGGTCTGCAGCGCCAGATCCTGGGTCAGCTGCGAATGCAGGAACTTGGCCGCTTCTTCGCCCTGGGCGCGCATCACGCCGAAGTCGGTCAGGCGGACAGCGCCCGCCACCGGGGCGGCGGACACGGAGGAGGTGGGTTGGGAAATCTGGGTCATGGGGCCGATTATCATCAGCGCCGCATTTCATAGAGGGTGTCCGGTCTTGGCACGCGCAGCAAACAAGTCAAAAAAACGGGGAAACCGGTCCGGCTCGGGCGCCGGGAGCGGCCGCATGGCTACCTTCCTCGCCCGTCTGGTGGTGGTGGCGCTGCTGCTGGCCGGTGGTGCCGCCGGGGCCGCCTTCTGGTGGCTGCAGCAGCCGCTGGCCTTGGCCCGTCCCAGTGTGGAACTGAGCATCGAGCCGGGTACGCCGCCGCTGCAGGTCGCACAGGCGTGGGTCGGCGCCGGTGTGCAGAGCGACCCGCGACTGCTCTACCAGTGGTTCCGCTGGTCCGGGCAGGCGCGCAAGATCCGCGCGGGCAGCTACGAGGTTCACGAGGGCATCACCCCCCGCGAGTTGCTCGACAAGATGGTCCGCGGCGAGCAGACCCTGGAGCAACTGCGCATCATCGAAGGCTGGAACCTGCGCCAGTTGCGCGCGGCGCTGGCCGCTGCGCCGGCGCTGAAGCAGACCACCGCCGGCCTCAGTGAAGCCGAGCTGATGACGGCCATCGGCGCCCCTGGCATCGCGGCCGAAGGCCGTTTCTTCCCTGACACTTACGCCTACAGCCGCGGCGTCAGCGACATCACCGTGCTCAAGCGCGCCTATGCGCTGATGAGCAAGCGCCTGGAGACCGCCTGGGCCGGCCGCAGCGACGGGCTGCCGCTGCGCAGCCCGGAAGAGGCGCTGGTGCTGGCCTCGATCGTGGAGAAGGAAACCGGCGCAGCGGCGGACCGCGGGCTGGTGGCCGCCGTGTTCATCAATCGCCTGAAGGTGGGCATGCCGCTGCAGACCGACCCGACCGTGATCTACGGCCTCGGGGAGCGCTTCGACGGCAACCTGCGCAAGATCCACCTGCAGACCGACTCCCCCTACAACACCTACCTGCGCGGCGGCCTGCCGCCCACGCCGATCTCCATGCCAGGGCTGGCATCGCTGCAGGCTACGCTCCATCCCACGCCGTCCAAGGCGCTGTATTTCGTCGCCCGCGGCGACGGCACCAGCCAGTTCAGCGACGACCTCGCCGCGCATAATCGCGCGGTCAACAAATATCAGCGCGGCCAGTGAGGCCCGCGCGATGGAACCCAATCGGAACTCACAGCGGTGACCGGCAGATTCATCACCTTCGAAGGCATTGACGGGGCCGGCAAGTCCACCCACATCGAGCGGGTGGCCCAGCATCTGCGGGCCCGTGGCGCCAGCCTCGTGCAGACGCGCGAGCCGGGCGGCACCGCGCTGGCCGAGTCGCTGCGGACGCTGTTCCTGCATCAGGACATGGACGGACTGACCGAAGCGCTGCTGGT
This sequence comes from uncultured Roseateles sp., assembly GCA_966211495.1. Classification (GTDB taxonomy): domain Bacteria; phylum Pseudomonadota; class Gammaproteobacteria; order Burkholderiales; family Burkholderiaceae_C; genus Roseateles. The sequence goes on along the minus strand of CBIHOT010000063.1, from coordinate 9,356 downwards.
GTTTGCTGCGCGTCGGGACCATGTGCAGCGGGTGATCGCGCCGGCGCTGGCGCTGGGCCAGACCGTGCTGTGCGACCGCTTCAGCGATGCCAGCTTCGCCTACCAGGGCGGTGGCCGCGGCATGGACTGGCAGGTGCTCAAGACCCTGGCCGGATGGGTGCAGCAGGGCCGGGAGCCGGATGTCACCTTCTGGTTCGATGTCGATCCGCAGGTGGCGGCCGAGCGCCGGGCGCAGGCCCGGGAAGCGGACCGCCTCGAACAGCTGGACCTGGACTTCTTCCGCCGCGTCCGCGCCGCCTACGCCCGCCGGGCGGAGGAAGCGCCGACGCGGTTTGTGCGCATCGACGCTGGCGACAGCATCGAAGGTGTCGGGCGCCAGGTGATCCAGGCCCTGGAGGACCGGGGATGGTGACCGCCGTGAAGCCGGTGAGCGAAGACGGCGACATCACCGCTCTGGCCCATGACGGCCAGTTGCCGCTGCCCTGGCTGGCCGCACCGCTGCATCAGGCGCTGACGCAGGGGCGCAGCCATGCGCTGCTGCTGCAAGGGCCTGCCGGCGTCGGCCAGTTTGATCTGGCCCTGCTGCTGGCCCAGGCCTGGCTGTGTGAAAACCGCAGCGCCCCCGACCAGCCCGGCTGCGGCCGCTGCGCCAGTTGCCATCTGCTGCGGTCCCGATCGCATCCGGACTTCCAGGTGGTGTTGCCGGAGGCCCTGCGGGAACCGCTGGGCTTCGGGGCCATGGAAGCCGAAGGCACGGAAGCCAAGGCCAGCAAGACCAAACCCAGCCGCGAGATCAAGATCGAGTCGATCCGGCAGGTGTTGTCCTTCGCGCAGGTCAGTGCGGCGAGAGGCAAGGCCAAAGTGGTGGTGGTGTATCCTGCCGAGGCGCTCAACACCGTGGCGGCCAATGCGCTGCTCAAGACCCTGGAGGAACCCCAGGGGCTACTGCGCTTTGTGCTGGCCAGTGCCGCACCGCAGCAATTGCTGCCCACCATCCGCAGCCGCTGCCAGCCGCTGCAGATGGCGCTGCCGGCCCGGGAGGCCGCGGTGGCCTGGTTGAACGGGCAGGGCGTGGCGTCGCCGGACGTGCTGCTGGATGCGACCGGCGGTCGCCCCCAGGAGGCGCTGCTGTGGAGCGAAGAGGGCATTGCCGCCAAGACCTGGCTGGAGCTGCCGCGCCGCATCGCGCGGGGGGAGGCCCAGGCCCTGACCGACTGGCCGGTGCCGCGGGCCATTGCGGCCCTGCAGCGCCTGGTGCACGACCTGATGCGGATCGCCCACGGCGCAGGCCCCAGCTACTTCCCGCGTGACGCATTGCCCAAACTGCCGGCCGTCCGCACCGCGCTGGATCAGTGGGCCAGGACCTTGCAGCAGGCGGCCCGCCATGCGGACCATCCGCTCAATGCGGGTCTGCTGATGGAGTCTCTGGTGGCGCAAGGCCAGCAAGCGATGCGCCCGGCCCGTTGAGGACGGTTCGGTTTCGTGACTGCTTGTGGCGATTGTTGCGGTCTGATGCCAATTGCTTGGCGTGAGAGGCCAGGAAGACACCCGCTCGAGCCCCGAACGGCCCCTCGGACCGCTAGACTTCCGGCATGAGCGAACTTACCCTCAAGCCCATGAGCGCAGCCCCGAACTCCCCGTCGGCTGCCGGTGCCTCCGGCGCCCCCGCTGCGACCCCCCGGCCCAGCGTGATCCAGCTTGTGTTCAAGGAAAAGGGTGCTCTGTACGCGGCCTACATCCCGATCTTCTCGGAAGGGGGCGTGTTCGTGCCCACCACCCGTGATTACAAGCTCGGGGATGACATCTATCTCCTGATGAGCCTGCCGGAAGATCCGCAGCGGTATCCGGTGGCCGGCAAGGTCGCCTGGATCACCCCCGCCAATGCGCCCGGTGGCCGGACGCAGGGGGTCGGCGTGCGTTTCCCCCAGGACGAAAAAACCCGGGTCATCAAGCTGCGCATTGAAGAAGTGCTGGGCACGGCCATCTCGTCGGCCAAGCCGACCCAGACCATCTGAAGACGTCGCGCTGCGCCGAGCCTGCTACCTGCGGGTCGTTCTGCGGGCCGTTCCGCAGGTCGTTCGGCTGGGCGTGAGCGGGGGCCCTCCAGTCGCTCGATAATCCGGGGTTGTCTGCCCATATGCACCCCCGCGATGTTCATCGATTCCCACTGCCACCTGAATTTCCCTGAACTCAAGGCCCAGCTGCCGCAGTTGCTGGACGCCATGGCCCAGGCGCGGGTGGAGCAGGCGATCTGCATCAGCACCACGATGGACGAGTTCGCCGAGGTCAAGGCGCTGGCGGACGCCCACGCGGAACTATTCGCCACCGTCGGTGTCCATCCGGACACCGAAGACATGCGTGAACCGACCCTGGAGCAGCTGGTGGCTGAAGCGGCCCATCCCAAGGTCGTGGCGATCGGAGAAACGGGCCTGGACTATTACCGCCTCAACGGTCGCAGCGTTGAAGACATGGAATGGCAGCGGGAGCGTTTCCGCACCCACATCCGTGCCGCGCGCCAGACCGGCAAGCCGCTGGTGATCCACACCCGCTCCAGCGCGGAAGACACCCTGCGCCTGATGCGCGAGGAAGGCGCCAGCCAGCCGGGTGGCGTGCTGCACTGCTTCACCGAGTCGATGGAGGTCGCGCGGGCGGCGCTGGACCTGGACTTCCATATCTCGTTTTCCGGCATCGTCACCTTCAAGAACGCCGCAGACCTGCGCGAAGTGGCCCGGATGGTGCCGCTGGATCGCATCCTGATCGAGACGGACAGCCCCTATCTGGCCCCGGTGCCTTACCGTGGCAAAACGAACCAGCCCGCCTATGTGCCGCATGTGGCCGCGCTGATTGCTGACCTGCGCGGCCTGCCGGTGGAGACCCTGGCGGCCCACTGCACGGCCAATACACGCCGGCTGTTCGGGCTTCCGCTGGCGGCCTGACTCCGGCTGGTGGAGGACAATGCAGCCGGCCGTTCCCAGGGCGGCGCTTCTCTCTCAAGAAAGGTGACGGTATGGCTGTGAAGGCAGGGCCCGGTGGGGCGATGGGGAACTTCGCTGTGTCGATCGTGCTGGGCCTCGCCGGCTCGGTGGCGCTGGCCCAGACGTCTGCGGAGCGCGGCACGGCGCCGACCGCTTCCACCACGGCTTCCACCACGGCCTCCCAGCCCGCCTCCGGATCCGGCAAGGCGGCATCGCCCGCCGCCCAGCCCCGCCCGCCCGCACCGCCGCTGCATGAAGCCGCCCGGTTCGACCACGCAGGCGAAGTCATGAAACTGCTGCTGGCCGGCACCGACCCGAACACCCGGGATGCTCAGCGCAACACCGCCCTGCACATCGCCATCCGGGAAGAGTCGGAGAACGCGATGAATGCGCTGCTGAAGGCGCCGGCGACCGATGTGAATGCCATCAACCAGGCCGGCGAGACGCCGCTAATGCTGGCCGCCATCAAGGGGCGCATGCCGTGGGTGAAGGCCCTGGTGGAGCGCGGCGCCCATGTGAATGAAGCCGGCTGGTCGCCACTGCACTATGCCGCGTCCGGCCCGAATGAAGCGGTGGTGCGCTGGCTGATCGAGCAGGGCGCCGACCTGAATGCGCGTTCGCCCAACGGCACCACGCCGCTGATGATGGCGGCGGGATACGGCGGGCTCAGCAGCGTGGAAGTGCTGCTGGCCGCGAATGCTGACGTCCGGCTGAAGAACGATCAAGGCATGACCGCGGCCGACTTCGCGCGTCGGGCCGGGCAGGACGACTGGGGCAAGAAGCTGGATCAGATGGCCGCGAAGGGCGTGCGGGCGAAGGGGCATCCGGTGGAGCCGTCCAAGTAAGTCGCTTGGGGCGGCGTTCCGTTCGCCCAGCCAGAGTCGAGCGCGCCAGGACGGCCGGCCTTGGGCCGGTCCCGGACCTGCCCAACAAAATCACGAAAAGCGGGATATCGACGATCCTGGCAGCGGCCATGGGACTCGACCCGCTCCGATCCCGCCAACGCGATTCCTGTTTCGGGGGGTGGTTTTCGGGCGCTTCACTGCCAACAAGTGCGCGGAAACCGGCGGCCTCCGCAGCGCGGTGCGCTGTCGGCTGTCAGCGGACTAGGAGTTTGTCTGACATCGGCTTTGGCGGCGGGCCGACTGGGCCGCCCAGGCACCGGCTCCTACAGTTCAACCCACGCTGAACTGCTTCTACGGAGCCGCACCATGCAAACCGCCTTCCAGGAATTCGCCGCCAACCCTTTCGCCATGCTGCTCGACCCCGAGGGCGTCGCTCAGGAGGTGGCCCGTTCCGAACGCTTGCAGCGCCTGCGCAGTCAGGTGTACCGTCCGCTGGACAAGCCGCTGATTGCCCATCGTGGTGCCAGCGACGTGGCCAGCTTTGATGAAGAGATCGACGGCGCTGAACTGAGCGATGCCGAACTGCTGCCGCTCGACGGCGACGACGTCCTGCCCGGACTGACCGCTGAACTGGCTGCCTGATTCGTCGGGCGTCGGTGGGCGGTGTCCACCGGCAAACCCTGTCGGCGCTGTCTGACCCCGGGTTCCGCCAGCCGACTACAGGGATGACGAAGCAAGTTTTCTAGCATGTATCCAAGAAGTCCTTTCATGCCCCTGCATGTAAACGCCTTGGGAGAACATCATGCAAGCCTCGAACTTTTCCGCAGTGTTCCTGGCACTGCTCCTGCCAGCCACCGCCGCTTTCGCTGAAGCGGCGCCCACTGCGGACGGTGCACCGTCCTCATTGGACGATCGGGTGGCGCTGAGTGGCCACAGTCTGGCAGACCGTGTTCATGCAGAGCCCACCCGCCGGGTGAGTGTTACTCAGAGTGCCGCGGAGCCGCTCGCCACGGCCAACCTCTCCGGTAGTGCGGGGAGCTGGTATGGACGCAGTGTCACCGCACGCCAGACGATGGTCTGGGGCCAGCCCTTCGCCGGACATGGCCTGCGAGTGGGCTTGGGGATCGAACAGCGGGGTGCCGCCGTCGGTGGTGGCCTGTACCAGAATCCGTATCGAGGCTGGCGTGCTGGCGCTGCTGGTGATTCTGGCGTGCTGCTCGGGCTGGCATTGCCGATGACGGCGCGATCGCACGTGTTCGTCCAGACGCCGCTGGTGGAAGGTGAACGCGCCGCCTTTCAGGACTTGAATCTGAATGAGCGTGAGGGCCAAGGCCGGCAGGTGCGAGTGGGCATGGTGTTCAGCAGCCGCAAGCAATATGCCGACCTGCGCAAGGGCCTCCGGATGGAATTGAGCGGCCAGTCCTCGCTGGCGTTGAAGCCGCGAGGCGGCGGCAAGATGTCGGTGACGTTCCAGAAGATCTTTTGAAACGTAGCCAGCGCTTCCGCGTGACCAATAAAAAAACCGGGCATGGCCCGGTTTTTTTATGTCCGTTTGCGCAGCAATCGCTGCGCTCATGCGTTTCGCTCACGCGTGGAGCCAATGCGTTGCAGTCAGGCGTCGGCGCTGACGCGCTGCTTCAAGAGCAGCTGAGCTTCGCCAGATTCTTGCCAGCACCGGCCACCGAAGGCAGGCGCGCCTTGACGCAGCTGGGCGCATCGGTTGTGTAGGCATAGGGGATGGCGACGGGGAAAGTGCCTGTGGTGGTCCACGCCGTGGCATTGACCCAGGGGCTGCTGCTGCCGTCACTCCATCGGATGCCGTAGGTGCTGAAATCGGCGGGCTTGGTGATGTTGTTGTTGCGGAGTTCCCAATATCCGATGGCGGAGCTATCCCGCGAGGTGACCGGGTTGTCCGCGTTCTCGAAGTAATTGGACTCCACCAGCGAATAGCCGCCCATGCGCACATTGATGCCGGAGGCGCTGATGCCGCTGTACAGGTTGTTGTAGAGGTGGGTGTAGCCGCCGCGTTGCAGGGGCACGCGGGAGCCGATGTTGGCGTAGTAGTTGTGATGGAAGGTGACGTACCGGTCGCTCACATCGGTATCACTGCTGCCCATCAGACCGACCTTGTGGTGGTCATGCAGATAGTTGTAGCTATAGGTGATGTGATGGGCGCCGGCCTTGTTGTCGACCAGTCCGTCAAATTCCAGGTCACCCGCGCCGCTGCATTCGGCCATGGAGCTGAACAGCGTGTTGTGGTCCACCCAGATGTAGCCGGGGAACTTGCCGCTCTGGCCTTCGATGCCGATGGCGTCGATGGAGCCGGGCAGCAGACCGAGGGTCATGTTGCGGATGATGATGTTGCTCGACGCGGCCTTGATGGCCAGGCCGAAGTTGGCGGCGGAGCCATTGGCGCCCTGGATGGTGATGTCGCTCTTGTTCTTGATCTCGACGATGTCTCCGGCCGGTTTCTTCCACTGCGTGCAGGGGTCCGGGATGGTGGAGAAGTCGAAGCTGCCGGTGTAGGTGATCACCAGGCCGCCGGTGCCGCTGTAGGCGTCGATGGCGGCCTGCATCTGCGCGGCCGTGCTGACGCTCACGGGGGTCTTCGTGCCGCCACCCGTCACGCTCCCTGCGAAACCGCCGCTGGTGGTGTCCGAGGTCGTGGGGGTGGTGGGCGTTGTGGGCGCCGGTGCGGGGGATGGCGTCGGCGACGGTGTCGGCGCGGGCGATGGTGAGGCGGTGGGCGCGGGGGCCGGAGCAGGTGTCGGGGTGGGCGCGGCGGTCGGCGTTGGTGCTGGCGCGGGGGGCGTGGTCGTGGGGCCGGAGGCGACCGGAGAGGGGGCGGGTGACGCGGTGGGCGACCCTGAGGTGCTTGTGGTGGTGTTGGTGTCAGCGGGGTTGCTGCTGGAGCCACCGCCGCAACCGACGGTGAGGGCTGCGGCGGTCAGGGCAGCGGCGAAGTAGCGGAGCTGGGCCAGTTCTACGGGACCGAGTTGGGTGCGTGTCATGAAAAGCGTGTCGTCGCGAAATGCGCGCAGCTGGGCGGGGCCATTCGTGACCACCGACAGCTGCATTCACCTGTGCCGACACGCTCCTTACCTCGCGTGCATGCCAATGCGCAGGCCCCTCGTCTCATGGCGAAGGGCCGCTGTGTTTTTGGGATGTCGGCCTTCGCTCTCTTGTCGTCTGGCTGTGTGCCAGCGCACCGAATGCTACGAGTTGAGCGCTTAACTTACCTGTCACAACCCGTAAAAACTGTGACGGGACAAGAGAAATGGGGAGGTTTAGATCGAGTGCTCTACTCACTAATGGCCGTGCAGCAGTGTGCAGGAGCGGAGTGGGGAGCTGTCGAAATGGGCGGCATATGTGCCAGCTCCAACCGACGGAAATGCAGCGATGCAATCGACGAGCGTAGGCACTTTGGAATAGCGCGCCGTTCCACCAAGCAACGCCCGCGGATCTGGCTCCGCCAGGCCGCTGGGCGGCGCCCCTTGGGGGCAGGAGCGGAAGCGACTGGGGGGCAAACAGACTTGGGCAGGAGCGTAAGCGACTGGGGGCCAAATAGACCACTGGGGAGAAGGGACTATTGTTCGAGTTGTCGCCCATCTCGCCGGTGTGCCTGCAGGTGGTGACCGAACGCTCAGCCACCACCCCCCACTGGGGTGTTCACAACTCGTGGATCAACGCTGGCTGTAGCGAGCCTTGGCGGAGTTCATGCAGACGTCCTTGGCATCGCCGGACATGGTGCCGCACTTCTCAGAAGCCAGCTTGTAATCGGCCTTGACGCGTGCTTCTTCAGCATCGTCCACGGCCTCAGCCACCTTCTTGTTCATCTTCATGTCAGCCTTGGCCTTCTCATAGGCGGTCTTGGCTTCACGGGTGCACACGTCCTTGGCATCGCCAGAGCGGTCGTCGCAGCGCTCCTTGGCCACTTCGTAGCGGGCTTCGTAGCGGGCTTCCATCAGCTTGGCTTCGTCCTTGCTGCTGCCGGTGTAGTTGTATTCCAGCTGAGCGAGGGCGACCTTCTCACGACCCTTGGCTTCTTCCTGGCAGATGTCCTTGGCGTTGCCGGACAGCTTGTCGCAGGCGTCCTTGTCCACCTTGTAGGTCTTCTTGATGTCGTCTTTCGCGCCATCGTAGACCGACTTGGAGAAGTTGGCAGCCTGGGCCATGCCACAGCACATGGCGGCGGCAGCGAAGAGGGCGGTGAGGGTGGGCTTGTTCATGGTTGTCCTATCCGTGTTGTTGTGAAACTGGGGAGATGTCGGTCGGGGCGGTTGAAGGCCCCGGACCGATGGTCAAAACGTTACTTCCTGAGCAGGCTCATCACGAAGGTCGCGACGGCCATGATCACGAAGACGAAGAACAGAATCTTCGCAATGCTGGCTGCGCCGGCGGCGATACCGCCGAAACCGAACAGAGCAGCGATCAGGGCAATGACGAAGAAAACGACGGCGTAGTGCAGCATCTGGGATCTCCTGGTGCGGCTCCGTGCCGCGATGAGTGAACTGTAGGGACGACCCGGGTTCCGCGGGGCAGGTGCGGGCCGCAAACGCGCGTCGGCGGGAGAGGTAGTGCGGTGTAGGAGGGGGCCTACCCAGAGGAGGGACAGGCAGGGGGGACACGGCGGGGGGAGTTTTTGAGGCCAGCGGGCTTGAGAGCGACCTCAGTGAAGCCTCCAGCGTCGAGTTTGGCCCCTGTTCATCGAGTGGCGGCCGGTTTGCGGTCGGGTGTGTGGCGTGGGGGGATGGGGTGTTGTCAGCTGCCAATCCAGCCCGGGATTGGCCTCGATGAGCCATATCTGGTCCGCAAGGCGCTCCCTAGAGTTCGCTCGCATCCGCTCGGCAACGCCAAGGCCGACGGGTGTTCCAGGGCAGCGCCGATGTGAAGGGCGAACGCCAGCGGGCGTCATGCGCGATGCATGGCGACGCTCGCCGCGAGCGCGTGACGCGTGTTCTGGGAGGTGTCCAACCCAACAGCACGCGAGCCATGAACAAACTTCAGTTCCGGATTGTTTTCAACCCTCGGCGGGGCCAGTGCATGGCCGCGGCGGAGACGGTGCGGTCTCGAGGTAAAGCGACGGGGGAGCGGCGAGGGCTGGGGCGGGCGCGGCGTGCGCGCCCTGCGCTGGCGTGCGCAGAGGCAGAGGGCGGCGAGGAATCGGATGGGGAGCCACAGCGGCTGTGGTCGTGGATGGCCGGGCTGGGCTTTGCAGCTGCGGTGTCGTTGGCGGGCGCTGGGCCTGTCTCCGTCTGGGCTGCCTCTGATCCATTGGCGGCGGTGGTGGCAGCGGCAAAGGCGAAGGCCGGTGGAGGCGTTGGAGGCGTTGCACGCGTTGGCGTGTCGCGGCCGCCCTCCATGCCTGCAGTGCCGACGCCTAATCCCACCGGGGCTCAGACGCCAACGCATGCGCCCGGGCCAATGCCGATGCCGATGGCTACGCCAACGCCAACGCCAAGGCCAAGGCCAAGGCCAGCTCCGACGCCTGCGACAACGCCGACTCTGACCCAGCCCCAGGCTCAGCCTCAGCCTC
>CBIHOT010000062.1:0-25352 GCA_966211495.1 uncultured Roseateles sp. | reverse complement strand
CCGCGCTGCTGGCGCTTGAGGTTCAGCGAGGTGTCCAGCGACTGGCGGATGCCGGTGATGACGACGGTGCCGAGCTGGGCATCCGTCTTGGCATCGGTCTGCGCGTTGGTCGCCGCAGCCGATGCCGCGTTGGCCGGGGCGGCGGGTGCCTGCTGAGCCTGGGCATGCGCGGCGGCAGCCAGGAAGAGCAGGGCGCAGGCGGCGGCCACGGGGCGGGCCTGGTGGAGGGCCTGATTACGGGGCTGATGGGCAAGCGAAAGGGGCACGGATGTCATTGTTGTCTCCTGTTATTAGTCTCAGCCGTTTTGAACCGTGCCTGTTGAGGGCAGTAACGATTCGCGGCGGCTGGAGCCGATCGATCGGCGAAATGAAACGCTCTTTACAACGTCGCAACGACCGGCTGTGAAAGCGCTTTCAGAATGGGTCGAAATTTATCCGCTTCGTGTCGGGGCGATGTACTGACTTTCCCTAGCGGACAGGTCACGCCGCCAGTGCGCGGGCCTGGGCGTCGAAGGCCAGGGCCTCCGGCGTATCGGCGCCCAGCCGCACGGCATCGCCGTTGCGCAGGGGCACGCGGGCCATCGGCAGCTTGGCGGCCAGCAGATCGGGTACCCCCTCCACTTGCAGGTGCAGCAGGGACACATCGCCCAGGTGTTCCGCCAGCACCACAGTGGCCGGCACGCTGAGGCGGTCCGACGGCGCCTGCGCGGCCGGCCAGACGCTCACATGCTCCGGCCGGATGCCCAGGCGCATCGCCCCGTTCCAGGCACTGCCGCCCAGCAGATCCCACCACTGGCGGGCCGCGGCCGGCGCACCGGCTTGCGGGCGTTCCACCAGGTTGATCCGCGGCGCGCCGAGGAAACCCGCCACGAAGGCGTTCGCCGGCTGCCGGTACAACGACATCGGCGTCCCCACCTGTTCGATGCGGCCCTTGTTGAACACGGCAATGCGGTCCCCCATGGTCATCGCCTCGACCTGGTCGTGAGTCACGTAGATCATGGTCGTGCCCAGTTGCTGATGCAGCCGGGTCAGCTCGATGCGCATGTCCACCCGCAGTGCGGCGTCCAGGTTGGACAGCGGCTCGTCGAACAGGAAGACCTTGGGCTTGCGCACGATGGCGCGGCCGATGGCCACCCGCTGGCGTTGTCCGCCCGACAGTTGCCGCGGCGTGCGCTCCAGCAAGTCGGTGATGCGCAGAACCTCGGCGGTGCGTCGCACCTGCTCGTCCCGTTCGGCGCGTCGCACGCCGGCCATCTTCAGCGCAAAGCCCATGTTCTCCGCCACCGTCATGTGGGGATAGAGGGCATAACTCTGGAACACCATGGCCGCGCCGCGGTCGGCGGGCCGCTGGTCATTGGCGCGGACCCCGTCGATCAGCAGCTCCCCGCCGTCGATCTCTTCCAGGCCGGCGATCATGCGCAGCGTGGTGCTCTTGCCGCAGCCCGACGGGCCGACAAACACCATGAACTCGCCGTTGCGGACCTCCAGGTCAATGCCCTGGATGACCTCGTGATCGCCGTAGCGTTTGCGCAGGCTGCGTAATGTGACTTGTCCCATGGGGTCCCTGTCTCAGTCCTGGGCCGCTGGCTTGAGTCCGCGCACGAAATCGCGGAAGGCCAGGGCGCTGTCCTTGGGGGTGCGCTTCTGGGTGGCGTAGTCCACATGGACGATGCCGAAGCGCTTTTCGTAGCCGGAGGCCCATTCGAAGTTGTCGAGCAGGCTCCAGACCATGTAGCCGCCCATCGGCACGCCCTGAGCAATGGCGTCGCCGACGGCCGCGATATGGGTGTCCAGATAGCTGGTGCGGTCGGCGTCATGCACGCGGCCGTCAGGCCCCACCACATCGGGGAAGGCGCCGCCGTTTTCCGTCACGTACAGCCGCCGGGCTTCCGGATAGTCGCGGTGCAGCCAGACCAGTAGGTCGGTCAGACCCTGCGGATAGACCTCCCAGCCCATGTCGGTCAGCGGCAGGCCGCTGGTCTTTGAATCGAAGCTGTTGTCGGCGCTGGCCATGCCGCGGGAGTAGTAGTTCACGCCCACGAAATCGATCGGCTGCTGGATGTCGGCCATGTCGCCGTCTTCGACCTGCGGGGCGTCATCGCCCAAGTGATCCAGCACATCCTGCGGATAGTGGCCCTTGAACAGCGGATCCATGTACCAGCGGCGCAGCTTGCCGTCCTCCAGACGGGCCTTGGCGCGGTCTTCCGGGGTGTCCGTGGCGGGATAGATGGGGGAGAGGTTGAGCACGATGCCCAGCGAGGCCGGCAGATCCAGCGTGCGCAGGCGCCGCACGGCACGGCCGTGGCTGAGCAGCAGGTGATGTGAGACCTGGGCGGCGAGGCGCCGGTCCTTCAGGCCCGGGGCGAAGATGCCGACCTCATGGCCCAGCTGCGCAACGACCCACGGCTCGTTGTGTGTGGCGATGGAGGCCACCTTGTGGCCGATCCGGCGGCCGATGGCCTCGGCATATTCCACGAAGCGGTCCACGGTGGCACGGTTGCCCCAGCCGCCGATGTCCTGCAGCGCCTGCGGCAGGTCCCAGTGGTTGAGCGTCACATAGGCCTTCATGCCACGGGCATTGATGCCGTCCACCAGCTTCTCGTAGAAGGCGAGGCCAGCTTCGTTCCACGGGCCGTCGCCCGTGGCGCGCACCCGCGGCCAGGAGATGGAGAAGCGATAGGCCTGGGCCCCGAGGCTCTGGATCAGGTCCAGGTCGGCCTCCCAGCGATCGTAGTGTTCACAGGCGATGTCGCCGTGGCTGTTGTCGGCAATCGCGCCGGGCTGGCGGCAGAAGGTGTCCCAGATGGACGGGCCCTTGCCATCGCGGTCGGCTGCGCCTTCGATCTGGAAGGCGCTGGTGGCCACCGCCCAGACGAAGTCGGCGGGGAACTGCCGGGCCGCCGCGGTGGGCAGTCCGCCGGGGGCGGGGCTGGCCGATGCAGCAGCGGGTCGGGTCGTGTAGGCAGAAGCGGCCGGGGCGGTTGCCACGGCACTGACGTTGAAGGTCGTCATCGGTGCATGCAGGTTCGAGGAAGGGGGCTCACTTCACTGCGCCGACGGTCAGGCCCGAGATGAGCTGACGGGAGCACAGGACAAAGAGCACGATCAGTGGCAGCGTGGCGATGGCGGAACCGGCCATCATCGCGCCCCATTCGGTGTCCACCGGGCTCTGGATGCTTCGCAGCGCCAGCGGCAGTGTGTACATGTCGGGCGAGCGCATCACCACCAGCGGCCCGATGAAGTTGTTCCAGGAGGAGATGAAGGTGATGAGCCCCAGCGTGCCCAGCGCCGGCTTGAGCAGCGGCAGCACGATGCGGGCGTAGATGCCCAGTTCGCCGCAGCCATCGATGCGGGCGGCCTCCACCAGTTCACGCGGCACCGACGCCGAGATGAACTGGCGCATCAGGAAGATGCCAAAGGCGCTGGCCGCGCCGGGGATGTAGAGGGCGCGCGGCTGGTCGATCCAGCCCAGCAGGTCCATGATCATGAAGCTGGGGATCATGTTCATGAAGCTGGGCAGCAGCATGGTGCCCATCACCAGCCCGAACAGCGCCTTCTTGAAGCGGAATTCGTACATCGCAAAGGCATAGCCGCCCATCGAGCAGAACAGCAGCGTCAGCCCGGTGTTGCACAGGCCCACATAGAGGCTCAGCCCGAGGTTGCGCCAGAAGGGCACCTTCTTGGTCAGCAGCTCGATGTTGTGCAGCAGGTCGCCGCCGAACCACATCGGCGGCGGCAGGTTGAAGATCTCGGTACGCGAATGGGTGGCGAACACGAACATGAAATAGAACGGCGCCAGCATCAGCAGCGCACCGACCGCCACCAGCAGGTAGGCAGCCCAGGTGCTCATGGCGGCGGGGGACGAAGCCGGGCGGCGGTGTAGGCCCGCGTCGATCGGGGTGGGCATCGTGGTGCTCATGGGGCTCAGTCGTCCTTGCGGCGGAAGGCGCGGTGGGTCAGCCACGTCAGCGCGGCCACGATCAGGAACAGCAGCCAGGACATGGCGCTGGCGGCCCCGAAGTCGTTGAAGTCAAAGGCATTGCGGTAGAGGTAGACCGCGGCGGTCATGCCGGCCTGGTCCGAGCCGCCCTTGCCGCCGGTGAGGATGAAGGGCTCCTCGAACAGCTGCAGGCCGCCGATGATGCTCAGCGTCACGCCGAAGAAGATCATCGGCCGCAGGCTGGGCAGGGTGATGTGGAAGAACTGTTGGAAGCGTCCGGCGCCGTCCATGGTGGCGGCCTCGTACAGGTCCGGCGGAATCGTCTGCAGGGCGGCCAGGTACAGCACCACGTTGAAGCCGACGTAGCGCCAGAACACCAGCGTGGCGATGGCGGGCTTGAGCGAGTCCGGGTCGTTGAGCCAATCCACAGCTTGTGCCGGCATCAGCGCGCCGACGACGGGCCACTCCCGCAGATGGGAGATCACGAGATTGACCAGGCCGTAATCGGTGGAGAACAGCGAGCTGAAAAGAATCGCAATCGCCACCGATGAGGTGATGTAGGGCAGGAAATACGCTCCAACCACAGCATTGCGCGAGCGGCGCAGGGCTAGGTGCAAAAAGGTGGCCAGCGGAATGGCCACCAGGTGCTGCGGCACCCCGGAAGCCACAGCCAGCCAGGCGGTATTGCCCAGCGACTTCCAGAACCAGGCATCGGCCAGCGCGAAGCGGAAGTTGTCCAGGCCCACCCAGTGCATGGCGGCCAGGCCGCTGGTGGGCTCCCAGCTGTGGAAGGACAGGTACAGCGAGAACAGCAGCGGGAAGAGTCCGAAGACGACGAAGAGGATCAGGAACGGGGCCAGCAGCGCATACGGCGCATAACGCGGCGACAGGCGCATCCAGGCGGGCAGGGCAAGGCGCATGACTCGAAATCCTTTCAGCGGTGCGCGCGCAGCTGCAGCAGTCGCTCGGCATCGGCCAGGGCGGTGGCGATGTCCTTGTTGCGGTCCAGCACCTTGTCCAGCTCGGTGTCGATCACCTCGCGGGCAAAGGCATCCTGCTTGTGCACCGGCACGGCGCGGATGTGCTGGGTCGCGTCACGCCAGTCGCGCCGGGCGCTCTGGCCGCCGAGGAAGGGCAGGGGCTGGTCGAAGAAGGGGTCCGTCTGCGCGTCCACCAGCGCGGGGAAGGCGTCCTGGGACTTGAAGGCCGCCAGTTGCTGATCGCGGTTCAGGGTCATGAAGCGGATGAATTCGTAGGCCAGCGCCTTGCGGGACGGATCGGACAGGCGGGGCATGGCGAAGTAGGTGCCGCCATAGGCGGCGAAGGCACCTTCCGGCAACTGCGCCGCACGCCAGCGGCCGCGGGTGTCGGGCGCCAGCCAGTTGTTCAAGTGGCCCGCCAGCCAGGAGCCGGACATCTGGGCGGCGATGCCGCCGCGCTTGAAGCCTTCGGTCCAGTCCGAGGACCAGGCCGCCACCCGCGCATCCAGCTTCTGGCGGCGCACCGCGCGAGCCAGCTCGAAGGCGCGGACGAATCGGGCCGAGGTGACAAGCGGACGGGATTGCGCGTCGTAGTAGAGGCCTTCGCCGGGCTGGATGCCGGTGCGGATGAGGATGTCCTTCATGTCCCGCGCATGGGCCAGCAGATAGGCGCCTGTGGTGGCCTTGATGCGCACGCCGGCCTGCACGAAGCCTTCCCAGCTGGTGGTCAGGTCTTTTTCGGTGAGGCCGGCGCGGGTGAGCAGGTCGGTGCGGTAGAGCAGGGTGCCCGGGGCGATGTCGGTGGGCACGGCCACGACGGCGCCTTGCGCGGTGGTGGCCTGGTCGAAGGCATAGCGGACGAAGCGGTCGCGGTCCTGCACCAGGGAATAGGGCGGCTGGGAGAGGTCCTGCAGACCGGTGCCCTGCGAGAAGCGGCCCAGGTAGGGCACTTCCAGCGCCATCACATCCGGCAGGCCCTTGGCGGTGGACAGCGCGGTGGTCATGGCCGTGTGATGATCGTTGACCTCGCGGCTGATCACCTTGACGTCCACGTTCGGATGCTGCGCACGCCAGGCCGGGACGGCGGCACGCACGATCTCGTCAATCGCGGGGAAGGCGGCGACGGTCAAGGTGACGGTCGGGGCCGTGGCGCCGGTGCTGTCGGCAGCGAGCACCGGTGGCAGTGTCAGGGCGCTGCCGAGCAAGGTCAGCGTGAAGGCAGACAAAGAATGAACCCACCGCCGCATCGAGCGTGTCTCCGTGAATGATCTTGTTATGAAAGCGCTTTCATCGTAATGCCGAAGCGGTCCGGTACAGATCAGGGTTAGTGCGGAGACGGACCCGGCAAAGCGTTGCCGGACGTGTGCTGTCAGACGGCCCGGGTCGACGACCGGACGATCAACTTGGGCTCGGGCAACTGCGCCGTCGGCTTGGTGCCGCCCAGCAGGTCGAGCAGCGCCTGCGCGGCGCAGCGGCCCAGTTCCAGGCCGGCCTGATGGATGGTGGTCAGCGGCGGAATGCTGTGCGCGGCGCCGGCCAGATCGTCGAAGCCGACGATGGAGACATCTTCCGGCACCTTGATGCCCCGGCGGTACAGCGCCAGGGAGGCGCCGAAAGCCATCTGGTCGTTGGCGGCAAAGATGGCGGTAAACGGTTCCCGGCTGTTGATCAGCTGTTCCACTGCCAGCACACCGCTGTCCTCATGGAACAGGCCGGGCAGCACCAGCGCCGGCTTGTACTTGATGCCGGCCGCTTCCAGGGCGGTGCGGTAGCCGCGCAGGCGCTCCTGGGCATCCGGATGGACCGGATCGCCAGAAATGAAGGCAATCTTGCGGTGGCCCTGGGCCAGCAGGTGGTCGGTGGCGAGGCGGGCGCCTTCGAAGTCGTTGAAATTCAGGGAGAACAGGCCCGGCGCCTTGAGCGAGCGGCCGGTCACCACCACCGGCATCTCCTTGGCCATCTTGCGCAGGGCGTCGTCCGACAGCCGGCCGGTCAGCACGATCATCCCGTCCACCCGGCGGGAGCGCAGGGTGTCGATGCAGCGCTGTTCCTCTTTGGCGCTCCAATGGCCGCTGGCGAACAGCGGGCAATAACCGGCGGCGGCGAGCACTTCCTCGATGCCGCGCAGGGCGACGCCGTAATACGGGCTGTCCAGGCTCTGGGTGACCACACCCACGCTGAGCGAACGGCCACCGGCCAGCAGCCGGGCGATGGGATTGGGTACGAAGCCGAGTTCCGCGATGGCGCGGTCCACCGCGTCCTTCTTGTCCTGACTGACGACGGCGGTGCCGTTCAGGATGCGGGAGACGGTGCTGGGCGAAACGCCGCTGGCCTCGGCCACCATGCCCAGGGTCACCTTGGTGGATGGGCGGGCGGTCTTGGAACTCTTCATGGGCGGCTGTGGCGTCGGTGAGGGAAAGAAAGTATCTGCGGCGAGTTTAAGCGCGTGCGCCGTACCGTCGCACCCTCCCTGAAATGGGTGGGAGCGGTAATTGCCCCCGGTTGCGATCCGTTTCTCGCACGAGAATGTTTGCCGTGGGCAGCTTCCGGGGGACACTCCCGCGCTTCCCTGTTCTTCTTTCACATAGGGGGTGGTGTGCTGTGCCACCCGAGTGCCATGCCTTACGCCGTCCTGGTCGACGACAACCTTGAATCGAGTGAAACCCTGTCCATTCTGTTGGAAATGGAGGGGTATGAGACTGCCATGGCGGCCTCCCTGAAGGATGCGCGCGCCCGCATTGCCGAGCGGGTGCCCGACGTGATGGTGCTGGACCGGACGCTGCCGGATGGGCATGGCATGGACTTCATTGCGGAAGCCTTGAGCCATGGGCCGATCACCATCGTCCTGCTGACGGGCCTGTCGGACCCGGCCGATGCGAAGGAAGCGCTGCGTCGCGGTGCGGCGGCTTATCTGGTGAAGCCGGCGACGATTGAAGAGCTCAAGGCGGTGCTGGACAAGGCGGCGCAGAAGGTGTGAGGAGCAGGCCCCGCAGATGCCGGTGATGAGTCATCCGGACGCAGGGCCAGCCTGACGGCTGGGTGGCTGGCCGTGCCAGCCCGCTATTTCGTTTTTCTGGCCGCCGGGAGGCGGACTCCAGACCAGTCGGCAATGCGGGTGATGTTCTTCATCGAGCCGGCATTCATGCCCAGATGCCCCATCTGCGTGCTGAACTCACCTTCGATCAAGACGTATCGATCATTGAGCTTGTAGAACGCTTTGGCCTGCGATGGAGGCACTTCGATGTGCAGTCCGTTCTTGTGGATGCCATGCCGATAGTCGTCCTTGTGCAGGTAGAGCGCATCGCCTTCGAATTCGAGGTGCATGAACCCAATGACGCGGACAACTTGTCCATCGAACTGCTCCGGCTGCGCGATCAACTGGACCATTGATCGGTGACTGGGCAACTGGGCCGACACGGGGGGCGCCCCGAGCAGGGCGAGCGAAGCCATCAGCACGTGAAATTTCAGTCGGTACTCCGGTCCTTCGAATGAACGGCACCGATTCTCTGCCGAATCTGTCGGCCCCCCATTCACGTGGGTTGCAGTGACAGTTGTGACATTCAGTCACGTTTGCCACTTATCCTCGCCCTGAGACAACCGGCCATCAAGACGCCCGAAGGCGCACGGGATGGCTCTGCCTGACGCTGTGCAGGTTGCCACTGTCCCGAAAGAAGCCGGATCCACCTCGAGGGCCCCGTGAACATTGCTTACCTGATCCAGGCGCACACTGCGCCGGCACAGCTGCGTCGTCTGGTCGACCTGCTGTCGCATCCCAATGCCGGCATCTTCATTCATGTCGATGCCAAGGCTGACATTGCTCCCTTCGACGGCCTCCGGGCGCTTGGAGTGCGTTTCTGCACCGGCGCCGATCGGGTCGCCGTGCATTGGGGGGACTACTCTCAACTGGAAGCCAGCTTCTCCCTAATGCGCGCCGCTTTGGCTGCGCCGCAGCGCTATGACCGTCTGGTGCTGCTCAGCGGAATGGACCTGCCGCTGCAGTCCGCGGACGCTCTGCATTCATTCTTCGAAGCGAACCCGGATCGGGAGTTCATCAACCTCGTGCCCATTCCGAGCGTCGAGGCCAACAAGAGCGAAGAGCGCCTCACGGCCCGATGGTTCCCGCCGACGCTGACCGGGAAGGTCCAGCGCCGCCTGCTGCGCTACGGGCTGCTACCCGCTCAACGCGATTACCGTCCGGCCTTTGCCGACCTCCGCCCGTTTGGCGGCAGCCAGTGGTGGGCGCTGACGCGAGCGTGTTGTGAAACCGTGCTGTCCGAGGTCGCGGCACGTCCTTCGCTGGTGAAATACGTCCGAGGCATTTCGTGCGCCGACGAGACCCTGATCCAGACCCTCGTCGGCAATTCGAGATTCGCCTCCCAGGTGGCCCGTGCACTGACCTTCACCCGTTGGCGGCCCGGGGCGTCCAGCCCTGACGTGCTCGGCCCCAAGGATGTAGACGAACTGATGGCCCATCCCTGGCACCCGGAAGGGAGTGCCTACGGCGACGGGCCGATCCTTTTTGCCCGCAAGTTCGATGAGTCCACTTCGGAAGCATCGGTCGAGCGTCTGCGTGCATCTGGCCTTCCCGGCCCCCTGGGCCTCGTCTAGCCGCTGGCGCCACCGAGGCTGGGAGACAATCGCGCTCCCATCCTCCCCGCTGTTTTATGGGCTACGACTTCCAGGCCATCATTCTTGAACTGCTCGACTGGCTCGGCACCATTGCGTTTGCGGTGAGCGGCGCCCTGGTCGGCGTGCGCAAGCGTTTCGACCTCTTCGGCGTGCTGTTCCTGGCCTTTGTGGTGTCGGTGGCCGGCGGCATGATCCGCGACGTGCTGATCGGCGCCATTCCGCCTGCCGCGATGACGGAGATCCACTACTTCGTCATCGCCGTACTGGCCGGACTGGCGACCTTCTTCTGGTCCGCCCACATCGTCCACTACCAGCGGCTGATGCAGTTCCTGGATGCCCTGGGGCTGGCTTTGTTCGCGGTGGTAGGCACGCAGAAGGCCATTCAGTTCGGCATCCACCCGGTCATGAGCGCGCTGATGGGCATGATCACCGGCATCGGCGGCGGCATGATCCGCGATGTGCTGAGCGGGGAAATTCCCTTCGTGCTGCGGGCTGATCTCTACGCACTGGCCGCGCTGATGGCGGGAGCAGTCGTGGCGCTCGGCCATGCCTTCGAACTGCCGCCGGTGTATCCGGTGCTCGCAGGCGCCGGCCTGTGCATGTTCCTGCGCATGATGGCCATCTTCCACGGCTGGCGCGCACCGTTACCCAGACCCATTCACGACGAGTGACGTCAGCGGAAATCATCCAGCTGAATCCCATGCCGATGCAGCTTGTCATAGAGCGTCTTGCGCGGCGTCCCCAGCAGCTCCATCGCGGCCGGCACCTTGCCCTGCGTGCGGCGTAGCGCCTGCTCGATCAGTGCCTTTTCCACCAGTTCCATCTGCCGCGCCAGGTTCAGGCTCGGCAGATCCTGCAGTGCCGCCTGGCTGTCCAGATCATCCAGCGCCAGCACAAACCGGTCGGCGGCATTGCGGATCTCCCGCACATTGCCGGGCCAGTCGTGTGCCATCAACTCCCGCAGCTTTTCCGGCGTGAGTTCCGGGGCAGGGCGCTCATACCGGGCACAGGCCTGCGCCACAAAATGCTCGAACAGCAGCGGGATGTCTTCGCGCCGCTCGCGCAGGGGCGGCAGTTGCAGCGTGGCAATGTTGAGCCGGTAATACAGGTCGTTCCGGAATTGGCCGCGATCGCCCAGTTCCTTCAGGTCCGCCTTGCTCGCCGCAATGAAGCGCACATTGATCGGCAGCTCTTCATTCGACCCCAGTCGCTCGATCCGCCGCTCCTGCAGCACCCGCAGCAACTTGATCTGCAACGGCACCGGCATCGTCTCGATCTCGTCCAGCAACAGCGTGCCGCCATTGGCATGCTCGATCTTGCCAATGCGGCGTTTCGCCGCCGAGGTGAACGAGCCCGGCTCATGCCCGAACAGCTCGCTCTCGAACAGCGCCTCAGGCAGGCCGCCGCAGTTGATCGCCACAAAATGCCGGTCCCGGCGCGGGCTTTGATCATGCAGGCAACGCGCCACCAGTTCCTTGCCGGTGCCGGTCTCGCCCAGGATCATCACGTCCGCCGATGTCCCCGCGAGATTCAGAATCTGCCGCCGCAGTTGCTGCATCGCCGCCGAGCGCCCCAGCAGCACTGCTTCGATGCCGCTGGCTCGCTGCAACTGCGCGCGCAGTTCTTCGGCGGAATGCCGCAGCATGCGCAGGTCCAGCGCCCGCATCACGGCTTCCAGCAGCCGCTCCGGCGCAAACGGCTTCTCGATGAAGTCATACGCGCCGGTGCGCATCGCCTGCACCGCCATCTGCACGTCGCCATGGGCGGTGATCAGGATGACCGGAATGCCGGGGTCCGTCGCCCGCACATGGTCCAGCAAGGCCCGTCCATCCATGCCGGGCAGGCGCACATCGGTCACCATGACCACCTGAGCGCCGGGCTGGATGTGTGGCAGCGCTTCTTCCGCGCTGCGGCAGGGCAGCACCTCCAAGCCTTCCAGTTCCAGCGTCTGTGTCAGGCTCACCCGCACCGGCAGGTCGTCTTCCACAAACACGACCTTGTAGCCTTCAAACATGCCCTTGTTCCTCCACATTCCAGGTGTTGACCGCCAAGTCGAACTCCAGGCTCATGCCCGGGTCCAGTCGCCGCGCGCGAAGCTGACCACCAAACTCATGCACGATCTTCGATGAAATCACCAAGCCCAGTCCCAGGCCTTCGCCTGCCGGCTTGGTGGTGAAAAACGGTTCAAACAGCCGCGGCAGCAGGGCTTCGTCCAGGCCCGGGCCGCTGTCCTGAATCTTGACCAGCACCCGCTGGCCGCCGTCCAGCGGTTCGACCTGCACCCGAAGCGCCATCGGGTCGCTCGAATCTTCCAGCATCGCGTCCAGCGCATTGGCGAAGAGGTTCACCAGCACCTGCTCCAGGCGGTTGGCTTCGGCCCGCACCCGCAGGCCCTCCGGCACGTCCACCTCGAAGGACAGCGGCTGCCCGCGGGTGCGGTGTTCCAGCAGCAGATAGGCATTGCGCACGCTCGCCAGCAGCGGGGAGGGCGAGTCCACCCCTTCGGCCTTGCGCGCAAAGCTCTTGAGCTGCCGCGTGATGCGGCCCATGCGCTCGACCATGTCGTCCATGGCCTGCAGGTTGTCTGCCACCGCCTGGGTGCGGCCGCTTTGCAGCAGGCGCTGTGCATTGCGGGCGAGGGCACGCAGGGCCGTCAGCGGCTGATTCACTTCGTGGGACAGTCCGGCCGACATCTGTCCCAGCACCGCCAGCTTGCTGGCTTGCAGCAGTTCCCCTTCGGTCTGCTCGCGCTGGGCGATCTGCTCCTTGAGCGCATCGTTGGACTGGCGGAGCTCCGCCGTGCGTTCATCCACCGTGCGTTCCAGCCGCGCATGCGCATCCTGCAGCTCGGTCTTGGCGACGAACAGTTGCCGGACAGCCCGGCGACGCGCCGCCAGATACAGCGCCAGCATGCCCACCGCTGCGCCGAAGGCCGCACCGCTCCACGCCGCGAGACGCGCCTGGCGCCGCACTTCCGTCAGGTCGGACAGGGCCAGCAGCCGCAGGCCCAGCGGCAGCAGTTGCCGCTCCTGCGCCAACACCGTGGTGCTCGCCGGCGGGGGCGCCTGGACCAGCAGGCTGTTGTAGGCCTCCAGCACGGCGGGCAAGCCCAGGTTGGGTCCCACCGCCTGCGGATAACGGGCGCTGGCCTGGAGCTGCGCCCGCTGGGCATCGTCCGCCTCGCTCAGCACCGCATATTTCCAGGCCTGCACACTGCTCATGATGACCACGCCCTGGTCATCCGCCACCAGGATTCGCTCGCCTTGCGAGCGCAGGCCCAGATCGATCCAGGTGGCCTCCAGCGGCGCCAGGTTGAGCTTGACGACGATCACGCCCAGCACCCGCTGCTGGCGCCGCACCGTCTGCAGCAGGAAGAAATTGGTGCTGCCGGTGGCCGTACCGTCCACGGGGCTCGCATCCGACGCAAAGATGTGATGACGCTCCTGCGCGACCGCCTCCGCCAGACGCGGCGGTGCCAGCAGCGGTTCACTGGCCGCCAGGACCGATCCATCGGCGTCCGCCACAAAAATCTGGGTGGTGCCCGCCCGCACATTCACCCGCGCCAGGGACTGGCTCACCTGATGCCGCAGCCGCTCGTCCCCCGGATGCTGCAGCAGTCGGCCCACGTCATCATCGATCGCCAGCAGGCTCGGCAGGTAGGCATGACGGCTGAGTTCGGTCGAGAGGTTGGCGGCATAGAGTTCCAGCCGCTCGGTGGCCAGCGCCGAGAGCTGATCCAGGCTGGCCCGCTCGCTCCACCGGTGACCCAGCACCAGGCCCAGCACCATCAGCACCCCGGTGAGGTAGAGATAGAAGCTGGGCCGGCTCAATGCAGTGGAGAGCCGCTGCCGCCACGGCCGGGACGCGCGCGCACCCGAGCGGTCGCGTGCTGGATCACGGGAGGTGGAGACGGGCGTCACGGCCGGGTCCGAAGGGAAGGGTGGCAACAGCAAAGGATCCGGTTCAACAAAAAGAGGTCGAAATGAAGAGGAAAACAAGCAATCTGAGGGGTGTGATTCCCCGGGGGTGAAACCGGGTGGAACCCGCGGTCAGCGCTGGCAGAATGACCGCCACACGAGCCCACCGCCAACCACATGCGGCGGATGAGCTCAGGGCCGCAAGTGTGCCGAAAACACCGAGCTTCGTGCAGCCCATCGCCATTCATGGCGGGGACTGGCGGGGAATCGCCCAGAAGTCGAGGCGGTTTGTGCGGATTTTCGCCCACCCTGGCGTCACCGAGACTGCAAGCATCGCATCGAGCGGGGTCCTCAAGGGGATTTCGGTCGGTGAATACCCTTGAAACGTCCCGGCTGGCACGAGGGTTGCACCTTTGGGCCGGTCATTCCAAGACGCGTTCTTCAAACAGATTGCTGGGGCCTTATGGAGATACTTATTCAGCAGATCATCAATGGTCTGGTGCTGGGCAGCATGTATGCGCTCGTGGCACTGGGCTACACGATGGTTTACGGGATCATCAGCCTGATCAACTTCGCGCACGGCGAGGTGTTGATGGTCGGGGCGATCGTGAGCTGGACCGTCGTGACGGTGCTGGCCGACAGTGGCCTGCCCGGCTGGGCGCTCATGCTGGTCGCGCTGGTCTGCGCGGTGGTCGTGTGCACCTTGCTCAACTTTGTGATTGAAAAGATCGCGTACCGGCCCTTGCGCAATGCGCCACGGCTCGCGCCGCTGATCACGGCCATGGGCATGTCGCTGCTGCTGCAGACGCTGGCCATGATCATCTGGAAGCCGAATCCCAAGTCGTTCCCGCAACTGCTGCCGAATGATCCGATTCCTGTCTTCGGCGCCACCATCACCATGACGCAGATCGTCATCCTGGTGGTCACGGTGGTGATGCTGGCGGGCCTCGTCTTCCTGGTGAACCACACCCGCGTCGGCCGCGCCATGCGTGCCACCGCAGAGAACCCTCGCGTCGCCTCGCTGATGGGCATCAAACCCGACGCGGTGATCTCCATGACCTTCGTGATCGGCGCCGCACTGGCCGCCGTCGCGGGCCTGATGTGGGCCGCCAACTACGGCACCGTCAAGCACGACATGGGCTTCACGCCAGGCCTGAAGGCGTTCTGCGCCGCGGTGCTGGGCGGCATCGGCAACCTCTCCGGCGCCATGCTGGGCGGGGTGCTGCTGGGCCTGATCGAAGCCATTGGCGCCGGTTACCTCGGCGACCTGACGGGCGGCGTGCTGGGCAGCCATTACTCCGACATCTTCGCCTTCCTCTCCCTGATCCTGGTGCTGACCCTGCGACCGTCCGGCCTGCTGGGCGAGCGCGTGGCCGATCGAGCCTGAGGTGCCCAACATGCAAAGTCAAAAGAACAAGCTGTTTGTTTTCCTGATTGCGGGTGTGCTGTTGCTCGCGCTGCCGCTGGTGGCGCAGCAGGGCGGCAATGCGCCGGTGCGCATCATCGACCTGGCGCTGCTGTATGTGCTGCTGGCCCTGGGTCTGAACATCGTGGTCGGTTATGCCGGTCTGCTGGACCTGGGCTATGTCGCCTTTTATGCGGTGGGCGCCTATCTCTTTGCGCTGCTCAACAGTCCGCATCTGACCGACAACTTCGAGCACATCGCCGCGTCCTTCCCGCAAGGGCTGCATATGCCCCTGCTGGTGGTCATTCCACTGGCGGCGCTGATTGCAGGCTTCTTCGGTGTGATGCTCGGCGCGCCCACGCTCAAGCTGCGCGGGGACTACCTGGCCATCGTCACCCTGGGCTTCGGCGAAATCATCCGGGTGTTCCTGAACAACATGGAATATCCGCTGAACGTCACCAACGGCCCGCGCGGCATCGGCCAGATCGACGGCATCCACTTCCTGGGCTTCGAGTTCAGCAAGTCGCACGAGATCCTGGGCTTCAATGTCCAGTCGGTGTCGATGTACTACTACCTCTTCCTGGCGCTGGTCATCGGCTCGGTGATCATCTGCTACCGCCTGGAAAACTCCCGCATCGGCCGCGCCTGGATGGCCATCCGTGAAGACGAGATCGCCGCCAAGGCGATGGGCATCAACACCCGCAACATGAAGCTGCTGGCCTTCGGCATGGGCGCCACCTTCGGCGGTGTCGCCGGCTCGATGTTCGGCGCGTTCCAGGGCTTCGTGTCGCCGGAATCGTTCAGCCTGCAGGAGTCGGTGATGATCGTGGCCATGGTGGTGCTGGGCGGTATCGGCCACATCCCGGGCGTGATCGTCGGTGCACTGCTGCTGGCCGCGCTGCCGGAAGCGCTGCGTTATGTCGCCGGCCCGCTGCAGCAGATGACCGACGGTCGCCTGGACGCGGCCATCCTGCGTCAGCTGCTGATTGCGCTGGCGATGATCGTGATCATGCTGGTGCGTCCGCGCGGCCTGTGGCCGGCCAAGGACCATGGCGAAGTGCTGCGAAAGTCGCAGGCGGATGAGGCGGCAGCCGCTGCCGTCGCCGCCAAAGCAGCTCAGTGACACCAGCAGGAGCAAGAACCCATGACTGAATCCGTACTGAAAGTGGCGGGTGTGTCCAAGCGATTTGGCGGCCTGCAGGCGCTGTCCGAAGTTGGCCTGAACATCCAAAAGGGGCAGGTGTATGGCTTGATCGGCCCCAACGGCGCCGGCAAGACCACCTTCTTCAATGTGATCACCGGCCTCTACACACCAGACTCGGGCACCTTCGAGCTGGGCGGTCAGCCCTACCGTCCGCAGGCGGTGCATCAAGTGGCCAAAACCGGCATTGCCCGGACCTTCCAGAACATCCGTCTGTTTGCCGACATGACGGCCCTGGAGAACGTGATGGTGGGCCGCCATGTGCGCACCCATTCCGGACTCTTTGGTGCGGTCTTCCGCACACCAGGTTTCAAGGCCGAAGAAGCGGCTATTGCCGCCCGGGCGCAGGAACTGCTGGACTATGTGGGCATCGGGCGTTATGCCCGCTTCAAGGCCCGCACCCTGTCCTACGGGGACCAGCGTCGCCTGGAGATTGCCCGTGCTCTGGCGACCGACCCGAAGCTGATCGCGCTGGACGAGCCGGCCGCCGGCATGAACGCCACCGAGAAGGTGGTGCTGCGCGAGCTGATCGACCGCATTCGCAATGACGGCCGCACCATCCTGTTGATCGAACACGATGTGAAGCTGGTGATGGGCCTGTGCGACCGGGTGACGGTGCTGGACTACGGCAAGCAGATTGCGGAAGGCACGCCGGCAGACGTGCAGCGCAATGAGAAGGTGATCGAGGCTTACCTGGGCGCCCACGCGGCGCATGCGGCGCACTGACGCGGCCAGACTGACAAGGAAACGAACAAGATGGCAGACAACATCCTGCTCCAGGTCCAGGGGCTGGCAGTCGCTTACGGCGGCATCCAGGCCGTCAAGGGCGTGGATTTCGAAGTGCGACAGGGCGAGCTGGTGAGCTTGATCGGCGCCAATGGCGCGGGCAAGACGACCACGCTGAAGGCGGTGACCGGGCTGCAGGCGCTGCAGACCGGCGATGTGAAGTTCCTGGGCCAGTCCATCAAGGGCCGTGGCGCCTGGGATCTGGTGAAGCAAGGGCTGGTGATGGTGCCGGAAGGGCGGGGCACCTTCACCCGCATGACCATCACCGAGAACCTCCAGATGGGCGCGCACATCCGTCGCGACAAGGAAATCCAGGACGACATCGAAAAGGTGTTCGCCCTGTTCCCGCGTCTGAAGGAACGTCGCAATCAGCTGGCGGGCACGATGTCCGGCGGCGAACAGCAAATGCTGGCGATGGGGCGCGCGCTGATGGCGCGGCCCAAGCTGCTGCTGCTGGATGAGCCGTCCATGGGTCTGTCCCCGATCATGGTGGACAAGATTTTCGAGGTGGTGAACGACATTCACCAGCAGGGCGTGACGGTGCTGCTGGTGGAGCAGAACGCCAGCCGGGCCCTGGAGCTGGCCAATCGCGGTTACGTGATGGAGTCGGGTCTGGTGACGATGCAGGGCGAAGGTCGTGTGCTGCTGAGCGATCCGAAGGTGCGCGCCGCTTATCTGGGGGAGTGATCCCTTCGCGCCCTGCAGCAGCGCGGGGCACCAAAATCAAAAGGGGCTGCCCGCATGGGACAGCCCCTTTCTTTTTGTCTCCTACCGCCGTCTGCGCGGCGGATTCATCAGGCCTTGGCCGGCTTGACCAGCAGCGAGCGCGCCCAGGCGTCGGCTTCGCGTGCGGGGGTCTGGCCGCTGGTCTTGATGCGGTCCAGCAGTTCGGACACGCGGCCGCGGATCTGCGCGACTTCGTTCATGACGGCGGTTTCTTCGCCTTCACCGCGGAATTCGCGGGCGACGCTGATGATGCCGCCAGCGTTGACCAGGTAGTCCGGCAGGTAGGTGATGCCGCGGGCCTGCAGGGCGTCGCCATCGGCAGCGGTGGCCAGCTGGTTGTTGGCGGCGCCAGCGATGAGGCGGGCACGCAGGGCCGGGATGGTGGTGCTGTTCAGCACGGCGCCCAGGGCGCAGGGAGCGACCACATCGACGTCCGCACCGAGGATGTCGTTGACGCTGACAGCCGTGGCACCGAATTCGGCCTGGGCACGGCTGACCTTGTCCGCATTGACGTCGGCGACGACCAGCTTGGCGCCGGCCTTGTGCAGGTATTCGGCCAGGTGCCAGCCCACAGCGCCGAGGCCTTGCAGGGCAACGCGCACGCCTTCCAGCGAGTCACGGCCCATGACGCGGCGCACGCCTTCGTCGATGGAGACGAACACACCAAAAGCGGTCTTGGGGCTGGGGTCGCCACCGAAAGCACCTTCGCGGGGGATGCCGGACACGTACTGCGTCGTGGCCATCATGCCCTTCATGTCGGCGGTGGTGGTGCCGACGTCTTCAGCGGTGATGTAGGCGCCATTGAGCGACTGCACGGCGCGGCCGAAGGCGGCGAAGAGGGCCGGGCGGTCGAAGTCGCCGGCCGGCTTGATGATCACGGCCTTGCCACCGCCGAAGGGCAGGTTGGCGAGCGCGTTCTTCAGGCTCATGCCTTGGGACAGGCGCAGGGCGTCGTTGAGCGCCGCCAGTTCGTTGTCATAGCTCCAGAAGCGGCAGCCGCCGAAGGCCGGGCCGCGGGCGGTGCTGTGCACGGCCAGGATGGCGCGCAGGCCGGTTTCCGGATCGGCCGCCAGCAGCACCTGCTCATGCGGAGCCTGGTCGGGCAAACCAAAAAGCGACGTGGGGAGGGAGTCAGAGGCGCCGGCTGCCAGAGCACGGGCGATGTCGGTGAGGGCGTTCATACGAGGGCCTGCACTTGTGATGCTTTGAAGAAAATGGCCTGGCTTGCGGGAAGCCGGGCCGGGAGACCGCGGGGGCGCTTGTGGCGCGGTGCGGGTGTCGGGAGTGTAGGAGATGCCGGTTTTCCGCGGTGCTGCGCGGGGGCGGCGGGCGATGCAACTTTTGCATCGCTTGTGGAGAATTTGTACTTGCGGGCGGGACGTTCTTGGACTGCGATTGGGATCAGGGAGGCGGGGGTACCTTTCCCTCCATGTCCCTTCTGTCCGGCTGCGCCGGCCATTCATTCCTAATACTTCCGGGAAAGGCACCCCCGCCTCCCTGATCCCCATACCGAGATTGGCCACGACCTCAAATCGCGGGGTGCCAGGGGGTGGGCAGGTGGCCGCTCGGCTTGCCTCAGTGCAACGCGTCAGGGAGTCGCTCAGGGGCCCATGAAGGAGTCAGCGCGCAGGGTCACCACCAACGTGTCCCGGTGGCCCGGGTGGTGCGGATCCATCGGCTGGATCGGCGTCGTTTCGTGGATGACACGCTCATCATCGAGCAGCAGTAGGGTCCACGGTTCCATCATCGTGAAGCGTTGGCCCCGCGGACCGTCCGCCTCGAAAACGCGGGACTCACCCCCCTTGATGCCGCTGCGGCCCAGCATGAAGACGGCGACCAGATCGACGCCGTCGCGGTGGGCGCCCTCGGGGGTCGGTCGGCCGATGCCGCCTGCCGTGTCGATGCGGAACTGGTGCGCTTCAACGAACCACGGGCGGGCGCCCTTGAGGCGGTCGGCGACGCTCGCCAGACCCAGCAGCAGGCGGGGCCAGATGGGAAGGTCGATGGCGGCGGGCGACATCGGCTCGAACATGCGCTCGATGCCGCCGTGCAAGGCGTTGTAGTCCAGCGGCTGCCAGTGCGCGCGGTGCGGCGCAAGGCGCACCGCCGGATCCGCCTGCGCGTCCACCACGAAGCTGCTGTGGCGGCGGAACCGGTAGCGACCGCCGTCACGCAGGTAGGTGTCGGGGGGAAGATCGTTCCAGTAGGTCTGCAGTTGCCGCAGATCGTTGGCCTGGCAGTGCAGCCAGTGCGTCAGGCTCTCCGGCGCAATGACCGTATGACCCAGGTCGGAAAGCTGCTGCTCAAACTGGGCGGCACTGGAGTAGGGCGGCGGGAAATGCTTCATGACCATCAGTATGGATCGGCCGGCCGCTTCCAGCACCCCCCGCGACGCCAGTCGGGATTTGTCTGTGCGGCCAGCAGGTGCGCGAGATCAGCGCCGCTTCAGGCGGCGTGTTTGTCCGCTTCGGAGGTGAAGGCGTCAGCGTAGAACTCTTCCGCCGGCAGGCTGCATTGCGCAACGAAATCGCGCTGGGCGGACTCGACCATGATCGGCGCGCCGCAGGCATAGACCTGATGGCGGGAGAGGTCCGGGAAGTCCGCCATCACGGCCTGGTGGACAAAGCCGGTGCGGCCGGTCCAGCCGTCTTCCGGCTTGGCTTCGGACAATACCGGGATGTAGGTGAGGCTGGGCATCGCGGCCGCCGCCTGCTCGGCCCAATCGTGCAGATACAGATCGGCCCGGGCGCGGGCGCCCCAGTAGAGATGCACCGGGCGGGTGATGCCTTCGTCCTGCAGCCGCTCGATGATGGCCTTGATCGGCGCGAAGCCGGTGCCCGAGGCCAGCAGAACAATGGGCTTGTCGCTGTCTTCACCCAGGAAGAAGCTGCCGAAGGGACCTTCCATGCGCAGGATGTCTTTTTCCTTCAGGGCGCCGAAGACATGGTCAGTGAACTTGCCGCCGGGCATGTGGCGGATGTGCAGCTCGATGGCCGGCGGCGTGCCCAGGCGGCTCGGCGCATTGGCCATGGAATAGCTGCGGCGGGCGCCGTCACGCAGAATGAATTCGACATACTGGCCGGCACGGTATTGCAGCTGCTGATTGGCCGGCAACTGCAGCCGGACGACGGCCACATCGGCGGCGGGCTTGTCGATGGTCAGCACGCGGCTGGGCAGCTTGAGCACCGGGAACTCGCCGGCGCCCGGCACGGTGCGGGCTTCCACGGTGCAGTCGGTGTGCGGCTTGGCGCAGCAGGTCAGCACGAAGCCCTGGGCTTCCTCTTCATCCGACAGCGCCTTGCTCTGATGCTCGCCATGCGTGACCTTGCCTTCCACGAGCTTGCTCTTGCAGGAGCCGCAGGCGCCGTCCTTGCAGCCGTAAGGCAGGCCGATGCCCTGGCGGATGGCGGCGCCCAGCAGGGTTTCGTCGTCATCGACGGAATAGACGCGGCCGCTGGGCAGGACGGTGACCTGAAAGCTCATGATGGCAAAGAGGTGAGGCAAATGGAAAACACACGCCAGGCAGCGCCTGGCCAATCCGCCATTTTGCCTGATGCCCCGCGTTCTTGCGGGGCCGCGGGCGCTTCTACACTCGCGGGTTCATCAGACACCCCGAAGCCTTCATGTTCCACAACACGCCCCCCCGTTCGACCCGCCAGCGCCGCGAGCGATTGTTGATCGTCGGATGCGGAGATGTGGGGCAACGCGTTCTGCGCCTGCTGCAGGGACGGTGGACGGTTTATGCGCTGACCAGTCAAGCGGCGCGGGTGCCGGAACTGCACGCCCAGGGCGCCATTGCGCTGGTGGGGAATCTGGATAAGCCCGCCACGCTGGCGCGGCTGGCCGGATTGGCGGATCGGGTGCTGCACCTGGCACCGCCGGGGCGTGAAGGCCATCAGGACGGGCGCACCCGCCATTTGCTGGAAGCTCTGTCCCGGCAGGCGCCGCCGACGCATCTGGTGTATGCCAGCACCACCGGGGTGTATGGCGACTGTGGCGGCGCGCAGTTTGACGAAACCCGTGCGGTGAATCCCCGTAACGATCGCGCCTGGCGACGGGTGGATGCAGAGGCCCAGTTGCGCGCCTGGGGCCGGCGCAGCGGTTGCGCGGTGACGGTGTTGCGGGTGCCCGGCATTTACGCGATGGACCGCGATGGCGGCGATCCGCGCGACCGTGTCGCTCGCGGCATGCCGGTGCTTCGGCCGGAGGACGACGTCTACACCAACCACATCCATGCCGATGACCTCGCCCGGGCCTGCCTGCGTGCGCTGCTCAAGGGTCGCCCCCAGCGCGTGGTGCATGCCAGCGACAGCAGTGAGATGAAGATGGGGGACTACTACACGATGGTGGCGCAGATGAGCGGGCTGCCGGTGCCGCAACGCATCCGGCGGGACGAGGCCGCCAGCCACTTTTCACCGATGCAGATGAGTTTCCTGGGCGAGTCGCGCCGGTTGATCAATCGGCGCCTGACTCGCGAACTGGGGCTGAAGCTGAAGTACCCGACGCCGCGCGAGGCGCTTGAGGAAGCGCTGGCTGAAACAAGGCATCGGTGAGGGCGTTGCCCGCCGAAAACGTGCCCGCTAAAAACGTGCCCGCCCCAGGCGCCGGAGCGCCAGGGCCGAGCAAGCGGGTCAGCGACGGCGGCCGCCGCGCCAATAGTTGATCATCAGCCAGGCCCCCAGCATGCCGCCCAGGTGGGCGAAGTGGGCGATGCCGGTGGAGCCGGTAATGCCCAGCAGCAGCTCCAGCGCACCGAAGATGGCCACGAAGATTTTGGCCTTCATCGGAATGGGCGGGAACAGCGGCATGATGATCCGGTCCGGGAACATCAGGCCGTAGGCCAGCAGCAGCCCGAACAGACCGCCGGAGATGCCGACGGTCGGCGCCGAGGTGCCCACGATCAGGGTGAAGACCAGCTGCGCCACAGCGGCCGTCAGCACGCTGGCGGCCAGCAGTTGGGCGTAGCGCTTGCCGCCCCAGACGGTCTCCAGCTCCGAGCCGAACATCCACAGGCCCAGCATGTTGAAGAAGAGGTGCAGCGGGTCGCCGTGCAGGAACCCGTAGGTCAGCGGCTGCCAGACATTGAACAAGCCGGTATTCAGCGGCCACAAGGCCAGCGCGTTTTGCAGCGGGACCAGTTCGGGGCGGAAGAGGCTGAACAGACAGAAGACGCCGACGCACAGCAGCATCAAGGCTTTGGTGACCGGAGGAATGAATGGCATTGGTCCGATGGCTCCTGCGTCGGGAAATTTCCGCAACACAGTGTAGCCGGGAGCTGGACCGGCCTGCGCAGTCTCAGGCTGTGGGGGAGGTGCGGCGGGGGCGATAGCCGGTCGCGGTCTGGTCGCTGCCCGGTCGGAGCTGGGTCGGTGACCCGTCGATGCTCGGTAGCGGTCGTGTTGCGGTGTGGATTGGCCGTCGCCCGAGGGAGCCACTAATCGTGGCGCGGGGCTGGCTTGCAGTGGATCTCTGAGACGTCGAAGCTAAGTGCTTGGTGCCCGGAGTCGGACTCGAACCGACACACCTTGCGGCGGGGGATTTTGAGTCCCCTGCGTCTACCGATTTCGCCATCCGGGCGACGTCAGAAAAGAAAGCCATTATGCCATGCAAAGCCATAGGCTCACTGAGAGAATGCGGCCCATGAGTGACGCACCTGCATTTGAGGGACCCAGCTATCCGACGCTGGAGGATGTGATCGGCAACACGCCGATGGTTCGGCTCCAGCGCGTGCTGGGTCCGGAGCTGGCCGCGCGCGGCAATGTGTTGCTGGCCAAGCTGGAGGGCAACAACCCGGCAGGCTCGGTCAAGGACCGCCCCGCCATCAGCATGATCCGCCGCGCCGAAGAGCGCGGTGAGATTCAGCCGGGGGACACGCTGATCGAAGCCACCTCCGGCAACACCGGCATCGCCCTGGCCATGGCCGCCGCCATCCGCGGCTACCGCATGGTGCTGATCATGCCGGAAGACCTCTCCATCGAACGCGCGCAGACGATGAAGGCCTTCGGCGCCGAACTCATCCTGACTCCGCGTTCCGGTGGCATGGAATACGCCCGGGACCTCGCGGAGCAGATGCAGCGGGACGGCAAGGGTCGGGTGCTCGACCAGTTCGGCAATAGCGACAACCCCCGCATCCACTACGAGACCACCGGTCCGGAAATCTGGCGGGATACCCAGGGGCGCGTCACCCATTTCGTCAGCGCGATGGGCACCACCGGCACCATCACCGGCACGTCCCGCTTCCTGAAGGAGCAGAGCAGCGAGATCCGCATCATCGGAGCCCAGCCCTCAGAGGGCTCGCGCATCCCCGGCATCCGCAAATGGCCTCAGGCCTATTTGCCCAAGATCTACCGCCCTGAGACAGTGGACGAACTGATGCTGGTCAGCCAGTCCGACGCGGAAGACATGGCACGGCGTCTGGCGCGCGAGGAGGGGCTGTTTGCCGGCATCTCCGCCGCGGGCGCTTGCTGGGTCGCACTGCAGACCGCGCGTCACGTGAGCAACGCCACCATCGTTTTTGTGGTGTGCGATCGTGGCGACCGGTACCTGTCCACCGGCGTCTTCCCGGCCTGATCCACACGGCCACACGGCACGCTGTGACGTCACCAAGCACGCCACACCACGCAACACCACGCCACCGCGCTCCGCGGGATCTCCTGCGGAGTTTCCATCCCAATCTGGAGCGCCTTCGCCCATGACCTTCCGGTTCTGCCCTCAATGCGCCACTGAACTGCAGTGGATCGAACTGCCGGAAGACGGTGGCCCCAAGACCCGTCTGCGCTGCCCGGCCTGCGACTTCACCCACTGGAACAATCCGACGCCGGTGCTGGCCGCCGTGGTGCAGTGCGTGGACCAGCAGGGGCAGGTGTTGCTGGCGCGCAATGCCGCCTGGCCGATGCCGTTCTACGGCCTGATCACCGGCTTCATGGAAGCGGGCGAAACGCCGGAGGAGGGCATCCGGCGAGAGGTGCTGGAAGAGACCTCGCTGGAAGCGCTCGGTTGCACGCTGATCGGGGTCTACGATTTCCAGAAGAAGAACCAGGTGCTGATTGCCTATCACGTCCCCGCCCGTGGGGTGGTGAAGCTCTCACCCGAACTGGTGGACTACACCCTCACGCCGCCGGAGCAACTCGAATGCTGGCCGGCCGGCACCGGGCAGGCGCTGGCCGACTGGCTGCGGACCCAAGGGCTGGAGCCCCGCTGGATGGCACCCCGGTCGTAGAATCGATCGCCTGCGACAAGGATTGATCCATGGACACCATCCACAAGGAACTCGACACACGCGGGCTCAACTGCCCGCTGCCCATCCTCAAGGCCAAAAAGGCTCTGGCGGAAATGGAAAGCGGCCAACTGCTCAAGGTGGTTGCCACCGACCCCGGCTCGAATCGTGACTTCCAGGCCTTCGCCCGCCAGACCGGCAATGAGCTGGTGGAGCAGGTCACCGAAGGCGAGGAGTTCATTCACGTGCTGCGTCGTCGGTGATGGGGCGTTGATGCGGCGGTGATGCATCGCTAACCGCTGCATCCCGCCGGTTGGAAGCGCTGTGGCGCCCTGCGGCGTTGCAGCAAGAATGACAAAGGCCACGCACTGCGTGGCCTTTTTTCTAGGTCACCGAACCGTCATGCGGCGGTTCAGAAGCCTCGACTGAGGATCAGAAATCCAGCGCCTGGAGGTACTCGCGGAACGAGGCTCCCAATTCCGGATGCTGCAGCGCCAGTTCGACGTTGGCCTGCAGGAAACCTTCCTTGCTGCCGCAGTCGTAGCGCTTGCC
>CBIHOT010000061.1:0-25615 GCA_966211495.1 uncultured Roseateles sp. | reverse complement strand
CACCACCGGCCCGATGACCCGCGACGAGCTGAAGGACCTGGCCTGCCTGGGCTTCTCGGCCGACCTCGTGATGCAATCGTTCTGCCACACGGCCGCGTATCCGAAGCTGGTCGACGTCAAGATGCACAAGGAACTGCCGACGTTCATCGAGAACCGCGGCGGCGTCGCGCTGCGTCCGGGCGACGGCGTGATCCACTCGTGGCTGAACCGCCTGCTGCTGCCGGACACCGTCGGCACCGGCGGCGACTCGCACACCCGCTTCCCGATCGGTATCTCGTTCCCGGCCGGCTCGGGCCTCGTCGCCTTCGCCGCCGCCACCGGCGTCATGCCGCTGGACATGCCGGAATCGGTGCTGGTGCGCTTCAAGGGCCAGATGCAGCCCGGCGTCACCCTGCGTGACCTGGTGCATGCCATCCCCCTGTACGCCATCAAGGCCGGCCTGCTGACCGTCGAGAAGAAGGGCAAGAAAAACATCTTCTCGGGCCGCATCCTCGAAATCGAGGGTCTGCCCGACCTGAAGGTGGAACAGGCCTTCGAGCTGTCCGACGCCTCGGCCGAACGCTCGGCCGCCGGCTGCACGATCAAGCTGAATCCGGAACCGATCAAGGAGTACCTGACCTCCAACATCGTCCTGATGAAGAACATGATCGCCGACGGTTACGCCGACAAGCGCACCCTGGAGCGCCGCATCAAGAATGTGGAAGCCTGGCTGGCCAACCCGAGCCTGCTGGAAGCTGACAAGGACGCCGAGTACGCCGCCGTGATCGAAATCGATCTGGCCGACATCAAGGAACCCATCGTCTGCTGCCCGAACGATCCGGACGACGCCAAGTTCATGTCGGAAGTGCAAGGCACCAAGATCGATGAAGCTTTCATCGGTAGCTGCATGACCAACATCGGCCACTTCCGTGCCGCGGCCAAGCTGCTGGGCGGCGCCCGCGACATTCCGGTCAAGCTGTGGGTGGCACCGCCCACCAAGATGGACCAGAACGAGCTGATCAAGGAAGGCCATTACGCCACCTTCGGCACCGCTGGCGCCCGCACCGAAATGCCGGGCTGCTCGCTGTGCATGGGCAACCAGGCGCAGGTGCGTGAAGGCGCGACGGTCATGTCGACCTCCACCCGCAACTTCCCCAACCGTCTGGGCAAGAACACCAACGTGTTCCTGGGCTCGGCCGAGCTGGCTGCCGTCTGCTCCAAGCTGGGTCGTATCCCGACGCTGCAGGAGTACCACGACGCGATGGGCATCATCAACAAGGATGCCGCCAGCGTCTACCGCTACATGAACTTCGACCAGATCGAAGAGTACGCAGACACGGCGAAGTCGGTCTCGGTCTAAGTTTCAGACCCCTCGGTTTAAGGCCCCTCGGCAACCGCCCAGGGGCCTTTTTGTTTTCTTCAATTTCTGTATTGACAGAAATTTCTGTAGGAATACAGTCGGCCTCATGGAACTCAGCACCACCGCTCAACGATTCGTTCTGCACTGGGGAGAAATGGGCAGCGCCTGGGGTGTGAACCGCACCGTCGCGCAGATCCATGCCCTGCTCTACTTCCACGGTCATCCGCTCAATGCGGAGCAGATTGCGGAGACCTTGTCGGTCGCCCGGTCCAACGTCAGCAACAGCCTCAAGGAGCTGACCAGCTGGAATCTGGTGCGCGTCACCCACCTCATGGGAGACCGGCGCGACTACTTCGAGACCTCCGTCGATGTCTGGGAACTGTTCCGCACCGTGGTGCGGGAGCGCAAGCATCGCGAATTCGATCCCACGGTCCGCACGCTGGCCGAATTGGTCGAAGGCGACGGCTTCCAGGACGAAGCCGCCGACACCCAGGAACGGGTCCGCGAATGCCTGCGCCTGATGCAGACGTTGGGCGCATGGTCCGAAGAAATGATGCGCCTGTCTCCTTCCACGCTCGAGAAGGTGCTCAAGCTGGGGGCCAGCGTGCAGCGCTTTGTCCGGCGGGACGAAACCTGACCCCAGCCTTCCGATTGCTCGCAAGACCTCACCCGATTGGAGCCTTCATGCGATCCCCTCGTTCATTCTTCAGCGCCCCGGCCGGTGCAGCCGCGACAGCCGCTCCTGGCGTCTATCCGCTCACCGTGTTCTACGACGGCCAATGCCCCATTTGCCTCGCGGAAATGACTAATCTAATGCTGCGCAACACCGCCGGCCTGATGCGCTTTGAAGACGTGTCCAGGCCCGGATTCAGCAGCTTCCCGCCCGGTGCAGACATGCCGGCCCTGATGGCCCTGCTCCATGTGCAATGTGCAGATGGCCGTGTGATCAAGGGGGCGGAGGCGCTCCGACTGGTCTATGCAGGCGCCCGCCTGCGAGGTCTGGCCTGGCTGATGAGTGCGCCGGGGCTGCGTCAACTGGCGGATTGGAGCTACCCGATCCTGGCGCGCAACCGCTATCGCATTCCCAAGTCGGTGGCCCGCCTCCTCTTCGAGACGAGCTTGCGCCGCGCGGCTGAACGCCGGGCCGGGGCCTCGGCTTGCCATTCGGGGCAGTGCGACCTCCCCGCCCATCGCCCGCATCCCAATACCCCTCAGGAGTGACGACATGCCCGGTTCCATCCTCGTTTGCGGCGCCAGCGGTTTCATTGGCCGACGCATCGTCCGCGCCCTGCGTGATGCCGGCCTGACGGTCACCGAAGCCAGCTCCGCCACCCACAACTTCAGTCAGAACCTGCAGGCCTCGGACTGGCTGCCCCGCCTCCAGGGCTTCGACGCGGTGGTCAATGCGGTCGGTATCCTGCGGGACACACGCCAGCGCAAGCTGGTGGCGCTGCATCACCGCGCCCCGGCCGCCCTGTTCGAAGCCTGCGCCCAAGCGGGCATCCGGAAGGTGGTGCAGATTTCGGCCAATGGCGTGACGCAGTTCAACACCCGATACGGCACCACCAAGCGCGCCGCTGATGAGGTGCTGCTGCGCCTGCGTGCCGAAGGCCGGCTGGACGGTACGGTGGTGCGCCCGAGCATCGTGTATGGCCGCGGCGGCGCGAGTTCCGCCCTCTTCATGAATCTGGCGCGCCTGCCGGTGATGGTGTTGCCCGCCGCAGCGCTGAAGGCCCGCATCCAGCCGGTGGCGGTGCAGGATGTGGCGCAGGCGGTGGTGAAGCTGATCCAGAACGGCGGGCCCGAGGTGGTGACGGCGGTCGGGGCGCAGGCGCTGTCGCTGTCGGACTTCATCGCCGAACTGCGCCGTCAGCTGGGCCACGGCAAGGCGATGGTGGTGCCGCTGCCGGAAGCGCCGAGCCGCTGGAGCGCCCAGTTGGGGGATCACTTCTCCTTCCAGCCGTGGAGCACCGAAAGCCTGGCGATGCTGCAGGAAGACAACGTGGGCGATGCAGAAGCCTTTGCCCGGTTGCTCGGTCGCAGCCCCCTGCCGCTGGAGCGGTTTGTGGAGGCCGCATGGCAATCGGCCTGACCCCGTTCCGTCACCGCCGCACCCGTCGGCTGGCGCGGGCGAGCCTGGTTGTTCTGTGGCTGCTGACCGCGCTGGTGAGTGTGCTGGAGCTGCAGGGACAAGGCCGCGCGTTGCTGGAGACCGCGCATCTGCCCGGCGCGTGGATCGCGCCGGTGATCCTGGCCGGGGCGGGTCTTGACCTGGCGCTGGGATTGGCGATGTGGCGCTGGCATCGGCGATGGGTCTACCTGGCCGCCGGGCTTGCAATGCTGGGCATGACGGTCGTGGGGACGCTGCTGCTGCCGGAGCTCTGGCTGGACCCGCTCGGTCGGCTGTCCAAGAACATTCCCATCGCTGCGCTACTGCTGATCCTGCATGAGGATGCGCCGGCCTGAGCGGGCCGGCACGACGACGATGACGACAACAACAACAACAACCATCACAAGAACATGAACACCTATCTTGTCATCAAGTGGCTGCACATCCTCTCCAGCGTCCTGCTCGCAGGCACCGGCTTCGGGACTGCCTTCTATCTGTTTTTCGCCAACCGCAGCGGCTCGGTCGCTGCCCAGGCGGTGGTGGCGCGCCTGGTGGTCAAGGCGGACCTGTGGTTCACGACGCCTGCCGTGATCATCCAGCCGCTCAGCGGACTGTGGCTGGTCACCACGGCAGGCTGGCCGTTGACCGCTCCGTGGCTGGTGCTCTCGATGGCCCTGTATCTACTCATGGGCGCCTGCTGGTTGCCGGTGGTGTGGCTGCAATTGCGTCTGGCCCGAATGGCCCAGCAAGCGGTGGACACCCAGCAACCGCTGCCGGCGCTCTACTGGCGTTATGCACGCTGGTGGGAGGCGCTGGGCTATCCGGCCTTCATAGCGGTGGTGGTCGTCTTTTATCTGATGGTGAACAAGCCTGCCCTGTGGGGATGAGCGACGCGTGCATCGCAGGCCGCTCCGCCCGAGGGGCGGCCCCTTCCAGGTGATTCCCGAGGGATGTCCGGGTGATGGAACGGTCATGGGCCTTGAACGACAATCCGCCCATGAGTTTCGAACACACACCGATGCTGGACATGTCCAGCGCCGAGGCCAAACGCGCCTCCTACGCCACCCTCCTCGAACAAACCCACGCCATCCTGCATGGCGAGCGGGACCGCATCGCCAACCTCGCGCAGTTTGCAGCCCTGGTCTACAACAGCGTGCCCCAGCTCAACTGGGCGGGCTTCTACTTGGTGAATCCTGCCAACGACCGGGAACTCGTCCTGGGCCCGTTCCAGGGCAAAGTCGCCTGTGTGCGCATCAGCTTCGAGCGCGGCGTCTGCGGTGCAGCCGCCCGTACCCGGGAAGTCCAGCTGGTGGAAGACGTGCATGCCTTCCCGGGGCACATCGCCTGTGATGCCGCCTCCCGGTCCGAACTGGTGGTGCCCGTCGTGGCCGGTGGACGCCTGCAGGCGGTCTTCGACCTGGACAGCCCGGAACCCTCCCGCTTCGACGCGGAAGACGCCGCCGGTTTCCAGGCCATGCTGGCCGCCCTGATCGACGGTACGGACTGGTCATGAGCCTGCCGCTGTCGGGCGCCCTGGCGCGGCTGGGGTGGGTGGCGCTGGCTTGTGCGGCGCAGACGTGGGGCTTGGTGGGATCGGCTGAAGCGGCGGAGGTCCGTCTGCGGGTGATGCAGACCAGTGACATCCACATGAATCTGCTGAACTACGACTACTACCAGGACCGGGAGTCCCAGGAGTTCGGCCTCGCCAAGACCATCACCCTCATCCACCAGGCCCGCGCCGAGGCGCCCAACAGCTTGCTGTTCGACAACGGTGACCTGCTGCAGGGCAACCCGCTCGGGGATCTTGTGGCCCGGGTGCATCCGCTGAAGACCGGTGATGTGCATCCCGCCTACAAGGTGCTGAACCTGCTGCAGGTGGATGCCGCCAACATCGGCAATCACGAATTCAACTATGGCCTGCCTTTCTTGCGGCAGGCCATCGCCGGCGCCAACTTCCCGTATCTCAATGCCAATGTGATGGAGGCCGACGGCCGTCGCCATGCCTTCGTGCCCAGCGTGATGCTCACGCGTGAGGTGACCGATGAGCAAGGTCGCGTCCACCGGCTCAAGATCGGCGTGATGGGCCTGACCCCTCCGCAGATTCTGGAGTGGGATCGCCAGAATCTGGCCGGCCGCGTGCAGGTGCGGGACATGGTGGAGGTGGCCCGAGAGATGGTGCCTGCGCTGCGCCGCCAGGGCGCGGATCTGGTGTTGGTGATCGCCCATACCGGCATCGAAAAGACCGAACTGCCGCGCCTTTCCGAAAACATGGCCGCCCAGCTGGCCCAGGTGCCCGGTGTGGACGCCCTGCTGCTGGGCCACGCCCATACCGAATTTCCCGGACCCGGCTTCAAGGGCTATCCCGGCGCCGATCTGGACAAGGGTCGCCTGTTCGGCGTGCCCGCGGTGATGCCGGGTCGCTGGGGCGACCACCTCGGTCTCGTGGACCTGCGCCTGTCCAACGACGGCGGCCGGTGGCATGTCATCGACAGCCGCGCCTCGCTGCGACCGATTTTTGACCGCAGCACGCGTCAGCCCCTGGTGGCGGCGGATCCGATGCCGGCCACGGTCATTGCGGCGGAGCACCAGGCCACGCTGGACCATGTCCGCAGCCAGGTCGCCCACACCGACACCCCGATCCACAGCTATTTCGGCCAGACGGTGGACAGCCTCGCGGTGCGGCTCGTCGCGCAGGCCCAGCTGCGTTATGCCCAGCGAGCGGTGCAAGGCACGGCGCTGGCACAGCTGCCGATGCTCTCCGCCGCGGCGCCCTTCAAGTCCGGCGGGCGGCAAGGCTGGACCCAGTACACCGACATCCCGGCCGGCCCGATTGCGATCAAGCATGTGGCCGACCTTTACGTGTACCCCAACACCATCAAAGTGGTGAAGCTGACCGGCGCCCAGGTCCGGGACTGGCTGGAGATGTCCGCCGGACAATTCCGCCGCATCGACCCTGCGGGCCCTGCGCAGCAGGCGCTGCTTGACACCGGCTATCCCGGCTTCAACTTCGACATGCTGTGGGGGGCCGGCGATGGCCTGCGCTACCAGCTGGACCTGACCCAGCCGGCACGCTTTGACAAGGATGGGCGACAGGCCGCGGACAGCCACCGCGTGGTGGACCTGACCTGGCAAGGGCAGCCGCTGGACGACCGCGCCGACTTCCTGGTGGTCACCAACAACTACCGGGCCTATGGCGGCGGGCATTTCCCGGCGCTGGGTGCGGACAAGGTGGTGGTGGATGCGCCGGATGAGACCCGGGAGGCGCTGGCGCGGGATCTGGCGTCACAGCCGTCCGCCGATCGAGGGGGGCTGGCACCGTCCTGGAAGATCCGACCGGTGCCGGGCGTGAAGCTGCAGTTCCTCTCCGGCGCGGGCGCCATCGCGCGACTGGGCACCGGCGTGCCGGTGCGGCTGGTCAAGGACAACGGAGATGGGTCCGCCCTGTTCGAGCTGGCGGACTGACCCGAGGGCTCAGAGCGGTCGGAAGGGGCAGAAGGGTCGGAAGGGTCAGACGCGTCAGACGCGGATATCGAGCAGTGCGCCCTCGGCGCGCACCTGTGTCTGCAGCACCTTCAGGTTGGCAATGAAGGTGTAGGCAGCGGCCTGCTGATCGACCACGTCGGTGGCCAGATCCTGACCGGGCGTCGGCAGCTTGGTCACCGTGGTGCTCACGCCGCCGTTGTCGGTGGTCTGGGCCTCCACCCGCTCGCGCCGGTAGCCTTCGGTGTTGAGATTGGCGATGTTGTTCGCGGACGCCCGCAGCCGCTCGTTGGCGGCGGAGATTCCGGACAAAACCGTCGAAAGGCTGTTGGTGGACATGATGGAGCGTCGGTTGGCGAAGGCCTCAAGGGGGCACTCTATCTGTCGCTATCGGCCAGCGCGCGCCGAACTTGAGAAAAGAATGGGATTTCCCACCCAATTTCTCGGTTTCAGCGTGCGCTGATCGCACACCACCCCCGTGACGCCCGGTCAATCGCCCGGTCAAGCGCCCGATCACCCGCCCAACCAGGCAACCGATCAGGCGCCGGCCAGTTCCTCAAAAGAGCCGTTGGAGACGAACACGCGGACGCTGTCCCCACCGGCGGCCTTGGCTTCAGCGCACGCCAGATTGGCAGCGGCCAGCACGGACTCCACCGTATCCAGCGCCGGCTGCAGCTGCACCACACCCACGCTGGTCTTGACCCGCGTGCGGTGCAGCCCCCAGCGCAGGCGGAAGGACGCCACGGCGCTGCGCACCTTCTCGGCCACGATCTGCGCATAGTGCTGGTCGCAATCCGGCAGCAGCACCACAAAATGGTCGGCTTCCAGGCGCGCCACCACATCCGAGGCCCGCACCTTGGTCACCAGCATCTGACCCAGTCCGTACAGGAAATGGTCCGCCACCTCGGTGCCCATGCCTTGCACCACGGCACTGAACTTGTCGATGTCCACCAGCAGCACTGACACCGGCTCATGCCGGCGGCTGCCCACGTGATCCGCCAGACGGCGCTCCATCTCCCGGCGGTTCGCCAGTTCCGTCACCACGTCATGCTTGGCGGCCCAGGTGGGCTGCAGACGCTGGGCGCGGGCCGCGGACACATCTTCCACCACCCACATCGCTTCCCCGGCGGGCTGCTCCCAGTGCACCGGCGAGGCTTGCAGACGCCCCCAGAAACGGGAGCCGTCACGCCGGACGAATTCGACTTCCTCATCCACCGGGCGACCGCCGCCAAAGGCCGCGCCCAGGCGGGCGTGCAGCGCCTGATGCGCCGCCTCGGACACGACCACGGCACTGACGTCGCTGCCGGCCAGGTCGGTGTCGTCGCCATGGCCGAACAGATGGTTAAATTGCTCGCTGGCGACCTCAAACCGGCCACCCGCGGTAAAGGCCACCGCCAGCGGCGCCCTCACCATCAAGGCCCGCATGCGGGCCGCGCCACGTTCAAGGTCAGCCGGTGTGCCGGCAGCTTCGGGGGTCTGCATGGTGTCTCCGTGTCTGCGCCGCCGTGGCGCCCTGATGCTCAGGTGAAGGTGTACCTGTTTTGGGCGAATCAGGGAAGCCCGGTGATGGGCGCCCGCACTTGGGGGCGCCACTTGGGGTCACCCCGCGCCGTGATTCGATGGTCCCCCCCGACACCGATCAGGATCAGGCGGGGGAGCCGGCGGCAACGCCTGGTATCAGGGCGCTGGCGGCGCGATCTGTTCCGCCCAGTCGTACAGCGCCGCCAGGATCTCCTGGGCACGCTCGTCGTCATTGGCCTCCGCGGTCTCCGCCAGCACATCGATCCGGTCAAAGAACTCCGCCAGGGTCTGGGCACCGCCTGCCCCCAGATGAAGCCGATCGGCGCAGTGTTTTTCCCAGCGGGCCTGTTCTTCCTCGCTCAGCAGGTCGGGCCAATTG
The DNA here is from genome assembly GCA_966211495.1 of uncultured Roseateles sp. Lineage (GTDB taxonomy): Bacteria > Pseudomonadota > Gammaproteobacteria > Burkholderiales > Burkholderiaceae_C > Roseateles. Next base: position 16,786 of record CBIHOT010000061.1, on the reverse strand, counting down.
CGGGCGCGGTAACGGAACAGCAGCTCCTCCAGTCGGCGGTCCTCGAAGGCCACCTTGCCCTGCGCCACCCGCTCGGCCAGCGCCTCGGGCGACAGTGCGCGCAGGCGCTCCATCGTCCGACGGTCGTCATTGCCCAGGAAGCCGCCGTAAAGGTCTTCGTCCACATCCACTTCAGCGCCCGAGGCGGGACGCTGAAACACCTCACCCCAGCGGCCCATCATCTCGCCGCCGCGCTGCGCCAGCAGTTCGGCATGGGCCAGCCCCTGGGGCAGATCCAGGCCCCAGCGCTGCGCCATCTCCGGCGAAAGGATCTTGAGCGACGAAATGACGATCGGCGACTTGTTCACATGCACCGTCTTGATCGGCAAGCGTGTCACCCCTTCCGGCAGTTCATCCTGCCGGGTGTAGAGCCGCTGGCGGATCGTCTCCGCGTCCAGTTCCAGCAGTTCGCGGGGATCGTGGGCCAGGTCCCAGACGATCAGCTCATTCTTGTTGGTGGGATGGGAGGCCAGCGGCCACACCAGGGCGATGCAGCCCTTCTCCACCCCGTACATGCCTGAGACATGCAGAAACGGGCGCTGGGTGCCGATTTCCTGCCACACCGCTTCCTTGCGGCGCAGTTTCAGGCAGAAGTCCCACAGGCGGGGCTGGCGCTGACGGATCAGGCGCGCCAGCGCAATGGTGGCGCGCACGTCGGAGAGGGCGTCGTGGGCCGCTTCATGGGCCAGCCCGTTGGCCTTGGTCAGATGCTCCAGCTTGAAGGATGGGCGCCCATCTTCATGTCGGGGCCATTCGATGCCCTCCGGTCGCAGCGCATAGGCGCAGCGCACAACATCCAGCAGATCCCAGCGACCGCAGTCGTTCTGCCATTCGCGGCCATAGGGATCGATCAGATTGCGCCAGAACAGGAAGCGGCTGACCTCGTCGTCGAAGCGGATGGTGTTGTAGCCCAGGCCCACAGTCCCCGGCTGGGACAGCTCCGCATGGATGGCGGCAGCAAACGCATGCTCCGGCACGCCCTGCTCGGCGCAGGTCTGGGGGAGGATGCCGGTCAGCAGGCAGGATTCCGGATCGGGCAGGCTGTCGATGGACGGCTGGCAATACACCATCAGCGGATCGCCGATCTCGTTGAGCTCCGCATCGGTGCGGATGCCGGCGAACTGGGCCGGACGGTCGCGGCGGGGCACGCGACCGAAGGTCTCGTAATCGTGCCAGTAGAAAGTCAGGTCATGCATGGGGCGGCACGATACCTCAAGGCGCCCTCCTCCGACCGCAGCGGGGACGCGCCGTCCCCCTTCAGACGGCCGCGCCGCCGCCTTCGGGGGGGCTTATGTCGGGTCGCTGAGGTCCGGTCGCTTCGGTCGGCTCGCTCAGGTCTTGCCGGCCAGCCCCATCCGCTGCACCGTGGCCCGCTCGGCGTCGAACGTCCTGGCTGCATAGCGGGTGTAGGCCTCCGTGCTCATGTAGAGCACGGGCTGGTAATAGCGCTCCAGCGTCTCCAGCACTTTGGGATCGTCCAGCGTGCGGCGGAAGGCGTCATGCAGCACGCGGACCACGGCCGGGTCGGTCCCCCGCGGGGCCCCGATGCCGAAGGGTGACTCGCTGACGGTATCCCAGCCGGACTCCCGCACCGTCGGCACCTCGGGGAAGGCCTTGTTGCGCTCCCGGCCCAGAGTGGCCAGCAGACGCAGCTTGCCGGCCCGCACCTGCGGGGCAAATTCCATGGTGCCGCACATCACCGGCACGTGTCCCCCCAGGATGGCCTGAAGAATCTCGGCCGATCCTTTGTAGGGCACATCCTGCGTGGTGAACCCGGCCTTGTGGGCGAATTCTTCAAAGGCCAGATGCGGCGTGGTCCCGGTGCCGGTATGGCCATAGGTCAACTGGCCAGGACGGGCCCGGGCCCAGGCCACCATCTCCTGCAGGCTGCGAAACGGCGCGTCCGGCGTGCAGACGATGCCGAAGGTGTAGCCGGTCAGTCCGATCACATGCTGAAGGTCCCGGATGGGATCAAACGGCATCTTCTGCATGTGCGGCAGGCGATACACCCCCAGTGGCAACTGGGTGATGGTGTAACCATCGGGCTTGGCGCTGACCATCGCGGAGGCGCCTAGCGTGCCGCCGGCCCCCGGGCGATTCTCGACCACCACCGGCACGCCGAGCTGGCGGGACAGGCTGTCACCAAAGGCCCGCATGACGGCGTCGCTGGAGCCGCCGGCCGGCCATGGGCAGATGAGCACGATCGGGCGGCTGGGGAATCCGCCAGCCGGGCGGGGCTGCGGCTGCGGTTGAGGCTGGGGTTGAGCTTGAGCGGATCTTCCCAATGGGATCCCCACGGTGACCCCGCCCAGCACAGCCGCGGCCAGCGCCACCCATTCACGACGCTGCATGACATCCCTCCGCGCTGGCGTCGGATCGCCAATTGCCACAGCGCCCCACTCGGCGCGCCCCGATCACCACCTGCGACCCCGCACCCGAACGCTGGGGACGTGCGAGCAGCGAGGGTCGTGCCGGAAACGATCGGAGCCATTGATTGGATGAGAGGGGCGTCACGGCGAGCCCCGGCGGCTTCTGCGCGCCAGACCAGCAGGGTTCTGCGGGTCGGCGCCAGCGCAATAAGTCGGACATTTGTTCTGAATTTGTATGGAGTTCGTGTCCGCCTGCATCCCCGGGGGGAGATCGGGCGGGGACTGAGGATAATCCCCCGACCCTTGATTCGTGCCTCCCGCATGCAGCTTCTACAAAAATTCCTCCGCCAACTGCTGGACGTCCTGCGGGCCGCCTGGGCCAAGACCGCCCCTCTGCGCCGCTCGCTCGCCCGGCTGCCCACCTGGAAACGGGTGCTGGTGTGGGGCGGCGCGGCGATGCTGTCGCTGATGCTGATCATCGGAGGCGCGGCCGCCATCGTCTGGCCGGGCCTGCCGGATCTCTCCCGCCTGGTGGACTATCAACCCAAGCAACCGCTGCGGGTCTATGCCGCCGATGGCGAGCTGCTGGCCGAATACGGCACCGAGCGCCGTCACTATCTACCGCTGGACCAGATTCCCAAACAGATGCGGCAGGCGCTGCTGGCGGTGGAAGACACCAACTTCTATGAGCATCAGGGCGTCTACATCCCGGGGATGATCCGGGCGTTTGGTGTCAATCTGTTCTCCTCCTCCCGCAGCCAGGGCGCCTCAACCATCACCCAGCAGCTGGCCCGGGACTTCTATCTGACCAAGCGCAAGCTCTACACCCGCAAGTTCGTCGAGATCCTGCTGGCGCTGAAGATGGAAAGCCAGCTCTCCAAGGACAAGATCCTGGAGGTCTACATGAACCAGATCTATCTGGGTCAGCGGGCCTATGGCTTTGAGGCGGCCGCGGAGGCGTATTTCGGCAAGCCGCTCAAGGCGCTGTCCACCGCCGAAATCGCGATGCTGGCCGGTTTGCCGCAAAACCCCTACCGGGCCAATCCAATCAACAACTTCAAGGCAGCCAAACGGCGCCAGCTGGTGGTGATCGGCCGGATGCAGGACGTCGGTCTGCTCACCGCCGAGCAGGCTCAGGACGCGCGGGACGAGAAGCTGCAGCTGCGCACCGCCCAGGAGCAACGACTGCCCTACGGCCAGTATGCGGCCGAGATGGTGCGACAGCAGATCCACGCCCAATATGGCGAGGAGGCCTACACCCGCGGCATCAATGTCACCACCACCATCCGGATGGACAACCAGATGGCCGCCTACAAGGCGCTGCGTCGCACCTTGCTCGACTATGAGCGCCGCAAGCCCTGGCGCGGTCCGGAAGACACGGTGGATCTGCCGACCGACCTGACCGATACCGAACTGGACAATGCCGTCACCCAGGCATTGGCCGACCATCCGGACAACGACGACCTGCGCGCCGCGGTGGTGACCGAGGTCGCCAGCAACCGCATCCGCGCCACCTTGCAGGATGGGGAAGACATCGACCTGAAGGGAGATGGCATCCGCAGCGTGCTGTCCGCGCTGTCTGAGAAAGCCAAACCCAATCTGCGCATCCAGCGCGGCGCCATCATCCGGGTGCTCAAGGGCGCGCCGACCAAGGAGTTCCCCAAGGGGGCCTGGGCGGTGACCCAGCCGCCGGAAGCCGAAGGCGCGCTGGTGTCGGTGGAGCCGGAGACCGGCCGTGTGCTGGCGTTGGTGGGCGGCTTCGACTTCGCCCGCAACCAGTTCAACCATGCGACGCAGGCCTGGCGCCAGCCGGGGTCGAGCTTCAAGCCCTATCTGTATTCCAGTGCGCTGGAAATGGGAGCCAGCCCGGCCACGCTGGTGGACGATGCGCCGATCACCATCGGGGACTGGTCGCCGCGCAATTCGGACGGTCAATATGACGGCCCGATCACCCTGCGTCAGGCGCTGGCCAAGTCCAAGAACATGGTCACCATCCGGCTGCTGGAACAGTTGTCCCCGGAGCGCGGGCGCGCCTGGGCCGGCAAGTTCGGCATCGATGTGGACCGTCAGCCGGCCAACCTGACATTGGCCCTGGGCTCCGGATCGGTGACGCCGTTGCAGATGGCCAGCGGGTATTCCGTGTTTGCCAACGGCGGCTACCTGCTCAAGCCCTTGCTGATCACCAAGATCACCGACTCGCAGAATCAGGTGCTGTTCCAGGCCGAGCCGGAGAAGCTGACCGAGGACCACCGGGCCATCAGTGAGCGCAATGCCTTTGTCACCAGCACGCTGCTGCATGAGGTGGCGGTGCGCGGCACGGCCTACCGTGCCAGCGCCTCCCTGAAGCGTTATGACCTGTACGGCAAGACCGGCACCACCAACGATGCGGTGGACGCCTGGTTCGCCGGGTTCCAGCGCAAGGTGGCGACGGTGGTGTGGATCGGTTATGACCAGCCGCGCAGCCTCGGCGACCGGGAAACCGGTGGCGGCATCGCCCTGCCCGCCTGGATCGACTACATGCAGGTGGCTCTCAAGGGCGTGCCGACCTCGGAAGTGCCGCCGCCGACCGATGGCAGCGTGGCGCAGATCGAAGGGCCGAACGGACCGGACTGGGTCTTCCAGGAGTTTGCCGCCGGCGACACCTGGCTGAAGACGCTCGGAACGATCAGCGAGATGACGACCGATCCGGCGACGGGTGCCCTGCTGCCTGCGCAACCCGCTTCAGGCGCGGCCTCCGGCGTGCTGGTGCCCGGGGCGGCCAGTGCGGCGGCACCGGTGCCGCCGGCGCGCCGCAGTTCCGGGGTGCCGTCTTCCTGGTTCTCCGGGGAAGGCGGCTGATCCGCGAAGCCTCAGCGCTTCTTGACGATCACGCTGCCCACCGAATAACCGGCGCCAAAAGAGCAGATGACGCCCAGATCACCCGAGCGCAGATCCGCCCGGTGCTCGTGGAAAGCGATGATCGACCCGGCCGAGGCGGTGTTCGCGTAGGTATCCAGGATCAGCGGGGCGATCTGCGCACCCGCTTCTCCGCCCACCAGCTTCTTGATCACCAGCTGGTTCATGCCCAGATTGGCCTGATGCAGCCAGTAGCGGCTGACATCCGTCGGCTGGATATGCTGGGTCGCCAGATGGCTTTCGATGTGGGCCGCCGCAATGGGCACCACTTCCTTGAACACCTTGCGGCCTTCCTGGCGGAAGGTCTTGTCGCGGGCATCCGGGTCGCTGTCTTCGGCCTTGTTGGTAAAGCCGAAGTTGTTGCGGATGTTGTTGGAAAACTGGGTGGCCAGATGGGTGCCCAGGATTTCCCACTGCTCGGAACTGACGGCCGTGTCGGCCCGCTCCACCAGCACGGCGGTGCAGACGTCGCCGAAGATGAAGTGGCAGTCCCGGTCCTTCCACTCCAGATGGGCGGAGGTGATTTCCGGATTCACCACCAGCACGCATTTGGAGGCGCCGGAGCGGACCGCGTTGTAGGCCTGCTCCAGCGCGAACGTAGCGGACGAGCAGGCGACATTCATGTCAAAGCCATAACCGCCTGCGCCAAGGGCCGCCTGGATTTCCACCGCCATGGCCGGGTAGGCGCGCTGCATGTTGGAGGCGGCGCAAAACACCGCGTCCACGTCTTCGGCCTTGCGGCCGGCAGCGGCCAGCGCCTTGCGGGCGGCATCGACGGCGATTTCGGCCATCAGCGACAGCTGGTCGTCCGCGCGCTCCTCGAAGCGCGGGTACATGCGCGCGGGATCCAGCACGCCCTGCTTCTCGATCACATAGCGCTGCTTGATGCCGGAGGCCTTCTCGATGAACTCGACGCTGGAATGGGCCAGCGGCTCCCGCGTGCCGGCGGCGATGGCCTCGGCATGCTGGGCGTTCTGCAAGTCCACATAGCGATTGAAGGACTCCACCAGTTCGGCATTGGTGATGACATGGGGTGGCTGATAGAGGCCGGTACCGCTGATGACGACGGAGTACATGGTGGGTGCTGGAATGTCGGCCGTTTCGGGCCCAAGGCTGTTGATTTTAGCGATGCCGGCTGATCACCTTGCCATCAGGGCTGACCATCCTGGGTCATCCGGCCGGGATGAGGTGCATGTTGCACCTGAAGCAGGCTTGTTGCACCGATCTGAAACCAAGGGCAAACCATGACGCGTAGAATGGGTCACCGGGCCCAAATCTTGGGGCCGGGGTTTCCGGTTCCAAGTCAAGCGCTCGCAGCTCAGGGCATGCACTGCATCAACGCATCCCGAATTTGCGACTTTGGACCATGGAAATCTTTGACTACGACAACATTCTGCTGCTGCCCCGCAAGTGCCGGGTAGAAAGCCGCAGCGAATGTGACCCCTCGGTGGAATTCGGCCCGCGGCGCTTCAAGCTGCCGGTGGTGCCGGCCAACATGAAGACGGTGGTGGACGAATCCATCACCGAATGGTTGGCAGCCAACGGCTACTTCTACGTCATGCACCGCTTTGACCTGGACGCTGTGGCCTATGCCCGCCACATGCGCGAGCGGGGTCTGTTTGTCTCCATCAGCGCCGGCGTGAAGGCCGCGGATTACGCCCTGATCGACCGCCTGGCGGCGGAAGGCCTGGGGGCGGACTACATCACCATCGACATTGCGCACGGCCATGCGGACAGCGTGCAGCGCATGATCGCCCACATCAAGCACAAGCTGCCCCAGACCTTTGTGATTGCCGGCAACGTCGGCACGCCGGAGGGGGTGATCGACCTCGAGAACTGGGGCGCCGATGCCACCAAGGTGGGCATCGGCCCGGGCAAGGTGTGCATCACCCGTCTGAAGACAGGATTTGGGACCGGTGGCTGGCAGTTGTCCGCGCTCAAGTGGTGCGCACGGGTGGCGACGAAGCCGATCATTGCCGATGGCGGCATCCGCCATCACGGCGACATTGCCAAGAGCATCCGTTTTGGCGCGTCGATGGTGATGGTCGGCTCGCTCTTTGCGGGACATGAAGAGTCTCCGGGCAAGACGGTGGAGGTGGATGGCAAGCTGTACAAGGAGTATTACGGCTCCGCCTCCGACTTCAACAAGGGCGAATACAAGCACGTGGAAGGCAAGCGCATCCTCGAGCCGGTGAAGGGCAAGCTGCCGGACACCCTGCGGGAAATGGAAGAAGACCTGCAGAGCTCGATTTCGTATTCGGGCGGGACCTCGCTGACGGACCTGCGCAAGGTGAATTACGTGGTGCTCGGCGGCGAGAACGCGGGCGAGCATTTGTTCATGTGATGCCGCCCATCTCATCGGTAGTGGATCGGTGAATGGATTGGTGATTTGAAAAGGGACGCAAGCCCTGCTCGCGTCCCTTTTTCAATTGGGGTGCGCGCCGGGCTGCGCCGGGTGCGCCCCGCACGCTTTTAACGGGGTGTTAGCGCGGTGTTGAAAGCCAGAATCCGGTGAAGCACACCACAAAACTGAGCACTGCAAGGACCATCACCACGTTGGCGATGAGATCTCGCTTGTAGCGGTCTGGATCCGGGTCAAGCTGCGCATCTGCGAGGGTTGGCTTCGAGGGCTTCATCAGAGCTCCTTAAACGGTGACGACAAAGTGGAGTGAGGTGTAGGCGATGGCCGCCAGACCGACGACGATGACTGAACTCAACAGCATCCTGAATGGCTTCAGGGATGCTGTCGGCTGTGTGTCCTGGAGAGAATTCTGAGTAGGGAAAACGATACTCATCAGCGCGATGGTGACCGAAAGCAGCAACAAGATGATGAGCAGTCCCTGCATCCAGTGCGCTTGTACATGCCCCAGCGCGGCGGCCCCTTCAGCCAGCTCGTACAACGCCGACGCACAGAAACCGCTGGCGGGCCAGGAGAGCTGTCCGTCCTTCACCTGCTGGATGAGCTTGGCCCCGGCTTGGTGATCGACAGGCGCGAGTGAATACAGCCCCACCAGCACCATCGGCATCAGGATCGGGATCACGATGAAGATGAGAAACCATCCCATGGTGCGGCCTCACAGCGTTGTACGTCTGGGAGTGACTCTATCGAAGGCCCCGCCCTTCGACATCTGCAAAGACTTGCTGGCGTCCTGACCCTGATGCCTTGATTCAGTGAGCGGCGGTCAATCAGCGCCCTGAAAAAGTCACCGACGCTTCCAGCCCGGGATCGGCATTGCGCAGCACCAGCGTGCTGCCATGCGCCTGGGCCACCAGACGGCACAGCGACAGGCCCAGTCCGACCCCACCTTCCGCGCGGGTGCGCGCCTCGTCCGGCCGGAAGAAGGGCTGGCCCAGTTGAGGCAGCACGTCCGGCGGCACGCCGGGGCCGTGATCGCGCACGGTGATTCGCCCGCCAGCCGTCGCCGCCGACAGCCGCACCACCACCGGTCCACGGGCGGGATCGTTGTGTCGAAGCGCGTTGTGCACCAGGTTGCGCAGCAGCAGCTGGACACGCATGCGATCGACCGCCACCGCAGGCAGGTCCGGCTCGATCTCCAGCACCACCCCGGGCTGCGCCTGCTCCTGCACCAGGCCGGCCAGGTCGCAGGGGGCCAGCTGCAGCGCCGAATGACCGCGATCCAGGCGCTCGCTTTCCAGCAGCGCCGAAATCAGATCCCGCATCTGTCCGAGTTCATCCAGCAGCGAGGCCTTGGAGCCGCCCTCCTCCACCATTTCCGCATGCAGCCGCGCGCGCGTGAGCGGACTGCGCAGTTCGTGGCTGATGGCCAGCAGCAAGGCGCGTTTGCCGTCGAGCATGGCCTGGATGTCGTCCGCCATCTGGTTGAAGCGAACGGCCAGGTCGCCGATCTCGTCGCGATGGATGACGGGGACGCGATGGTCCAGTTCCCCGCGCCCGAAAGCTTCCGCCCCGGCAGCCAATGCACTGATCGGCCGCACCATGTGCCGGATGATGCCGTAGGCCACCCAGGTCAGCAGCATCAGCAGCGCCACAGCCGTCAGTGATCCCAGCCCCTGGCGGATGACACCCCAGACCACCAGACTGCTCAGCAGCGCCAGCACCACGAAAACGGCGATCAGCCGGGCACCGAGGGAATGCTTGAAGCGGGCGTGCTGCTGATGCCAGCGGCGATGCCAGCGCTGGTGCCAGCGGTGCCTGGCGCGCATTTGCCAATGCCACTCGCGCCGCCAGTCCGCGCGGCGGAACGCCGGGCCTCGGCCCACGGCCCCTGGGAAATCCGCCCGCAGGCCTCCGAAGCCGTCGCCAAGGCCGTTCCCCCGGCCGTCTCCGGGGCCATCGCCGGGGCCATCTCCGGGGCCGTCAAAGTCAGCCCCTACCGGGGGCCAGGGCGGCCGCCCGCCATCCCGCCCCTCCAGATGACGCATGCGCGCCATCCAGGCCAGCTCGCGCATCCGATGGGCGCGCACCTGCTGCGCCCGTCGCCGCGCCTCGCGTTCTTCCCGGCGGCGGTCGCTCACGACACCCGCTCCGGCAACGCGAAGCAGTAGCCCGCATTGCGCAGCGTCTTCACCGGCTCCACCGGTTCCAGCTTCTTGCGCAGGCGGCTCACCAGAATGTCCACCGCCCGGGTGTAGAGGTCGGCTTCCTGTCCGCGCAGTCGGTTCAGGATCTCGTCACGGGTGAACACCCGTCCCGGCTCCCGCGCCAGCAGGGACAGCAGTTCATATTCGGTGCTGGTGAGGTCGATCACCCCGGCATCGGTCCGAACCTCGCGTCGACTGGCGTCAATCTCCAGCCCATCGAAGCGCAGCCGGCCTGGGACGGACGAAGACACCGGCGCGGGCGCCGGCCCCAGTCGCGTGCGGCGAAGAATCGTCTGCAGACGCGCCGCGAGTTCCCGCGGTTCGAAGGGCTTGGCCAGGTAGTCGTCGGCGCCCAGTTCCAGCCCCACCACCCGGTCGGTCAGATCCCCACGGGCGGTCAGCATCAGAATGGGGATCTCCCGCCAGCGATCCTGCCCGGCCCGGATCTGGCGGCAGAAAGCGAAACCGTCCATTTCGGGGAGCATGCCGTCCAGGATCAGGGCGTCGAACGGTTGCTCCGCCAGTCGCTGGAGCGCCAGGCTCGGCCTTGTGACCGCACTCAATTCAAAATCGAAACGGGCGAGGTATTGGGTCAGAGGCCCGGCCAGGGCCTCGTCGTCATCGATCAGCAGCAAGCGGTGCATCGTGGGTTCATTGTCCTGTCAAAAGCGGCCGCTGGAACGGCCGGCGGATCGATGGCCAGATCAATCGTGAGATTGATGGCCGATTGATGTCCGATCGAGGGCCAGAGTGCCGGCCAAATCGGCGGCTGGATGGTCGGCTCGATGGGCGGCTAGATCGGCGGCGACCACGACTGCCCCGCCGCCCGCGGCTCCCGGCGCACCAGCGTGATGGCCCGCTCCGGGCAGGCGCTCACACAATGGCCGCAGGCCCGGCAGGCGTCGGCATCCGGCGTGAAAGCCTGCTGCCAGCCATGCGCCAGACCTTTGAGCTTGCCGATCAAACTCAATCCGGACCGCGCCTCTCGCGGCAGCACGCCAATCTCGAAGACGCCGTAGGGGCAGACGGCCAGGCAGTCGCCCTTGCCTTCGCAGCGATTGCGGTCGATGGCGGGAACCAGACGTCCCGGGGGTTGGCGGCAACTGTCCCCGACCAGCAGTGCACTGACCCCGGACGGGCGTTGAGCTCGGCCGGAGGAGCCGGACAACTCGGTCAACTCGGCTGACCCGCTCGACCGGGATGACCCGGAGCGCCGGAATGACTCCGAGGACTTCGGCGGCAAAGGGGCGTTCGACCCGTCCATCTCAGAGCGGCCCCGTCGCAGCACCGTTGTCGGCTTCAGGCATTTGCTGCCGACGTCCGCCGCGGTGACGCAAGCGCCGCATCATGAAACGCAGCGCTTGTTGCTGATCGAAGTCCAGCGAGTCGAAGAAGTCTCCGAAGGCCTCGACCAGGGCAGGTACGGCGGTGCGCAGCGCGTCGATCTGCGCATGCAGCAGTTGCTGGGCGGCCTCGCGGGCAAAGGAGTCAGCATCCACCAGCCGGGCCGCGTCCTCGCCACTCAGCAGGCCGCGCATGGCACGCCGACGGGTGCGGAGCTGGTCCAGCACCTGGGCCAGGACCGCCTGTTGACGGTCGCTCAGGTCCAGGAAGGCGCTGATCCTGGCCTGCAGGCGCTCGCCATGTCGGCCATCGGCGCCAAAGCCCAGGCCTGCACCGAAGCCGGGCCCACGACCCGGGTGGTGGCCTCGCCCATGGCGCGGCCCAGGTCCGCCTCCGTAGCTGCCTCCATACGCGCCTCCAAAGCCACCTCCGTTAGCCGGGCCGGATGCGGCCCAGGGGCCGAAGCCGCCGTAGCCTGCGAACGGCCAGCCCCCGGGAGGCAGGGGGCCGTAGGCACCAGCGTGAGCGTGAGCGCCGAAAGGATCGAACCGGCCATCAAAGCCGTGGTGGTGACGGTGATGTTCATGGTGGCGGCTCCAGCGACGAAACAGATGCATGGTGAGAGTCCTTGGTAAAGCCCGGGTGTCCGGGCGGTGAAAACATGTCTGCATGATTCCCGCCTCGGCGCCCCGGGGCATCTCACCGCCGTATCGCTGTTTTTCGTTTTGTTTCGCTGCCGCGCGCCAATGCGTTCTCCCGGGATCCCACCCGTTTGGAGGCCCCCACCGATCCACCTTCGGGCGGGGGCGCGGCCAGCCCCTGCGGCGGCGCCCTGCCCTCTACAATGGCGGTCCACCCGAATTCCTCACTTTCACGTCCGCCTGCCCCATCTGGCAGGCGCCAGGCCTCATGACCGAACTCGCGAAGTCCTTCGAACCCGCCGCCCTGGAAGCCCATTGGGGACCCCTGTGGGAGTCCAAGGGCCTCTACAAGCCCACGCTGGACCCTGCCCGCGACTCCTTCTGCGTCCAGTTGCCGCCGCCCAATGTCACCGGCACGCTGCACATGGGCCATGCCTTCAACCAGACCATCATGGACTCGTTGACGCGCTATCACCGCATGCGCGGAGACAACACCCTGTGGGTGCCCGGCACCGACCACGCCGGCATCGCCACCCAGATCGTGGTGGAGCGTCAGCTGCAAGGTCAGGGCCAGAGCCGTCATGACCTGGGCCGCAAGAACTTCGTCGCCCGGGTCTGGGAATGGAAGCAGCAGTCCGGCAGCACCATCACCCAGCAGATGCGCCGCATGGGCGCTTCGGTGTCCTGGGACCACGAATACTTCACCATGGACGACAAGCTGTCCAAGGTGGTGGTGGACACCTTCGTCAAGCTCTATGAAGAAGGCCTGATCTACCGCGGCAAGCGTCTGGTGCCGTGGGACCCGGTGCTGAAGTCCGCCGTGTCCGACCTGGAAGTCGAGAGCGAAGAGGAAGAAGGCTCGCTCTGGCACATCCGTTATTCGCTGGCGGACGGTGATGAATCGCTGGTGGTGGCCACGACCCGTCCTGAAACCATGCTGGGCGACACCGCCGTCATGGTGCATCCGGAAGACGAGCGTTATCGCCACCTGATCGGTCGCCAGGTCCGTCTGCCCATCACCGGCCGTCTGGTGCCGGTGATCGCTGACGACTATGTGGACAAGGAATTCGGCACCGGCGTGGTCAAGGTGACCCCGGCGCACGACCCCAACGACTATCAGGTCGGCCTGCGTCACAAGCTGCCGATGATCACCATCTTCACGCTGGACGCGACGGTGGTGGACAGCCTGCCGGAGATTCCGCAGGCCTACCGCGGCCTGGACCGCTTCGTGGCCCGCAAGCAGCTGGTGGCCCAACTGGAGGCCGAGGGCCTGCTGGTGGAGACCAAGAAGCACAAGCTGATGGTGCCGCGCTGCACCCGCACCGGTCAGGTGGTGGAGCCGATGCTGACGGACCAATGGTTCGTCGCCATGAGCAAGCCGGGGGCGGACGGCAAGAGCATCGCCCAGAAGGCCATCGACGTGGTGGCCGATGGCGAAGTGCGCTTCGTGCCGGACAACTGGGTCAGCACCTACAACCAGTGGATGAACAACATCCAGGACTGGTGCATTTCGCGTCAGCTGTGGTGGGGTCACCAGATTCCCGCCTGGTTCGGCGAATCCGGCCAGATCTTCGTGGCCCACAACGAAGACGAAGCCCGCGCCAAGGCCGAGGCCTCCGGCTACACCGGCCCGCTCAAGCGCGACGACGACGTGCTGGACACCTGGTACTCCTCCGCGCTCGTGCCCTTCTCCACCCTGGGCTGGCCGGAGCAGACGGTGGAGCAGGACCTGTTCCTCCCGTCGTCGGTGCTGGTGACCGGCTACGACATCATCTTCTTCTGGGTCGCCCGGATGATCATGATGACCAAGCACTTCACCGGCAAGGTGCCCTTCCGCCATGTCTACATCCACGGCCTGGTGCTGGATGCGCAGGGCAAGAAGATGAGCAAGTCCGAAGGCAATGTGCTGGACCCGGTCGACCTGATCGACGGCATCGCCCTGCCCGAACTGCTGGACAAGCGCACCCAAGGTCTGCGCCGCCCGGAAACCGCGCCCAAGGTCCGCAAGGCGACGGAGAAGGAATTCCCGGAAGGCATTCCCGGCTACGGTGCCGACGCCCTGCGCTTCACCTTCGCCGCCATGGCCACGCTGGGCCGCAGCGTCAACTTCGACAGCAAGCGCTGCGAGGGCTACCGCAACTTCTGCAACAAGCTCTGGAACGCCACCAAGTTCGTGCTGATGCAGACCGAGGGTCATGACTGCGGCCTGATGGAGCACACCAAGGAGCAATGCGCTCCCGGCGGTGCAGCACACGGCTACCTGCAGTTCAGCCAGGCGGACCGCTGGATCGTCAGCGAACTGCAGAAGCTGGAACAGGTGGTGGCCCAAGGCTTTGCGGACTACCGCCTGGATCAGGTGGCCAACGCCATCTACTCCTTCGTGTGGGATGAATACTGCGACTGGTATCTGGAAATCTCCAAGGTCCAGCTGCAGACCGCGCAGGCCGAAGGCAACGAAGCCGCACAGCGGGGCACCCGCCGCACGCTGATCCGCGTGCTGGAAACGGTGCTGCGCCTGCTGCACCCGATCGCCCCCTTCATCACCGAAGAACTGTGGCAGACGGTGGCCCCCATCGCCGGCCGCAAGCAGACCGACTATCTCGTCACCGCCACCTATCCGGTGGCCGCGCCGGACCGTATCGATCCCAAGGCGATCGCCTGGGTCGAGCAGCTCAAGTCGGTGGTGGGCACCTGCCGCAGCCTGCGGGGCGAGATGGGCCTGAGCCCGTCCGACCGCGTGCCGCTGCTGGCCACTGGTCAGCTCGACTTCCTGCGTGAAGCGGCGCCGCTGCTGCGCGTGCTGGCGAAGCTGGAGAAGGTCGAACTGATGGACGACGAAGCCGCGTTCGATCAGGCCAGCGCCACCTCACCGGTGCTGGTGCATGGTCAGGCCCGTCTGGCGCTCAAGGTGGAAGTGGATGTGGCCGCCGAGCAGGCCCGCATCGGCAAAGAAATCGCCCGTCTGCAGGGCGAGATCACCAAGGCCGAAGGCAAGCTGAACAACGAAAGCTTCGTGGCGCGCGCCCCGGCCGCGGTGGTGGAGCAGGAACGTCAGCGCATTGCCGACTTCACCGCCACCTTGGCTCGACTGCAAGATCAGGCGGCGCGTCTGGCAGCGTCGGCCTGAACTCCGGCGGCTGAGGGCTGGGCACGGACAGGATCTCCGAGATCCGCCGTGCCACGCTCCAGGCGGCCCGCATGCGGGACTCCCGCGTGGTGGCCGCCAGCCGCGGCGTCACCTGCAGCCCCGGCACCCCGTGCAGGGGCCGGCCGGGCTCCAGCAGCCCCGGCTCCATCAAGTCCAGCCAGGCGGCCAGCAGACGGCCGCCGGTGAGCGCATCTGCCAGCGCCTGCTCATCAAACAGCGCGGAGTGCGAGGTGGACACCAGCACCTGCTCCGGCTTGCAATAGCCCAGCACCCGCTCCCCGATCAGACCGCGATAGCGCGGGAAGTAGCCCAGCTGCACGCTCACCGCGTCCGAGGCCTGCATCAGCTCGCGCAGGCCATAGGGCTCGATGCCCCATTGCGCCCACAGCGGATCAGCATGGTGCAGGCCCGGGTCATAACCGATCACCCGTGCACCAAAAATGGGGAGCACCGTGGCCAGTTGTCGGGCCGACGCCCCCAAACCGACCAGGCCCACCGTCGCACAGCCGAGCTCGCGACCGACCAGCGACCCATCAAGTGTTTCAATCGGTACGCGGCGCAACAAGGCGAGCAACGCGCCGATGATGAACTCGGCTTCCGCCGATGCCGTCGCGGTGGGCGCCCGCACGACCTCGATGTTTGCAAGTCGACACGCTTCCGTATCGATGTTCTCCGCACCTGCGTTGATGCGGCCCACAGCCCGCAACCGCGGGGCATGTTGAATGAGCGGGAGATCCAGAGCGACAAAGGCGGGCAAGAGAATTGCCTGGGCCTGCCGGACCTGATCTCTTAATGCGACCGGATCTGCCGCAAGCTCCGGCGCCACCTGGAGCGGATGGCGTTCGGCCAGCCATTCCAGGATGTCTGCTTCCAGCGGTTCCAGGACGAGCACTGACATGAGGGGATTGGAGATGTTTGTTTGACTTTCTTGCAATGCTGCCATGCAACAATGCCAGCGCAACAACCGTGGGAGTTTACGTAAATGGCCCTGATCAACAAGGCAATCTTTCCCGTCGCAGGTTTGGGGACGCGCTTTCTGCCCGCCACCAAAGCCCAGCCCAAGGAGATGTTGCCGGTGGTGGACAAGCCACTGATCCAATATGCGGTGGAAGAAGCCTATGCCGCGGGCATTCGTCAGATGATCTTCGTGAACGGCCGCAACAAGCGCGCCATTCCCGATCACTTCGACACGGCTTTCGAGCTGGAAACCGAGCTCGAAAACGCCAACAAGCGTGAACTGCTGTCCCTCGTGCGTTCGATCAAACCGGACGACATGGAGTGCATCTACATCCGCCAGCCGAAGGCCATGGGCCTGGGCCATGCGGTGCTCTGCGCCCAGTGCGTGGTGGTGAACGAGCCTTTCGCGGTGCTGCTGGCTGACGACCTGATGGTCGGCAAGCCACCGGTGCTGAAGCAGATGGTGGACCAGTTTGCCGAATGGCAGGCCTCCATCCTCGCGGTGCAGGAAGTGCCGGCCGAGCACACCAAGCGCTACGGCATCGTCGCCGGTTCCGCCATCAGCGACCGTCTGATGGACCTGACCCACATGGTGGAGAAGCCGGCACCGGAAGAAGCACCGTCGCGCCTGGGCGTGGCCGGCCGCTACATCCTGACGCCGGGTGTCTTCCGCGAGATCGCCACGCAGCCGCGCGGCGTGGGTGGTGAGATCCAGCTGACGGACGGCATCGCCGCTCTGATGCGTCGCGAGAAGGTGTTCGCCTATCGCTACGAAGGCAAGCGCTACGACTGCGGCAGCAAGGAAGGTTTCCTGCAGGCCAACGTCGAAC
>CBIHOT010000060.1:0-26071 GCA_966211495.1 uncultured Roseateles sp. | reverse complement strand
ACGACAACTGCAACTCGCTGCACACCAACGCCTACGACGAGGCCATCACCACGCCGACCGAAGAAAGCGTGCGCCGCGCGATGGCCATCCAGCTGATCATCAACCGCGAGTGGGGCCTGGCGAAGAACGAGAACCCGAGCCAGGGCGCGTTCATCATCGAGGAGATGACCGAGCTGGTCGAGGAAGCGGTGCTGGCGGAGTTTGAGCGCATCGCCGAGCGGGGCGGCGTGCTGGGTGCGATGGAGACCGGCTATCAGCGTGGCCGCATCCAGGAAGAGTCAATGCATTACGAAATGCTCAAGCACACCGGCGAGTACCCCATCATCGGCGTGAACACCTTCCGCAATCCGCATGGTGATCCGGTGCCGGAGCATATCGAGCTGGCGCGCTCCACGGAGGAAGAGAAGACCAGCCAGCTGACCCGTCTCCAGGACTTCCAGACCCGCCACGCCGATGCCAGCCCGGCGATGCTGCAGCGGCTGCAGCAGGCGGTGATCGACAACGGCAATGTCTTCGAAGTGCTGATGGACGCGGTGCGGGTCTGCTCGCTGGGGCAGATCACCGCGGCCTTGTTCGAGGTCGGCGGGCAGTACCGGCGGAGCATGTAAGCGCCGCAGCCCGGTCCGCCGGCGCTGCGGACTCGGGCGGCACGGGTCAGATCGCCGACATCATCGGCGTGATCGGCGGGCCAGAGGCGGCTTCAGAACTCGACGCCCATGCTGTCCGCCAGTTCACGGGGGCTGACGCCGTGCTCGTTCTGCAGATCCGGATCGGCGCCAGCGGCTATCAACAGGCGCACCAAGTCCAGGTGTTCGTTGTAGACCGCGTTGGACAGGGCGGTATTGCCCTGCACATCCAGCGCGTCGACGTCCGCCCCCTTCGCCAGCAATGATCTCGCGACGTCGGCATGACCTTCCTGCGCCGCGAAATGCAGCGCCGTGTAGCCGATGTCGTTGCGCGCGTGGATGTCCGCTCCGTGTTCGAGCAGGGCGTCCGTCAGCGCCAGGTTGCCAAGAAAGCCCACCCGCACGAGTGGCGTGTTGCCGTCCAGATCGAGGATCTCCCGCTGGCCGGGGTCCTGCGCCACCATCTGAAGGGCCGCCTCGTTCTGGCCGAGTTCAATCGCCCGGAACAGCGGGCTCGTCTTGAGGTCGTGTCGTTGCAGCTTGGTCATGTCTCCCCAACTGTCAGCCTGATGAAGGGATTGTTGCAGGAGTCCGGACTGACAACGTTGCCCATTCCAACGCGGATTGCGGCGCCCAGGTCAGGACGTGACAAGTACCTCGGCTGGCAGGATCAGGACGCTTGTCGGCTTGCTGCGCAGCAGGGCCGACTCCCATAATCAGCGTACACATCACGAGACGTTGGGGATTGCCATGCTGATCCAGAAGCTCAACCGGATGAAGATCACCACGCTGCTGCAAGTCGGTTTTGCAGCGGTGCTGGCGATGGCGGCGCTGATGACCGGCGTCGGGGTGTACAAGCTGCGCGAGATGATGCGTCTCAGCGAAGCGCTGCACCAGCAGGAACAGCGACGGACGCTGTCCTTCCAGTGGCGAGGATCCACCGAGCTCAACCTCAACCGCGTGATGTCGATTGCGAAGTCCGGCGGACAGCAGCAACTGATCGACTATCTGGGCGGCCAGATGGGCAAGACCACGGAACGCATCAACGAACTGCAGGCCAAGCTCGAGTCGGAGATCGACGACAAGGAGCAAAAGGCTCAGATGGCAGTGATCGCCGACGCCCGCAAGCGCTATGTGGACATCCGCAAGTCGGTGATGGAGGCCATCAAGGCCGATCCGGCGACGGGGCAGCAGCAGGTGGACAAGACCCTCGAGCCAGCGGCGGCCGAGTATCTGGCCGCCGTGGAGAAGCTCACCGCCCTGATTGCCGAAGACACCGATACCTTTGCGGCGGAGCAGGCGCGGCAGGCCAGCGAGGCCGCCAGCCTGATGATCGTGCTGACGGGTCTGGCGGTGGTGCTGGGCGTGGTCATCGCCTGGCGCATCACCCACTCGGTGCGGGCGCCGATGGTGCATGCCGGCGCGGTCGCCGCAACGATTGCCAGCGGCGATCTGAGCCAGGACATCCATGTGGAGCGCAGCGATGAGATCGGCGTGCTGCTGCGTGAGCTCAGCCGCATGCAGGACTCGCTGCGCCGCATGGTCAGCCAGGTGCGTGAAGGCACCGAGACGATCAACGTGGCCACCCGCGAGATCGCCACCGGCAACCAGGACCTGTCGGCACGGACCGAGTCGACGGCATCCAATCTGCAGGAGACGGCCTCGTCCCTGGAAGAGCTCACCGGCACGGTGGCCCATACGGCCAGCTCGGCCCAGCAGGCCAATGCGCTGGTCAGCGAAGCACGCCAGTCGGCGTCCAAGGGCGGCGAGGTGGTCGGCGAGGTGGTGCAGGTGATGCAGCAGATCGAAACCAGCTCGCGCAAGATCAGCGACATCATCGGGGTCATCGACGGCATCGCCTTCCAGACCAACATTCTGGCGCTCAATGCGGCGGTGGAAGCGGCACGTGCGGGCGAGCAGGGCCGCGGCTTTGCGGTAGTCGCCGGTGAAGTGCGTGCCCTGGCCCAGCGCAGCGCCACGGCGGCGAAGGAGATCAAGCAACTGATCGGCGAGAGCGTCGATCGGGTCGCGTCCGGCACCCGGCTGGTGACGGATGCCGGCGAGACGATGGGCGAAATCGTGCAGGGCGTGCGCCGCGTGGCGGAGATCGTCAACGAGATCGCCACGGCTGCGTCCGAGCAGAGCGGCGGCATCGGTCAGGTCAACGTGGCGGTGCAGCGGCTGGACGAGATGACCCAGCAGAACGCTGCGCTGGTGGAGGAGTCCGCCGCAGCGGCGGGGTCCCTCCAGAATCAGGCCCAGCAGCTCAATGAGCTGGTGAGTGCCTTCCGGCTGGCGCCCCGCTGAACCGGTCCTCAGGGAATGACCGCCAGGAACAGGAAGACAACGAACACGACCATGTGGACCGCGCCCTGAAGCACCGTGGCGCGGCCGCCCCCCAGCGTCAGGCCGCCGACGAGGAAGGTCAGGAACAGCAGCACCATGCTCAGGGGCGAGAGCCCCAGCACCAGCGAATGCGGGAACAACGGTGACAGCACGGCCACCGTGGGAATGGTCAGGCCAATGCTGGCCAGGCCCGAGCCGAGCGCCAGGTTCAGGCTGGTCTGCAGCCGGTTGTGCAGCGCGGCGCGAACGGCGGCCACCGTCTCCGGCAACAGCACCAGCAAGGCGACGATCACCCCCACCAGCGAGGGCGGCGCACCGATGCTGCTCACCGCTTGTTCGATCGTCGGCGCCAGCATCTTGGCCAGACCGACGACGCCCACCAGACAAGCCATCAGCAGCGCCAGACTCACCAGCGCCACGCGGTTGCTGGGCGGCTCGGCATGGCTGTGCTGGTCGTCCGCACCGGTGACCGGCAGGAAGTAGTCGCGGTGGCGCACCGCCTGCACAAACACGAAGGCGCCATACAGCACCAGGGACACGGCGCCCGCGAAGAAGAGCTGGGTGCGGGTGAAGGTGGGACCGGGGGAACTGGTGGTGAAGGCCGGCAGCACCAGGGTGAGCACCGACAGCGCGGCCAGCACTGCCAGCGTCGGGCTGGTGCCATCCACACGGAAACGCAGCACTTGGTGCTTCCAGCCGCCCACCAGGATGCACAGGCCCAGCACGCCGTTGCAGACGATCATGATGGCCGAGAACACCGTGTCCCGCGCCAGGGTGTTGGTGGACTCGCCACCGGCCAGCATCAGCGACACGATCAGCGCCACTTCGATGATGGTGACGGCCACAGCCAGCACGAGCGAGCCATACGGCTCCCCCACGCGGTGGGCGACCACCTCCGCATGGTGCACCGCGGCGAGCACGGCGGCGATCAGCAGCGCGCTGACGAGAGACAGGATCATCCATCCGCCCCCGCTGCTCAACCCGAGCAGCGCGCCCAGGGCGGCCACGGGAGACAACAGGGTCCAGAGGGGCAAGGCCGCTGGCAGGCGGCTCAGGAGGGAGGTGGAGTGGGTGGCAGACATGGTCTGAGCATAGACCACTGGCTGGCAAGGCCAGTTCGAGGGTGGCGGCGAGATTGAGTCGAGGGTGGCCGGCACGGGCAGTTCGAGGGCGGTCTCCCCGGCCCGTCCCACGAAGGGCGGCGCGACCGCCACGTGCTTTCAGGCCGGCGCGGAGCCGGAGGCCACGTCCGGCCAGGTGGCCTCTGGGCGGTACACATGCACGCGATTGCGCCCCTCGCCTTTGGCGCGATAGAGCGCCTGATCCACCAGCGTGAACAGCTGCTCGGCACTGATATGCTGATGCGGCTCTGCAATCACGACGCCCGCTGAGACGGTGATGCGGAAGGTCTCCCCGCATTCGTGGCGGATCTGCAGGGCCTCGACGCCGGCGCGGATCTGCTCGACGAGGCGCGCAGCACCAGCCGCATCGGTGGAAGGCAGGACCAACACGAATTCCTCACCGCCCCATCGCCCCATCACATCCGAGGCTCGCAGACGACGGCGGACTTCAGCGACGAAGTCCTGCAAGGCGGTGTCGCCGGCGCTGTGGCCGTGGGTGTCGTTGACGATCTTGAAATGATCCAGGTCCAGCAGGACGAAGCCGACCGGGGTCTGCTCCCGACGTCCGCGCTCCAGCGCATGGCGCAGCAGCGCATCGGCGGTGGCGCGGTTGAGGCAGCCGGTCAGCGCGTCGGTGGAGGCCATGTCCTCCATGCGACGGGCGATGCGCTCGAAGTTGGCGAGCACGAAACCGAAGCCCGTACCGATGAGGCAGATGAAGCTGAAGAGGAAGGTGAGGCCCTGGCCGAGGCTGCTTTGCAGCAGGTCCTGGTAGTCCTCGGGATGTCGCCACGCATGCACGGCCCGCAGCACCAGGCTGCCTGCGGCCATCAGCAGGGTCAGGGTGACGCTGCGCAGTGAATATTCGGCTCGCCAGCCCGGCCCGAGCAGAACGCCGATGCCAGGCAGCAGCAGCGCGGCAAAGAGCAGCGAGATGGCGATGGTGCGCAGGTAAAACGGCCACGCCAGCATCCACGCGATGAGCAGCCAGGCGACGATGAGACCGGTCCAGATCCACCAGCGCGGCATGCCGCGGCCGAGGACGTGGCGGTGGATGCCTTCGCTGTAGGCGATCAGGCCGGCGGCGATGCAGCCATTGCCGGCGAGGGCGGAGATCCAGGTGGGAAGGACGATGCGCGCGGCCAGCAGGGTGAAGCCGAGCAGGAGGATCCAGGAGCCGGAGGTCCAGACACCGAGATCGAGGTAGCGCAGGCGGCTGCGCCGCGCCATCCAGAGTTGCACACCCAGCATCGCAAAGCCGCTGAGCAATGCCAGCATCAATGTCGGGATGTGAATCATCAGTTCATTATGCCCCCCAGTCGCTTCCGCTCCTGCCCCCAGGGGGCGCCTCCCAGCGGCCTGGCAAAGCCAGTTCCGCGGGAGTGGCTTGCTCCTCCAGTCGCTTCGCTCCTGGCTCAGGGGGCGCGTCTCCCAGCGGCCTGGCGGAGCCAGTTCTGCTGCGGCTTGGGCCCCACAGTCGCTTCGCTCCTGGCCCTAGGGGACGCGCCTCCCAGCGGCCTGGCAGAGCCAGTTCCGCGGGAGTGGCTGGAGGGTGCGCCGCAGGGCGGCGCGTTTCGGAGCGTCGCGTTGGGGGCGGCAGCGGGGTTGGGGCTGGTCAGCGGAGGCGGGTGAGGAGCGCCTGCGCGGCGGCGGGGGCGCGCTCCTTGGCGCCGCTGATGAAGAGCAGGTAGACGTCGCGCGGTTGTACGGGCGGGACATGCGTCGGGTCGACCAGGGGCAGGCCCGTGGGCTGCGTGCCGGCGCACCAGGCGCGCGTGCTGGCGGCAAGACCGTCCAGCACGTCGTCCGTCACCCCCGTGACCCGGGACGACTCCGTGCGCATGACGCGGGCATACACGAAGTCGGAGGTGAGGTCCGGCAGCGCCGGATAGTCGTCCGATTCAGTGAAGACCACCCCCACGTCGTGACGGCGCGCCAGCGCCAGAAAGGCCGGCGTGCGGAAGCTGTCGTGACGGACATCCACTGCATGCCTGAGCGCCACGCCATCCAGCGAGCGCGGCAGGAGCTTCAGGAACGCGTCGAAGTCGTCCGGGTCAAAACGCTTGGTCGGTGCAAACTGCCACAGGATCGGGCCCAGCTTCGCCCCCAGCTCGGCAACGCCACTGTTCAGAAAGTGCTGCACTGATTCACCGGCCTCCGCCAGCACGCGGCGGTTGGTGGTCAATCGGTGCGCCTTGATGGAAAACACAAAACCCTCCGGCGTGGCGTCCCGCCATTTCGCAAAAGTCGCCGGACGCTGGGTGCTGTAGTAGGTGCCGTTGATCTCGATCACACTCAGGCGGCGGCTCGCATACTGCAATTCCTTGGCGGCGGAGACGTCCTTCGGATAGAAGGTCTCTCGCCACGGCGCATAGGTCCATCCTCCGATGCCGACACGGATCGAAGGCGTTTGCTTCAGGTCAGCGTTACCGCGAGCGTCACTCATGAAGTCTCCAGCAGTTGCGTCAGACGTGTCCGGCCCCGCCGCGTGACCGTCAAGGCCCGGCTGTCCAGCGTCGCCTCCAGCCAGCCCTGCGACAGCAGCGCCTGCAGCCACATCGCCCCCAAGGCGCCCCCCAGATGCGGCCGGCGCTCGCTCCAGTCCATGCAGGCGCAGGCCGGTCGGCGTCGCCCCTGCGAGACCCCGCTCAGATCCACCCCCATCGCTCTCCACGCATCCAGGCCCCGGTCGCTGATCCGATAGGCCCCCGGGCGGCCAGGATCGTCTTGCGCCGTGATCCAGCCGCTGCGCAGCGCATGGTCATGCAGCTGCACACCCCAGTGTCCGGCCAGATGGTCGTAGCAGCGGCGCGCCTGGCGCAAGGCGAGGGGCGTGCTCGGCTCAAAGGTCGGACGCGCCTGACCCGCCACCACCAGCAAGGCCTCCAGCGCCTGCCCAACGGTGTCGTCCGCCAGCCGGTAGTAGCGGTGGCGGCCCTGCGCCAGGCAGGCCACCAGACCCTGCGTCAACAACCGTGACAGATGCGCGCTCGCGGTAGACGCGGCCACCTCCCCCACCGCCGCCAGCTCGGTGGCGGTGCGCGCGTGGCCATCCATCAGGCAGCACAACATGCGCGCCCGCACCGGCTCGGCCATGCTCGCGGCAATGTGCGCCAGCGCTTCATCGGCAGTGAGGCTTGCATCCATGTTTCGATCCTAAGCGAAGCATGAACGTCCGCGCGGCACGACCATGTCCGTGTCCCGTGTTTGGAGAATCCGCAATGTCCCCCTGCCCCCATGCCCTGCTCGTCCATCCCGATCTGGGTGTGCGCCCGCCAGGCATGCCCGTGCCGTCTGCTCTGGCTGCCTGCCCAGGTCCCTTGACCGAGGTGTTTGCGCGATGGCTGCGGCAGCGGGACGACCCCTCTCATGCGGCAGAGAAGTCGCTGGTGCTGCAAGCACTGAGAACAGTGTCCGATGCCGCGGTGCGGCAGGAAGCGGCGCGCCAGGCAGCGCTCGCAGTGCAGTGCGACGGATGGGATCACTGGGTGTGGGCGGTCCCCGCAGCCACGGTGGCCGGACTGTTGGGGCTACGGGTGAGCACGGCCGATGCGCAGCGTGTGTTGGTGGCGCAGTTGCGGACCATCGCAGCGGCACTGGCGCCAGAGGCGACGCGAGAGGCGGTCACTCGCGGACACGCGGCGACCGCGTCCCTCCTGCAAGCGGTGCGGCAGGCGGAAGCCGAGGCGCCGGATGCGCCGCTGCAGGCGGCGTGGTTGCATCAGCTCAGCCGCGTGAAGCCTCCGCCGTGGGCCGATGCGATGACGGGGCTCGCCCATCGGCTGGCATTCCTCTGGCAGAGCCATGAGGCCGGCAGCGCGCTGCTGGGGCATGGGTTGTGGCGGCTGTCACTGTCGGGCGATGTGCCGGATCGGGACGGCCTGCGGGCGATTGCCCGGGACGGCGGTGCTGTTCGACTGACGCGGCGGTTTGCGCAGAAGGATCTGGTCGTGGAGGGCGTCGCAGTGGCGGCAGGCGCGCCTCTGACAGTGATGCTGGCGGGCAGCGATTGGGCCTTCGGCGCGGGGCCCCATGCATGCCCCGGCGAGAGCATGGCGCTGACCACGGCGGAGGCGGCGTTGCGTTGGGCGAAAGCGTCGGGGCATCGGCCACTGCCGACCGGCCACCGGGAGCTGGCCTTGGCAAACATGACGGTGCTGCTGTTTGATGATGAGGCGGAAACCGAGGAGACCGATGAAGGAGTCTTCGGCAGAAAGCACTGCAGCAATGGCTTGTCGCGCTGCGATAGAGGCGCCGCATGATCGCCGTCATTTTCGAAGTGGTGCCCGCCGAGGGTCAGCGAGAGCACTACCTGCGCCGCGCCGCCGACCTTCGGCCGGTGCTGGAAACGATGGACGGCTTCATCAGCGTGGAACGCTTCCAGAGCCTGACCCAACCGGATCGGATGTTGTCGCTGTCGTTCTGGCGTGACGAAGCATCGGTCCAGGCGTGGCGGCAACTGGATGAGCATCGAGCGGCGCAGGCGGCCGGTCGCGGCGGCGTGTTCCTGGACTACCGGCTGCGGGTTGCGCAGGTGGTGCGGGACTACGGTCTGCGGGAGCGGGACGAGGCGCCGCAGGACAGCCGTCTGCGCCATGATCGGCGGCAGACTTCCCGCCATGAGGAAGTGACGGCGCTGTCACCGAAGGACCACAGGTCCTGAACGATCATCGGGCATGCGCCGTGCTACAACGGCGCATCCGAGGAGAACCTGTTTATGTCCCGTTCCTATCGATCGCTCTCTCTTGCTTCTCTGCGCCATGTGCGTGCAGTTCAGGCCCTGGCGGTGACCGGGTTCGTCGCAGCCCTGATGGGTCTGTGGCCCGGCGCCTCCCACGCAGCAGAATCGGACACCATCGGTGAGGTGGATACCGTGTTCAAGTTCATCGGGCCGGACCACAAAATCGTGGTGGATGCCTACGACGACCCCGGCGTTCCAGGCGTGACCTGCTTCGTCTCGCGCGCCAAGACCGGCGGGGTCAAGGGCGCGCTTGGCCTGGCGGAAGACAAGTCCGAAGCGTCCATCGCCTGTCGGGCAGTGGGCCCCATCAGTTTCCCCAAACCGCTGCCAAAAAAGGAAGAGGTGTTCTCGGAGCGGCGGTCGCTGGTGTTCAAGCGGCTGCGGGTGGTGCGGATGGTCGATCCGAAGCGCAATACGCTGGTCTACCTAACCTACTCCGATCGCGTGATCGAAGGCTCGCCGCAGAATAGCGTGACCGCCGTGCCCGTCGATCGGGCCACGCCGATCCCGCTGAAGTGACGGCGTGTCGGATGAGGGCTCTATGTCGCCAGGGCAAACCCCTCATCCTGCCAACCGGTGATCCCACCGATCATCAGCTTCACGGGACGACCCAGCCTCGCCAGCCTCACCGCCGCCCGGTGGGCACCGTTGCAGTGCGGGCCGGCGCAATACACCACGAACAAGGTGTCTCGTGGGTACGCCGCCATCTTCCCCTCCGTGATCTTGGCGTGCGGCAGGGATAACGCGCCCGGAACATGGCCCGCGTCATACAGCGCGTGACTGCGCGCATCCAGCAAGACGAATCCCGGTGCACCGCTCGACATCGCGTCATGCACATCCCAGCAGTCCGTCTCAAAACGGAAGGCTGACTCGAAATGCGCGAGCGCTTCTTCACTGGGGGCCGCCGGGACCGCGGTGACTGCGGAGGTCGCGTGCTTCGCGTGTGTCGCGTGTGTCGCGTCGGTCGCGTCGGTCGCGTGGGTCGCCTGGGTCGAGTGGGTCGAGTGGGTCTCGACGGGCGCGTGGGTCGTGTCTAGCTTTTGGGCTGAGGCGGCTGCGGTCAAGGTCATGGGCGGGCTCCTGAACAGGTGGATGGGATCGGATGGGACTCAGTGTCGCCATCCCCTTCGTTCGCCGCCAGTGGCAGGACCGACACGGATCGGTAAGATCCCGCCATGCCTCATCTGGTTGCGATCCTGGCGTATGACCGCCTGTGCATGTTCGAGTTCGGCTGTGCCGTGGAGCTGTTCGCCCTGGAGCGTCCCGAGCTGGGCGTGGACTGGTATCGGCATGCGGTGTGCGCCGCCGAGGCCGGCCCCTTGCGCGGGACGGGCGGCGTGCGGGTCCAGGCCCCCTATTCCCTCGCCATGCTGCGGCGCGCCGACACCATCGTGGTGCCGGGCTGGCGGGATGCCGGCGAACGGCCGCCACAGGCGCTGCTGAATGCCCTGCGGAAGGCGCATGATCGCGGCGCCCGCATCTGCAGCATCTGCTCCGGCGTGTTCGTGCTGGCACATGCCGGGCTGCTGGAGGGGCGCCGCGCCTCCACGCATTGGCGGTATGCGCAGCAGTTGAAGCAGGCATTCCCCGGCATCGACGTGGACGCGTCGGCGCTGTATGTGGACGAAGGCTCGGTGATCACGTCAGCCGGCTCGGCCGCCGGTCTGGACATGCTGATGCACATGGTGCGCAAGGACCATGGCAGCGCGGTGGCCAATGCGGTGGCGCAGCGGCTGGTGATGGCGCCGCAGCGGGAAGGCGGGCAGGCGCAGTTCGTCCCGCGGCCGATGCCCACGCGCTCGGACAGTCCGATGGCCCGCCTGCAGGCGCATCTGCGGGCCCATCCGCGTGACGATCATCGAGTGGCCGATCTCGCGCAGCATGTGGGCATGAGCGAACGCTCCCTGCAGCGGCACTTCAAGGCCAGCACCGGACTGGCGGTGATGGAATGGCTGGTTCGGGAACGGGTGGCCCTGGCCAAGGAGTTGCTCGAGACGCACCCGGACCTCGATGTGGACGCCGTGGCCGACCTGTCCGGGCTGGGGTCTCCAGAGTCGCTGCGGCGGCATTTCCGGCGGCTGGGCCTGCCGGCCCCCTCCCGGTACCGTCGCCAATTCGCATGACGGCGGTCAACCCGCCGGGCTGACCCGGGCAACACCGGGCCCCCGCTGGGGCCACAATGGGGCAGCTCCATCCTGGCCGGCGTCCGCTCCGGCTCCTTTGTGATGCGCTTCGACGTTCCGACGCTCTTCAGCCTGCTGTTGATCCTGTCCCTTGCGCTGGCCGTGCTGCTGCCCTTGCAACTGGGGTGGCGCAACAGCCCTGGTGCCCGCTTCGCGCAAATGGCCGCCGCCGCTCAGGCCAGCGGATGGGCACTGCTGCTGCTGCCCGAAGAAGGCCATGCACTGGTGGCCACCGCTGCGCTCGGTCTGCTCAGCCTGAGCCTGAGCCTGTTGTGGATGGCCACCCGTCAATGGCTGCCCGACCGGCTGGGGCGATGGTTGCAATGGGCCATGCCCGTTCTGGTGATGGCGGGTTACGGGTTCGGCTGGGTGCATCAAGACTTTCGGCTGGCGTGGTCCAACGGCTGTCTCGGGCTGCAGATGCTGGGGCTCGCGGTCAGCGTGATGCTGCCCGTCAGGCCGGTGGTGAAGCGGGGCTCTACCGGGCACCTGCGTTGGCGGCTGCTGCTCGCGGTGAGTCTGGGCGTGGCCGCGCTGCTGAATCTGGCACGTGCCTGGCTGGCTGGCATGGGAACGGAGGGACTGCCCCGCTTCGATGCGCCGCATCCGCTCAACGTCCTGTTTGCGGTGACGGCCAATGTCTGCGTGTTGACGGTGGGCATGGCGGTGCTGGTGGCCTGGCGCGAGCAGAGCGAAGGCGAGCTGCGCCGGCTGAGCCAGGTGGACGGCGCGACCGGACTGGCGAATCGCCGGGCCTTCCAGCAGCGGTCGGTGGACATGATCTCAATGGCACGCCGCTACAACGAACCGCTGATGCTGCTGGTGATGGATCTGGACGGGCTGAAAGCCATCAACCAGACGCTGGGCGAGGACAAGGGCGACGAAGCCATCCAGCTGTTTGCGCGCTGCCTCAACGAACAAAAGCGGCTGGGCGATCTGGTGGCCCGCATCGACGGGCAGCGCTTTGCCGTGTTGATGGCCCGGTCGGATCTGGTGGGTCCGCCTGCGCTGGATCGGCGGGTGCGCCAGGCCCTTGCGGAAGCCGGGCCGCGGACGCTCGGCATGCCGCTGGATTTTTCGGCGGGCTGGGGCAAGCTTCGGTCGGGCGACCGCAATCTGGACGACCTGCTCCAGCGCACCGAAACCGCCCTCTACGCCGCCAAACATCAGGGCCGCGGGCGCCTGTGCGCCGAGCCCGGACTGGAAGCTGAACTCAAGGTCCTGTGAGTCTGCGCGATTAGCGCCCACAGGATCTGAGGCGACGGCCTCAGCGACGGTGCGCTGGCACACACCTTGCGTCAGGGTTTTCCAGGTCCCGTCCACGAGACGGACAAGTCGTTCCGACCTGGAGTTGCCCGTTCATGTTTGCTGCCCTGCGTCCAACCGCTTCTGCTGCCGCTTCCTCCGCCGCTTCTGCTGCCGCCGCCTCCGCTTCTGTCCGCGCCGCCCGCAGTGTCAGCGCCAATGCCAGTGCCAGTGCCAGCGCGGCCGCCAGCGCCAAAGTCAGCAACGCCCTGCCGGCGCCGACCGAACAGCGAGCCCCGATCCAGATCGTCCAGCTGACCTCCAGAGACCTGCAGTGGCTGCCCGCCCTCACCCACCTGCTGATCGACAACGTCCACCAGGGCGCCACCCTCGGCTTCCTCGCCCCGCTGTCCCGCTACGCCGCGCTCGACTACTGGCACGGCGTCTTCGCCCGGCTGGGTCAACATCACAGCCTCTGGATCGCCTGTGAGTCCGAAGCCCCTGGGCGCCTGCTCGGCGCGGTGCAGTTGTCCCTATGCCCGCTTGCCAATGCGCACCATCGTGGGGAAGTCCAGCGGCTGATGGTGCACACCCAGGAGCGCGGTCGGGGCGTCGCCAGCCATCTGATGAGCCGGGTGGAATGCACCGCGGCCACCCAGGGCCGTTATCTGCTGCAACTCGAGACCTGCGCCGACTCGCAGGCCGAGGCCGTGTTCGCCCACCTCGGCTGGCAACGCGCCGGGCAGATTCCCGATCATTGCCACGGCGCGGAAGGTCAGCTGCAGAATGTGGCCATCTACTACAAGCGGCTGCCGCACCTGGTCTGATGGCAACCCAGCTCCATCGCCAGCATCGCGACCGCGACGGCATGGAGCATCGCCGTCTCGCTTGCTGCTGCCCTTGCAGCCCCGGTCCCAACCGCCCCGCCCGGCGCACACGTTCATGCCCCTGCTGTCCCTGACTTCCCAAGATCGCGACTGGATCCCGGCCCTCGGTGAGCTGTTCTTCCAGGTGGTGGACGGCGGCGCGTCCCTGGGTTTTCTCGCCGACGTCGACGAGCCGCAGATGCGCGACTACTGGGAACAGGTCTTTGACCAGCTCGGCCCGCGGCATCGGCTCTGGCTGCTGCATGAAGGGGCCGATGTGCTGGGCACCGTGCAGCTGTCGATCTGCGGCAAACCCAATGGCCGCCATCGCGGCGAAGTACAGAAGCTCATGGTCCACCCGGACGCCCGTCGCCGCGGTGCGGCCGCGCAGATGATGACCGCGGTGGAAGCAGCCGCACGGGAGGCCGCGCTGTCCTTGCTGGTGCTGGATACCGAAGCGCAGTCTCCCGCCGAGACCTTCTACCAGTCCCAAGGCTGGCAGCGTACCGGCGAGATTCCGCAGTTCGCGGCCAATCCCGATGGCACGCTGCGCGCGACGGCGCTCTACTGGAAGCTGCTGCGCTGACTGCTCAGCGCGCCAGACGCATCAGCTTGCCGCTGTCGGTGAGCATCAGCAGCGCACCGTCCTGCGCCTGGATCACGTCGCGGATGCGCTCGCCCAGGCTCCCGTAGAGCTTCTCGCGCGCCACCACCTTATCCCCGTCCAGCGTCAATCGCCACAGGGCCTGACCGCCCAGCGCGCCCGAGAACAGGTTGCCGCGCCAGGCCGGGAACATGGCGCCGGTGTAGAAGGTCAGCCCGGAAGGGGCAATGGAGAGCGGGACCCAGGAGGTCAGCGGCTCCTCGAAGGCCGGTGCCTGCACGCCGCCGCCGATGCGGCAGGCCTCGCCCACCGGGGACCCATACGGGCAGCCGTAGCTCTTCACCGGCCAGCCATAGTTCTTGCCGGCACGGGCGATGTTGATCTCGTCGCCGCCCTGCGGACCATGTTCACTGATCCACAGCTCCCCGGTGGCGGGATTCAGGGCGGCGCCCTGGACATTGCGGTGTCCATAGCTCCACACCCCCGGGCGCGACGGCCTGCCGAAGTCCGGATTGCCCGCCGGAATGCTGCCATCCCGCTGGATGCGGACGATCTTGCCGAGCGTCTGCATCAGGTCTTGTGAAGGCTCGCCCTTCATTCGCTCGCCCGTGGTGATGAACAGGGTCTTGTCCCGGCCAAACACGAGGCGTGAGCCGAAATGGCCACCGCCCTCCACCTTCGGCTGCTGGCTGAAGATCACCTGCACATCGACCAGCGCCTGGCCGACCAGTTTGCCGCGCGCCACCGACGTGCCGGTGAGGCCCGCTTCCTTGCCGGTGCCGGGCTCCGAGTAGGACAGATAGACCCACGGGCTGCCCGTGCCGAAGTCCGGATCGATGGCGATGCCCAGCAGGCCGCCTTGACCACGGTCGGCCACCGTCGGCACGCCGGTGATGGTGGCCAGCGTCTTGCCGGTCGAGGACAGCCGCAACAGGGTGCCGCCCTTTTGCGTCACCAGCAGATCGCCGCCGGGCAACTGCGCCATGCCCCAAGGACGGTCCAGGCCCGTCGACAAGGTCTGCAGCGGAATCTCCGTCTCCGGCTTGCCGGTGCTGTTGTCCTGCATCAGCGGGGCCGCCGCCTGCGCCGCCTTCGCGGGCTGAGCCGTCAGGCCGGCGGCGGTCGCCAGCACCAGTCCGCAGAGCAGGCCCATCGTCCACGTGCGCGCGGCAGCCGGGCGGTTCTGCGTCCGAGCCTGCATCAGCATCTGTGTCCGCGCCTGCATCGGCGCCTGCATCCGCATTGGCTTCAGGGGCCAAGCACCAGCCGATTCATCACTGCGCTGACTACGCTTCGCGGGCCGCATCACCATCACTGTCACTGCTCCTGGAATCCTGGGGAATCAAACTCGCAGTCTATGACGAGGAGCCGCCGATTCCACAGTGCGAATGACGTCCGGCCCTGCCGGCAGCAGCGGGATTTCCTCGGGCGCTGGCGTCGCTCTCGAACGGCCCGTCCCGCTCAGCTCTTGTGTCGATGCGCCGCATCCTCTACCCTGACCGCAATCAGGATTCAGGCTCCGACAGATTCCAACCCTCAGCGAGAGGAGCGAGCCATGTCCCAATCCCTTGCCCCGACCCCCACGGGGCCGGTGGATGCCCTTGCGTCCATTCGCACGCTGGCGCTGACCGGCCCCGCCGGCGCCGGCAAGACCACGCTGGCCGAAGCGTTGCTGCTCAGGACGGGCGCCATCAAGACCGCCGGCTCGGTCGAGAAGGGCAATACCGTCAGCGATGACGATCCGCAGGAGCGGCGCATGCAGCATTCGCTGCAGACGTCGATGCTGCATGCCCATCACGACGGGCTGCACCTGCAGATGCTGGACACGCCCGGATCGCCCGATTTCATCGGCCAGGCGCTGCCGGCACTGGAAGCGGTGGAGACCGTGGCCGTCGTGATCAACGCCCAGACCGGCATCGAGCTGATGGCGCTGCGGATGATGGAAGCGGCCGCCCGGCGCGGGCTCACCCGCATGCTGATCATCAACAAGATCGATGTGCCCGGGGTGGATCTGGCGGCGCTGCTGTCGCAGCTGCAGCAGACCTTCGGACGGGAATGCCTGCCGATGAACCTGCCGGCGCAGGGCGGCACCCGGGTGGTGGACTGCTTTTTCGGCACAGAGGGCGCGCCGGATTTCGGATCGGTGGCGGATGCGCATCGCGCGCTGGTGGAGCAGGTGGTCGAGGTGGATCCCGCCTTCGTGGATCGCTACCTCAATGACGGCGACGTGCCTGCCACCGAGCTGCATGCGCCCCTGGAACAGGCGCTGCGGGAGGGGCATCTGATCCCGGTGTGTTTCGTGTCGGCCCGCAGTGGTGCGGGGGTGGCGGAGCTGCTCGGCGTGATCGAGAAGCTGCTGCCCAATCCGTCCGAAGCGAATCCGCCGCAGTTCCTGCAGGGCGAAGGCGACGAGGCGCAGCCGCTGCAAGTGGCGATGGATCCGGACCGCCATGTGGTGGCGCATGTGTTCAAGATCCTGTCCGATCCTTACCTCGGCAAGCTGGCGATGGTGCGGGTGCATCAAGGTACGCTGCGACGCAATGCGCAGGTGTTTGTCGGCCATGGTCGCAAGCCGGTGCGGCTGGCCCACCTGCTGCGGCTGCAGGGGCGGCAGCATGTGGACATCGACCAGGCCCTGCCCGGCGAGTTGTGCGCCCTGGCCAAGCTGGACGATCTGCACTTCGATGCCGTGCTGCACGATGCGCCCGAAGATGAGCATCTCCATCTGAGCCCGGTGGAGCTGCCGGTGGCCGTGCATGGCCTCAGCCTGCGCCCCACCCGCCATGGCGACGAGCAGCGCCTGTGGGACGTGCTGGCGCGGCTGGTGGAGGAAGACCCCTGCCTGCGGCTGGAGCGCGCGGGCGAGGCGGACCCGGGTTCCGGTTCTGGCGGGGGCCATCCGCAAGGGGGCGAGACGCTGGTCTACGGGCTGGGGGACCTGCATCTGCGCTGCCTGCTGGAACGGCTGAAGGACCCATACAAGGTGGACGTGGTGGCGCAGCCGCCGCGCGTCGCCTACCGGGAGACGATTGCGGCCGCCGCGGAGGGCCATCATCGGCACAAGAAACAGACCGGCGGTGCCGGGCAGTTCGGTGAAGTCTGGCTGCGGGTGGAGCCGCTGGCCCGCGGCGCCGGCTTCGAGTTCCGCGATGAGGTCAAGGGCGGCGCCATCCCGGGCGCGTTCATGCCGGCCGTCGAAAAAGGTGTGCGGCAAGCGCTGGCCAGAGGTGTGGTGGCGGGCTATCCCTTGCAGGACCTGCGGGTGACGGTGCTGGACGGCAAGCACCACTCGGTCGATTCGAAAGAGGTGGCTTTCATCACCGCGGCCCGCAAGGCCCTGGTGGCCGCGGTGAAGGAGGCTCGTCCGCTGGTGCTGGAGCCGATCGTGACGGTGGAAATCACCGCGCCGGAATCAGCCACCGGCGACATCACCGGCGACCTGGCGGCCCGCCGCGGGCAGGTCAGCGGCACCCGCAACCCGGTGGCGGGCCAGATCGTGGTGCTGGGCTCCGCGCCGCTGGCGGAGCTGTCGGCCTATCAGAATCGACTCAATGCGCTGACCAGCGGCCAGGGGCGCTACACGCTGGCGTTCTCCCATCATGAGGCGGTGCCACCGTCGGTGCAGGCGCAACTCGTCTCGCAGCACCGCATCCAGGAGGACGACTGACACCGCGGAAGCCTCAAGAAACGTGCGGCTGTTGACGGGGCCGGTCCGGGGGGAGGTGAACGAAGCTTTATCATTGCGGCATGTGTTCCGCCCCCCGCGACGTCGCGCAGATCCGTTTGGACAACGCGATGCGCCTGTTCGAAGAGTTCGTTGCCGCCACCCTCAAGCACCCCGATGCCGCCGCCTTGCGCGGTCTGGAGCGGCGCTTTGCGGAGCGTTTGCAGATCCAGCCCAGCTACTGGAGCCAGATCAAGAGCCGCTCCCGTCAGATCGGCGAACGCCTGGCGCGTCAGTTCGAGCAGCTTTGCCACAAGCCGATGGGGTGGATGGACCTGGAGCATGGTCTGAGTGCGGCGTCCGCAGGTGCAGCAGGGGCAGGGGCTCACGGCCCTTCCGGCGCGGCGCCGGGCGCTCTTGGCATGGCAGCGGCGGAGCCTCCGCCCGGCCTGCCGCAGGACGATGACGAGCGTTTCATCGTCGGGCTGGTGCTCACCTACTATCGCCGGCATCCCCAGCGGGCGCGCACCCGATTGCTGGATCTGCTGGGAGAAGTGTTGACGCCCGTGGCTGCAGCGCCTGCGCCGGCACCGGTATCGACGAGCGCCTCCCCGCGTGCTGCCGCAGTGGCCGCCGCCGGCAAGCCGGTGGTCACCGCCAGTCCATCGGGCGTCTCCGAAGCCGACGCGTGGCGCAAGCTGCAGCAGAGCGTCGCCCCGCTCAAGCCGAAGAAGCGCTGAGCGCGCGGGCTGATCGCGAAGGGTTGAGCGCGAAGGGCTGAGGGCGCTCGGGGATTGGGCGCTTCAGCCATGCGGCACTGCAGGGGCCTGCCTGGAACTGCATGAGCCGGCCCGACACGGCATAGGCCTGCCTGACACGCCATAGGCCTGCCTGACACGGCACAGGCCTGCCTGACACGGCCGTGATGCTTCCCTGTCAAGGCATGCCATCTCTTGCGCCTGACGGAAGTCCCGACGAAGGATGACGCCGAACCACATCGACGACGTGCACGCCCGATGCGCACGCCCAATGTGCACGCCCGACGCGCGCGGCGGATGCACGTGGCCGACGCGCATCGCCGTCGGGCATTGCCGCCGGGCATTGCCGTCGCGTCCCGTCGGCGAGTGACAACACCAGATAAAAAGCACTTGCGCTTGATAATCGAGTGTTTATCATTTGCGCAAGTTTCGAGGCGGGCCGGTCACAACCGGGCTCCATCACCGCCCTTTCTCCCCTTTCAGCTGTCATCACCAGGAGGCTATCCATGGCCAAGTTCACTGCCCCACGTGCCCAGCAAACGCTGACCACGCGCAAGCCACGCAATCCGCATGTGGCGCCCTCGCTGAAGCGCTCTGCCGGCCGACATGGCCCCAGCGCCGGCGGCAAGCGTCAGCAAGCCCATCAGTCGCTACAGCGCGAGCTGCGGCATCTGCACGAACTCAGTCCATGAAAGGCTGACCTTCCGCGCTCCGAGGCACATCCCGGGGCGTCAGGGAGGCGGCCCAGGGAGATTCCTCATGTCTTCGATCATTTGCATGGCCGGCGCGCATCGTCGCCTGGCCGAACCCCGCGGTTGGCGGGAATGGATCTCGAGCCGCCTGCTCCAGCTGGGCGGTCGGCTGATCCGATGGGCCTGGCTGCTGGCGCCCACCGCCGCGCAGCCCGAGACTGAACTGCATCTGGAGTTCAGTCCGCTAGGGAGTGGTTCGCCGGAACACGGCGGGCTCTATGTCAACGGTCAACTGGTGGGCACCCTCGCGGGCGTCCGGCGTCTGTGATGGCGCCCGTGTGGATCGCCCTCATCGCCGTGCTTGTGGGCATCAAGCTGGCGGATGCGGAGCCGATATACGATCCAAGCACTCCGTGCATCACTGCCCCCAAGGCCCTGCCCGACCATGAGCGACCTGCCTCCTCTTCCTGTGCCGGACCCTCCGGCCCAGCCCATGCTGGAGCAGCCGCTTCGCGACCTGTCCGCGTGGACCGCTCACCTTCGCCATATGACTATTCCAGTCCTGGCGAGTACCAGCGAGCAGCTGGAACTGTGGCGATCCAATGAGGACGCAGCAGACGCCCATCTGCTGGGCGAGATCCTGAACAAGGATCCGCTCATGACCCTGAAGCTGCTGGCGCATGCCGCGTCGCAGCGCTCCAGCCGGCTGCTGACCGACGCAGAAACGGTCACGGCCGCGCTGGTGCTCCTGGGCATCACGCCGTTCTTCAAGGCATTCGGCCCTCAGCCGACGATCGAGGAGCGGCTCGCGGGCCGACCGGAAGCGATGGCCGGTCTACAGCGCGTGCTGCTGCGGGCGGAACGGGCGGCGCGCTTTGCGCTCGGGTTTGCGGCGCATCGGGCCGATCCGGATGCGGAAGTCATTCACAGCGCCGCCCTGCTGCACGATTTCTCCGAGATGCTGCTGTGGTGCGAAGCGCCCACGCTGGCGCTGGAGATCCAGCGGCTGCAGGCGGCCCAGCCCGGGCTGCGCAGCACCGCGGCGCAGAAGCAGGTGCTCAACATCGAACTGGGTGATCTTGAGCAGGCGCTGATGAAAGCCTGGCACCTGCCGGAACTGCTGGCGCACATCACCAACGACAAGAAGGCCCGCGATCCGCAGGTGCGTTGCGTGATGCTGGCCGTTCGCCTGGCCCGGCACAGTTCGGTGAGTTGGGAGAACCCGGCCATTCCCGATGACCTGGCCGAGATCGGCGAGCTGTTGACGCTCTCGCCGGCGCATACGCTCAAGCTGCTGCACGAACTGGACGGCACGCCCGGCTGATGGGTACGCCGGGCTGGTGGGCAGGAACGGCTGGCGAGTACGCCGCGCTTGTCGGCCGCCTTCAGACCGGAATCGCGGTAGTGTTCTTCAAGCGGTCCAGCACAAAGCTGGTCTTGCAGTCCTGCACGCTCGGATGCTTGAGCAGCGTTTCGGTGATGAACCGCGCGTAGTGCGACATGTCTTCCACCAGCACCCGCAACAGGTAGTCCATGTCCCCCGTGAGGGCGGAGCACTCCACCACTTCCGGCCAACTCTGGACTGCCGCCCGGAACAGGTCCATCGGATTGCGCTTGTGGGTTTCGGTGTGCTTTTCGAGCCGCACATTGATGTAGGCCGTCAGGCCCAGACCCACCCGCTCCGGGTTGAGCAGCGCCACATAGCCCGCAATCACGCCCAGTTCTTCCAGCCGTCGCACGCGGCGCAGTACCGCCGAGGCGGACAGGTTGGCCTCGGCCGCCAGTGCGTCGTACGTCATGCGGCCATCCGCCTGGAGGGCGTGGAGGATGCGTCGGTCGATCGCATCAAGCTCGATCTGCTTGTCCATGTCCGGATTCTTGCAGGATTCCTGCGTTGGGACACTGAAACGGCATCAGATCGCATGAAAACTGCGAGGGCCGACGCCTACAGTCTCACGCATTGATTTTCGACAAATCCGGAGACACAAATGGCCTTTACCCCTTGGGACAACCCGATGGGCACCGACGGTTTTGAATTCATCGAATTCGCCGCTCCCGATCCTGCCGCGCTCGGCGCGCTGTTCACCTCGAT
Source organism: uncultured Roseateles sp. (assembly GCA_966211495.1). GTDB lineage: Bacteria > Pseudomonadota > Gammaproteobacteria > Burkholderiales > Burkholderiaceae_C > Roseateles. Next base: position 5,133 of record CBIHOT010000060.1, on the reverse strand, counting down.
GGGGTTTGTGGCGGTTGCCCGTCATCGCCACAAGAATGTGACGCTGTATCGGCAAGGCGATGTGAACTTCATCGTCAACGCGGAAACCGATGCCTTTGCGCAGCGGTTTGCCCGTCTGCATGGCCCGTCCATCTGCGCCATTGCCTTCCGCGTCAACGATGCGGCCTTTGCCTATCGTCGCGCGCTGGAACTCGGCGCCTGGGGCTTTGACAACAAGGCCGGCCCGATGGAGCTGAACATTCCCGCCATCAAGGGCATCGGTGATTCGCTGATCTACTTCGTGGACCGCTGGCAGGGGAAGAATGGCGCCGCGCCGGGTGAGATCGGCAACATCAGCATCTATGACGTGGACTTCGTGCCGCTGCTGGATGCGCAAGGCAAGCCGGTTGAGTCCCGGCCGAAGGGCCATGGGCTGACGTATATCGATCACCTGACCCATAACGTCTTCCGCGGCCGGATGAAGGAATGGGCCGAGTTCTACGAGCGCCTGTTCAACTTCCGCGAAGTCCGCTACTTCGACATCGAAGGCAAGCTGACCGGCCTGAAGTCCAAGGCGATGACCAGCCCCTGCGGCAAGATCCGCATCCCCATCAACGAGAGCAGCGACGACAAGAGCCAGATCGCCGAATACCTGGACCTCTATCACGGCGAAGGCATTCAGCACGTGGCGCTGGGCACCGACAACATCTACGCGACGGTGGAAGGCATGATTTCCACCGGCGTGCAGTTCCAGGACACCATCGACACCTATTACGACCTGGTCAGCAAGCGCCTGCCGGAGCATCAGGAGCCGGTCGATGAACTGCGCCGGCTGCGCATCCTGATCGACGGGGCAGCCCACCAAGGTGCGCCGCATGAGTTGCTGCTGCAGATCTTCACCAAGGAAGTCATCGGCCCCATCTTCTTCGAGCTGATTCAGCGCAAGGGGAATGAAGGCTTCGGTGAGGGCAACTTCAAGGCGTTGTTTGAGAGTATCGAGCTGGATCAGATTCGACGCGGGGTGCTGAAGGCCGAGGCTTGAGGCCCGTATCGATCGGGGCCGCGTGAATCAGACTGATCGCGCGGTCATAGGCCTGGGGTTCAAACACCAGTTGCAGGTGGCCCCGGGCCGGTAGATGCAAGACCCGGGCGCCGGGGAGCAGCGCGGTTTCCGAAGGGAACACCACCTGGTCGCAATGGCCGTAGAGGCAGTCGAAATGTCCGCCCAGCGCGTCCGGCTCCTCATCGGCCAGTTGCAGCAGCCAGGGGGAATCGTCCCGCATCTGCCGGGCGTTGACCGTGCTGCCCAGACGGGCGAGCAAAGTGCCGCGGTGCGGGGTGCCGAGCGTGAGGATGCGGTGGATGCGATCCGGTGCATGGCCCACACTGCGCCACCAGGCCCGCGCACTCAGGCCGCCCATGCTGTGCGCCACGATCAGCGGCGGCGAGCCGGTCAGGGCTTGCAGACGTTGCATCGCCTCGTCAATGCAGGGCGCGTACGCGTCGATGGAGCCAAAGGCCGGCTCCTGCGTCACCGCGATGTAGGGAATGCCGTCGCGCTTCAGGCGCTGCATCCAGGCGTTCCACAACCCCCGATTGCAGCTGTAGCCGTGGACCAGCACGACGCCGCGCGGCGCAGGGGTCCGGTCGGGCAGGAAGTCCGGAAACCGCCGGGCCGCCCAGGGCTGGTCCCAGTTGAACACCCGCGTCACCGCAACGACTTCGCGCCACCAGGCGGCGATCAGGTCGGACCACGGTGCCGCCGGAAGACCCGGCGCCGGCGGAAAGAAACGCAGCGCCAGAAAGCTCGGCAGCATCACGAGGCCTGGCCCCGCGATGAAAACGGCGAGCGCGGCCAGACCGGCGCCCAGGCCGTAGCGATGGCCCACCCAGGCGGAGAGCAACGGGCCGAACACCCAGCGGAACAGGGACGTGAAGCGTTGAATGTGGCCGTTCATCTCTCGGCGCTTATTGCGCAGGTCTCAAAAATCAGGTGAACGCAGTGTAGGGGCCAGGGGGTGGCCGCCCGTTCGTCAGGCTTTTCCGTCCGTGACATCAGGACAGACTTGTCGCCCCGCGAAGGCCCTGTCATTAAGGTGACGGGGAGGCTAGGGCAATTCCCCTTTGTCCTGGACTTCGTCTGACGCGAGCATGGGTGACTTCAATGGCCCGTGGTGCTTGCGCCCCTTGGGCCCATAACGAGAGCGACGGAGACATGACTGCTGTGACCATGACTGCTGAGACCCCGCCCCGCACCCAAGCCGCCCAGCCGTGGCTCGCCAGTTATCCGCCCGGGGTGGCCGCCCAGATTCCGCTGGACCGGTATGGCTCCCTGGTGGAGTTGCTGGAAGAAGCGTTCCGGGTTCATGCCCATCGCGATGCGGCCGTCTGCATGGATCAGCGCATCACTTTCGCTGAGGTGGATCAACAGTCCAAGGCGCTGGGCGCGTGGCTGCAAGGCCGCGGACTGGCCAAGGGCGCACGCGTGGCCATCATGATGCCGAACGTGCTGCAGTACATGGTGACCATCGCCGCCATCCTGCGCGCCGGGTATGTGGTTGTGAATGTGAATCCGCTCTACACGCCGCGGGAGCTGGAGCATCAGCTCAAGGACTCCGGGGCGGAAGCCATCATCGTGTTGGAGAATTTCGCCAAGACGCTGTCGGAGGTGATTGAGCGGACGCAGGTGCAGCATGTGGTGCTGACCGGCCTGGGCGACATGCTCAGCTGGTGGAAGGGGCCGCTGATCAATTTTGCGGTGCGGCATCTCAAGAAAATGGTGCCGGAGTTCCGGTTGCCGATGACGCAGGGGCGGACGGTCACGAGATTCCGGCAGGCCTTGTCGCAAGGCGCGCAGTCGCAGCTCAAGCCTGTGACGCTGCGGGCGGATGATCCCGCCTTCCTGCAATACACCGGCGGCACCACAGGACTGTCCAAAGGGGCGACCCTGCTTCACCGCAATGTGGTGGCCAATATCCTGCAGAGCGAAGCCTGGTTTGCGCCGATGCTGGGCAAACTCGGCAACAAACCGCTGACCATCGTCTGCGCACTGCCCCTGTATCACATCTTCGCCCTGACGGCCTGCTACATGCTGGGCGCGCGGCTGGGCATGATGAACCTACTGATTCCGAATCCGCGGGACATCCCAGGATTTGTGGCGACCTTGCGCAACTACAAGGTGAACATGTTCCCGGCGGTGAACACGCTGTTCAACGCGCTGGCGAACGACGCGAGCTTTGCCAAGCTGGACTTCAGCGAACTGGTGATTTCCAACGGTGGCGGCATGGCGGTGCAGCAGGCGACGGCGGAAAAGTGGCAACGCATCACCGGCTGCGCGGTGGTGGAAGGCTATGGGCTGTCGGAAACCTCGCCCGTGGCGACGATCAATCGGCTGGACGTGGATGGATTCAATGGGTCGATCGGCCTGCCGGTCCCTAACACTGAGATTGCCATCCGCGACGATAACGGTCGCGATGTGCCGCTGGGTGAGCGCGGTGAGATCTGCATTCGGGGACCGCAGGTCATGGCCGGTTATTGGAATCGTCCGGAAGAAACTGCGCAGGCGATCGGGCCGGATGGTTTCTTCAAGACGGGCGATATCGGTGTCATGGATGCGCAGGGCTTCACCCGGATCGTGGACCGGAAGAAGGACATGATTCTGGTCAGCGGCTTCAACGTGTATCCCACTGAAATCGAGCAGGTCGTCAACATGCACCCGGGCGTGCTGGAATGCGCCGCCGTGGGCGTGCCGGACGCACACTCGGGTGAAGCGGTGAAGCTGTTCGTGATCAAGAAGGATCCTGCCCTGGCCGAAGAGGACCTCAGCGCTTATTGCCACGGTCAGTTCACCGGCTACAAGCGACCCAAGTACATCGAATTCCGCGACGAGTTGCCCAAGACGAATGTGGGCAAGATTCTGCGCCGGGAGTTGCGGCAGCAGTGAGGGCTTGAGCGGTGTCGGCCGTTGGCGTGGGGGCTCGCCTTTGTTGGACGCAAGCATGACCGGCAGCTCGCGGATCGACGGCGTGACGGTGTTGGAGCGAGGATGGCTGTCCTCCAACAATGTGGTGCTGCGTGCCAGTGGCTCGCGTCCTGATGCGCGCTCTGGCGGCCAGTCCGCGATGGTCGTCGATACCGGGCATGTGTCGCATGCATCCCAGACGATCGCTTTGCTGGAAGCGGCTCTGGCGGGGGCCGAGCTCGTCGGCATCGCCAACACCCATCTGCATTCAGATCACTGCGGTGGAAATGCCGCGGTATCGGCGAGGTTTGAGGCGCCGATCTGGATCCCTCCCGGAGAGTTCGCTGCTGCCCAGGCGTGGGACGACGCCCGTCTGAGCTTTGGCGATACCGGGCAGTTGTGCGAGCGATTCGTTCCCTCGATGCCGCTACTGCCTGGCAGTTGCCTGCCGGCGCCGTTTGATCGGTGGGAGATCCACGCCGCGCCGGGACATGATCCGGCCTCCATCATTCTCTTTAAGCCGGCCTCACGGGTGGTGATTTCGGCGGACGCATTGTGGGAGAACGGATTCGGGATCGTGTTTCCGGAACTACAGGGCCAGGATGCTTTTGGAGAGGTGGAAAAGAGTCTCGACCTGATTGAACGGTTGCGTCCGGCAGTCGTCATCCCCGGACACGGGGCCCCGTTTGGTGATGTGCAAGGCGCTCTGGCGCGTGCCAGGGAACGGCTTGTCTATTTCCGGCGCGAGCCGCTGCGACACGCTGTCCACGCCGCCAAAGCGTTGCTGGTTTTTCACCTTATGGAGGTGGGCGGGTTAGAACGTCAGGCCTTGATCCAGTGGGCGGAGCAGACGCCTGTTTATCAACGAATCTGGGCGCTGGTGGCGGATACGTCCGTCGCAACTGGCGCGAAGGGCGCGCCTGAATGGCTCGGGCAACTCATCCATGCGTTGATGGGGGCCGGGCATCTCGTGGTTAAGCAGACGGGGTCGGGCGCGGAGATTCTCACGGCCAGCTAAAAGCGCCTGGGATAGGAGCCCTTTTCCCGCGCCAAAGGTGGACGTGGATTCTTTTTGCCCAAAAGCAAAACCCCCTGAACTGCTGGAGTTCAGGGGGTTTGCAGGGTTATTAGCCTGACAATGACCTACTTTCACACGGGAATCCGCACTATCATCGGCGCTGAGTCGTTTCACG
>CBIHOT010000059.1:0-26626 GCA_966211495.1 uncultured Roseateles sp. | reverse complement strand
GGCCACCACCTTCGCCATCTGCGCGGTGTTCGTGCCGGTCGCCTTCATGGGCGGCGTGATCGGCAAGTTCTTCTATCCCTTCGGCATCACGGTGGCGGTGGCGGTGCTGGTGTCGCTGTTCGTCAGCTTCACCCTCGATCCGATGATGTCCTCGGTCTGGCATGACCCGCCCTCGACGCATCTGAAGCGGGTGCCGGTGGTGGGTCATCTCATCCGCGCCACCGATGCCGGCATGGACGTGCTGCACCGCTGGTATGAGGTCAGCATCCGGTGGATCTTCTCGGGGCGTCGGTATCGGCTGTTCGTGCCGCCGGTGCCGGTGTGGGGGCGTCCCTTCGATGCCCATGGCGAGCGTCAGCGGCATTTGCCCCGGCGCCTGCGTCTGGCCACCATCACCCCGCGGGGCCTGGTGACCCTGGGAGGCGTCGCCAGCTTTGTCGGCGCGCTGATGCTGGTGCCGCTGGTCGGCGGTGAATTCGTGCCGCAGACCGACCAGGGCTTCACCCAACTGAGCCTGCGCATGCCGGTCGCCACCAGCCTGGACCGGGGCGACAACAAGGTGCGGCAGGTGGAGGAGATCCTGGCCCGGATGCCGGAGGTCAAGACGGTGTCGACCGTGGTCGGCGCCAGCGGGGAGGGCATGTCCACCGGCCGCAATCAGGCGTCGCTCAACATCGCGCTGGTGGATCGCCGCGAGCGCAAGCGCAGCCAGAATGAGGTGGAGAACGCCATTCGCGCCGAGATCTCCCGCATTCCTGGCGTGGAGGTGAGCGTCGGTTTCAACCGCCCGGTGTGGATCACCATTCTGGGCAGTGACCCGCAGGTGCTGACCCAGGTGGCCAAGGACTTCGCCGAGAAGGTGAAGAAGATCAAGGGCGCGGTGGATGTGGACACCACCGTCAAACCCGGCGTGCCAACCTATGCGGTGCGTCTGAAGGATTCGGCCGTGCGTGAGCTGGGCCTGAATGCGCCGATGGTGGCCTCATCCCTGCATGCCTATGTCAATGGCGAGGTGGCCACCTACTGGACCACGCCGGACGGCAACCAGGTGGAAGTGCTGCTGCGTCTGCCCAAGGATCAACGTCAGAACCTGGAGCAGATGCGCCGCCTGCCGGTGGCCTTTGCCAAGGACGGCTCGCCGGTGTCGCTGGAGCAGGTCGCCACGCTGGAAGAAGTGTTCAACCCGGAGGTGATCCGCCGCCAGAACCTGCAGCGCCGTGAAGCGGTGTATGCAGGCGTGCAGGGCCGTCCGTCGGGCGACGTGAATGCGGATGTCCAGAAGTTGATCAAGGAGACCGAACTGCCCCCGGGGATCAGCTTCATGGTGGACGGCGACGGCAAGCAGCAGGCGGATTTCATGATCGGCCTGGTGATGGCGATGGGCCTGGCGCTGGTGTTCATCTACATCGTGCTGGCCAGCCAGTTCGCGAGCTTCCTGCAGCCGATTGCCATCATGGCGTCCCTGCCGCTGTCGCTGATCGGGGTGATGCTGGCGCTGCTGTTCTGGAACACGACCCTGAATGTGTTCTCGATGATCGGGCTGGTGATGCTGATGGGCCTGGTGACCAAGAACGCGATTTTGCTGGTGGACTTTGCCAACCATGCTCGCAAGGAGGGCCTGTCGATACCGGAGGCGCTGCTGCAGGCCGGGCTGGTGCGGATGCGGCCGATCATCATGACGACGGCGGCGATGGTGTTTGGCATGCTGCCGATGGCGATCGCCCTGAACGACGGGGGTGAGATCCAGGCGCCGATGGGCCGGGCCATCATCGGCGGGGTGATCACCTCGACGCTGCTGACGCTGGTGGTGGTGCCGGTGATCTACTCCTACCTGGTGCGCGGTGCGAAGACCTTCCATGCGGCGCAGGGAGAGGGTTCGGGCGGTTCGGGCGCTGGGGTCGGTGGGCCGGCGGCGCAGGCAGCGGCGGATGCTGCGTCGCCGGCAGCGAGGCCGGATGCCCAGGCGGATGGCGCGCCTCGGGGCCTGACCGGCGGCGGCGGATTCACGCCGACACCGGGGATAGCGGATTGACTTCGAGACGCTGACGCCGGACGACCGAAGGCCGACGCGGGCTGCAGGTGCGGACCATCGCTGCAGACTGCGTCGGATACAAAAAAGCGGGGCTTGGCCCCGCATTTTTCATGGCCCTGCGCGTTAGGTGGCGCGCGTCAGCAGCTGCCTCGCATCAGCAATTCGAAGCCAAGATCCACGCAGGGCTGCTCCACCGCTTCCCCACGCATCAGCGCAATCAGCATCTCCGCAGCCTTGAGTCCGATCTCGCCCCGCGGTGTGCGCACGGTGGACAGCGGGGGCAGCATCTGCTCACCGCCGATCAGGTCATTGAATCCAGCCACCGCCACTTGGCCGGGCACCTCGATGCCGCGCCGCAGCGCCTGCAGCAGCGCGCCCTGGGCAAGGTCGTCGTTGTTGAAGAAGATGGCGTCCACGTCCGGCGCGTCAGCCAGCACCCGGTCGAACATCTGCGCGCCCAGTGCGAAGGAGGAGGGCGCCGCATCCATGAATTCCAGCCGCGGATCGTGCCGGTCGCCCAGCGCCGCGCGGTAGCCGGTGGCGCGCTGCAGCGTGCGCGGGTCCAGTTGTGCGGCCGCGAAGGCGATGCGTTGGTAGCCCTTGTCGATCAGCGCCTGCGTCATCGCACGGCCAGCTTCTTCCTGCGAGAAGCCCACTGAATACAGGCCGTCTCCGGCGCGGTTCTCCATCAGATGCACACACGGCACGCCACTGCCGGTCAGCAGGCTCCGGGCGGTGTCGGTGCGGTCAAAGCCGGTGACCAGCAGTCCCGCCGGACGGTTCATCAGATAGGTGCGCAGCAGCGCTTCCTCTTCCTCCGGCTGGTAGTGCGTCACGCCAATCATGCTCTGATAGCCGGCCAGCAACAGGGTGCGCTGCGCGGCATCCAGCAGGTCGACAAACAGCGCGTTGGACAGCAGGGGCACCAGCAACACCACCTGGTTGCTCTTGGCGGAGGCGAGGGCCCGCGCGGCCGGATCCGGCACATAACCCAGCTCCCGCACGGCCACCTGCACCCGTTCCACCAGTTCCGCGGCCACCCCCCGTTCCCCGCGCAGCGCCCGGGAGGCGGTGATGGGGCTGACCCCCGCCGCCACCGCCACATCCTGCAGGGTCACCCGGCCAGTGGCTCGGCGTCGTTTTGGGGCGGATGGCTGGCTCATGGTGCGTAGTTTCCCTAGCGAGGTGCGTGGCGCTCCGGCGTAGGATAGCGCTACCCGTTCACCGCATCAGCAGTGGAAGCCCTAGCACTAGCACTCCACTAGCACTAGGCACAGGCAGCGTCGTGTGCCCCACGCGTCGGCCGCCACGAGGGCGTTGAAACGGGACGCGGGCCGCTGCCATGAGGGCCCACGCAGAGACATCCGACGGCGAACGTATCGCCGTCTCTTTTTCGATAACGGGACAGCGCTATCCAGCCGGATGGCGGAAAAGAAAGGCCAGACATGGCTGAAGAAGAGAACGGCTGCGCGTCCATCGTGGTGATGGGCGTGGCGGGCTGCGGCAAGACCAGCGTCGGCGCCGCTCTGGCGCGCCAGCTGAAGTGGCCCTTCGTGGAAGGGGATGCGCATCACTCGGCTGCGTCCATCTCCAAGATGCAGGCGGGCCAGCCGCTCACCGACGACGATCGCTGGGGCTGGCTGGATCGCCTCGGCGCGCTGCTGCAGGCGCCCGGTCCGGTGGTGCTGAGCTGCTCGGCGCTCAAGCGGGTGTACCGCGACCGGCTGCGTCAGGCCAGCCCGTCGCTGCAGTTCGTGTTCATCGACATCGACCGCAGCCTCGCATTGACCCGCGTGACGGCGCGCGCCTCCGGGCATATCTTCCCGGCCAGTCTGGTGGATAGCCAGTTCAAGACGCTGGAGTCGCCGGTCGGCGAGGCCGGTGTGATGACGGTGTCGGCCGAGCTGTCGCTGGATGAGCAGATCGCGTCGATCCTCTCCCAGCGTGCGAGCCTCGCAGCTGTTGCCGACCCCGCGCACCCTGACTCTGCCTCCAAGGAGACCCGCGCATGACGCCCACGCCCGCATCGTCCCCGCTGTCGTCGCCTTCGCCGGTCGAGCAGCGTTCACCAGTCCCGCCCGGCAACGACCAGCCGCCGTCCGAGCCCGGCCCGCGTCCGCAGTGGTTGCGTCTGGCCGAAGGCGCCATGGCCTTGTGTCTGGCGGTGATGGCCCTGGCGGTCTTCATCAATGTCGTGCTGCGCTATGGCTTCGGCAGCGGTGTGGCCGCAAGCGAAGAGCTGTCGCGTCTGCTGTTCGTCTGGATGGTGTTCATCGGCGCCACGGCCGCCTATCCGATGGGCGAGCACATGGCCTTCACCAGTCTGCTGCTGCCGCTGCGACGCCGTCGCACCCTGATGACCGTCATCGCCGCGCTCATCCGCCTGGCGGTGGTGGCCGCCGCCGGCATGGTGGCCTGGGGCGCCTGGCAGCAGGTCGTCGTGGGCCTGGACAGCCGCTCGGTGGTGCTGGGGTATTCCAACGCGCTGCTGCCGCTGCCGGCGCTGATCAGCAGTGTGCTGATCGGCCTGATGGCGCTGTGGCAGCTGGTCCGCGCCCAGCCGCTCAATCTCGATCATGAACTGGAGGTCGAGTGATGACCGGCATCAGCAACGAGGCACTGTCCTTCATCATCTTCATCGTCGGCATGCTGGTCCTGATGGGCCTGGGCATTCCGATGGCCTTCGCCCTGGTGCTCACCGGCGCCGGCATGGCCTGGGCGCTGGACTTCTGGGACACCCAGCTGCTGGCGCAGAACCTGGTGGCCGGCATCGACAGCTTCCCGCTGCTGGCCGTGCCCTTCTTCATTCTGGCGGGTGAGCTGATGAACTCCGGCGGCATCAGCCGGCGCATCATCGAGATGGCGCAGGCCTGGGTGGGGCATATCCGCGGCGGCCTGGGTTTTGTGGCGATTGGCGCGGCCGTGCTGATGGCCAGCATGAGCGGCTCGGCGCTGGCCGACACCGCCGCCCTGGCCACCATCCTGCTGCCGATGATGCAGCGCCACGGCTACCCGATGGCCACGTCCGCCGGCCTGATCGCCTCGGGCGGGATCATCGCGCCGATCATCCCGCCGTCGATGCCCTTTGTGATCTACGGGGTCACGACCAACACCTCCATCTCGGCGCTGTTCGTCTCCGGCATCGTGCCCGGCCTGTTCATGGGGGTGGGGCTGCTCATCGCCTGGAAGCTGCAATTGCGCAAGCTGAACCTGCCGGAAGGTCAGGCGCTCTCCTGGAACGACCGGATGCGCGCCACCTTCAAGGCCTTCTGGGCGTTGCTGATGCCGGTGATCATCATCGGCGGCATGAAGAGCGGCATCTTCACGCCGACCGAAGCCGCTGTGGTGGCCGCGTTCTATGCGCTGGTGATCAGTTTTGTGGTGCACCGCGAGATGTCGGTGGGTCAGTTGCACGGCGTGCTGGTGCGCGCCGCCAAGACGACCGCGGTGGTGATGTTCCTCTGCGCCGGCGCGCAGGTGGCCAGCTACATGATCACCCTGGCCGACCTGCCGGGCGTGCTGACCCAGTGGCTGGGCGGGCTGATCGAATCGCCGCGCCTGCTGATGGCGCTGATGATGGTGCTGCTGGTGCTGATCGGCACCGCGCTGGACCTGACGCCGACCATCCTGATCTTCGCGCCTGTGATGCTGCCGATCGCGGTGAAGGCGGGCATCGATCCGGTCTACTTCGGCCTGATGTTCGTGCTCAATGGCGCCATCGGTCTGATCACGCCGCCGGTGGGCACGGTGCTCAATGTGGTGGCGGGGGTGGGGCGGCTGTCGATGCATCAGGTGATCAAGGGCGTGAATCCGTTCCTGCTCACCTATGTGGTCATCCTCGTGGCGTTCACCTGCTTCCCGGCGCTGGTCACGGTGCCGATGCACTGGTGGCGCTGAGAGACTGCGCCCGCAACGCTCGCACGATGATTCCGAACGATTCCAGCATTCAACAAGACCGATCCAGGTCCAACCAGGAGACTCTCATGAACCGCTCCCCGATCCGTCGCCGTCTGGCCCTCGCCGCTGCCTGCGCCTCCGTGCTGCTGGCCGCGCTGCCCGCCGCCGCCCAGGACATCAAGCCCCGCCTGATCCGCTTCGGCTACGGTCTGGCCGAGAACAGCAACCAGGGCCGGGCGGTGAAGGTCTTCGCCGACGAGGTGCAGAAGCTGTCCGGCGGCAAGATGAAGGTGCGCGCCATCGGCGGCGCCGCGTTGGGCCCGGACACGCAGATGCAGCAGGCCCTGATCGGCGGCGCCCAGGAGATGATGGTGGGCTCCACCGCCACACTGGTGGGCATCGCCAAGGAAATGGCGCTGTGGGACACCCCTTTCCTGATCAACAACACCCGTGAAGCCGACGCGCTGCTGGACGGCCCGGTGGGCGACAAGGTCCGCGGCAAGCTGGAAGAGAAGGGCATGGTCGGCCTGGTCTACTGGGAGAACGGCTTCCGGAACTTGACCAACAGCAAGCGGCCGGTCACCAAGCTGGAAGACCTGGACGGCATCAAGCTGCGGGTGATGCAGAACAATGTGTTCCTGGACAGCTTCAAGCAGCTGGGCGCCAATGCGGTGCCGCTGCCGTATTCCGAGCTGTTCACCGCGCTGGAGACCAATGCGGTCGACGGCCAGGAGAATCCCTACAACACCATCCTGTCGGCCAAGTTCTTCGAGGTGCAGAAGTACCTGACGGTGACCAACCATGTCTACAGCCCGTGGATCGTGACGGTCAGCAAGAAGTTCTGGGACGGCCTGTCGAAGGACGAGAAGGCGGTACTGCAGAAGGCCGCCGTGGCCAGCCGGGATTTCGAGCGCAAGGACACCCGTGATGAGGCTGCCAAGGCCCTGGCCGCGCTGAAGACCAAGGGCATGCAGGTCAATGAGCTGAGCCCCGCCGAAGCCGCCCGCATGCGCGACAAGCTGACCCGGGTGAATGCCGGCGTGGCGGCGCAGGTCGGCATGGATCTGTGGAACGAAACGCAGGCTCAGCTGACGAAGCTGCGCGCCAGCAAATAAGGCGGACGGACGGGGCAGTCCCCCGGCCCCACGCCTGACGCGGACACCCTACCACGGTGCCCCGCGCCGGTGCCCTGCGCCAATGCCCGACGTGGGTGCCGGACCTCGGTGCAACGAGTCGATCTCCTACGCCGACCGCAGCGGCGTGTGTTCTGCACGGGGCGAGGGCGCGCAAGGGCGTCCGTCCGCCCCTATCATCACCGTCCAATACCCCGTACATCGGCATCGGACGACCAGATATGCAGCGACGACATGTGGCCGCGATCGGGCTGGCCTGTCTGGCCTCGCCGGCCGGCGCCCTGATGGCCGCCACCACCGGCAGCGGCAGGACAAGCCCCTCGGGCCCCTCTCCGAATGCCAGCGGCCCCCTGGGCGCCAGCGGCGGCTCCAGCCCTGCGGGACGCGACCGCATCCCTGACTCCGCCATCGCGCCCTCGGCTGGCCAGGCCAGCGTTGCGTTGCCCGCGTCACTGCGCCTGCTGACGGAAGAGTTCCCCCCGATCAATTTCACCGAACGCGGCGTGCCACGCGGCCTGACGGTCGATCTGGTGCAGGCCATCCAGCAGCGGCTGGGCCAGGACTTGCCCATCCAGGTGCTGCCCTGGGCCCGCGCTTTTCGGGAAGCGCAGGAGGCCACACCCACCGCGCTGTTTGCCACGGCCCGCATTCCGGAGCGGGAGTCGCTCTTTCAATGGGTGGGGCCGGTGGTCCAGTTCCGCAGCACCGTCTATGCGCGTGCCAACGTGCCGGTCGCCACCCGCAATCTGGAGGATGCCCGGCATGCCAGCCGCATCCTAGTTGTGCGGGACTGGTATACCGCCCAGCAACTGCGCACGGCGGGCTTCCGCAATCTGCAGACCGTCAGTGACCCGGTGCAGGGCATCCGCATGCTGATGGCCGGCCGTGCGCCGCTGATGGCCGGCGAGCGGGTGTCGATGCCGCGCACCCTCGAACTGGCGGGTGTCCAACCGACGCAACTGCGGGAGCTGTTCAGCTTCGCGGTGAACGACGGGTATATCGCCTTCTCCCTGAGCACGCCCAAGGCCACCGTGGCCGCCTGGCAGGCCCGGCTGCAGGAACTCAAGCGCGACGGCACCTTCCAGACGATCTACAAGCGCTGGCTGCCGAACGAGCCATTGCCAAGAGGCTGAGCCCGGCTATATTTCGGGCGTCCCCTGGAGAGACCCATGGCGCCCACCTCCCACTCCCCTGCGCCGGCCCCCGCCGGACGCCCTCTGGACCTGGCCCTGCAAGGCGGCGGCTCGCATGGCGCCTTCACCTGGGGCGTGCTGGATGCCCTGCTGGAAGACGGCACGATGGTGATGGACGGTGTGTCCGGCACCAGCGCCGGTGCGATGAATGCCGCCGTGCTGGCCACCGGCATGGCGCAGGGTGGGGCGGCCGGGGCGCGTCAGGCGCTGCGGTCGTTCTGGCAGGCCGTCTCAGGGGTGCCAAGCGTGTTCGGCATGATGGGGGAGGTGTCGCCCAGTCCGGATGCAGCCGGGGCCACCGCACCGCCGCCCTGGATCTACAACCGCAACGCCTGGCCCGCGGCTGTGGCCTGGGACGCCTGGCTGCGCCTGTGGAGCCCCTACCAGCTCAATCCCTTCAACCTGGACCCGCTGCGCGACATCGTCCGTCAGCATGTGGACGAAGCGGCGCTGCGCAAGGGGCCGATCAAGGTGTTTGTCACCGCCACCTCGGTGCGCACTGGTCAGCCGCGGGTCTTCAGCGACGGTGACCTCAGCATCGAAGCGCTGATGGCTTCCGCCTGCCTGCCACGCAGCGCCCAGACGGTGGTGATTGATGGCGAGCCTTTCTGGGACGGCGGTTTTTCTGGGAATCCATCGCTCTGGCCGCTCGTCTACGGCACCGGGACGGACGACATCCTGCTGGTGCAGATCAATCCCCGCGAGCATGACGGCATTCCCAAGACCGCCGCCGAAATCGACGACCGCATCAACGAGATCACCTTCAATGCCAGCCTTGTGGCGGAACTGCGGGCCATTGCCTTCGTGCAGCGCCTGCTGCGGGACCGGCGGGTGGATCCGAGCCACTACAAGGCGATGCGCCTGCACCGGGTGGCGGATGAGGACGGACTCGCGCCCTTTGGCGCGTCCAGCAAGCTCAACACCGACTGGCGGTTGCTGACGACGCTGTTTGAACTGGGCCGCGGTGCTGCGCAGCGCTGGCTGGCGAGTTGCGGACAGAAGGTGGGGCAGGAGAGCACGCTGGATATTGGCGAGGTGTTCTTGGCCAACCGTGTGCACAAGGGCGCCGGGGACGCCGGCGACAAGCCGCTGCCGCTCTAGGCGCGAATCCAGTCACGGTGATGCGGCGGTGGCTGTGATGGCCGCAGAAGCGTAGCCCCCACGCACCTTGCCGAGCCTCAGCACTCGACGATATTCACCGCCAAGCCACCGCGGGCCGTTTCCTTGTATTTGGTCATCATGTCCGCGCCGGTTTCGCGCATCGTCTTGATGACCTTGTCCAGGCTCACATGATGGGTGCCGTCGCCGCGCAGCGCCATGCGGGCGGCATTGATGGCCTTGACCGAGGCGATGGCATTGCGCTCGATGCAGGGAATCTGCACCAGACCGCCCACCGGGTCGCAGGTCAGTCCCAGATGGTGCTCCATGCCGATCTCTGCGGCATTCTCGACCTGGGCCGGGGTGCCGCCCATCACTGCGCACAGCGCTGCTGCGGCCATCGAGCAGGCCACGCCCACCTCGCCCTGGCAGCCGACCTCGGCGCCGGAGATGGAGGCGTTTTCCTTGTAGAGGATGCCGATGGCGGCTGCCGTCAGCAGGAAGTCGATGATGCCGTCTTCATGGGCGCCGAGCGCCGGATTGGTCCGTCCACCGGGGCCGGCGCGGGTGGCGTCCACGCCGCCGCGCGGCGTCGGTGGGGGCGGATTCACGAAGCGGGCGTAATAGTGCAGCACCGCCGGAATGATGCCGGCCGCCCCATTGGTCGGAGCCGTCACCACACGGCCTCCGGCCGCGTTCTCTTCGTTCACCGCCAGCGCATAGAGGTTGACCCAGTCCATCACCTGGAGCGGATCGCGCAGGGCGGCTTCGGCGTCACTGGTCAGCTCGCGGTGCAACTGCGCCGCACGCCGGCGCACCTTGAAGCCGCCGGGCAGGATGCCTTCGGTGCGGCAGCCCCGCTCCACGCAGCTCTGCATCACCCGCCAGATGTTGAGCAGCCCGGCGCGGGTCTCTTCGTCGCTGCGCCAGTGGCCCTCGTTGCGCCGCATGATCTCGGCGATCGAGCAATGCTCCCGCTCGGTCAGCGCCAGCAGTTCCGCACCGGTCTTGAACGGGTAGGGCAGTACCGTGGTGTCCGGCGCGATCTGCTTCTGGCGCGAGCCGTCCGCCAGCACTTCCTCGGTCACCACAAAGCCACCGCCCACCGAGTAATACACCCGGTTCTGCAGTTCGTTGCCTTCGGCGTCGAAGGCGATCAGGCGCATGCCGTTGGCATGCAGCGGCAGGCTCTGGCGACGGTACAGCACCAGGTCCCGCGCTTCGTCAAAGGCGATCTCATGCTCACCGCCCAGCGCCACGCGCTTGCGGCCGCGGATCTCTTCGAGGATGGCGGGGATGCGTTCCACATCCACCGTGTCCGGCTCATGGCCGGCCAGACCCAGCAGCACCGCCTTGTCGCTGCCGTGGCCCTTGCCGGTGGCCCCCAGCGATCCGTAGAGCGCCGTGGCCACCCGCACCGTGCGGTCCAGCTGACCCTCGTGCCGCAGACGCTGCACAAAGAGCCGGGCCGCCCGCATCGGGCCGACGGTGTGGGAGCTGGACGGCCCGATGCCGATCTTGAAGAGATCAAAAACAGAAACGGCCATGCCGGCACCCCACTGAGCTGAGACTTATTGGTAGTCCGACACCGGCGGGCAGCTGCACACCAGATTGCGGTCGCCGTAGACGTTGTCCACGCGGCCCACCGGCGACCAGTACTTCACCTGGCGCAGGGCAGCCACCGGGTAGGCGGCTTCGTCCCGGCTGTAGCCATGGGTCCATTCGGTCTTGAGCAGGCTCTCGGCGGTGTGCGGGGCGTTGACCAGAGGGTTGTCCTCCTTGGGCCAGCTGCCGGCTTCGACCTTGCGGATCTCTTCGCGGATCTGGATCATCGCGGCGATGAAGCGGTCCAGCTCGAACTTCGATTCGCTCTCGGTCGGCTCGACCATCAGCGTGCCCGCCACCGGGAAGGACAGCGTCGGCGCGTGGAAGCCGTAGTCGATCAGGCGCTTGGCCACGTCTTCGGCGGAGATGCCGCTGGTGTCCTTCAGCGGACGCAGGTCCAGAATGCACTCGTGCGCCACGCCGCCGCCCTTCAGGCCGTCGATGTTGCCGCTGAAGTGGATGTCGTAGTGACCGGCCAGGCGGGCGGCCACGTAGTTGGCCGACAGGATGGCGGTTTCGGTCGCGGCCTTGAGGCCGGCTTCACCCATCATGCGGATGTACATCCACGAGATCGGCAGCACCGCCGCATTACCCAGCGGGGCCGCGCTGACGGCGCCGATGGCGGTCTTCTCGCCCAGACCCGCGCTGCGATGTGCCGGCAGGAAGGGCACCAGATCTTCCACCACGCAGACCGGACCGACGCCCGGGCCGCCGCCGCCGTGCGGAATGCAGAAGGTCTTGTGCAGGTTCAGGTGGGACACGTCGCCACCGAACTGGCCGGGGGCTGCCACGCCGACCAGCGCATTCATGTTGGCGCCATCCACATAGACGCGGCCACCATGCTCATGCACCAGGGCGCAGATTTCCTTCACATGGGTGTCGAACACGCCATAGGTGGAGGGGTAGGTGATCATGATCGCGGCCAGATTGGCGCTGTGCTGTTCGCACTTGGCCTTCAGGTCGGCCAGATCGATGTTGCCTTCCTTGTCGCACTTGGTGACCACCACCTGCATGCCGACCATCTGGGCGGAGGCGGGATTGGTGCCGTGGGCGGATTCGGGGATCAGGCAGATCTTGCGATGGGCTTCGCCGCGCGACTCGTGCCAGGCTTTGATGATCAGCAGACCGGCATATTCACCTTGCGAGCCGGCATTGGGCTGCAGCGACACACCGGCATATCCGGTGGCCTGGCACAGCCAGGCGGTCAGTTGCTGGTCCAGCTGGGCATAGCCCTGCAGCTGGCTTTGCGGTGCGAACGGATGCACCTGCGCGAATTCCGGCCAGGTGATGGGGATCATCTCGCTGGTGGCGTTCAGCTTCATCGTGCACGAACCCAGCGGGATCATGGTGCGGTCCAGCGCCAGGTCCTTGTCCGACAGCTGGCGCAGGTAGCGCAGCATCTCGGTTTCGGAATGGTGGCGGTTGAAGACCGGATGGGTCATGAAGCTGCTAGTGCGCACCAGATCCGCAGGGATCAGCGCCGCCACGGCGGTGGTGCCCTCGAAGGCGTCCGGCACGGCGCGGCCTTCGGCAAAGACGGTCAGCAGCGCCTGCAGATCGGCGCGGGTGGTCGTTTCGTCCAGCGAGAGGCTCAGGCTGTCGTCGCTGGCACGGCGCAGGTTCATGCCGGCAGCCACGGCGGCGGCCAGAATCGGCGCGGTGTGGGCGCCGGTGCGCACATGCAGCGTGTCGAAGGCGGCTTCATGGGCCAGCGTCAGGCCCAGACCCTTCAGGCCCTTGGCCAGCACGGCGGTGTAGCCGGCCACACGCTGGGCGATGCGCTTGAGACCCTGCGGGCCGTGATAGACCGCGTACATGCTGGCCACGACGGCCGGCAGCACCTGCGCGGTACAGATGTTGGAGGTGGCCTTCTCGCGGCGGATGTGCTGCTCGCGGGTCTGCAGCGACAGGCGATAGGCCGGCTTGCCGTGGCTGTCCACCGACACACCGACCAGACGGCCCGGCAGGCTGCGCTTGAACTCGTCCCGGCAGGCCATGTAGGCGGCGTGCGGACCGCCCGCGCCCATCGGCATGCCGAAGCGCTGGGTGGTGCCCACGGCGATGTCGGCGCCTTGTTCACCGGGGGCCTTGATCAGGGTCAGGGCCAGAAGGTCGGCCGCGACCACCAGCAGGCCATTCTGGCCGTGCACCGCATCAGCGATCGGCTGCAGCGAACGGATCAGGCCGTTGACGCCCGGGTACTGCACCAGCGCGCCAAAGCATTCGGTCTTGCCGGCATCTTCCGCCGCGCCCACCTGCACCGTGATGCCCAGGGGCTCGGCGCGGGTGCGGATCACTTCCAGGGTCTGCGGCAGCACGTCGTCCGCCACGAAGAACACCTGGCTCTTGCTCTTGCCCACGCGGGCCGCC
Source organism: uncultured Roseateles sp. (assembly GCA_966211495.1). Taxonomy (GTDB): domain Bacteria; phylum Pseudomonadota; class Gammaproteobacteria; order Burkholderiales; family Burkholderiaceae_C; genus Roseateles. The sequence continues at coordinate 13,298 of CBIHOT010000059.1, read as the reverse complement.
AGCGTCATGGCTTCGGCGGCGGCGGTGGCCTCGTCCAGCATCGACGCATTGGCGATGGCCAGACCGGTCAGGTCGCAGACCATCGTCTGGAAATTCACCAGCGCTTCCATGCGACCCTGCGAGATCTCCGCCTGGTAGGGCGTGTAAGCCGTGTACCAGGCGGGGTTCTCGAGGATGTTGCGCAGGATCACGCCCGGCGTCAGCGTGCCGTAGTAGCCCTGGCCGATGAAGCTCTTGAGCAACTGGTTGCGGCTGGCAATGGCCTTGAGCTCGGCCAGCGCCTGCGCTTCCGTCACCGCCTCGGGCAGTTCCATGCGGGCGGCCCGCTTGATGCTGGTCGGCACGATGGCGTCGATCAGCGCGGCGCGCGAAGCGGCGCCAATGGCGGACAGCATCAGCGCTTCATCGGCGGCATCGGGGCCGATGTGGCGGGCGTGGAACTCGCTGGAGTTTTCGAGGTCGGCGAAGGAGGGCAGGGCGGACATGGCGGTGATCCTGTGGAGCGGCGGTCTCAGTCTCAGCTGTTCTTGAGCAGTTCGTCGTAGGCGGTGCTGTCCATCAGGCCATCGGTTTCCGACGGGTTGGACAGCTTCACCTTGAAGAACCAGCCAGCCTTCAGCGGGTCGCTGTTGGCCAGGGAGGGGTCGTCACGCAGGGACTCGTTGACTTCCACGATCTCGCCCGACACGGGGGCGTAAACATCGGCGGCGGCCTTCACCGACTCCACCACGCCGGCCACTTCCTTGGCGGCGAAGCTCTTGCCCACCTCGGGCAGGTCCACGAACACGACGTCACCCAGGGCGTCCTGGGCGTGCACGGTGATCCCCACGGTGGCGGTGCCGTCGGCGTGGATCTCGACCCATTCGTGGTCGGGGGTGTATTTGATGGTCATGAGAGGCTCCGTCAAAAAAGGGCGGAAGGATGAAAGGGAAAAACGAAAGTGCTGACGCAGCTTCCGGCGGCGGTCAGCCGCGGAAGTATCCGTTGGGGGTGAACGGCGTGGAAGAGACCGTCATCGGGGTGCGCTTGTCACGCACCAGGGCGAACAGTTGGGTGCCGAGGGCAGCATGCGCCTTGGTGACGTAGGCCAGGGCGACCGGCTTGTTGACCGTCGGGCCGAGGGTGCCGCTGGTGACCACGCCGACTTCCTCGCCGGCTTCGTTCACCAGCTTGGCGCCTTCGCGCACCGGCATGCGTTCACTGCCCACCAGGCCCACCCGCTTGCGGGCGGCGCCTTCGGCCAGTTGACGGTCCACCACGGCGGCGCCGGGATAGCCGCCGGCGCGTTCGCCACCAGCACGGCGGACCTTCTGGATCGCCCAGGTCAGCGAGGCTTCGACCGGGGTGGTGGTGGTGTCGATGTCGTGGCCATACAGGCACAGGCCGGCTTCCAGGCGCAGCGAGTCGCGCGCACCCAGGCCGATCGGCTTGACTTCCGGCTGGGCCAGCAGCTTGCGGGCCAGTTCCACCGAGCGGTCGGCGGCCACCGAGATTTCATAACCGTCTTCGCCGGTATAGCCGGAGCGGGTCACGAAGGTGGGGATGCCGTCCAGGTCGAAGAAGCCGCCGGTCATGAAGACCAGCTTGGCGACATCCGCATTCAGGCGGGACAAGGCCGTCACCGCCTGCGGGCCTTGCAGCGCCAGCAGCGCCTGATCCGGCAGGGGGCGCACTTCGCAGCGGCCGCCCAGGTGCTTCTGCATGTGGGCGATGTCCTGGTCGCGGCAGCCGGCATTGACCACCACGAACAGGCCGTCGGTGCGACGAGCGACCATCAGATCGTCCAGAATGCCGCCGTTCTCGTCGGTGAACAGGGCATACCGCTGCTTGAACAGTTCCAGGCCGATGATATCCACCGGCACCAGGGTTTCGAGGGCGGCTGCAGCATCATCGCCGACCAGCAGCACCTGACCCATGTGGGAGACGTCGAACAGGCCGGCCGCGGTGCGGGTGTGGCGGTGCTCGGTCATGACCCCAGTGGGGTATTGCACTGGCATGTCGTAACCAGCAAAGGGCACCATCTTGGCGCCAAGTTCGACGTGCAGGGCGTGCAGGGGGGTCTTGAGCAGGGCAGCGGTGTCAGCGGACATGGATCGTCTCCGGGGCATTCTGAAAGCCATTCAGTCGCCGGAGGGCGCCTGATCAACAGACGCCGACGCCGTCGGGCTGAAAGGGGGGATGCCCTCGCTGTCCGCTTTACCTGAGAGATTGGCCGTAGACCGGCTGGTCGCGACCAGCAGCTCCACGGCTTGCCCCTTCGGTGGGCGGGCTCGACCCCGGCACCTGGCCCTGGTCCACCCCGCCTCTCTCCAGTGAGGAACGCTGGTGCACCGCTTGAGCGATGCGGCCAACGTCTTGCCAGTCCTTTTGCCTGAGCGTTCGCAGCTGTGCGCCGGTTCATCCGGGGGCCTGCCACTGCGCCTTCGGCGGCTCCCACGGCCTGCGCCAACGGGAACTCTCTCCTGACCTGCGCATTGTAGTCATGGATTGCCCTTCAGTGATGGGTCGGCCTTGTCATGCGAACTCCGCCGATCGCGCCGGGCACCAAGGCGTCTGATGTGTTGAGAGGCTCCGCGCCCTGTTGCCATGTTCAATGTTCGTATGTCTGAAGTGATCGAGTCCGCCTCGGCCCATGCCCACGCGCCGGAACTCACCGACGCAACGCCCGCCGCCGGGGGAAGGGCGACGACGGCTTCGTCGCGTGCGCCGTCCATGCCGCCGTCCATCGTCCTGAGCACCGTGCCGATGAAGCCGGCCGCCCAGTCGAGCGCCCAGCCGCTGCAGGATCGCCACTGGTGCATGTCCTCCCAATTGCCTTTCGTGCCCGAGCATTTCCTGGCGCTGCCGGACTCGCTGGGGCTGCCGCCGGTCGGCCAGAGCGACTGGTGTGACCCCCAGGGCCCGCAGACCGCCCGGATCAATGCCACGCCGCTGTCGCTCCGCCCTGACGACGCCGAGCGGCCGGGCCGCAGCCGCACCTCCCGCGATGGCGTCACCAACTGGAGCCAGTTGATGAAGCAGCCGGTGGTGCTGCAGATGCAGTCGGTGGTGGAGCCGAACTCCCGTGCGGCGGGGGGCTTCGCCACCGCTTTGCTGGCCTCCGGCACCACCGACCTGATTGCGGTGGACGCCCTGGTGCGCCACCCCGATGCGGAGCGGATGGACGGCCCCGGCACGGTGCGGTCGAGAACCCCCGCACTCACCAAGGCCGCCACGGGTTACCCGGTGGCATTCCCGGTGGGCAACCCGGTGACCGGCGCCGTCACGGACGGCTTCGATTACGCCTTCCCTGCCGGGGCGCCCTTCACCTCGGTCAAAACGAGCGCCGTTGCGCCCAACATGCCCCGTGATGGGGTACCGCAAGGCCAGTTGACGATCTCGCTGGAGGGCGCGGATGGGAGTCGCACCGAGCATCCGGTGCGCACCCACACGCTGAATCTGAATGCTCCCGACTGGGTCCACCGGCTCCTGTATGCGCTGAATGTGCGCTTTCTGGAGAGTGGCAAGCAGCCGCTGCAACTGGCCCTGATGTGCAAGGACGGCGCCACCGCGTCGGGCGTGGTCGCCACCGCGCTGCATGGCATGGAGTGCCTGGAGTCCCTGAATCGCGGCGACATCCAATTGCCGGATGAAGCCGCGCTGGCCACCCGGCTGGACCAGTTCATCCTCGCCGGCCAGTCGGTGCGCAGTCCTGCGTTCTCGCAGGTCGGTGGCAAGCCGGTCGACACCCAGCGCATGGCACGCGACCTGTGGCATGCCTGGGCCTCGGTGCAAAGCAAGCCGGACTCGCTTGCGGTGCAGACCCTTCGCAAGCATCAGATCGATCAGGGCGTATGGCTGGAAATGGACGACACCACTCCGCTGCTGGATGCGGTGGATGGCAACGTGACGACGACAGAATCGACGAAGTCGTCCGGACAGCGCATGACGCGGTTGTCGCGTCTGCTGTCGTCCGGTTCGGAGGATTCCGGGGTGCTGTCTGACACCACCCACGCCAGCAGCCGCTTCTCGACGCTGGCGCGAGGCCGGGGTGCTGCGGCATTGCCGTCGATGGATGAGGTGCGCGATGGGGAAGGGGACCCCTGGGAGACTTCGCCCGCCGCGACGCTGACGCGCGGCCTGAGCGAGGCGGACGGCCACGCGCTGCCCGAATCGGTGAATGAGTCGCTCAACGAAACACTTAACGAAACGGTCGGCGAAGCGGTCAACGACTCTGTCACCAGCTCCACCGATGCGCTCGCCGCACCCAACGCACGAACGCGCCAGTTCGAACTTCCGGCGACTGAGGGCATGCGTGCGCGGATTTTCCATCCCGCACACAAGGCGACCGACGCCAAGGTCCGCGCGATGCTGGCGGACCTGACAACGCCTGCTTCCGCCACCGGCAGCAGGCTGCGGAGCGCATCCCCCACCACGAGCTCCGACACCACGTCCAGCGCGATGTCCAGCGCCATGGCCGCAGCTCGGGCAAAGCCTGCGCTGACGCCGCTGCAGACCGCCTTGCATCTGAGCGAAAGTCGCAGCGCCGCGGAAACCGCCACTTCGGCCGAACTGAGCCGTATCCCCAGGCACATCCGCAAGGACTGGATGCCGGGCGGTGCGAAGTTCGATGAATTCCTCCCACGCCTGGACGGCCTGGCCAAGGAAATGACCGCGCGCACCGGGCTTATCGGCTACCTCCGCGCCCGCTTCAGCGACCCGCTCACCCGCAAGCTGGAGCCGCACACCCACTGGGCACGCGATCTGATCGAGCAGATCCAGGCGCAGATGACTCGCGACCTGGAATCGCAGGCCGGGCCGTCGTCCGAAGGTTCGCCGGAAGTCGATCAGACCGTGGTCGCCCTCGCCGCTCATGACGCTGTGAAGAGACTGGTGGCCCGTCGCTTCGAGCAGCTCACGCCCCGCGAGCAAGCCCGCTGGTGTGAGCGGGTCGAGGGCCGGAGCCCGCGTTTCAATCAGGCGCTCAGCAGCAGTCAGCAACGAGTGCATGAACTGGCGCGGCAGTTCTCTCCCAACAGCGCCGAGGCCGCCGCTCCGCTGACGGCCCAGTCGTCCAGCGCTCCACCGGTCTTCATGCACCTGTTCAAGCGCCGCAGTGAGGCCGCTCCGTCAGCGGCAGACGGCGATTCGCTGGCCCAGCGCCGCAACGCGGGGGCGCGCAGCCCAGAAAGCCTTCGCCAGATGGTGGACAGGGAATGGTCCACCCACTGGGTGCTGAACCTGACCCGCGACGTGGCCGGCTTGCGTCGCTGAACGCGCCTTGACCGGCCGGCGCGGCGGGGGCGATGAACGAGGGGGAAGGCCTCATCCCGGGGTGTCCCTCGTGCACAATCTCGCCCATGCGACTCCTGCTGGTGGAAGATGACGCGATGATCGGTGAGCAGCTGCTGGAGCTGCTGCGCGCCGATGGTTACGCGGTGGACTGGGTCCGGGACGGCGAGATGGCCGACGCCGCGCTCCAGTCCCAGACCTACGACCTGGTCCTGCTGGACCTGGGCCTGCCCAAACGCGACGGCATGCAGGTGCTGCAGGGCCTTCGCGCCCGCAAGCAGACGATGCCGGTGCTGATTGCCACCGCCCGCGACGCGCTGCAGCAGCGGGTGGCGGGTCTGGATGCCGGCGCCGACGACTATGTGCTCAAGCCCTTCGAGCTCGACGAGCTGCTGGCTCGCATCCGGGCGTTGCTGCGCCGGGCGGCTGGCCGGTCCGAGCCGGTCTATGAGCACATGGGGGTCACCATCCATCCCGCCACGCGGGAAGTCACCGCCCACGGCCAACCCGTCACCTTGTCCGCCCGCGAATGGGCGGTACTGGAGCCGCTGATCGCGCGGCCCGGCATGGTGTTGTCCCGTCAGCAGCTCGAAGAAAAACTCTACGGCTGGAAAGACGAGATCAGCAGCAATGCGGTGGAGGTCTACATCCACGGGCTGCGCAAGAAGCTGGGCGCCGAGCTGATCCAGAACGTGCGAGGCGTGGGCTACCGCGTTCCCAAGGAATGAGCGTGCTGCCGCGTTCGCTGCGATATCGCCTGGTGCTGTTTCTGTTCGGGGCGATGCTGCTCAGCGCGCTGGTGCAGGGCGGCAGTGCCTATCGCAATGCATTGGCCGAGGCGGATGAGATCTTCGACTATCAGATGCAGCAGGTGGCGCTTTCGCTGCGCGCCGGCATGGGCACGGGCCTGCCGCTGCCGCTGGGTGAGGAGCAGAGCATCGACCTGATCGTGCAGGTCTGGAGCCTGGATGGCACGCCGCTGTACCGCTCCGCCGGGCCGGACTGGCTGCCGCAGCGGGCGGTGCTCGGTTTTTCCGACGTCGAGCTGAAGGGCAAGCGTTATCGGGTGCTGGCCGTCCAGGGCCGATTCCAGGTGGTGCAGGTGGCCCAGGACCTGTCGGTGCGCCAGCGCATGGCGGGCCAACTGGCCTGGCGCACCGTGCTGCCGACCGCCATGATGCTGCCGCTGCTGGCGATGGTGGTGTGGTGGGTGGTGAGCTACTCGCTCGATCCGCTGCAGCGAGTGCGGCAGCAGATTTCCCGCCGGGCGGCGCAGGACCTGTCGCCGGTGGGCGCCGGTGATCTGCCCAGCGAGGTGGAGCCGCTGGTCACCGAACTCAATGCTTTGCTGGATCGGGTGCGGCAGGCCTTTGAAACCCAGCAGCAATTCGTGGCCGATGCGGCGCATGAATTGCGCTCGCCACTGGCGGCGCTGAAGCTGCAGCTGCAGGCCCTGCGGCGCGCGCCGGACGATCAGGCCCGTGCACAGGCGACCGAGCGGCTGGCCACGGGGATCGACCGGGCGGGACGCCTGATCGAGCAATTGCTGACCCTGGCCCGGCAGGACAGCGCCAAGGTGCAGGCGCCGCCGCAGATCATCGCGCTGGACGAGCTCTGCCGCGACGGCGTGGTGGAAACCAGCACCCTGGCACAGGCAAGAGGTGTCGACCTCGGTCTGGGCCGCTGTGATCCGGTGCAGGTCAGCGGCCAGCGGGACGCCCTGCAGATCCTGCTGCGCAACCTGCTCGACAACGGCGTCAAATATGGGCGCAGCCAGGTCGATCTGAGCCTGGAGCGCACCGAGGATCAAGCGCTGGTGGTGGTGGAGGACGATGGCCCGGGGATTCCCGATGGGGAGCGGGCCCGTGTCTTTGACCGCTTCTATCGCTCGGAAGCCCAGGCCCAGCTGGCGCCGGGCAGTGGGCTGGGGCTGGCGATTGCGCGAAGCATCGCCAGCGACCATGGCGCCACGTTGAAGCTGGGGCACAGCACTTCGCTTGGGGGGCTCCGGGTCGAACTGGCCTTTCCGCTGCTGACAGTCGCGGGGCAGCCGGCCCTGGCCCGCACCTGAAGAAGACTTTGCGTCGCTTAAGAAACGTCTAAGGGAGCCCCTTCACACTTCAGCCATCGACTCTGACTTACCTCCAGGAGGTGATTCACATGGCTCAAGTGGAAAAGATGATTTCGGCGAAGAAACTGGTGTGGGCGCTGGCCGCTGCCGGCGTGCTGGGTGCCACGGGCGGTGCCCTGGCCATGCGCAATGCCAAGACCGGCCCCGAGGGCGATGCCCCCGCCGCCACGACCTCGTCCGACCGCAGCGCAGGCACAGCCGGTTCTCTGGAGGGTGCCCAGGTCGCGGCCGTCACCACGCCGCTGGCGGGTGCTGCTGCGACGGCCGCCACGGCCGCTCCATCCACGGTGGCTCCCTCCACCGCCACGCCTCCCCCGGCCGGTCTGCCCGATTTCGCCCAGATCGCGGCCACCCAGGGCCCGGCCGTGGTCAACATCAGCGTCTCCGGCACGGTCAAGACCCGCAGTTCCCGCATGCCGCAGATGGATCCGGACGATCCTTTTTACGACTTCTTCCGCCGCTTCGGCATTCCGGGCGGCCCCGGCTTCGGCGGTGAGCAGGACGGTGGCAGCCGCCAGATCCGCGGGCAGGGCTCCGGCTTCATCGTCAGCAATGACGGTGTGATCCTGACCAATGCCCATGTGGTGCAGGATGCGCAGGAAGTGGTGGTCAAGCTGACCGATCGCCGCGAATTCCGGGCCAAAGTGCTGGGCAGCGACAAGTCCACCGACGTGGCGGTGCTCAAGATCGACGCCAAGAACCTGCCCACCGTGCGCATGGGCTCGACCAAGGACCTGCGCGTGGGTGAATGGGTGCTGGCCATCGGCTCGCCCTTCGGCTTCGAGAACAGTGTCAGCGCGGGTGTGATCAGCGCCAAGGGCCGCTCGCTGGGTCCGGAAGAAAGCCGCGTGCCCTTCCTGCAGACCGACGTGGCCATCAACCCCGGCAACTCCGGCGGACCGCTGTTCAACGCGCGGGGCGAGGTCGTGGGCATCAATTCCCAGATCTACAGCGCGTCGGGCGGTTATCAGGGTCTGTCCTTCGCCATTCCGGTGGAAGTGGCCAACAAGATCCGCCAGCAGGTCCAGAGCGGCGGCAAGGTGCAGCACGCCCGTCTGGGGGTGATGGTCCAGGAAGTGAACCAGGGCTTTGCCGACTCGTTCAAGCTGGATCGTCCGGAAGGCGCGCTGGTGGCGAATGTGGAAGAGGGCAGTCCGGCCGCCAAGTCCGGCCTGCGTCCCGGGGACGTAATCCTCAGCTTCAAGGGCCAACCCATCGTGGCCAGCGGCGACCTGCCGGCACTGGTGGACCAGTCCAGCCCCGGCGACCGCATCGCGATGGAAGTGTGGCGCAGCGGCAAGCGCGAGCAGCTGAGCGTGACCCTGGGCGATGCGAACGACCGCGCCAGCCGTCAGGCCAAGAGCGACGACACGCCGTCCGCCGCGCAGGGCAAGCTGGGTCTGGCGCTGCGTCCGCTGCAAGCCGAAGAGCGGCGTCAGCTGGGCATTCGCGAAGGGCTGGTGATTGAGGAAGTGTCCGGCCCGGCTGCGCGTGCGCAAGTGCGGCCCGGGGACGTGCTGCTGGCGGTGAACGGCACGCCGGTGCAGTCGGTGGAACAGGTCAAGAGCCTGTTGCAGCACGCTGAAAAGTCGGTGGCCCTGCTGGTGCAGCGAGGCGCTGACAAGATCTTCGTACCGGTGCGGATCGGCTGATCCGTCGGGTAGAGAAGAACGACCGGGGAGGCCTGGTCGTTGCTCCGAGGGGGCTCACGTGTGGTGGCGTGAGCCCCCGTTTTATTGGGTCACTTGGTCGTCAGGATCCACTTGACCAGGGTCTCGGCTTCGGCCGGGCTCACTTGCGTGTTGGCCGGCATCGGCACCGGACCCCAGACACCGGAACCGCCCTTGATGACCTTTTCGGACAGCTTCTTCACAGCGTCCTTGTCACCGGCGTACTTGGCGGCCACATCCTTGTAGGCGGGGCCGACCAGCTTCTTGTCGACCGCATGGCAGGCCATGCAGTTCTTCTTCTGGGCCAGTTCCTGGTTGGCCAGCGCCGGGGTGGCGAAGGCCGCAGTCAGCAACGTGGCGGAGGCGATCAGGGCAATTTTCATGGGCGTCCTTTCATTCGTTCCGGGAGGATACTCGGAAGGAAACGGTTGGAAACGGTCGAAATTCGGTGAGCCCCAATCGGTTCCTTTTGGCTACATTTCAGGCCGCCGGACCGTGCCCACCCTGGGGTGAGTCGGAAAAGCGGCAATATGAAACAAGCGCAGGGGCTTGGCTGGGGCATGCCGGGCTCAAAAGATTGTAGTGTCGGGTCCGCCACGCGATGGCGCGTCGGCCCAGAGGAGAAATGGGATGTGGTTGATTGTCGTTGGGGTGTTGCTCCTGCTGATGAAGGTGGCCGAGGTAGGACCCGGGGCCGACCTGAGTTGGTGGTGGGTGCTGGCACCCTTCGGACTGGCTGTGCTGTGGTGGGAATTTGCTGACAAGACCGGCTATACCCAGCGCAAGGCCATGGACCGCCTGGACGAGCGCCAGAAGGCGCGTCGGGAGGAAGCCATGACCAAGATCGGTACGTCCGAGAAGCAGCGTCGTCGCCGTCGCTGATCCTCACCGCGGCGGCCCGGCGGGCGGCCGGCCTGCGCGGGTGTGCCATCCGCGCAGCAGCATGCCGCTGCGCTGAACGCGGTGGGTCTGTGTTCGCCCAAATCCTGGGGACCTGTGGGTCCCCTTTGTTTTTGGTCAACGAATGACCCCGATGAGGGGTGACCTGGGTCGTGGCTGTTTTTGTGGTCATTTCGTGCCGGGACTGCGCGCGACGCGCCCGGTCGTCGCTGGTTTCGCGATGCTCTGTCCGCTCACGGGACCCGAGGCGCGTTGAGGCAGGGCGGCAGGCGATAAGCTTCGCAGGCACATCGGATGCTCCACAAGGCTGCGTGACCCTCACGCATAAACAGCAGCGCGACACAAGGTGACAACAAGGTGACCTCATGAATGGCAAGACCCCATACCGTTTCCTGCAGCCGACCCACGCCTCGGCGCAGCGCTCGCGCGCAGGTCGTGCCTGGCTGGCCGGGATGCTGCTGGCGCCTGCGCTGATGCTCAGCGCTTCGGTCGCTGAGGCAGCGGTCTTCAAGGACAGCGCCCTCCAGAATCTTCTGGACAACGGCCAGGCGGACCAGTTGGAGAAGGTCGCCAGCCAGCGGCTGAAGTCCCAGCCGGAGGACCCGCAGGCGACGGCCGCCCTGGCGCTGGCCCAGCTGGACCTGGCGGATGGCAATGCGCTGCGCCAGAACATTCAGCGGCTGGAGCAGTGTGTGCAGAAGACGCCGCAGGAAGCGAGCTGCTCCTACGCCCTGGCGCTGGCCCTGGTGATGCAGGTGCGGGGCGGCAGCAAATTCAAGGCGCTGGGGGCCCTGGGCCGGGTCAGCGAGCTGATGCAGAAGGCGATGAGCCAACTGCCGGATGCACCGGAGCCCAGAAGCGCGCTGCAGCAGTACTACCTCGCGCTGCCCGGATTCATCGGCGGCGGTGAATCCAAGGCCCGTGCGCTGGAGCAGGGCGTGCAGGATGAGGATCAGCTCCGCCTGATGCGCGCCCGGGTGGCCGCCTCCAAAAAGGACTGGGCGGGCATGGAGCGGGAACTGCGCGGGGTGCACACCCGTCGCCCGGAACTGCAACTGGAGCAGCGGGTGCTGGCCAATGACCTGGGCCGCCAGTGGATGCATGACCGGCAATTCGCCAAGGCGCGGAGCTGGCTGGAGGAGCTGTCTCGCCAGCAGCCGCAGCAGGCGATGCCGCTGTACGGCCTGGGCCGGGTGCTGGACGCCATGGATGACCATGACGGCGCGGTCGCTGCCTATGAAAAGGCCAAGACGCTCAACGGCGCGGAGCAACTGGCGCTGGATCACCGCATCGGCATCGCCCTGCAGGACAAGGGCGACAAGGCGGGCGCCCGGGCGGCCTTCGAGCGCTATCTGAACAATCGCCGCGCCAGTGCCAGCAATGTCGAGGATTGCCGACGCCGGCTCGCGGAATTGGGCACTGCGACCTGAGATCTCTCCGGCGCTGGGCACCCTGACATGGGGGCGAAATGGGGGGCGAACAGCGCGTGGCGCCCCCTGGCGCCGCACTATGATTCGGCACGTCGCCGCCGGCAGCACCCATTCGCATGACTCCTCCGCTGATCCATCCCCAATTCGACCCGGTCGCCTTCCATGTGTTTGGATGGCCTATCCATTGGTATGGCCTGACCTATCTGGCTGCCTTCGGCCTGTTCCTCTGGCTGGCCAACCTGCAGGCCAGAAAGCCGTGGAATGCCCAGCGTGGCTGGACCCGCCAGGGGGTGGATGACCTGCTGTTCTTTGGCGTGCTGGGTGTGGTGCTGGGCGGCCGCATGGGCTATGTGCTGTTCTACAAGCCGACCGAATTCCTGCAGCATCCGCTGAACATCTTCGCGGTGTGGCAGGGCGGCATGTCCTTCCATGGTGGGCTGCTGGGCGTGATCGCTGCGCTGGCCTTTTTTGCATGGCGCCGAGGCTTCAAGTTCCTCGAAGTCGGGGATCTGGTGGCGCCTTGCGTGCCCACGGGCCTTGCCATGGGACGTCTGGGCAACTTCATCAACGGTGAGTTGTGGGGCCGCCCGGCGGATCCGTCGCTGCCCTGGGCGATGATTTTTCCGCAGGCGCACGACCTGGTGCCCCGCCATCCGTCCCAGGTGTATCAATTCCTGGGAGAGGGCGTTGCGCTGTTCATCATCCTGTGGCTGTTCGCGCGCAAGCAGCGGCCGCTGGGGGCGGTGTCCGGCCTGTTCCTGATCGGATATGGCGCTTTCCGCTTCATCGCGGAGTACTTCCGCGAGCCGGATGACTTCCTCGGCCTGCGTGCCTTTGGCTGGAGCCAGGGGCAATGGCTGAGTGCACCCATGGTGCTGATCGGCATTTTGATGATGGTGTGGGCCTACCGCCGTGCCCGTACGGTGGGGACCGCGTCGGTGGCGCGCCCCTGAGCTGGAAGTGAAGACATGAGACAGATCTTTTTTGATACGGAAACCACCGGCCTGAATCCGGAGTCCGGCGACCGGGTGGTGGACATCGGCTGCGTGGAGATGGTGAACCGGCAGTTGACGGGCCGGCATCTGCACTTCTATCTGAATCCTGAGCGGGACATGCCGGAAGAGGCTTTCCGCGTTCACGGGCTGAGCAGTGAATTCCTGTCGGACAAACCAAAGTTCGCCCAGATCGTGGACGAACTGCTGGAGTTCCTTCGCGGGGCGGACCTGGTGGCGCACAACGCCTCCTTCGACGTGGGATTCATCAATGCCGAACTGAAGCGGTCCAAGCGCCCCTTGCTGCATGAGGTTGTCGGCAGCGTGACCGACACGCTGCTGATGGCGCGGGACATGTTCCCGGGCAAGGCCAACTCGCTGGATGCCTTGTGCCGCCGGCTGGAGGTGGACAACAGCAACCGGGGTCTGCACGGCGCGGTGAAGGATGCGGAGCTGCTGGCCGAGGTCTACATCCGCCTGACGCGGGGTCAGGACTCGCTGGTCATCGACGATTCCGAGTCGTCTTCGCAAGGGCAGGGCGGTGAGCTGGAAGTGGTGGCGATCGACCTGAGCAGCTTCCAGTTGCCGGTGATCACCGCCACCGCGGAAGAACTGGCACTGCACGAGAAGGTGCTGGCGGATCTGGACAAGGCCAGCGGCGGTCAGCGCATCTGGCAGGTGGCGGCGCCGGCGCCGGAGGGCGTCGCGGCTGCCGCTTTGTGAAGCAACTGGTGCGATTAACAAAATCGTCATTCAGTGGCTCCCAAATAATTGGCGACAAGTTCTTGAGCAGGCCTGAAATTCCATGGCATACTCTTGGTCTTTCGCGGCGAGCCCGAAGCAAGAAATCGGGCGGTTAGCTCAGTGGTAGAGCACTGCCTTCACACGGCAGGGGTCGCAGGTT
>CBIHOT010000058.1:0-26772 GCA_966211495.1 uncultured Roseateles sp. | reverse complement strand
CCGGCATCCGCCAGTCGCTGGACACCTCGCTGAACCTCAAGCGCCAGCAGCGCGGTGTGGTGGACGGCATCGTGGCCGAAGACATCGGCAAGTTTCCCGACACCAACCTCGCCGAATCGATGCAGCGCATCTCCGGCGTGTCCATTGACCGCTCGATGGGCGAAGGCTCCCGCGTGACCGTGCGCGGCGTCGGCCCCGACTTCAACCTGGTGCTGCTCAACGGCCGCCAGATGCCGGCCTCGTCGATTGAAGCCACCGGCCCTTCCAACTCCCGCGCCTTCGACTTTGCCAACCTGGCCTCCGAGGCCGTGTCTGCGCTGGAGGTCTACAAGACCAGCCGTGCCAGCACGCCCACCGGCGGCATTGGCGCCACGATCAACATCAAGACCGCCCGCCCGCTGGATACCAAGCGCACCGTGGCCAGCATCGGCCTGAAGGCGGTGCATGACGAAGGCAACTCGCGCCTGCCCGACACCATCAAGGGCAGCAGCGTGACGCCGGAAGTCTCCGGCATCTACAGCACCACCTTCGGGGACGGTCGCTTCGGCCTGGCCGTGACCGGCAGCTTCCAGCGCCGCGATGCCGGCTACAACAGTGCCGGCGTGCCCGGCGGCTGGCTGCCGATCAAGGGCGACGAAACCACCTATGGCTCGATCCCCCTGCCCGGCCAGCCCGGCGCCGACCGCATCACCAACCGGCCCGGCCCCAACGACGTCTATTCGATTCCGCAGAACGTCAACTACAACATGAACGGTGTGCGCCGCGAGCGCACCAACGGCCAGATCACCTTCCAGTTCGCCCCCACCCGCGACCTGACCACGACGCTGGACTACACCGCGTCGCAGAACAAGGTGCACACCCGCCGCAACGACATGTCGGCCTGGTTCAGCTTCGGTCCTTCCAGCAGCTCCTGGACCAATGGCCCGGTCTCGGCCCCGCTCACCTATACCGAGCTGATTGCCGGCGGCAATGCCGACGTGGCGATGGCCGGCAGTGACTTCGCCACCAAGAACACCAACAAGTCGCTGGGCCTGAATGTCGACTGGAAGGCAACCAACCGCCTGCGCTTCGAATTCGACGCCCACCACTCCACCGCCGAATCCGGCGCGGACAGTCCCTGGGGCAGCAACAACGTCATCGGCACCGCCAGCTTCAATCGCGGCCAGACGACGGTGGACTTCAGCCAGGACCTGCCCATCCTGATCATGCCCACCACGCAGCGCGATGCGACGCAGCAGCAGGTCACCGGCTCGTCCTTCCGCAACAGCTACATGAAGAGCCAGGTGGACCAGCAGCAGATCCGCGGCAGCTGGACCATCGACGACGACTCCAAGCTGGACTTCGGCGTCGGCCTGTCCAAGGTGCGCAATCGCTCGGCCTATTCCTTCGTTCAACTGGACAACTGGGGCGGCACCGAGAACGGCTGGCTGAACTATCCGGACTCGGTCTGGATTCCGCAGGACCTGCGCAACTTCTTCGGCAAGATCAATGGGGTGAACGACCCGCGCCTGTTCACCCAGTTCTTCACCTTCGATTTCGGCAAGGTCCGTCAGCTGGCGTCGGATTCGTGGGGCGATCCGTCCAAATACCTGGCCACGGACAACTTCTCCACCGACCGCCGCACGACCGAGAAGTCCACCAGCCTCTACGGCGAGTACACCCGCGAATGGGAACTGGGCGTTCCGATGAGCGCGACCGTAGGCATGCGTTATGAACGCACCAAGGTCGACTCCAGCGCGCTGGTGCCCATTGCCACCGGCATTTCCTGGGGCTCGAACAACGAGCTGACCGTGCTCAAGGGCGCGCCTGGCTTCACCGCCCTGAGCGGCAAGTACAGCTACTGGTTGCCCAGCATCGACTGGCAGGCCGACCTGACCGACAAGGTCAAGCTGCGCGCCAGCTATGGCACCAGCATCGGCCGTCCCGGCTGGGATGCCATCCAGGGTGGACAGACCCTGAATGACCTGGCCCGCCTGAGCGGCGGCACCGGCGCGCAGGGCAATCCCGCCCTGAAGCCGCTGAAAGCCAAGAACATCGACTTCTCGCTGGAGTACTACTACGCCAAGTCCAGCTATGTGGCGGCCGGTGTCTTCCGCAAGAACATCAGCAACTACATCGGCTCGACGCTTGACACCGCCTCGCCCTTCAACCTGCACACCCCTGTGGGCGGCAAGTACTACAACGAAGCGGCGTCCACCGGCGGGTGCGGCACCGACATCACCTGCATCCGGGACTACATCCTGAACCGCTACAACGGTCAGCCCGGCGTGACCAAGACCGGTGACAGCAACGGCCATGCGCTGGGCACCATCACCGGCCAGGCGGACGATCCGGTGGCGACCTTCCAGATCACCACCCCGGCCAACACCCAGTCGAACAGCCTCAAGGGCTTCGAGCTGAATGTGCAGCATGCCTTCGGCAACTCCGGCTTCGGCGTGGCGGCCAACTACACCAAGGTGAGCTCCGGCCTGAAGTACGACAACACGAGCTTCACCCAGCAATATGCGCTGGTGGGTCTGAGCGATTCGGCCAACCTGGTGGGCTTCTATGAAAACGCGAAGGTCAGTGTGCGGGTCGCCTACAACTGGCGCGACAAGTTCCTGGCCGCCGTGAATGACGGCAATCCGCTGGGCCGCTCGGCGCCGATCTTCACCGAACCCTACTCGCAGGTGGACGTGAGCGTCGGCTACAACTTCACCGAGAAGCTGAGCATGCAGGCGGAAGTCATCAACCTGGGCGACTCGATCCTGCGTCAGCATGGACGGACCGAGCAGGAGGTGTACGCGGTCACCCAGACCGGCCGCCGTTATATGCTGGGACTCCGCTACAAGTTCTGATCCCGCGTCCCGCGGGGAATCGCTCCGACGCCCCATGCAGCCCATCCGAGAACTCAGTGGCCTGACCCCAGGCCAGTTGCCCACGGGTCTGACCGACGCCGCGGAACCGGTGGTGCTGCGGGGGCTGGTGTCGCACTGGCCGGTGGTGACGCAGGCCCTGCGATCGGATGCGGCGGTGGCGGACTATCTGCAGGGCTGCTGGCGCGGCGCGCCGGTGGCCATCATGACGGGGCCGCCGGAGATCGACGGGCGGATCTTCTACAACGACGATCTCACCGGCATGAACTTCGGCAGGGCGGACGCCCCGCTGCCCGCCCTGCTGCAGGAACTGCTGCGGATACGCACCGAAGCGAGGCCGCCCTGCTATTACGTGGGGTCGACGACGCTGGAGGACTGCCTGCCCGGCTTCCAGGCGCAGAATCCCTTGAGCCTGCAGGCATTGGCGCGGCCCGGGGAAGGCCCACCCGATGCGCTCGCCAGCGTGTGGCTGGGCAACCGCAGCCGCATCGCCCCGCATTACGACCTGCCGGACAACATCGCCTGCGTCGCGGCGGGGCACCGCCGATTCACCTTGTTCCCGCCGGAGCAACTGCCCAATCTCTATGTGGGCCCGATCGACTTCACCCCGGCGGGTCAGCCGGTGAGCCTGGTTGATCTGAAGCATCCCGACTTCGAGCGCTTTCCGCGTTTTGCGCAAGCGCTGGCGCATGCCCAGGTCGCCGAACTGGCGCCCGGGGATGCGATCTACATTCCAAGCATGTGGTGGCATCAGGTCGAGGCGCTCGACGCCTTCAACCTGTTGATCAACTACTGGTGGCGACAGTCACCGGCCCATATGGATCCGCCAGTGCTGACGCTGATGATGGCGCTGCTCTCGCTGCGGGAACTGCCCGAGCCGCAGCGTCGGGCCTGGCAGGGGATCTTTGATCACTACGTGTTCAATGCCGGACCGGAGACGGCTGCGCACATTCCGGAAGCGGCCCGCCATGCGCTGGCGCCGCTGACGCCGCAAGCGGCGTCCAACCTGCGCAGCCACCTCATCCACCGCCTGCAGCAACGCTGAAGGCCCCGCAGGCGCAGGAAGCGCCGCGTCGGGCCGTCAAAGGCTCAAGCGCCCAGCTCGAAACTCGCGATGGAGCGCGGCGGCAGATTCACCACCGTTCCCAGCCCGTCGATGCGCAGCAGGAATTGCGGCGCATGCTCGGTGCGGTTCATCACCACCACGGCCACACGACCGTCTTCATTCAGCGCAGCCGTGCAGGCCAGGGTCTCGGTACTGGCCGAGCACAAGACCCGCTGCGCGCCGGGACGGATGAAGCGGCTGAAGTGGCCCAGATAGTCAAAGGACGCCTGCGGCTCCAGGCGACCCTTCGCTCGGTCAGCGAGCATCGGCGCGCTGCAGAAGTTGCCGACATGGTTCGGGCCGCCGGTGTCGTCCAGCAGCAGGTTCCAGTCGATCCAGCCCACGGTCCAATGATTGAGGTCGCTGAGGATGCTGCGCGCATAACGCTCGGCCGGCGCCCACTCGCCGCGGTGCGGTCCGCCCTCCTGGCAGCCTTCGGTGAACAGCAGCTGCTTGTCGGGATAGGCGTCATGCAGCAGTCCGACGTGGTCGAAATGGTCCTCCACATACCAGTGAAATCCGCAGCCCCAGACATAACGAGCCGCTTCCGGATCGCTGTAGACCACGTCGGCCCGCTGCACCATCTGGTCCCGGTTGTGATCCCAGATGACGATGCGGATGTGGCTCAGCCCCGCGGCGTGAAGCGCCGGACCCAGATGGTCACGGACGAAGTCGCGTTCCTGCTCGGCGGTGTAGACGCAGGAATCCCAGCGCTGCGTCGCGTCGGGCTCGTTCTGCACCGACACGCCCCAGATCGGCACACCTTCCGCCTCATACGCCTGGATGAACCGCACGAAGCATTGCGCCCAGGTGGCCGCATGTCCCGGCAGCAGCGTGCCGCCGTTGTTCATCTCGCCATTGCTCTTCATCCACGCGGGCGGGCTCCAGGGGGACATCAGCAGCTTCATCGGCCGCCCCGCCACCGCCATGGCGGCCTTGATCATCGGCAGCAGCGCTTCGCGGTCGCGATCGATGTTGAAGTGCGCCAGCGCGCTATCGCCCGGCACTGCGGCATGCGCATAGTTGCCCAGCGAAAAATCGCAGCTGTTCATGTGCACCCGGTTGAAGGTGTAGCCATGCCCCTGCACCGGATCGAAGTAGGCGCGCAGCAAGGCGTCGCGCTCGGCAGGCGGCAACTGCTGCCAGGTGACCGCCGCCGCCTCGGTGAAGGCCCCGCCGAAACCTTCGATGCGCTGAAAGCGTCGTTCGGTGTTCACCACCAGTTTGGGCATGCGCGCCACGGCTGCGTCCGTCAGCAGTGCGGCCACGGGCTGCAGGGTGAGCGCCTGTTGCGGCTCAAGCCGCGTGCTGCTGGCCAGGTCGGCGCCCTTGGCGGTCAAGGTCCACTTCAAGGCGGGATGCGAGGTCTCTGGGAAGGACGCTGCGGTCATCGGGGTTGTCTCCGTCATGCTCGTTTTTGGAAGCCATGCGCCTGGCGCCGTTCCTTGTGAAAGCGCTTTCAGCCTGAGTGAAGCATAACGGCCACCGGGCTGCGGTCAACCCAGGAGAACTCCCGCCGGTGGCGCAGTAAAACCACACCGCGGCCATGTGGACCCCATCAGCGGTGCGATTTGCGAATGGGCGCGCGGACGGCAATCCGCATGCCCGCTCGAACACGCTCCTGGGAAGCCGCGTGAAAAATTTTTGAGAACGGTGCACCGAGGGGGGCGCGCACCGTGGGGCGAGTCCTCCAATCCGGTGATCCCGAGGGCGAACGGCCTCCTTTGTCTCCATAATGCGTTGCATGACTGCGCCGCCGGGCTCCTTGAAGATCCCTGCGGCGCACGTGCTTGAGCGCACCGCGGCGCCACAAGCACCAACTGCGCCCATTGGCGCTCTTTCGCTCACACGGATTCAATGACTTCGACCGACGCCGACCTGCTGCCCCGCCTTCGCCACAGCACAGGACCGCTGCACGACCGCATCGAAGCGCTGCTCCAGCTGGAAGCGCCGATGCCGTTGGCCCGCTACGGCCGCATCCTTCGGGGCTTTCATGAGTTCCTTCACCTGTGGGAACAACGGGTGCAGTTCGCACTCCCTCAAGACCTGAAACCCTGGTGCGCGGAGCGCCGACGTGCACCGCTGGCGATGCAGGACCTCGAATCTCTGGCCGTACCTGATGCGCCCGACCTTCGCCAGTCGGCCCGCGCGGCGCAAGCCTTGATTCGCCTCGACAGCCCGGCCGCCGCGATCGGCGCGCTGTATGTGATGGAAGGCAGTGCCCTGGGGGGCCAGGTGCTGGTGCCGCAACTAAGCCGCCACCTGGGCCTGCGACCGGACCACGGCGCGCGCTACTTCCACGGCTTTGGCGAGCGCACGGGCGCCATGTGGCGCGAGTTTCGCCAGCTTGCCCAGCAGCACGCCGGCACGGACGAGGCTTCGCAGGCCGATGCATTGCGCGGCGCGGCGCAGACCTTCGAGGCGCTGCTGCAGACGTTCGCCGTGCTGGACACCCCGACCTCCCTGACGCCGCCGGACTCCGTCCAGCGACTGTCACAAGCCTTGGCCTGATCCGCCATGCCGACCCAGTTGACCTCCGACCAGCTGGCGCAATGCGCCAATGAGCCCATCCGCATCCCGGGCGCGATTCAGCCCCATGGCTGGATCGCCGTGGTGACGCTGCGTACCGGCGACCTGCTGGCCTATAGCCAGAACTGGCAGACGCTGCTGCAGCGTGACAGCGCAGATCTGCCGAGCCTCGTGGAAGACACTTTGCGCGAGGCCATCGAACTGCGCCACTCGCTGGTGGATGGCGAGGGTCCGGTGTCCTGCGGCGTGGTCGTCATCGGCGACCGCCGTCTGCATGTCTCGGGTCACCGCCTGGGCGAGCTCGCCTACCTGGAGGTGGAGACCGACACCCTGGATGCCGGCACCCGCGCCCCCATCTACAGCCTGGCCCGTCACCTGGTGCCCCGGATGCAGGTCACCGATTCGGTGGAGCAGATCTGCCGTATCGTGGTCCACGAGATGAAGCGGCTCACCGGCTTCGGTCGTTGCCTCATCTATCGCTTCAATCATGAAGGCCATGGTGAGGTGCTGGCCGAAGCGCTGGAGCGCGGCTATGACAGCTACGCCGGTCATCGATTCCCCGCGGCGGACATTCCGGCGCAGGCCCGCGAGCTGTATCGGATTAATCACATCCGCCTGATCGCCGACGCCAACTACGTGCCGGTGCCGGTGCAGTTCGTCGATGGCCGGGATCCCAGCTCGCTGGACCTGTCCCAGTCCGCCTTGCGCAGCGTCTCCCCGGTGCACCTGGAGTACATGCGCAACATGGGCACGCTGGCGTCGATGTCGGTGTCCATCATCGTGCGCGGCGAATTGTGGGGGCTGGTGTCGTGTCACGACCGCCAGCCGCAGCATCTGTCCTGGCAGACGCGCATGGCGTGCGAGCATCTGGGGCAACTGCTGTCCCTGCAGATCGAGGCCAAGGAAGAAAACGAGCGGGTGACCGAGCAGTTGCGGCTGCGCCAGCTCACCCTCTCCATCGTGGCCCATCTGGCCGACAGCGACGCCACCCTGCAACTGCTGATGCAGGAGCCGGGTCCGCTGCTGCGCCTGGGCCGCGCGACCGGCGCCGCCGTGATCCTCAACGAGTCAGCCTGGTCGGTGGGCGAAGCGCCCCCGCCTTCGGCGCTGGTGGAACTGGGCCAGTGGCTCTCGGCCCGCATCGACGAGGTGGTGCATTCCGACCGCCTGGCGGTGGAGGCGCCGCATCTGGCGGATCGATTGGGCGGCATCGCGGGGCTGCTGGCCATCTCCATCTCGAAGCTGCACCGCCATTACATCGTCTGGTTCCGGCCAGAGATTGTGCAGACCATCGTCTGGGCGGGCGACCCGCGCAAGGAAATGCATGTGGGCCCGGATGACCGGCTGCATCCCCGCCGCAGCTTCAGCAGCTGGCAGGAGCAAGTGCGCGGCCGTGCGCTGGCCTGGACGCCCGGCGAGATTCATGCGGTGCAGGAACTGCGGCAGGCGCTGATCGGCATCGTGCTGCGCCGGGCCGAGGAACTGGCCGAAGTGGCGATGGAGCTGGGACGCGTCAACAAGGAACTGGAGGCGTTTTCTTACACCGTCTCCCACGACCTGCGCGCGCCGATGCGCCATATCTCCGGCTTCGTCGATCTGGTGCTGGAGATGGACGGCAGCGGCTTGACCGACCGGTCGCGCCGCTACCTCGCGCATGTGAAGGAAGCCTCCGCCCATGCCGGCCATCTGGTGGATGCGCTGCTGGACTTCTCTCGCATGGGCCGGGCGGCGCTCAAGCCGGTCTCGGTCAACACCGCCCACCTGGTGGACGACCTGGTCGCCGAGCAGACCACGCTGGCCAAGGATCGCAGCATCGAGTGGGAGATCGAACGTCCCCTGCCCCGCCTGTGGGCGGACCCGGTGCTGATCCAGGTGGCCCTGCGCAACCTCATCGGCAATGCGGTCAAGTACACCCGCCCGCGCAATCCGGCGCGCATCAGCATTTCCGCGCTCAAGACGCAGGACGGCATCGGCCTGTCGGTGCGGGACAACGGCGTCGGCTTCCAGATGAAGTACGTCGGCAAATTGTTTGGCGTCTTCCAGCGGCTGCATCAGACCGACAGCTTCGAAGGCACCGGCATTGGCCTGGCCAGCGTGCGCCGCATCGTCGAACGCCACGGCGGTCAGGTGGAAGCCTGGGGCCAGCCGGACGAAGGGGCGCGCTTCAGCCTCATTCTTCCCAATCGGGACTATGCGGCGGTGATGGCCTCCGCCCCCTCTGGCACGACAATTGCCCCGGTCGCTTTCCCCGAGCTTTCGCCGCCCGGCAGCGGCACGACCTCTCACACTCTCACCCTTCCCCTCGCTGATTGACATGCTCAAGCCCATCCTCCTTGTAGAAGACGACGCCCGCGACCTCGAGTTGACGCTGGTGGCGCTTGAACGCAGCCAGCTGGCCAATGAGGTCGTCGTCGTGCGCGATGGTGCGGAAGCGCTGGACTATCTGAACCGCGAAGGGGTGCATGCGGATCGGCCGGAAGGCAATCCTGCAGTGATCCTGCTGGACCTGAAGTTGCCGAAAGTGAACGGACTGGAAGTGCTGAAATCGGTGCGTGCCACCGAGCCGCTCAAGAGCATTCCGGTGGTGATGCTGACCTCCTCCCAGACCGAGTCGGACGTGGTGCAGAGCTATGCGCTGGGCGTGAATGCCTATGTGGTGAAGCCGGTGGAATTCAAGCAGTTCGTCACTGCCATTGCCGACCTGGGCGTGTTCTGGGCCGTGCTGAATGAACCGCCTCCCGGTTCGCTGCGAGCCAGCCGCCGTTATGAGTGATGTCGCGGCAGTCGCTGCAAGCGCCGCAGCCGCTCCTGAACTGAGCCCTCCCCTCGAAATCCTGCTGCTTGAAGACTCGGCATTTGATGCCGAGCTGCTGCAGGCCTCGCTTGAAACGACCCATCCCAGCGCGCGCGTGACCTGGGTGAAAGACGAAGCCAGCCTGCTCGGCGCGCTGGAGACGCAGCGTTTCGACCTGATCATCTCGGACTACCAGCTGCCCGGCTTCACCGGCAGCGATGCGCTGACGCTGGCCATGGCCAAGGCGCCGGGCACGCCCTTCATCTTCGTCTCCGGCGTCATCGGTGAAGAAAACACGGTGGAGCTGCTCAAGCGCGGCGCCACCGACTATGTGATGAAGGGCCGACTGGCCCGCCTGCCGGTGGCCATTGACCGTGCCTTGCGGGAAGTCCGCCAGCGGGAAGCGCAGCGCATCGTGGAAGCGCAGTTGCGCGAAGCCGATGCGCTCTATGCGCGGGTGGTCGATTCGCTGCAGGAATATGCGGTGATCCTGCTGGACACCGAGGGCCGCATCCGCGACTGGAATCGCGCGGCCACCACCATCTTCGGCCACCCGCTGGAGGCGATCCGCGGCATGTCCGCCGAAATCCTGCTGACGCCGGAAGACCGTGCCGCCCAGGTGCTGGATCACGAGCTGGCGAAGGCTCTGACGCAGGGCTCCATCCGCGACGACCGCTGGTTGATGCGCCGGGACGGCTCCCGCCTGCGGGCCGAAGGCACCGTCACGCCGATCTACGCCAGCACTGGCGAGCCCTCGGGCTTTTCCAAGATCATCCGCGACGTCACGCTGGCCTTCGAGGCTCGGGAAGCGCTGCGCGAGGCCAAGGAAGAGGCTGAGCGCACCAGCGAGCTCAAGGAGCAGTTCCTGGCGGTGTTGTCGCATGAGTTGCGGTCGCCGCTCAGCGCCATCACCGGCTGGGCCGACATCCTCACCAACTTCTCCGACGCCCATCCGCTGCTGGGCAAGGCGGCAGCGGTGATCCGCCGCAATGCTCAACTGCAGGCCCGCATGATCAATGATCTGCTGGACATGAGCGCTGTCGTCGCCGGCAAGCTGGTGCTGCAGCCCGCTCCGGTCAATCTCTCCGCCCTTGCCGACGAGGCGGTGCTGGCCGCCCTGCATGAGGCGCAGTCCAAGGGCGTCGCCCTGACCTGCCGCACGGCCGGGCCGGTGTGGGTGAACGGGGATGCGCATCGGCTCTCGCAGGTGCTGACCAACCTGATCAGCAACGCCATCAAGTTCACCGATGGCGGTGGCTCGGTCGATGTCGAGGTCCGCAAGGAAGACGGCCAGGCGGTGCTTCGGGTGAAGGACACCGGACGCGGCATTTCGCCCCAGTTCCTGCCCTATGTGTTCGACCGGCTTCGTCAGGAAGACGGCTCCTTCACCCGCAAGGCCGGCGGGCTCGGACTGGGACTGGCCATTGCACGGGCGATTGCGGAGCTGCATCAAGGCCGCATCCGCGCTGCCAGCCCGGGCCATGGCCATGGCTCCACCTTCGAGCTGAACCTGCCCGCGATGCAGGGCAAGCCGCAGGTGCGTCCGCCCACGACCGAGCCGATGGCCCTGTCCGAGGACGCGCTCTCCGGCGTGCGGGTGCTGCTGGTCGATGACGAAGAGGATGCCCGCGAGGTGGGACAGGTGGCGCTCAGTCGCATGGGCGCGAAAGTCACCGTCGCCTGCAGTGCCACCGAGGCATTGGAGATGATTCAGGCGCAGCAGTTCGATCTGCTGGTGTCCGACATCGGCATGCCGGAAATGGATGGTCGATCGCTCATCCGCGCGGTGCGCCGACTGCCGAACCGCAGCGCCAAGGAGCTGCCGGCCGTGGCACTGACCGCCTTCGCCATGGTGTCCGACCGCCAGGAAGGTCTGGCGGCCGGTTTCCAGGGCTATGTGGCCAAACCCATCGAAATGGGCCGCCTGACCCGAGCCATCCGCGAAGTGCTGGACGGCAAGGCCGTCACCAGCACCCCGCAGGAAGCCGGGCACCCGGACCAGTGAGGCCCGACGATCAGAACCGCTGCTTCTGCATGAATTCGTCGAATCCCGATTCGGCGAAGCGGAACCAGAGGTTCTGGTCCTTGCGGAAGGCGGCGTAGTCCTCGTAGACCTTCTTCCAGTTGGGATTCTTGGCCGACAGCTCGCTGTACAGCGCCATCGACTCCTTGAAGGCCTGATTCATCACATCCGCGGGGAATCGCATCAGCTTGGTCTTGGCGGCCGCCAGTTCCTTGAGCGCGCCGGGATTGACCACGTCGTACTTGGCCTGCATGTTCACATGGGTGTAGGCCGAGGCCGCTTCGATGATGGCCTTGTATTCCGGGGTGAGGCTCTCATAGGCCTTGGTGTTGATGAAGAAATCGACCTGCGGACCGCCTTCCCACCACCCCGGGTAGTAGTAGTACTGGGCCACCTTGTAGAAGCCCAGCTTGAGGTCGTCGTAGGGGCCGACCCATTCCGCGGCGTCGATGGTGCCTTTTTCCAGCGCGGAATAAAGCTCGCCACCGGGCAGGTTCTGCGGCACACCGCCCATGCGCTCGATGATCCGGCCGGCGAAGCCGCCAATGCGGAACTTCAGGCCCTTCATGTCCGCCATCGACTTGATTTCCTTGCGATACCAGCCCGCCATCTGCGCGCCGGTATTGCCGCCCGGGAAGTTGATGATGTTGTAGTTGCGGTAGAACTCCCGCATCAGCCTGAGGCCGTTGCCCTGGTAGGTCCAGGCGGTCATCTGGCGGGAATTGAGACCGAAGGGAATCGACGCGCCGATGGCGAAGGTCTCGTCCTTGCCGAAGAAGTAGTAGGCGGCCGTATGGGCGATCTCCACCGTGGCCTTCTGCACGCCATCCACCACCTCGAAGGCCGGCATCAGTTCGCCGGGCGCATGCACGCTGATCTGGAACTTGCCGCCGCTGAGTTCATTGACCTTCTTGGCGAAGGATTCACCGGCACCAAAAAGCGTGTCGAGCTGTTTGGGAAAGCTGGAGGCCAGGCGCCAGCGCACATTGGCCTGGGCATGCACGATCGCCGGCGCGGTGCCCGCGGCCAGCACGCCCGCCATGCCGGCACCCTTGACGAAGGAACGTCGTTCCATGAGGGAAGTCTCCTGGGTTGTTGTGTCCTGGAGGTTCCCCCACGGGGTGGCGGTTCGTCAATCGAGGGCTGCCCGGGGAGCCCTCCCGGAGCTCGCCCGGAGACGGTCAGCAGCCGGTCAGGAGCCGGCCAGCTTCATGTTGGCGATCAGCACCGAGCCGACCGTCTTGGCACCCAGGTTGTAGGTGTCCGCGCCGATGCCCACGATCTGCTGGAACATCTCCCGCAGATTGCCGGCGATGGTCACTTCATTCACCGGGAAGGCGATTTCGCCGTTCTCCACCCAGTAGCCGCTGGCGCCGCGGGAATAGTCGCCGGTCACATAGTTGACGCCCTGCCCCATCAGCTCGGTGACGAACAGGCCGGTGCCCAGGCGTCGCAGCATGGTGGGCAGGTCGTCGCCCGGGGCGGTGCAGCGGCTGCGCATCATCAGGTTGTGCGAGCCGCCGGCATGGCCGGTGGTCTTCAGACCCAGCTTGCGGGCGGAGTAGGTGGAGAGGAAATAGCCCTTCAGGGTGCCGCCTTCCACCACGGTGCGCGGACGGGTGATCACGCCTTCATCGTCAAACGGCGCGCTGCCCTTGCCCTTGAGGATGTGGGGGTCTTCCACCACGTCGATATGGGGCGCCAGCACTGGCTTGTCCAGGCTGTCCAGCAGGAAGGTGGCGCGGCGATACAGCGCCCCACCGCTGGTGGCCTGCACCAGGGCACCGAGCAGGCCGGCCGCCACCGGAGATTCGAACAGCACCGGCACATTGGCCGTCTTGACCTTGCGGCCCTTCAGGCGCGCCAGGGCCCGCTCCGCCGCATAACGGCCGATGGATTCGGGGCTGGACAGGTCGGCGGCATCGCGCATGGAGCTGTACCAGGCGTCCCGCTCCATGCCGGCGCCGCGGCCGGCGATGGGCGCCACCGACAGCGAATGACGCGAGCTGGCATACCCACCGCGAAAGCCCCTGCTGTTGCCGGTGAAGAAATGGGATTGCTGCGCGGAGACGGCCGCGCCTTCGGAATTGGTGATGCGCGGGTCGGTGTCCAGCGCGGCGCGTTCGCAGCGCAGGGCCAGTTCGGCCGCGGCTTCGGCGTTGATGTCCCATGGATGGAACAGATTCAGCGCCGGGCGGCTGGCTTCATCCAGCGACAGTTCTTCGTCCGATGGCAGGCCGGCGAACTCGTCTTCCGCGGTGAAGCGGGCGATGTCGAAGGCGGCGCGGACGGTGTCCTTCAGGGCCTTGGGCGAGAAGTCGGAGGTGCTGGCGTTGCCGCGGCGCTGTCCCAGGTAGACGCTGATGCCCAGGGACTTGTCGCGGTTGCGCTCGACATTCTCCAGCGCGCCTCGCCGCACCGACACCGACAAGCCGCAGCCTTCCGACACTTCGGCGCCGGCATCCGACGCACCCAGCTGTTTCGCCTCGGCGAGGACATCCTCGATCAGTTGGCGAAACTGGTCCTGGCTGTAGGCAAAACCTTGTTGGGCTTGACTCATGAGATCTCGAATCTGGTGCAAAGAACTATCATACGGGCCCTGCGCCTGTCCTGGCTCAGCCGGCGGCCCCACCTGATTGCCACATGTACGAAGAATACGAAGACCCCGACGACGAACGCCCCAGCAAGAGCCAGCTCAAGCGGGACATGGCCGCCCTGCAGGCCCTGGGCATTGAACTGCTGTCCCTGCCGGAGAAACGCGTCGCGGCATTGAACCTGCCCGAAGCGCTGATGGATGCACTGGCCGAAGCCCGGCGCATCAAGGGCGCTCACGAGGGCAAGCGTCGCCAACTGCAGCTCATCGGCAAGCTGATGCGCAATGTCGATCCGGAACCGATCCGCGAGGCGGTGGCCGAATTCAAGCTTGGCCGCGCCCAGGACAGCCTGCAACTGCATCAGGCCGAGCGGTGGCGGGTGCGGCTGGTCGAGGAAGACTCGGCCCTGCAGAGCTACATCGAGACCTTCCCCGACACCGATGTGCAGCAGCTGCGCAGCCTCATCCGCGCCGCCCGCAAGGACCGCGCCCAGGCGCCTGAACATCGTAACGGCCGTGCCTGGCGCGAGCTGTTCCAGATGATCAAGGCCCAGGTGCTGGCCGAGGCCAAGGCCGGTGGCGCGCAGGTCAACGAGGATGCGGACGACGAAGACAACGAGGACGACCGCGATGACTGATCCGCGTCCGCAGGACGCCGCCCCCGAGGGTGTGCGGATCGGCATCGTCTCGATCAGCGATCGGGCGTCCAGCGGCGTGTATGCCGACCAGGGCGTCCCCGCGCTGCAGGACTGGCTCTCGCGTGCCCTCATCAATCCGCTGCAGTTTGAAGCGCGGCTGATTCCAGATGAGCGGGCGGTCATCGCCCAGACATTGCGGGAGCTGGTGGATGACGCCGGCTGCCATCTGGTGCTGACCACCGGCGGCACCGGCCCGGCGCCCCGCGATGTGACGCCCGAAGCCACCCTGGACGTGGCGGACCGCGAAATGCCGGGCTTTGGCGAACAGATGCGCCAGATCTCGCTGCATTTCGTGCCGACGGCCATTCTGTCGCGGCAGGTGGCGGTGATCCGCGGCCAGTCGCTCATCATCAATCTGCCTGGCCAGCCCAAGGCCATTGCCGAAACGCTGGGTGGCCATCCGGCCGCCAAGGGTATCTTTGCCGCCGTGCCCTACTGCATCGACCTCATCGGCGGCCCTTATCTGGAAACGCGGGACGAGGTCTGCGCCGCTTTCCGACCCAAATCCGCCCAGCGCCCGGCGCGCCAGGGCTGATCATCGAGATCCACACCCATGAAAATCACCAAGGACACCATCGCCACCGTCGACATCAAGGTGGCCGACAAGCTCGGCCGCGTGATCGAGAAGACGGATGAGCCGATGGCGCTGCTGATCGGCGGCTATGGCAACACCCTGCCGGCCATCGAAGCGGCACTGGAAGGCCAGGAAACCGGCTTCCAGACGACGCTGCAACTGACGCCGGAAAACGGCTTCGGCGAGCGGGACGAAAGCCTGATGCTGACCATCCCGAAGAAGGACTTCCCGCCCGGCGTGAAGGTGGGCGGCCAGCTGGAAGTGCGCCCCGGCGAAGGCGCGGACTTCCGCGTGTTCACCGTGGCCAAGATCAAGGGCGACACGGTGCATCTGGACGGCAACCATCCGCTGGCCGGTCAGCATCTGCAGGTCAGCCTGAAGGTGCGGGAAGTGCGCGAAGCGACTGCGGAAGAAATCGAGCATCGTCATGCGCACGGCGCGCACGGGCATCACCACTGAAGCCTGATCGCTGAAGCCTGATCGCTGAGACAAAGGGCGCCCCGAGGGGCGCCCTTGTTATTGGTGGCGACTGCATTCGGCGCTTGGCACCGAGCCACAGCGGCCGTCCGGACGGCTGCGGGCAGCGAGGTCTGGCCTCGCGTCGGCGTCACTTCACCAGCCGCTCCAGCTCACCCGCGTCGAAGCGTTCGCACTGCTGCGCCCCGGCGGGCACGCAGTCCTTGCGCTGCTGCGCTTCGGAGAGTGCGGTGATGGCCTGCCACAGCAGCGCGATCTGATGCTCCTGCGAGGACGCGTTGTCGATCAGGCCTTTCATCGCCTGCGCCATCGGATCGTCGCCCTGGCTGACGCCGTAAGCGGAGAAGCCCATGCGAGCCGCCGCCTCTTCACGGCGGGCATCGGCCTTGGCCTCGATGATGCGGGCCGGGTTGCCCACCGCCGTCGCGCCCGCAGGCACCGGCTTGGTGACCACCGCGCCGGAGCCGACGCGTGCGCCCTCCCCGACGGTGAAGCCGCCCAGCACACAGGCATTGGCACCGACGATCACCCCACGCTCCAGCGTCGGATGCCGTTTGGCGCCCTTCACCAGCGAGGTGCCGCCCAGGGTCACGCCCTGGTAGATCGTGACCTCGTCGCCGATCTCCGCCATCTCACCAATGACCACACCCATGCCGTGATCGATAAAGACCCGCCGGCCGATGGTCGCGCCCGGATGGATCTCGATGCCGGTGAGGAAACGCGCCACATGGGAGGTGAAGCGGCCCATCCAGCGGAAGCCCCGGATCCAACAGGCGTGCGCGAAGCGGTGCAGGACGATCGCATGCAGACCCGGATAACAGGTCAGCACTTCCCAGGCCGAGCGGGCGGCGGGGTCGCGTTCGAGGATGCAGGCAATGTCTTCGCGAAGACGTTGGAACATGGCAGTGGCAGCACTGGGGCTGTCCGAAACAGGGTTGAAGAAGAAGACCGGGATCACACCCCGGGCGACGCCGGGGGAACGAGGGGCGAGCAGTGTAGCCAAGCGCGCGGGGCGCCGGTGGCGTGAGGACTTTGGGGCTCGCCTGGCCGGTCAGCTGCCGCTGCGGTCACACTGCTTGTCGATCGCCCGGGCGATGCCGCGCAGGATGTGCACCTCCTCCTGGGTCAGTGCGGCCCGGTTGAACAGTTGATTCAGACGCGGCATCAGCTTCTTGGGTGCCGCCGGGTCCAGATAGCCCAGCTTGACGAGGCTGCCTTCCAGGTGACGCAGCAGGCCTTGCACCGCCTGAGCGTCCGCCCGCTGCGGATCGGCCGTGCGCGCCTGCACCTCATAGCCGCCCAGCGCCTGGCGCCAGTCGTACGCAAGCAGCTGGACCGCCTGCGCCAGATTCAGCGAACCGTAGACCGGATGGGTGGGAATGGAGAGCACCGCATGGGCGCGGTAGACGTCCTCATTGCTCATGCCGTAGCGCTCGGACCCGAACACCAGCGCCAGGCGATGCCCCTGGCCATCGGGCAGGCTCGCCAGTTCCTGGAACAGCTCGCGCGGGGCGCGGGTCGGCGGGCCGAAGTCCCGCGGCGTCATGGCGGTGGCGCAGACGAAGGTGCAGCCGTCCAGGGCATCTTCGAGGCGGTCCACGATGCGGGCGCGGGCGAGGATGTCGGCGGCGCCGCTGGCCATGGCCACGGTGTCTTCCTGGCTGAGGACGTCCGCGAAGCGGGGCCTCACGAGGACGAGATCTTTGAAGCCCATCACCTTCATCGCCCGGGCGGTGGCCCCGACGTTCCCGGGGTGGCTGGTTTCGATCAGAACGAAACGGGTCGGGTCGGCGGCCACAGGAATCGTGCCGTTTTCGGCGCTGTCGGAAGGGGAAGACGGCTGCGACATAAGGGAAACCACGAACTCTGTGCCAAAATGGCAGATTATCCGCGCCGATCTGCAAGGTCGGCGCCCCGCTCTTTCTTCCCCGTCAGTCCACCCCCCAGTTCAGGAATCGTCCCGCATGACGCAAGCTGCTCTTCATCCCATGCTCAACGTCGCCATCAAGGCGGCCCGTGCTGCAGGCGCCATCATCAATCGCGCCTCCATGGACTTGGACATCCTGAAGATCAACACCAAGTCGCCCAACGACTTCGTGACTGAGGTGGACCAGGCTGCGGAAGCGGCCATCATCGAGATCCTGCTCCAGGCCTATCCGGAGCACGGCATCCTGGCCGAGGAATCGGGCCGCACCCATGGCGCCCGCCACTCCGAATACCAGTGGATCATCGATCCGCTGGACGGCACCACCAACTTCATCCACGGCTTCCCGGTCTACTGCGTGTCGATCGCTCTGGCGCATCGCAATGTGGTGCAGCAGGCGGTGGTGTATGACCCCACCCGCAATGATCTGTTCTATGCGACCAAGGGCCGCGGCGCCTTCCTGAACGACCGCCGCCTGCGGGTGTCGCGTCGCACGCGGATGAGCGATGCGCTGATCGGCACCGGTTTCCCGTTCCGCCGTGGGGACAACTTCAAGCGCTACATGAAGATGTTTGAAGAGATCATGACCCAGTGCGCGGGCGTGCGTCGCCCGGGCGCGGCGGCGCTGGACCTGTGCTACGTGGCGGCCGGCCATTACGACGCGTTCTTTGAGACGGGTCTGAATCCTTGGGACGTGGCGGCAGGGTCGCTGATCGTGACCGAGGCGGGTGGCCTGGTGGGCAACTTCACCGGCGAGCCGGACTTCCTGTTCCAGCGCGAAATCCTGGCGGGTAGCCCGAAGATCTACGGTCAGGTGGTGCAGACCCTGGCGCCCTACTCCCGCGTCATCACTGCGGATGATCTGGAAGCCGATGCGGCAGCGGCGCAGCAGCCCGACGGCGGCAAGGCCAAGCCCAAGGCGGCCAAGACGGCGGAAGGTGCTGAAGCCGCGCCGAAGAAGCGCGGGCCGGTGCGGATCAAGAAGGCCGATGCGGATGCAGGCGAAGACTCGCCTTTGTGAGTCTTGACGATGGGGGAGACGCCGCCATCCGCTGATGAGAGAGCCCTCCTTGGTGAGGGCTTTTTTGTGGGCGCGTCCGGCGCTCTGCGGAGTTGTCGGGCGCCTGTCACCCATCGGTGAATGCACAGCACTGAGTGCCGGCGCCGATCATCGAACCGTGAGTGCTTCAACAGGGACTACAGGCAGTCGCCCGTTCAGCAGCAGCCCCTTGCCCACGAGCGTCCTTGAACCTGGGGCGGAGAGCCCTGAGACATGAGCAAGATCATCGACTCCCTGCGTGCCGACCTGGTGACGCTGCATGCACACGGAGCCATCGAAGCATCCACGGTTCACAACTTTGATCGGCTTTGCCAACGCGTCGCGCAACCGCGCGAGGCCACGACCAGGGTAGAGGCGCTCTTCGGCAGTGAACGCATAATGGGCCACTGTACGCACCCGAGCAGGACCACGGCCCGAAGCGAGTTCATCAACAGGCCAACGACGCTCGGAAGGCGACTGACCGACGGCGAGAATGCCATGGAAGCCAACACCACCTCCGCCCATCTCCAAGACGTTGTGGACTACATCATCGGTCAGTTTGCCGATGAAGACGGAAGCCTGAGCATCCTCAAGTTGCAAAAGCTCCTGTATTACGTTCAGGCGTGGCATCTGGCGTCCGGCCAGGGACCTCTCTTCGCCGGACGCTTCCAGGCCTGGGTGCATGGGCCTGTGAATCGTCAGGTGTACGACCGTTTCAAAGACACCCACTCTCTTTTCGCGACGGTTGGGCAACGCGATATCCGGCCTGATTTCAACCCACAGGCTTTGCCTCAGTCGGCGCGTGACCACATTGACCACGTCCTCGAGGCCTACGGCCCGTTTTCCGGCGTCCAGCTCGAAAACATGACGCATGACGAAGCACCTTGGCTCGAAGCGCGTGGCGGCCTGAAGCCCTTCGAGCGCTGTGAGAACGAACTGAGCGAATCCACCATGCAGGCGTTCTACGCCAAGCTGCTCGCCGACGACGACAAAGCTGCTCACTGAGGATGCCGCCATGGCAAGGGCGGATCTGAAGCGGGTGGCTCGGACTCAGGCGCGCTCGCCCGTCGCGGGCAACCCTGAGGTCGCAGCCAAGAGGATCACGAGGGTGAAGAACGCGCCGGAGGACTCGCTCTGGAACTTCTCATTCCGCTACTGGTCTCAGCGGCAATATTTCGGTCTGGATGGGAAAGGCATTGATAACCAATGGCTCGTGTCGGTGCTTGAACGTCTCAAAACGCTTTCAGCCGAACCGATCGAGCGGGTCTACCGAGACGGTGCCATGAGAGATGCCATGCGCTTTCATCCCATCAACTGGCGCGCCACCAACATCCCTATCGCCAAGACAGACTTGGCAGGCCTTCCTGCGCATTGCTATGACCACCCGGAGTTCGAGCTCCACCAGTTCCAGGTCTCCAAGGGCAAGGGGCGGATCGTTGGCTTTTTCGATGAAAACTGGGTCTTCAACATCGTTCTGTTGGATCCACTGCACAACTTGCAACCCTCCAAGAGCTTCGATTACGCAGTGGATCCCAGTTGGCCGCTGAGCTGCGAACTGACGAGTCTTCGTGAAGCCTTGAAGCAGCGCATCAGACAATGCGAGACAGACAGCTGTCGTGCCGCGCAGCAGATCTCCGATTTGGCAGATGCCCATGATCGCGACGCTGAACGGTTTGAGATCCTGATGGTCAAGGTCAGAGACGCTACTCAACTGCAGTGGGCCAAGAGCCTGGTGGCGCAAGGAAAAGCCGCATCTCTGGCGGACATTTTTGAAACCGGCCTGCTTGCCGTGGACGCGCAGACCGCCTGATCGCCCCACTTCCGGGGTGTATTTGTCGCCTTGATTCGGGGAGAACTCAGTTCCTGGCACCCTCTTTGGCGGGCCTCTCCTCACCAGCAGTCCGACGCTGCCCTAAACTCTCGCTCCGCAGACCCTTCACAAGCCCTCGGTCCGAGGGCTTTGTTCATTTTTTGAGCCCGATGAGCAGCGCCGCCGCCCCCGACGATTTCTCCCAGCACACGCCGATGATGGCGCAATATCTACGGATCAAAGCTGAGTATCCGGAGACGCTGGTGTTCTACCGCATGGGAGACTTCTATGAAGTCTTCTTCGATGACGCGCGCAAAGCCAATCAGCTCCTGGATGTCACCCTGACCACCCGCGGCCAGAGCGCTGGCGCCCCCGTAGTCATGGCCGGGGTCCCCGTCCACGCCCTTGAGGCCTATCTGGCCAAGCTGATCAAACTCGGCGAAGCGGTGGCCATTGCGGAGCAGGTCGGAGAAGTCGGCGCCAGCAAGGGGCCGGTGGAACGCAAGGTCGTCCGAGTGGTCACGCCGGGCACCGTCACCGACACCGAATTGCTGGCCGACAAGCAGGACTCGATCCTGCTGTCCGTCACCGCCCAGGGCAAAACCTTCGGACTGGCCTGGCTGTCGCTGACCCAAGGCCAACTGGGCCTGGGCCAATGCGAAGAACGGGAACTCGGCTCCTGGCTCGCGCGCCTGTCGCCAGCCGAAGTGCTGGTGGACCGGGACAAGCACCCTGCCGCCGTCCTGGCCGCGCGCCTGCCCATCACCAATCGCCCCAGCTGGCAATTCGATGCGCAGCTCGGCCTGCGCAAGCTTTGCCAGCAGTTGTCGGTGGCCAGCCTGCAAGGTTTCAATGCGCAGGAATTAACCGCCGCTCACGCCGCCGCGGCTGCACTGCTGTCCTACGCCGAGCACACCCAGGGTCGCGCGCTGTCGCATGTGAAGAGCCTGCAGGTGCAGCGCGCCACCGACCTGCTGGACCTGCCGCCCGCGTCGCAGCGCAATCTCGAACTCACCCAGACGCTGCGCGGTGAAACGTCCCCCACCCTGCTGTCGCTGCTGGACACCTGTCGCACCGGCATGGGCAGCCGCGCCCTGCGTCACTGGCTGCTGCACCCTCCCCGCGACCGTGCGCCGGCCAAATCCCGTCAGGAAGCCATCGCCGAACTGCTGACCACCGGCTTCGAGCCGCTGCGCGAAGCCTTGCGTCAGGTGTCCGATGTGGAACGCATCGCCGCCCGCATCGCCTTGCGGCAAGTTCGCCCCCGGGAGCTGGCCGGCCTGCGTGCCACGTTGCAGATCCTGCCGGAGCTCGCACAGACGGTGCCGATGGGCGCCCCGCTGCTGGATGAGTTATCCCAAGGTCTGGGTGCTTCGCCCCATCTGGCCGAGTTGCTCATCCGCGCCATCGCGGAGGAACCTGCGGTGCTGCTGCGGGACGGCGGCGTGATTGCCACCGGCTTCGACGAGCAACTGGACGAACTGCGCGCCATCCAGAACAACTGCGATGCCTTCCTGCTCGACCTTGAAACCCGCGAACGCGCACGCACCGGCATCAGCAACCTGCGGGTGCAGTTCAACAAGGTGCATGGCTTCTACATCGAAGTCACCACCAGCGGCCTGGACAAGGTGCCGCTGGACTATCAGCGCCGCCAGACGCTGAAAAACGCCGAGCGCTTCATCACCCCCGAACTCAAGACCTTCGAAGACAAAGCCCTCTCGGCGCAGGAGCGGGCCCTGGCCCGCGAGAAGCTGCTGTTCGAGGCCGTCATCGACCAGTTGACCGAAGAACTGCCCACCCTCGCCCGGCTGGCCCGTTCCCTGGCCGCGCTGGACGTGCTGGCCGCCCTGGCGGAACGGGCCGCCACGCTCAACTGGTGCCGCCCGGACTTCGTCAGCCATCCCTGCATCGACATCCAGGGCGGCCGCCATCCAGTGGTGGAAGCCCGGCTGCGCGAGACCGGTGGTGGTGAATTCATGGCCAATGACTGCCGCCTGGACGCCCGCACCAAACTGATGGTGATCACCGGCCCCAACATGGGCGGTAAATCGACCTTCATGCGTCAGGTGGCCTTGATCGCGCTGCTGTCCGCCATCGGCTCCTATGTGCCGGCCACGAGCTGCCGACTGGGCCCGATCGATGCCATCCACACCCGCATCGGCGCAGCGGACGACCTGGCCAACGCTCAATCGACCTTCATGCTGGAGATGACCGAAGCGGCCGCCATCCTCCACAGCGCTTCGGAGCAATCCCTGGTGCTGATGGATGAGATCGGCCGCGGCACCTCCACCTTCGACGGTCTGGCCCTGGCCGGGGCGATCGCCACCCATCTGCACGACAAGTGTCGGGCCTTCACCCTGTTCGCCACCCACTATTTCGAGCTGACCGAATTCCCGGCCAAACATCCGCAGGCGGTCAACATGCATGTGTCGGCGGTGGAGAGCGGCGAGGACATCGTCTTCCTGCACGAAATCCAACCCGGCCCCGCCAGTCGCAGTTACGGTGTGCAGGTGGCACGGCTCGCGGGGATGCCCTCGCCGGTCGTGCGTCAGGCACGCGCGGCGCTGGAGGCCCTGGAAGCCCGCGCCAGCGAGGGCGAGACCCAGATCGATCTGTTCGCGCCACCGCCGGAGCCGGCCCCGTCCGCCAGCGCCGAAGTGGAATCCCCGCTGCTGGACGCCCTGCGGGACGTGGATCCGGATGCGCTCAGCCCCCGCGAGGCGCATGCGATGCTGTATCAACTCAAATCGATGGCCAGCCACCGCTCCTGAGGGCGGGGCCTTGCTGAAGGACTGATTGACCACTTCCATGAGCACTGCCCACCCTCATCCCCATGGCCACGCACCGACGCTGAAGTCGCGCACCCTCGTCTTCTCCCATGCCAACGGTTTCCCGGCCGGCTGTTACCGAGTGCTGTTCGAGCGCTGGGAGGCTGCCGGGTGGACGGTGCATGCGCTGCCGCGCCTGGGCCACGACCCCCGCTTTCCGGTCACCAGCAATTGGCCGCACCTGCGTGATGAACTGCTGCATTTCATCGACGATCAGGTGAAGCCGGACGGCCCGGTGGTGCTGGCCGGCCACTCGCTCGGCGGCATGGTGTCACTGCTGGCCGCCTGCAAGCGGCCGTCGGTAGCCGCCGGTGTGGTGCTGCTGGATTCGCCGGTGGTGGACGGCTGGCGGGCGCACAGCGTGCGCATGGCCAAGGCGGCCAAGTTCATCCACCGCGTCTCGCCCGGCAAGGTCTCCCGCAGCCGGCGCCATGAATGGCCCAGCCTGGACGAGGTCCACCAGCATTTCGCGTCCAAGAGCAAGTTCGCACGCTGGGATCCCCGGGTGCTGAAGGACTACATCGACAGCGGTTTCGACCGCCTGGAGGACGGCCGCATCAAGCTCGGCTTCAGCCGGGACATCGAGACCCGCATCTACAACACCCTGCCGCACAACCTGCCCCGCATCCTGCGCAACCATCCGCCGCGCTGCCCGGTGGCGTTCATCGCCGGCACGCAATCGGAGGAACTGCGCCAGGCCGGCGCCGCCGGATCGAAGGCACTGGCCCGCGACCTGTTCCGCTGGTTCGAAGGCACCCATCTCTATCCCTTCGAACGGCCGGACGACACGGCGGAACTGGTGCTGTCGCTGCTCGACGAAATGCAGTTGACGGCCGGCATGCCAGCCCATGCATCGGCCCATGCAGCGACCCACGCAACCGCCCCTTCCGCCACCTTGCCTGGGGCGCCCACCTAAGAGTGTCATGTCACCAACAGCGCCCTTCTCCCCGGCCGGGGTCGGGCCTTGGGACACGCATATAATGCCGCTTTACCACCACGGCGTTTTTGGGTGTTTCGATGTTGGGCCCGCCTTTTCCAGGCGTGCCATGCGAGGGAACCAGGGCGCTGCAAGACAATGACCAAGTACGTCTTCGTCACCGGCGGTGTCGTGTCCTCCCTCGGCAAGGGCATCGCATCCGCCTCTCTCGCCGCGCTGCTCGAATCCCGCGGCCTCAAAGTCACCCTCATCAAGCTGGATCCCTACATCAACGTGGATCCGGGAACGATGTCCCCGTTCCAGCACGGGGAGGTGTTCGTGACGGACGACGGCGCCGAGACCGACCTGGACCTCGGCCACTACGAACGCTTCATCACCACGCGGATGAAGCGCAGCAACAACTTCACCACCGGCCAGATCTACATGTCGGTGCTGGAGAAGGAGCGCCGCGGTGATTACCTGGGCAAGACCGTGCAGGTCATCCCCCACATCACCAACGAGATGCAGGAATACATCCGTCGCGGCGCCGGTCACGGCACGCCGGACGCGGTGGACGTCGCCATCGTGGAAATCGGCGGCACGGTGGGTGACATCGAATCCCTGCCCTTCCTCGAAGCCGCCCGTCAGATGAGCCTTAAGCTCGGCCCGACGAACGTGGCCTTCGTGCATCTGACCTACGTGCCCTGGATCGCCGCCGCCGGCGAACTCAAGACCAAGCCCACCCAGCACACGGTGCAGAAGCTGCGCGAGATCGGCATCCAGCCGGACGCCCTGCTCTGCCGGGCCGACCGCCGCATCCCCGACGACGAACGCGAGAAGATCTCGCTGTTCACCAACGTCCCGGAATACGGCGTGATCTCGATGTGGGACGTCAACACCATCTACAAGGTGCCCCGCGTCCTGCATGAGCAGGGTCTGGACCAGCTGATCTGCACCAAGCTGCAGCTCAACACCAAGTCCACCGACCTGAAGCGCTGGGACACGCTGGTGCATGAGGTCGAGAATCCCAAGACCGAAGTCACCATCGCGATGTGCGGCAAGTACACCGACCTGTCGGACAGCTACAAGTCGCTCAATGAAGCCCTGCGTCACGCCGGCATTCACAACCATGCCCGCGTGAATATCGAATACGTTGACTCCGAAACGCTGGATGAGGACCGCGTCGCCCAGCTGTCGAAGTACGACGCGATTCTGGTGCCCGGCGGCTTCGGCAAGCGCGGTGTGGAAGGCAAGATCCGCGCGGCCCAGTACGCCCGCGAGACCCGCACCCCCTACCTGGGCATCTGCCTGGGCATGCAGGTCGCGACCATCGAATACGCGCGTCATCTGGCCCACCTGGACGGCGCCAACTCGACTGAATTCGAGCCGGAATCGCCGCATCCCGTCATCGCCCTGATCGATGAATGGCAGGACGCCGACGGCACCATCCAGAAGCGCGACGAGAAGTCCGACCTGGGCGGCACGATGCGTCTGGGCGCCCAGAGCTCGGACGTCAAGCCCGGCACGCTGGCCTACGAGATCTACGGCCCGGTGGTGACCGAGCGTCACCGCCACCGCTACGAAGCCAACGAGCACTATCTCGACCGCCTGCAGGACGCCGGTCTCGTGATTTCCGCCATCACCCAGCGCGAGAAACTCACTGAAATCGTCGAGCTGCCGCGCACGGTCCACCCCTGGTACATGGGCGTGCAATTCCACCCGGAATTCAAGTCCACCCCCTGGGGCGGCCATCCGCTGTTCACCGCCTTCATCAAGGCCGCCCTCGAGCACAAGACCAAGGGCGGCCAAGCGGGCAAGGCCTGACGCCCTGCCCCTGATCTGATCGCCGTCCCACCCGAAAGCGCCCCATGCCCGCCTTCATCATTGCCGACGTGACCGTGACCGATGCCGACCAGATGGCGGCCTACCGTGAATGGAGCACCAAGGCGATGAAGGAACATGGGGCGGAGGTGCTGGTGCGCGGCGGCGAGTTTGAAGTGCTCGAAGGCCCCTGGACGCCCAGCAGGCTCGTGGTGCTGAAGTTCAGCGACCGCGAGGCCGCCAAGCGCTTCTACCACTCGGACACCTACCAGCACGCCAAGACCCTGCGTGAGAACGCCGGCGTCATGCGCATGATCGTGGTCGACGGCGTCTGACGCCTCCGGCCCGGCACGCCCCTGCCCGGGGCGGTCGGCTGTCGATTGTTCAGCGGTGGTAACCGATCGCTGGCACCATGCGCGGCGCAAAAGTTTTTTTACTTTGGAGACTGTTTCATGAGCGCGATTGTTGACATCGTCGGACGCGAAATCCTCGACAGCCGGGGCAACCCCACCGTCGAATGCGACGTGCTGCTGGAGTCTGGCGTGATGGGCCGTGCGGCCGTTCCGTCGGGCGCCTCCACCGGTTCCCGTGAAGCCATCGAACTGCGGGACGGCGACAAGAGCCGCTACCTAGGCAAGGGCGTGCTCAAGGCCGTGGAACACATCAACACCGAAATCTCCGAGGCCGTGCTGGGCCTGGACGCTTCGGAACAGGCTTTCCTGGACAAGACCCTGATCGACCTGGACGGCACCGAGAACAAGAGCCGCCTGGGCGCCAACGCGATGC
>CBIHOT010000057.1:0-26999 GCA_966211495.1 uncultured Roseateles sp. | reverse complement strand
GCTGCCCTACCAGTGGTACGACACGCCCAACATCCGCGTCGGCACCTATGCCGACTTCGAAGTGCTGGCCCGCAAATGTGGCCTGCGGGTGCTGGACAGCTTTGGGGTGCAGGCGGGACGGGCCGTGCGCACCCTGCCCAATCTGCGCGCCAGCATGGCGGTGTTCAAGTTCGATCGGCAGTGAGCAGCCGCCCCTGAGCACCCGGGACTGGTCGCTCAGGACGGTCCGTCTTCGTAGCGGCCCAGCCGCACCATCGTCTGACCGGCGCGACCCGGTCGCAGCATCGGCATGATCAGCACGCAGTGGTCGTGCGGGGTCGTCCAGCGCTGCCCCGCATCTTCCGCCAGCAGCGTCCCCGCCTTCGGAATCTCCATCAGGTGGTGGACCGGCTGTGTGAAGCGGAAGGCGTTGCTGCGGGCAGTCACCGCCTCGCCCACCCGCACCAGGCGCTGGCGATCCGGCGCCGGGCATCGCAAATGGGCGGCGGCCCAGTCGGCGTCCACCAGTCCGGTGTGGCGCAGAAAGCGCAGGCTCACATCCAGGGCGAGGTCGGCGGACGCGGTTTCCCAATGGGCGCCGCATTCCACCAGCACCGCCTGCCGCGGGCTGGCCGGATCGGCAAAACCGCCACGGTCGATCAGCCGCAGGCCGGCGGCATGGCCGGTGTCCACCAGCAGCGTCGCCGGCTGGCCCAGAGCCCGCGCCAGCGGCACGCTCTTGTCGCTCATGCCGCAGATGGTCAGGGCCGGGGCGCCTGGTTCCTGCATCGAATGCAGGTCCAGAAGCAGGTCGGCACCGTCGATGAAGGGCCGAAGCGCCCGCGCACGCTGCAGCTCTGCCGACTGGCGGGGACCGCGCAGCACCGGGTCATCCCAGACCCGGTTCAGGTCCTCATCCACATAGCGGGAAGCGAAGGGCTCGGCAGGGTCGAAGCGGTCAAAGGCCTGCACGTTGGCAAAGGCCAGCACCAGCCGTCCGCGCAGGGGGCGCACGTCGTGGCGCAGCAGCCAGTCCAGGGCCAGCGCGCCGCACAGCTCGTTGCCGTGGGTCAGCGCCACCAGCATCACCGTGGGACCGGGGCGGCCGGAATCACGCAGGTGCACATGGTCCACGCCGGTGCCACCGTCCCGCCAGGGGCGCAGGTCCGGCGGACGCAGTTGAACCGCCGGTACCGGGGGCTGCCCGCCGCAGGATACGGTCCCGGAGGGCGCATCCGGCACATCATTGGGCGAAACAGCAGCAACAGAGCGGTTGGAAGGTGACGGACCCATGGCGAGGGATCCTACACTTCCACCTATGAGAACACTGACCGGCCACGACGGCCTGCCCCTGCATTGGCGGGAGTGGGGCGCTGACCCCGCCCAGCGTCCGCAGGGCACCCTACTGATCGTTCACGGCCTCGGCGAGCATATCGGCCGCTATACCCACGTCGCCCGGCGCCTGAACGCCTGGGGCTGGCATGTGGTGGGTTATGACCAGCGCGGCCACGGCGCGTCTGGCGGGCCGCGCGGGGACATTCCGGAGTCCGACAGCCTCCAGCGCGACCTCTCCTGCGCCATCGATGCCGTCCGCAGCGACGCCCGCATGAACCAGGGCCCGCTGGTGCTGCTGGGCCACAGCATGGGCGGCGCGGTCGCGGCCAGCTTCGTGGCCGGGGCCCTGGTGCCGACCGAATGGTCCCGGCTGGTGGATGGGCTGGTGCTCAGCTCCCCGGCCCTGGATGTGGGCATGTCCCTGGTGCAGCGCGGCCTGCTGGCCACCACGCTGCCGCTGATGCCGCATGTGGCGGTGGGCAATGGGCTGAATCCGGCCTGGCTCTCCCGCGACCCGGAGGTGGTGGCGGACTACAAGGAAGACCCGCTGGTGCACAACCGCATCACCCCGATGCTGGCCAAGATGCTGGCGGACACCGGCCCGGCGGTCATGGCCCACGCCGCCCGCTGGCCGGTGCCCACCCTGCTGATGTGGGCCGGCGCGGACCGCTGCGTGGCCCCGGCCGGCAGCGCGAACTTTGCGGCGGCGGCCCGCAAGAGCGGCGACGGCTC
The DNA here is from genome assembly GCA_966211495.1 of uncultured Roseateles sp. Taxonomy (GTDB): domain Bacteria; phylum Pseudomonadota; class Gammaproteobacteria; order Burkholderiales; family Burkholderiaceae_C; genus Roseateles. Next base: position 24,953 of record CBIHOT010000057.1, on the reverse strand, counting down.
CGGTGTGGAAGCCGAGCTGTTCGAGCCGCTGTTCCACGAAATCTTCAACGAACCTGAGCAGGAGCAGGTCTTTGCCCGCCTGAAATCCTGGTTGGCGGCCCGCTTCTAAAATCCGATCTCTGTACCCAAGGCGGCCGCACCGGCTGCGCAGGAGCCTGTCATGAACGCACGTGATCCGTCGTTGCCACTGCAACCCGATGAAGTGAGCGCCCTGGGCGCCTACGCCAGCCAGGTCTGGGACGAGGAAATCATCCCCGCCCTGACCGACTACATCGCCATCCCGGCCAAGAGCCCGATGTTCGATGCCGACTGGGCCGCCAATGGCTACATCGACAAGGTCGTGCGGGACGCCGCCAGCTGGGTGGAAAGCAAGAAGGTGCCCGGCCTGAAGCTGGAAGTCATCCGCATGGAAGGCCGCACGCCGGTCATCTTCTTCGAACTGCCGGCCACCAAGTCGGGTAGCACCGACACCGTCCTGCTCTACGGCCACCTGGACAAGCAGCCCGAATTCAACGGCTGGCGCAATGACCTGGGCCCCTGGACGCCCAAGTATGAAGACGGCAAGCTCTATGGCCGTGGCGGTGCGGACGACGGGTATGCCATCTACGCCTCCCTGACGGCGCTGATGGCGCTGGACAAGCAGGGCGTGCCTCGCCCGCGCTGCGTCGGCCTGATCGAAACCTGCGAAGAATCCGGCTCCTTCGACCTGCCGGTCTATGTGGACGCGCTGAAGGACCGCCTGGGCACCGTCTCCCTGGTGGTGTGCCTGGACTCCGGCGCCGGCGATTACGACCGCCTGTGGCTGACCACCTCGCTGCGCGGCATGGTGTCCGGCGTGCTGAAGGTGGAAGTGCTGACCGAAGGCATCCACTCCGGCGATGCGTCCGGCGCGGTGCCGTCCTCCTTCCGCATCCTGCGTCACCTGCTGGACCGTCTCGAAGACTCGGCCACCGGCCGCCTGCTGCCGGAGAGCTTCCACTGCGAGATTCCCGGCGCCCGTCTGGAACAGGCCCGTGCCACCGCGGCCATCCTGAAGGACGAGGTCTACAAGCGCATGCCGTGGGCCTGCGGCGGCGACGGCGGCCCGGTGCTGCCGGTCACCACCGACCCGGTGGAAGTGCTGCTGAACCGCACCTGGCGCCCGACGCTGTCGGTGGTGGGGGCCGAAGGCTTCCCCGAGCTGAAGAATGCCGGCAATGTGCTGCGCCCCTACACCGCCTTCAAGCTGTCGCTGCGCCTGCCGCCGCTGGTGGATGGCAACGAGGCCGCTCTGCGCCTGAAAGCCCTGCTGGAGGACAACACCCCCTACAACGCCAAGGTGAGCTTCGTGCCGGACGGCCGTGCAGGCGCGTTTGGCGCCGATGGCTGGAACACCCCGGACCTGTCGCCCTGGCTCAGCCAGGCGCTGGAACGAGCCAGCCAGGCCCACTTTGATGCGCCGGTCGGCTACATTGGGCAGGGCGGCACGATTCCGCTGATGGGCATGCTGCAGAAGAGCTTCCCCGCTGCACAGATGATGGTGTGCGGCGTGCTGGGTCCCAAGAGCAATGCCCACGGCCCCAATGAATTCCTGCATGTGCCTTACGGCAAGCGCCTGACCGCCGCCGTCGCCCAGGTCATCGCCGCCCATCCGTAAGCCCCGTGACCGTCCCGGCCTCGGGACGGCGCGGTGCACTGGTGAGAGGAGCGGCATGGACCAGGTCAGAGCCATGCGGGTGTTCACCCGCGTCATCGACGAAGGCAGTCTCGCCGGCGCCGCCCGCGCCCTGGATCTGGCCCCGGCCGTGGTCACACGGCTGATTGCCGACCTTGAAGAGCATCTGGGCGCGCGCCTGCTCAACCGCACCACCCGGCGGCTCTCGCTCACCGATGTGGGTGAGTCCTATCTCGAGCGCTGCCGGCGCATCCTCACCGACATCGAAGAAGCCGAGGCTCTGGCCTCGGCCGCGGTCAACGATCCGCGCGGCAACCTGCGGGTGCTGATGCCACCGGCCATCGCGGTGCACCAGCTGGCGCGGCACATGGCGGGGTTTCATGCCCGCTATCCGCATGTGACGCTGGAGCTGGCGGTGCCCGGTCCGGTCACGGCGCTTGACGAGAGCTTTGACCTGACCGTGATCACCGCGCGGGGGGACCTGCAGGGGGATTTCATTGCGCGGCGGCTGGCGCGCACGGAGGTCATCCTGTGCGCCTCTCCCGACTATCTGGCCCGCCGCGGGCGGCCGAAGCATCCCTCCGAACTCAAGGACCACGCCTTGATGCTGCCACCGGTGCATGAGATGTCCCGAGGGGTCACCTTCGAGCGTTGTGGCGGTGACGGCGAGCCACTGGACAGCTTCTTTGCGATGCCCTCACGCCCCGTGCTGGCCACCGCCTCCACCGACACCAAATATGCCTGCGCCCTGCATGGGCTGGGCATCTCCGGCCTGCCGTCCTTCGTGGCGGGGGATGCCTTGATGGAGCATGCGCTGGAACGGGTGCTGCCCGAGTGGCGGCTCTACAGCTACACGCTGTGGGCGGCGATGCCCAGCCGCAAGTTCATGCCGGCGCGCACCCGGGTGTTTCTGGACTTTCTGCTGGAGGTCTTCGGCGGCAAGGATGAGGATCCGTGGCTGGCCGCGGCGGGATGCCCGACCTGGCGGCCAGCGGCCCAGGCGCCGGATGCCCCGGTCGAGGCGCTGCCGAGCGGGGACTGAAAGCGATCCGCTCAGCGCAGGCTGAAGCCGGTCTGCAGCAACTGCGGTTGCAGGTCTTCCATCAGCCGCAGCAGGGGGGACAGCTCCACATAGCGAGTGGCCGTCTTGATGACGTAAGCGTAGAAGCGCGGGAGGTCCTGCGCGTACTGCGGCTTGCCATCGCGATGCTTCAGGCGGCAGAAGATGCCCAGGATCTTCAGGTGACGCTGCAGCACCGTCCATTCCAGCGCGCGCCAGAACAGACCAAAGTCCTGCGCCATCTCGTGCGGGTCTTCGCCGCTGGCATCCAGGCCGAACAGGCCGGCGCGGCGTGCGCCTTCCCAGTAGCGCACCGCCCAGTCGATCTCCTCGGCTTCGTCCCAGGAGAGGAAGGCGTCACGCAGCAGGGAGCCGATGTCGTAGGTGATGGGGCCCAGCACCGCGTCCTGGAAATCGAGGACGCCTGGATTGGGGAGCGGGACGCCATTGATGTTGGCTGCGTTGTTGCTCGCGACGCCTGCCTCACCCTCACGCGGGCAGACCATCAGGTTGCGCGCCATGTAGTCGCGGTGCATCGGCACCATCGGCTGCGCCGCGATGTTGGCGGCCAGCGCGGTGACCGTGCGGTCCCAGTAGTCCTGCTGCTTGGCCGTCCACTGCTTGCCGTGGTGGGCCTGGACACACCAATCCACGAAGATCTGCAACTCGCGACGCACGAACGCCTCGTCAAAGCGGGGCAAAGCGTCGCCGTTCCCGCTGGCCTGCCAGCGCAGCAGGGCCCCGGTCGCGTCCTGCATCAGCCGCCTGGCGGTGGCCAGACCTTCTTCGCCGGCCTGCTGCGCCGCCTGCAGGGCTTGCAGATAGGGGGTGCTGCCCAGGTCTTCCAGCAGGGCAAAGCCCAGGGTCTCGTCATGCGCATGCAGCGTCGGCACATGCAGCCCGCAGTCGGCCATCATCCGGCCCACCGCGACAAAGGCCGCCACCTGATTCGGCGTGGCTGGCGCGTCCATGATGATGCGGCTGCCGCCGTCCCGGGTCTGCAGGCGCAGATAACGACGGCTGCTGGCATCGCTGCTGGCAGCGCCCAGCGTCTCCGGCAGCAGGCCATGGGCCGCCACCAGCGGGGTCAGCCAGGCCTGGAACTGCGTGGCACGTTGGGGATCGGGCCAGGTCACCGGCGGGACGGAAAGGGTCATGAGCGCTTGAGGGGAGGACGTGCGGGGCGGGCGGCCCGCCTCGTGGATAATGATTCTACAAACCCTGGGCAGCGCCTCGCGTTCTCGCGTGGCTGCCTCGACCTCCGCAAGACGCCGCCCTGCTTGATGCGCTCATCGGTTTTCAGACTCCGCCCCTTGCCCCTGGCAGCCCTGCTGGCTGTGGCCTTGCCCGCTGCGCCCAGTGCGTTCGCGCAGGAATCCGCCGGCGAACCGCTGGCGCTCAAGCCGTCCAAACAGCTGAACCAGACGCGGCGCAAGGACGTTCGTCCTGCCATGGCGCTGCAGGCCGACCGGATCAGCTCCGAGGTCGACCAGCTCTCCACCGCTGAAGGGGATGTGCAACTGCGCTATGGCAGCCTGCTGCTCAAGAGCCGCAGCCTGCGCTACGACCATGAGCAGGATCTGGCCACCGCCGACGGCAATGTGGAATTGAGCCAGAACGGCGCGGTGCTGCGCGGCCCGTCGCTGAGCCTGTTCGTGGATCGCTTCGAAGGTCAGCTGGAAAGCCCCAACTATTTCTTCTCCACCACCGGCGGCAGCGGCAGCGCCAAGGTCCTGCGCTTCCTGGGTGAACAGAAGATGCAGGCCGATGAGGCCACCTACAGCACCTGCCCGGTGTCGGAAGACGGCGAGCGCAAGCGCGACTGGGTGCTGATCACCAGAAGCCTGAAGCTGGACTTCGAAAAGGGTGAGGGCGTCGCCGAGGGTGCCACCGTGCAGTTCCTGGGTGTGCCCATCCTCGCCGCGCCGTCGCTGAGTTTTCCGCTGGGCGATCAGCCCAAGTCCGGCCTGCTGCCGCCCAACGTCAACATCGACAACCGCAGCGGCTTCGAATTCGGCCAGCCGTATTACTGGAGCATCGCCCCCAACCGGGACGCCACCTTCACGCCGTATGTGATGACCAAGCGCGGTGCCGGCGTGGACAGCGAATTCCGCTATCTGGAGATGCAGCACCGCGGCGCGGTGAACTTCGCCTGGCTGCCCAACGACAGGGTGTACGGCCGCTCCCGCTGGGACCTGCGGCTGATCAACCAGGGCGACTTCTCCGACTCCTGGCGCTACGACATCAATGCCGAGCGGGTGTCCGATGAAGACTACTGGAAGGACTTCCGCCGCCGCATGAGCACGCAGACCCCGCGTCTGCTGCAGCAGGACTTCAAGACCCAGAAGGATTTCAACTTCAACTGGGGCGACGTCCAGACCTACGCCCGTGTCCAGCACTGGCAGGCCCTGCAGGTGCCCGAGGCCAGCGACCAGTTCGTCTCGCCCTACCAGCGGTCGCCGCAGATCGGCATGCGGCTGCAGACCGGTGCGGATGACTCGGTCCTGGCCGGGTATCTGCCCACCGGCCGCCGGGCGCGGCTGGAAGGCGGTGTCGAGGTGGAATACAACCGCTTCGACCTGCCCACCGGCTCGCTCAGCTCCCAGACGCAGACCGGCGAGCGGATGCACATGCTGGGCCATCTGAGCCTGCCCTTCAGCGGTGCGGCCTGGTGGCTGATTCCGAAGGTCTCGCTCAACTCGGCCAGCTATCACACCGATCAGCCGCTGCTCAACGGGCAGCGTTCGATCAGCCGGACCATTCCCACCTTCAGCGTCGATCACGGCTGGATTCTGGAACGCGACACCACGCTGTTCGGCCAGAACGCCCGCCAGACGCTGGAGCCGCGCCTGCTCTACGTCAACACGCCGTACCGCGACCAGACCGACGTGCCGAATTTCGATTCGGCCCCGCGCGACTACAACTTCGACTCCGTCTTCGCCGAGAACCAGTTCTCCGGCGTGGACCGCGTCAGCGACGCCCACATGGTGGCCTTCGGTGCCACCACCCGCTGGATCGAAGATGAGCGCGGCGAGGAACAGCTGCGCCTGGGCATGGTGCAGCGCTACCTGCTGCGCGACCAGAAAATCACCCCGGACGGCACGCCGCAGACCCACCGTCTCTCCGACGTGGTGCTGCTCGGCTCCGCCCACCTGAATCAGGCCTGGTGGACCGACAGCACGCTGCAGCTCAATTCCTCCGACGGCAAGGTCGAGCGGACGGTGCTGCGCCTGCGTTACTCGCCCGGCCCGTTCCGCACCCTCAGCGCCTCCTATCGTCTGGCCCGTGGCCAGAGCGAGCAGCTCGAGCTGGCGTGGCAATGGCCGCTGTTCGGCCCGGACCGCAAGGCGGTCAGCGGCGGACCCGGCTGTAAGGGCGCCTGGTATGGCGCCGGTCGCCTGCAGTATTCGATGCGGGACAAGCGCTTCACCGACTCGGTGGTCGGCGCCGAATACGACTCCGGCTGCTGGATCCTGCGCATGGGCGTGGAGCGTGAGGCCACCGGCCGCGCCGAAACCAATACCCGTCTGATCCTGCAACTGGAGCTGGTCGGCCTGTCGCCGCTGGGTTCGAATGCACTGAAGGTGTTGAGAGACAATATCCCCGGTTACCGTTCGCTGAGCTCGGAACGCTCGGCCTTTGGCACTTATGACTGAACTGCGTTCGATGCGAAAACTCCAGCCTTTGGCCGCTGCCACCCTTCTCGTTCTGGCGGCCAGCGCCGGATCCGTCGCCTGGGCGCAAGGGGGCGCTTCTGCTGCCGCCAAGGCCGCCGCGCGTCCCGCGTCGGGCCCGGTGGCCGCTTCCGCGCCCGCTCCCGAAGCGTCCGCAGTCGAAGCCGCCCGCACCGCCGCTGCCCGCCCGCCAGTGGAGCAGCGCACCCTCAAGCCCGGCGACTACATCGCTGCGGTGGTGAACTCCGACATCGTGGCCGCCTCCGAAGTCATCCAGCGCCAGGAGCGGATGAAGGAAGAAGCGCGTCGCCGCAATGAGAATCCGACCAACGAACTGATCCACCAACAAGCGCTGGACAGCCTGATCGACGAGCGGGTGGTCACCACCTACGCCCGCGAGAACGGTCCGCGTGTGGACGAGCCGGAACTCGACCGTGTGGTGGCCAACGTCGCCACCCAGAACAAGCTGACGATGGACGAGCTGCGCAAGCGCCTTGCCGCCGAAGGCATCGACTTCAAGCGCTTCCGCGAAAACCTCCGGGACCAGATGCTCAGCGAGCGGGTGCGCGAGCGTGAAGTGCAGGGTCGCATCCGGGTGACGGACGGCGACATCGACAAATACCTGGACGAGCGTCAAGCCGCGCTGCAGGACCGCGCCCAGCTGAACATCGCCCAGGTGCTGGTGCCGGTGCCTGAAGGCGCCCCCGCCAGCGTGGTGGAAGAGCGCCGCGCCCGGGCAGAGGCCGCCCTGCAGCGCATCAAGAATGGCGAAGACTTCGCCAAGGTGGCGCAGGACGTGTCGGAAGATGCGAACAAGTCCAAGGGCGGCGAGATCGGTCTGCGCTCGTCGGACAAGCTGCCCGACGTCTTCGTGGATGCGGTGCGGGACCTGAAGTCCGGCGAACTGCGCCCGACGCTGCTGCGCTCGGCCGCGGGCTTCCACGTGCTCAAGCTGGTGGAGCGCCAGGCGGGCAAGGGCTCGATCAACACCATCGTGCAGACGCATGCGCGGCACATCCTGCTGCGTCCGTCGGAGCAGCTGAGTCCGGATCAGGCGGCGCGCCGTCTGGCGGAATTCAAGCGGGCGATCGAATCCGGTCGCGCCACCTTCGAGCAACTGGCCCGTGCCAACTCGGAAGACGGCAGCGCCCAGGACGGCGGCGATCTGGGCTGGGTCGGCCCCGGCAACTTCGTGCCCGAGTTCGAGGAAGCGATGAACCAGCTGCCGCTGAACGGCATCTCCAATCCGGTGGCGTCGCGCTTCGGTCTGCACCTGATCCAGGTGCTGGAGCGTCGTGATGTGGTGCTGGACAACAAGCAGCTGCGCGATCAGGCCCGCGCGGCCCTGCGCGAGCGCAAATACGAAGATGCCTATTCGGACTGGATGAAGGAACTGCGCGCCCGCGCCTTCATCGAGACGCGCGAGTGGCTGGACTGATCGGCTGACACCTCATGGAACATATCGCGCGCAAGCGCTTCGGCCAGCATTTCCTGACCGACCAAGCCGTCATTGACGCCATCATCGATGCCATCGCCCCGGGCGAGGACCAGTCGATGGTCGAGATCGGCCCGGGCCTGGGCGCCATGACGCTGCCGCTGCTCAAGCGCCTGCCGGCGAGCAGCCAGCCGCTGACGGTGGTGGAGCTGGACCGGGACCTGGCCGCCAAGCTGCGCAAGCGGGGCGACCTGACCGTCATTGAATCCGACGTGCTGAAGGTGGACTTCGGGGCGCTGGCGCAGGAGCGGGGTCGCAAGATCCGGGTGGTGGGCAATCTGCCCTACAACATCTCGTCGCCCATCCTCTTTCACCTGCTTCAGTCGGTGGACCAGGTGGTGGACCAGACCTTCATGCTGCAAAAGGAAGTCGTGGACCGCATGGCGGCCGGACCGGGCGGCAAGGAGTATGGACGGCTGAGTGTCATGCTGCAGTGGCGGTATGACGTCGAGGCGCTGTTCGACGTGCCGCCGGAAGCCTTTGATCCACCGCCGCGGGTGGATTCGGCCATCGTCCGGATGACGCCCTGGGCAACGCCCGCGGTGCTGGACGAAACGCTGTTCAGCGAGATGGTGGCCTCCGCCTTCTCCCAGCGGCGCAAGCTGCTGCGGCACAGTCTGGGTCGCTGGCTGGAAGCTCGCGGCTATGGCGGCGAGTTCGATCTGCACCGCCGTGCAGAAGAAGTGCCGGTGGCCGAATTCGTGGCGCTGGCGCAGTCGCTCTGACATCTCCAGCGACCGCTGGACGAAAAAAAGGCCTTCCGCTGCCGGAAGGCCTTTTTGTTCCCAGGGTCCTGGATGCGTCAGGCGGCGTTGAGCCACATGGACGTATCGAAGGCGCTGCACATCATCGGCATGTTCATGCCGAAGTTGGGATTTGGATTGGTCTTGGTGCTCTTGAGCACCGGCTTCTCTGCGGGGGCCACCTCAGTCGCCCGCTCCCATGACCCGATTTCTTGGGAGCGGGCTACTGAAAAGAATAAAAACACCTGAAGGGTATTTTTCTTTCTCCCCAGAAGTCCGCCGCTTCACGGAAGACGTCGAGCAGTTGTTCGCGGGCTTCGCGGTCGAAGCGGGCGTGGTCGGGCAGTTGATCGAGGACGACCACGAAGCCGGGCTGGCTGCCGGACTTGTGGACGAGGTCGGTCATGCAGTCGTAGAGCGCGTCCAGGTTCTTGCCGAAGTGCGCCGGGAACAGGAAGGCGCTGGCGATCATTTCCAGCACGTCCTGCTTGGTGTCCGCTGCCGCCAGGTTGGCGTACAGGAAATGCTGGCCGGCATCCTGAGCAGCCTGCATCAAGTCCTCTACCCGGTAGGCTCTGATCGCCTGCACGATGTTGGGACGGACTGTCTGCAATTGCATGGTCGCGTTCCTCCTAGATGGTCACAGATTGCGGGTTCCGCCGGGTCACGGCGTGATCTTCGAAAAGCTCACGTAGTGGTCGTCGGTGTAATAACAAGCATCAGGTTTCGTGGGTGGGGTGCCGCCGCACACCAGACGCCGGGCGCCGCGGTTGCGGGCCTTGGGGGTCTTGACGGTGTATTCGCGGTAGTAACCACGTGCCTTGGCCGGCAATTGCCGTTCGCGATTCCCGAACACGACGCCGTCCTTCTCGTAGGGAAAGGGGCCGCCTGACAGCACAAGCTGATAGGTGGTTTGGGCTTCGGCGGGAAGTGCCTGCAAGGCGACCGTGTCACCCCACCGTTCGCGGGTGGTGCTGGTGTCGCGGCTCTCCCGGGCGAGGGCGGCGGTGGTGCCCAAAAGGGCGCTGGTCAGCGTGGCGGTCGTGGCCAGTACTGTCCAGAAGGAGTGCCATCCTCGGCGGGGGCCAGCGGCTCCGACGCGCCCTTGATTGTGCGAAAACACGGGTTTACCCTGAATCCTGAAGCCGAAATGGTACAGAAAGGGCCCTCAATGCTCAAGCCAGGGTCTGCCGCAATGCCCTAAAAAGCGGCATTGTTGGCACGCACTCACACTCGCAGGGAATGAGGCTGGCTCACGTTGTCACAGCATCTTCAGCATGTGGTGAGCCTCTACAAACTTTTTCTGTCGGGCAATTCCCGACACGCCCAATACCCCTGAAACGGGGCATCTTTTGACTGATCGCAGCCCCGTGCTCCCGCACGAACGCCGCTCACCCAGACGCTGAAACCAGCAATTTCGTCCGACGCGCCCCGTGGCACCCAGTCGCGCCGGACGCGCGCAGCGCCGTCCCAGCGGGGCTGTCATGAAGCGAGAGGGCCGGCGCCGGGCCGCCCCAAGCCGGCCCGCAGCCCCCTTGGGGGGCGGTTTGGCCCGCGCTCGGCGGGCAAAACCGGGGGCTCCATCAGCGAGCTGCGTTGGCGTCTGCCACCACCATGGCGGTCATGTTGACGATGCGGCGAACGGTGGCGCTGGGGGTCAGCACATGCACCGGCTTGGCGGCACCCAGCAGCACCGGGCCGATCGCAATGCCGCCACCGGCCGCCGTCTTCAGCAGGTTGTAGCTGATGTTCGCAGCGTCGATGTTGGGCATCACCAGCAGGTTGGCTTCCCCGCTCAACGTGCTGCTCGGCATCAGTTGCTGGCGGTAGTTGGGATCCAGCGCCGCATCGCCATGCATCTCGCCATCCACTTCCAGCCACGGCGCCGTCTGCTGGATCAGCGCCAGCGCTTCCCGCATCTTCACCGCCGACGGGCAGTTGCTCGACCCGAAATTGCTGTGCGAGAGCAGCGCCGCCTTCGGCTTCAGGCCGAATCGCATCATTTCCTCGGCCGCCATGATGGTGATCTCGGCAATCTGCTCCGCCGTCGGGTCGTAATTGACATGTGTGTCCACCAGCATCACCTGGCGGCCGGGCAGGATCAGACCGTTCATGCAGGCGAAGTTCTTCACCCCGGCCCGCTTGCCGATCACCTGGTCGATGTACTGCAGATGCATCGCCGTGTTGCTCCACGTGCCGCAGAGCATCCCGTCCACTTCACCCTTGTGCAGCAGCATCGAGCCGATCAGCGTCAGCCGGCGGCGCATCTCGATCTTTGCCAGCTGCTGGGTCACGCCCTTGCGCTGGGTCATCTCGAGATAGGTTTGCCAGTAGTCGCGATAGCGATGGTCGAACTCGGTGTTCACCACGTCGTAATCGCGACCCTCCTGCAGACGCAGGCCGAAGCGTTCGCAGCGCTGGGCAATCACCTGAGGACGGCCGATCAGCGTCGGGCGGGCGAGGTTCTCGTCCACCACCACCTGCACCGCACGCAGCACCCGTTCTTCTTCGCCTTCGGCATAGGCCACCCGCTTGTGCATGGCCTTCTTGGCGATCTGGAAGATCGGCTTCATCGTCGTGCCGGAGGCATAGACGAAGCTCTGCAGCTTTTCCAGGTAGGCATTCATGTCCTGGATGGGACGCTGCGCCACGCCGGAGGCTTCCGCCGCCTTGGCCACCGCCGGCGCGATCTTCATCATCAGGCGCGGGTCGAACGGCTTGGGAATCAGGTACTCGGGGCCGAAGCTCAGATTGGCGCCGGCATAGGCCGCCGCCACCACCTCGCTTTGCTCGGCCTGGGCCAGCTCGGCAATCGCATACACGGCGGCGATTTCCATCTCGTCATTGATGGTGGTCGCGCCGCTGTCCAGCGCCCCGCGGAAGATGTAGGGGAAGCACAGGACGTTGTTGACCTGGTTCGGATAGTCGGTCCGGCCGGTGGCCATGATGGCGTCATCACGGACCTGCTTGACTTCCTCCGGCAGGATTTCCGGCGTCGGATTGGCCAGGGCAAAGATGATCGGATTGGCGGCCATCGTGGCCACCATGTCCGCCTTCAACACGCCGCCCGCCGACAGGCCCAGGAAGATGTCCGCGCCCTGGATGACCTCACGCAGGCTGCGTGCGTCCGTCGGTTGCGCGTATTCCGCCTTGTCCGGGTCCATCAGCTCGGTACGGCCCTGATAGACCACGCCGGCCAGGTCGGTCACCCAGATGTTTTCGCGGGGCAGGCCCAGCTTCACCAGCAGGTTCAGACAGGCCAGGGCCGCGGCACCGGCGCCGGAGGTCACCAGCTTGACCTGCTTGATGTCCTTGCCCTGCACCTTCAAGCCGTTGATCAGCGCCGCGCCCACCACGATGGCGGTGCCGTGCTGGTCGTCGTGGAACACGGGGATCTTCATCCGCTCGCGCAGCTTGCGCTCGACGTAGAAGCAGTCCGGGGCCTTGATGTCTTCCAGGTTGATGCCGCCGAAGGTGGGCTCCAGTGCGGCAATCACATCCACCAGCTTGTCCAGGTCGTGCTTCTCGTCGATCTCGAGGTCGAACACGTCGATGCCGGCGAACTTCTTGAACAGCACGCCCTTGCCCTCCATCACCGGCTTGGACGCCAGCGGCCCGATGTCGCCCAGACCCAGCACCGCGGTGCCGTTGGAGATGACGGCCACCAGATTGCCGCGGGAGGTGTAGCGGAAGGCATTGGCCGGATCGGCCACGATTTCCTCACACGCCGCCGCCACGCCCGGGGAATAGGCCAGCGCCAGGTCCCGCTGATTGATCAGCTGCTTGGTGGCCGCGATGGCCACTTTGCCGGGGGTGGGGAACTCGTGATATTCGAGGGCTGCCTTGCGCAGTTCGGCGCGTTTTTCTTCGGACGTGGACATGAGGGACTCAGTCGGTTGGGGCCAGGACCTGATGGCCAGGACGTTGACGCCACGTAGACGCCGCTTTGACGCCGGTCTCAACGTCTCGATACGCCCGGCCGCAGCTGTTTCAGCAATGGGTTGGGTGGGGGATTGTAGGAGCCCGTCCGCCAACGATCACTACGTACTATGCGTATCCTGCATGTCGGTGTGCCGGGTTGGGATACGCGAAACCGCGCATCCCATCGACGCTGTGCGGGCGCATACTGCCTGCCTCCTGGCGGTCTCCCGAGGCGGGAGGTGAAGGGCCCCGTCCCGTTCTGCGCCGATCCGGAAGGATCGTGCCACCTTCTGCCGCCTCCTCGACATTTCTCGATTTCCATGCCGTCCACGCTTTCGCCGTCCACCTTGTCGCCGCCGGTGCCCAGACCCCGCCGTCGGCGCCGCGCCGTGTTGTGGGGCGCGCTGGTCGCCCTGCTGCTGATCGCACAGTCCTTGCTGCTGGCGTTGACCTTGAGCCACGAGGCCTCGCGCGCGCAGGAGTCTGCCGACCAGGCGGCGACCGAAGTGGCGGCACGCGCCAAGCAGCTCATGAGCCGCGACCTGCAAGGGCTGCAGGGCCTCATGTGGGCCCATGACGCCGAGTGGCGCGGCAATGCGACGGGCCTGCTGCGACAAAGCCGCATCATCCTGCGCATCGAGGCGCGGGACCAGCAGCGCCGCATCGAGCGGGTGGTCGAGTCCCCCTACCTGCCGCCGCTGTTTGCCCGCCTGGGGCGGGAGCAGCTGCAGCTGGAGACCGAGCTGGCCTGTGCCGGCGCGATGCGTCAGGGCACGCCGCTGTTCTCGCGGTCCTATTTCGTGCCGCTGCCGGGCGGCGATGGGCTGGAGGTCACCGACCTGTGCCTGCCGCGGGTGCGTGCGGGCGAGCCACCGTCGTATGTGGTGGCGACGGTGGGACTGCGGGCCCTGCTGGAGGAGTCGATTTCGCAGGAGCAGGCGCGACAGTTCGAGATGTCTTTCGTGGAAGGTGACGGCACCCGACTGGCGCGCACCGGCCTGATCCGCGGCAGCGGCTTCTACCTCGCCGAGCGGCTGCTGGATCTGCAGGGCGTGAGCCTGCAACTGCGGGTGGACAGCGGCGCCGGCAAACCGAAGCTGATTCCGAATCTGGCCACGGCTTTGGTGCTGGGCCTGTCTTTGGCGCTGCTGGCCCTGGTGCTGGTGCTGGCCCGCGACGGCCGCCGCCGCGCCCAGGCCGAGCATGCGCTGGCTGAAGCGCTGGCCTTCCGTCAGGCGATGGAGAACTCGCTGATCACCGGCCTGCGCGCGCGGGACCTGGACGGCAACATCAGCTATGTGAACCCGGCCTTCTGCGCGATGGTCGGTTATGGCGCCGAAGAACTGGTGGGCACCGGCCGTCCGCCGCATGCGCCGCCCTACTGGCCGCCGGAGTTCATCGAGGAATACTGGCGTCGTCACCACGATCGTGAAGCCCGTTGGGAAGCCGGTCTGCCGCCGCGGGAGGGTTTTGAAACCGTCTTCGCCCGCAGCACCGGAGAGCGCTTTCCGGTGATGATCTACGAAGCGCCGCTGCTCAATGCGCAAGGCCAGCAAACCGGCTGGATGAGCGCGGTGCTGGACCTGAGCGCGCAGCGCAAGGTGGAAGAGCTCTCCCGCCAGCAGCAGGAACGCCTGCAGGCGACGGCGCGTCTGGCCACCGTGGGCGAGATGGCATCGCTGCTCAGCCACGAGCTGAACCAGCCGCTGGCCGCCATCGCCAGCTACGCCACCGCCTCGATCAATCTGATGGTGCGCGAGGCCGACGACCCGCAGACGCCGGACATGGTCCGCCAGGCCGTCACCCGCATTGCCGAGCAGGCCGAGCGCGCGGGCCGCGTCATCAAGAGCGTGCATGACTTCGTGCGCCGCCGCGAGCAGTCGCGGGAATGGGTGCGGGTCGAGCAGCTGATGGATGCGGTGCTGCCGCTGGTGCGCCTGCAGGCCCGCAAGAGCGGCACCCGCATCGATCTGGATCTGCCGGAGCATCTGCCGCGTGTGCGTTGCGACCGGACGATGGTGGAGCAGGTGCTGCTCAACCTCACCCGCAATGCCATCCAGGCCATGGACGGCCCGGTGCCGCTGGCCGAGCGGCTGCTGGTGATCCGGGTGCGTCCCCTGCAGCCGCGCTGGCTCAGCATTGCCGTCATCGACCGCGGGCCCGGCATTCCGCCGGAAGTGGCCCGCCAGCTGTTCACCCCGTTCTTCACCACCCGCACCGAAGGCATGGGCCTGGGCCTGAGCCTGTGCCGCACGGTGGTGGAGCAGCATGGGGGCGCGATGGACTTCGACAGCCGCGTAGCGCCCGATTCGCCCACCGGCACCGAGTTCCGGTTCAGCCTGCCGTGCGAGGATACGGTCGGTGGCGCCCGGTCCACCGTTACTGGAGACACCTCCGCATGAAGCCGCAGTCCCTGCCGATGGTCTATCTCGTGGATGACGAGGATGTGGTGCGCGACGCCCTGTCGTGGCTGCTGCGTTCCCGCCGTCTGCTGTCAGAAGGCTTTGGCAGCGCCGAAGCCTTCGAGTCGATGCTGGACAGCCTGCCCCGCCAGGGCGCCGACTGGCCCAATGCCCCCAGCTGCCTGCTGCTGGACGTGCGCATGCCCGGCATGAGCGGACTGGCGCTGTTCGAGCGGCTGGTGGAGCGCGGCCTGCTGCACACGCTGCCGGTCATCTTCCTGACCGGCCATGGCGACGTGCCCACCGCCGTGGCCGCGGTGAAGCAGGGCGCCTATGACTTCGTCGAAAAGCCCTTCTCGGACAACGCTCTGGTCGATCGCGTGGAGCAGGCGCTGGCCCGCAGCAGCGAGGCCATCGAGGCCCGCAATGCGCAGGCGGTGCTGGGCCACCGCGTCGCCGAGCTGACCGAGCGCGAACGCGAAGTGATGCAGCTGGTGGTGCAGGGCCTGCCCAACAAGCTGATCGCCGACCAGCTCAACATCAGCGTGCGCACGGTGGAAGTGCATCGCGCCCGGGTGTTCGAGAAGATGGATGTGAAGTCCGCAGTCGAACTCTCCAACCTGCTGCGCGGCGACAATGCCGCCCATGGGTGAATTCGATCTGATCGCGCGCTACTTTGCGCGTCCCGGGCCGACGGCCGGCGCCACCGTGGCGCTGGGCATCGGTGACGACTGCGCGGTGCTGACGCCCGCCCCTGGCCATCAGTGGCTGGTCTCCACCGACATGCTGGTGGAGGGGCGGCATTTCCTGTCCACCGTATCGCCGCGTCGACTCGGCCACAAGGCCCTGGCGGTGAACCTGAGCGATCTGGCCGCCAGTGGTGGCAGTCCCCGGGCCTGTTTCCTGTCACTGGCGCTGCCGAAGGTGGACGAGACCTTCCTGGCAGGCTTCTCCGAAGGGCTGTTCTCGCTGGCTGATGCCCACGGCGTGGTGCTGGCCGGCGGCGACACCACCGCAGGTCCGCTGAACATCAACATCACCATCATGGGCGAAGTGCCGCATGGTCAGGCGCTGCTGCGCTCCGGCGCGCGGGTCGATGACGACCTGTGGGTCAGTGGCCTGCTTGGCGATGCGCGCCTGGCGCTGGAGGTCTTCCGCGGCACGGTCTCGCTGCCCGGGGACGCCTTCGATGCGGTGCGTCAGGCGATGGAGCTGCCGCAGCCGCGTGTCGCCCTGGGCCGCGCGCTGCGGGGGCTGGCCAGCAGCGCCATCGACGTGTCCGACGGCCTCGCCGGTGACCTGGGCCACATCCTGCACCGGTCGCAGGTCGGCGCGCGGCTGCATCTGGCGGACCTGCCGCGCTCCTCGGTGCTGGGCGGGATGCCGGAAGACCTGCAGCGCCTGTGCCTGCTCACCGGCGGCGATGATTACGAGTTGGTGTTCACCGCGGCGGCGCAGGACCGCAGCCGGGTGCTGGACGCCGCGCGGGAAGCCGCGACCCCGGTCTACCGCATCGGACGCATCGAGCGCGAGCCTGGATTGCGGGTGGTGGATGGCGAAGGCCGTCTGCTCGACCTCACGCTGCAGAGCTTTGATCACTTCAAGTCATGATCCCTTCACCTCTCGATGACACCAATGCTCCGATGAACGGGCCCGAGAGCCGACCCGAAAGTCAGCTCGAGAGCCGTCCCGGAAGCCAGCCTGAGAGCCAGCCCGAGAGCCAGCCACCGGAGGACTTGAGCCCTGCCGCCGCGCTTGCCTCGGCTGCCCCGGCTGCTCCGCCCGCCCCGACTGCGCCGCGCCGCCCCACCTTCGGCTTCATGTTCCGCCACCCGGCGCGCTGGATGGCGCTGGGCTTCGGCAGCGGCCTCTCTCCCAAGGCGCCTGGCACCGTCGGCACCCTGTGGGGCTGGGCGGGCTTCCTGCTGCTCTACCCGTTTCTCACTCCGCTGCAATGGGCGGGTGTGCTGGTGGCGGGTTTCCTGATCGGCTGGTGGGCCTGCACCGTCACCGCGCAGCATCTGGGGGTGAGCGACCCGGGCTCGGTGGTCTGGGACGAGATCCTCGCCATGTGGCTCATCCTGTGGCTGCTGATGCCGGCCAGCCTGTTGTGGCAGGCGGCGGCCTTCGGCCTGTTCCGTTACTTCGACGCGGTCAAGCCCGGACCGGTCGGCTGGGCGGACCGGCTGTTCAAGGCGGTGCCGGGGGAACGCATCGGTGCGCGTCAGGGTTTGGGCATCATGTTTGACGATCTGGTCGCTGCTGGATGTACCCTGCTGGTGCTGGCGGTGGCCCGCCAGGTGTTGCATTGAACCAGGAGACTCCCATGGTGCTGCCCGAAGAATCCGAGCTGATCGAACGCATTGCCCTGGCGCTGATCCAGCGGCGGGAACGCATGGGCACCGCCGAGTCCTGCACCGGCGGCCTGATCGCGGCGGCCTGCACGAGCCTGGCGGGCTCCAGCCAGTGGTTCGAGCGCGGCGTGGTGAGCTACAGCAACCAGGCCAAGACCGAGCTGCTGGGCGTGCCCGCCGCCATGATCGACCTGTATGGCGCGGTCAGCGGCGAAGTGGCGGAGCAGATGGCCCGCGGCCTCGTGGCCCACGCCCCGGTGGACTGGTCCCTGGCGGTGACCGGTGTGGCGGGCCCGGGCGGCGGCAGCGAAGCCAAGCCGGTCGGCACCGTCTGGTTGGCGCTGATGCATGGTCGCCAGCCGGTGCGGGTGTGGAAGGAATTGTTCAGCGGCGATCGTCACGCCGTGCGGACACAGACGGTGCGCGCGGGCCTGCAGGCGTTGTGCGACGCGCTGGAAGATCGGGACAGCTGAAGCCCGGCTCAGAGCCCAGCCAGCACCGTATTGGCCACCGCATCGCCCAGATCCGGTGGCTCCCAGTCGCGCAGCCAGACGCCGAACTGGTCGCTGGGCATCGGCCGCGCCAGGAAGTAGCCCTGCGCCTGATCGCAGCCCAGCGTCTCCAGCAGGGTCCAGGCCTTGCCGGTTTCCAGCCCTTCGGCCACCACCCGCAGTCCCAGGTTGTGGGCCAGCTCGATGGTGGACCGCACGATCTTCGCGTCGTCCAGATCCTTCTCCATGCCCATCACGAAGCTGCGGTCGATCTTGAGCTCATCCACCGACAACTGCTTCAGATAGGCCAGCGACGAATACCCGGTCCCGAAATCGTCGATGGACAACTTGAAGCCCAGCGCATGCAACTGCTCCAGCGTCTGGAGGGCCCGCTGGGGATCGTCCATGATGGCGCTTTCGGTGATCTCCAGGCACAGCGCGGACGGCGGCACGCCGCCGGCGAGGTCGGCGATCTTGATCGGCAGGTCCTGGTCCATCAGGTCGCGGGTGGAGAGGTTGACGCTGATCGGCACCGCCAGCCCCTGCCGATGCAGCGCCAGCCAGGCCTCTGCCGCGGCCCGCAGCATCCAGCTGGTGATCTGGCGGATGAAACCGGTCTGCTCGGCAAAGGGAATGAAGTCCATCGGCGGCACCAGCCCGCGCACCGGATGCTGCCAGCGCACCAGCGCCTCTGCGCCACCAATTCGCTGCGTGGCCAGATCGACCTTGGGCTGCAGATAGAGCCGCAGTTCGTGGTTCTCGATCGCCTGCCGCAGCTCGCTGATCAGCGACAGTGACTCCTGGCTGGCCGCATCCATGCTGGGCGCGTAGATCTGGAAGCCGCTCTGGCTGCGCTTGGCCGCATGCATCGCCAGCTCGGCGCGGCTCATCAGCACGCTCATGTCCCGGCCATGCTGCGGATACAGGGCGATGCCCAGACCTGCGGAGAGGTCCACCGTCTGGTCGTCGATGGTCAGGGCCTTTTCAAAGTCCCGCTGAATGCGGTGGCAGACGGATTCGGCGCGGGTGGCGCCAGCGCCTTCGACCATCAACACGAATTCGTCGCCGCTGAGGCGCGCAATGAGGCGCGCCTGGTCCTTCAGCAGTCGTTGCAGCCGCTCGGCCACGGCCCGCAGCAGGCGGTCGCCGAAGGCGCGGCCCAGCACGTCGTTCACATGCTTGAAGCGGTCCAGGTTGAGCATGACCAGGGCGAAGCGGTCTTCGCTGTCGCCAATGCGGCGGGTCAGGGCCTGGCTGAACTGCTCGCGGTTGGGCAGGTCGGTCAGCGGATCCCAGAAGGCCAGCCGGTTCACCTGTTCCTCGCGCTCCCGGATGCCCACCCGCATCGTCTCGAAGGCTTCGGCCAGGTCACCGATCTCGTCGCCGGACGGGCGGGCCACCGGTTGTTCATAGTCGCCACGACCGAGTCGCTGCGCCTCATGCGCCAGCCACTTCACCGGCCCGCTGATGCGGCGCGCGGTCAGCACCGCGCCCAGCGCAAATGCCGCCACGCCGGCCAGGCTCAGGCCCAGCAGGGACCATTGCAGCTGCCGATAGGGCGCACGGGCCTCGTCCACCGACCGCAGCAGCAGCGAGGCCATGGTCTGGTTGGCATCTCCCGCATGGTCCAGACGCTGCAGACGGGCCTGGTATTGCTCCTCTCCCAGCGTCAGATGCAGGGTCATTGGATCGTCACCCAGGCCTCCCGGCAGGGAGGCCATCAGGGCTGCATGGTGGGCCGGATCCATCACGCTCGACAGCACCTGCCAGCGCCCGTCCACCCGGGCCAGCAACACACCCTGGATGTGAGCGATCCGCTGCAGCTCCTGGAGCTGCTCCTGGCGCAATTCAAAGCCCATGAAGACCCAGCCGCCCAGGCCGGCGGCGCGCAGCTTCGCCACCACCACCTGGTAGGCCTTGCCCTTGAGCAGGACGAGATGGCTGGGGCGGGCACTGGCGTCGTCCAGCGTCATGCCGGGCAGCAGCGGCGCCACGAGACGGGCCAGGGGATCGGTGGCGGTGACCAGACGCAGGCGCTCGTCCGCATAACCGATGAAGCTCGCTTCTCCCCGCTCGCTGAGATTGGTGAAGACGTCCTGCAGGGTGCTGGTCAGCTCATCGCCGGTGACGCCTTCGGCCAGTGCCCGACGCAGACCGAAGTCCGCCTGCAAAAGATTGGCCACCAGGCCCCGCTGCTGGGCGTCCTGCCGCAGCAGCTGGTCGAACACCCGCTCGCCGGAGGCCAGTTCCTCACGGACCGAGGCCCGGGCATTGCGGTCGATACCCTGGTTGAGCAGCAGCAGGCTGATGCATTGGACTGCCAGCAACAAGGCCAGGAACAGCGCGACGATGCGCCCTTCCAACCGGCGAAGGTTGAGGAAGTCCGGCCAGCGCATCAGTCACGCAGCTCCAGCGCCAGGCTGCCCGGAGGGCCGGCCGGCACGTTCAAGGGCTGTCTCCGGGGCGCATCATTGCCCAGCCGGACATGCCAAAGGGCCACCTGGTGCTGACCGGGCGGCAGCTCCAGCTTGGCTTGTCCTTGACTGTCTGTGGTGGCGAAAAGGGGGGTGTCCACCACGATGATGCGGGCGGTCATCTTGTCGTGAATGTTGCATCCGAGCTGGGCAACGCCCGGTTTGTCGAAGACTACCGGCTCTGCGGGCGTCCCGGCATACAGCTTCAGTTCGAATCGCTTGATCGGCGAGAACGAATACACATGGTGCCGGACCGTATCGAAGTTCGGAAAGCTGACGGCGGTGCCGGTCTGCACCACCAGGGTGCTCGGCTGGAACTGCCGGTCCCGCTGGGCCATCTGGGCACTGGTGCCCGCAGGCGCCACAGCAGGCTGGCCCTTGAGTTCCACCGCCACCACGGCGCCGGGCAGTGGGTTGCCGCCGGCGTCCTTCACCTGCAGCGTCCATGCGGCGGCCTGGGCCGGTTCGGACAGCCCCGCCAGCAGGCCGACGGCGAGCGCCATCAACGACAGGTCAACGGTCGCGGAGCGGTGGAGCATGGTGAAAAGCCTGAAGGTCGTCAGGCTTCAACCATAGCGGGTTTTGGCGGCGGCGGGGGCATTGGAAGAGGCGTGGGACGGTCGCAATGCCTGCTCCAGCATCATGGCCAGCCGACCCAGGGCTTCCCACGGGTCGGACGGCCAGTCGGGATGGCGCAGGCCCTTGACGATGCCGTCGCAGATCTGCGCGGCCACCAGCAGGCGAGACAGGGCCGCGCCGCCGAGTTGTGGCACCAGCCGCTCGAAGAGCCGCTCCTTCGGGCCCCAGACGCGGGCTTCCCGCAGGGCCATCGGCAGAGGCTTGCCGCTGGCGACGGCATCCCACACCCGCTTGAGGGCGCGAATGTCTTCGGCCATGGTCCAGTGCACCAGCACGGCGGCTTCGCCTTCGGCCTTGAGGCCGTCCAGCATGCGCAGCACCCGGGCGACCCGGCCCGTCAGCAGGGCCTCGCTGAGCTTGAAGACATCGAAGCGGGCCACGTCCAGCACGGCCGCTTCGATTTGCTGCAGGCTCAATTCACCGGGGGGATGCAACAGCGCCAGCTTCTGCAGTTCCTGATGCGCCGCCAGCAGGTTGCCTTCCACCCGGTCGGCGAAGAATTCCAGCGCCTGCTGCCCTTCCGGCCCGGCGGCCACCGATTGGCCCTGCTGCTGCAGGCGACGGGCGATCCAGGCGGGCAGCTCGCGCCGCTCGACCGGATCCACCCGCACGGTGACGCCGGCGGTATCCAGCGCGGTGAACCAGGCGCTGGAGAGCTGGGTCTTGTCCAGGCGGGGCAGGGTGACGAGGGTCAGCACATCCGGCGGCAGGCCTTCGCAGTAGCGCTGCAGCGCTTCCGAGCCGTCCTTGCCGGGCTTGCCCCCCGGAATGCGGATCTCGATCAGCTGCCGCTCCGCAAACAGGCTCATCGCTTGGGAGGCGGCAATCACCGGCCCCCAATCGAAGTAGGCGCCGCTGACGATGAACACCTGACGCTCGCCATAACCCTGCCGGCGCGCTTCCGCCCGCAGGGCATCGGCGGCTTCCTGGGCCAGCAGCGGCTCATCCCCGTGCACCGTGTAGACCGGCTTGAGGCCCTTGGCCAGATGGCCCGCCAGGGCTTCGGCTTTGATCTGCATCTCAGGCGGGCAGGCGCACGGCGGCCAGACGGCGCAGCAGCAGGCCCACGGCTTCCACCTGCATCGCCTTCTGCAGCGAGGCCTCCTCCTGCTCCTTGGCCAGGGCGGCGCTTTCGCTGTAGTTCATGTCGCGGGTCAGGCGCAGCTCGGTGCGGGGCAGCAGCACTTCACCGCCGGCCGTGCGCAGCGAATAGTCCAGCTGCAGGCGCAACTGCCATTCGGTGATCTGCCCGGCGGTGGTGGTGGCCACCGAGGTCTTGTCCCGCACTTCGCGTTCGACTTCCAGAATCACGTCGGCCCGGTTGGAATCTTCCAGCAGCTGCAGGGTGCTGCGCTGCACCTGGCGGCGCAGCTCCTGGCTCAGCGGTGAATGCGGGATGAAGCCTCGCAGGGCCAGGGTCTTGAAGTGGTATTCGGGATCCTTGCGGAGCTCGAAACCGCAACCGGCCAGCATGGCTGCAGCACCGCCAGCGGCACCCACAGCACAAGCCTTGAGCAGATGACGGCGCTGCATGCTTCAGACCACCAGGTTGACCAGACGACCCGGCACGATGATGACCTTCTTCGGCGCCTTGCCTTCCGAGAACTTCTCGAAGTCCGGGCTGGCCAGCGCAATCGCTTCGATGGCGGCCTTGTCGGCACCGGCGGCCACCTTGATGGCGCCGCGCAGCTTGCCGTTGACCTGCAGCATCAGCTCGATCTGGTCCTGCACCAGGGCGCTGTCATCCACCGCCGGCCAGGCGGCGTCCAGCAGGTCGCCGAGCTCGGCCGCAAAGCCCAGGTCCACCCACAGCGCGTGGGTGATGTGCGGGCAGGCCGGGTAGATCACCCGCAGCAGTACCGAGAAGCCTTCACGGATGACCGCATGGTCGCCCGCCGTCGTGCCCTTGAAGCCTTCCAGCGCATTGAGCAGCTTCATCGCGCCAGAGACGACGGTGTTGTACTGCATGCGCTCGTAGTCGTAGCTGACCTGCTTGAGCACCAGATGCACCTCGCGGCGCAGCGCCTTGGCTTCGTCGCCCAGCGCGGAGAAGTCCTTGCCGGCCGCCTTGATGGCATCGGCCTGCTTGGCGCCGAAGCCCCACACCCGCTTGAGGAAGCGGTGGGCGCCTTCCACGGCGGCGTCGTTCCACTCCAGCGTCTGCTCGGGCGGTGCGGCGAACATCACGAACAGGCGGGCGGTGTCAGCGCCGTACTGGTCGATCAGGGCCTGCGGGTCCACGCCGTTGTTCTTCGACTTGGACATGGTCGTCATCTCGTATTCGAGCGGCAGACCGTCCGCCTTGAGCGTGCCGCCGGTAGGCTGGCCATGCTCATTGCGGGTCACGTCGACTTCGTGTTCCCAGTAGTAGTTCTTGCCGGCTTCCGGCGGCTTGCGGAAGAACGCACCCTTGAGCACCATGCCCTGCGTCAGCAGGTTGGTGAAGGGCTCGTCGAACTTCACCAGGCCCAGGTCGCGCATGACCTTGGTCCAGAAGCGCGCATACAGCAGGTGCAGGATGGCGTGTTCGATGCCGCCGATGTACTGGTCCATCGGCATCCAGTAATCGCTGCCAGCGCCCACCATGGCGCCGTTGTTGCTGGCGTCGCAATAGCGCATGAAGTACCACGAGCTGTCCACGAAGGTGTCCATCGTGTCCGTCTCGCGCTGGGCCGGCTTGCCGCAGCTCGGGCAGCTGCAGTTCAGGAAGTCGGCGCGCTTGTTGAGCGGATTGCCGCTGCCATCGGGGATGCAATCTTCCGGCAGCACCACCGGCAGGTCCTTTTCGGGGACCGGCACCGGGCCGCAGCTCTCGCAGTGGATGATGGGGATCGGCGTGCCCCAGTAGCGCTGGCGGCTCACGCCCCAGTCGCGCAGGCGCCAGGTGGTCTTCTTCTCCCCCAGGCCCTTGGCGGACAGCAGGCCAGCGACCTTGTCGACGGCGGCCTTGTAGGTCAGACCGTCGAGCTCGCTGGAGTTGATCGTCACGCCGCGCTGCTTGTCGCCGTACCAGTCGGCCCAGGCTTCGGTGGAGTAGGTCTCGCCTTCGACGGCCACCACCTGACGGATGGGCAGACCGTATTTGCGGGCGAAGGCGAAGTCACGCTCGTCGTGCGCGGGCACGCCCATGACGGCGCCATCGCCATAGCTCATCAGCACATAGTTGCCGATCCAGACCTCGACCTGCGCGCCGGTCAGCGGATGGGTGACGAACAGGCCGGTGGGCACACCCTTCTTGTCCTGCGTGGCCAGTTCGGCCTCGGTGCTGCCGCCCTGCTTGCATTCCTCGATGAAGGCGGTCAGCTCCGGCTTGAGCGACGCGGCATGGGTGGCCAGCGGATGCTCCGGCGCCACGGCGCAGAAGGTGACGCCCATGATGGTGTCGGCACGGGTGGTGAAGACGTACAGGCGACCGTCCTGGATCAGCGCGCCGTCGGCGCCCTTGATCTCATGCGGGAAAGCGAAACGCACCCCCTCGCTCTTGCCGATCCAGTTCTCCTGCATCAGGCGCACACGCTCGGGCCAGCCGGCGAGGTAATTCTTGTCCTGCGGGTCCGCCACGGCGGCCAGCAGTTCCTCGGCGTAGTCGGTGATCTTGAGGTAGTAGCCGGGGATCTCGCGCTTTTCCACCACCGCGCCGGAGCGCCAGCCGCGGCCGTCGATCACCTGCTCATTGGCCAGCACGGTCTGGTCGATCGGGTCCCAGTTCACCACCTGGGTGCGGCGCACCGCGATGCCTTTCTCCAGCATCTTCAGGAACAGCCATTGGTTCCAGCGGTAGTAGTCCGGCTTGCAGGTGGCGATCTCGCGCGACCAGTCGATGGCCAGCCCCATCGCCTGCATCTGCTTCTTCATGTAGGCGATGTTGTCGTAGGTCCAGGCCGCGGGCGGGACCTTGTTCTTCATCGCCGCGTTTTCCGCCGGCAGGCCGAACGCATCCCAGCCCATCGGCATCAGGACGTTGTAGCCCTTCATCCGCAGCTGACGGGTCAGCATGTCGTTGATGGTGTAGTTGCGCACATGGCCCATGTGCAGCTTGCCGCTGG
>CBIHOT010000056.1:0-27394 GCA_966211495.1 uncultured Roseateles sp. | reverse complement strand
CCGAATCACCGAATCACCGAATCACCGAATCACCGAATCACCGAATCACCGAATCCCTCGCCTGCCGGGGGTCGATCGGTTCCGGCCGTTGATCCGCCTCAGTTGAGTTTGAAGCTCGCCACCGCCTGCACCAGCTGCGCGGACTGATCCCGCAGGCTTTCCGCCGCCGCAGCTGATTGCTCCACCAGCGCGGCATTCTGCTGCGTCATCTGATCCAGCTGCGTTACCGCCTGGCCGATCTCTCCCAGCGTCAGCGCCTGCGAGGCGCTGGACGACGAGATCTCGCCGATGATGCGCGTCACCCGCTGCACGCTGGACACCACGTCCCGCATGGTGTCGCCCGTCTCGCCGACCAGCCGGCTGCCGCCGTCCACCCGCTCCACCGAGGCGGAGATGAGCGTCTTGATTTCCTTGGCTGCCTCGGCGCTGCGCTGCGCCAGCGAGCGCACCTCACCGGCCACCACCGCAAAGCCGCGGCCCTGTTCGCCAGCGCGTGCCGCTTCCACCGCAGCGTTCAGCGCCAGGATGTTGGTCTGGAAAGCAATGCCGTCGATGACGCCGATGATGTCGGCAATCTTGTTGGACGACTGCTGGATGTCGTTCATCGTGCTGATGACCTGCTCCACCATCGCGCCGCCGCGACCGGCCACATCGGAGGCGGTCTTGGCGAGGCTGTCGGCTTCCCGGGCCGCTTCGGCATTGAGCTTCACGCCTTCACTCAGCTGCGCCATGGCGGCGCCGGTCTCTTCCAGGCTGCTGGCGGCCTGCTCCGTCCGGTTGGACAGGTCGGCATTGCCGGTCGCAATCTCGGTGGAGGCATGACGCACTTCGTCCGCCGCCGAGCGCACGCCTGCAATGGTCGCGGCCAGGCGCTTCTGCATTTCCTGCAGCGAGCGGTTGAGCTGCGCCATCTCGTCGCTGCCTTGCACGTCGCGGGTCTGACGCAGGTCGCCGTCGGCAATCGCCTGGCTCAGGGTCTGCGCTTCCTGCAGCGGCTCGGTCACCGAGCGGGTGATCACCAGAGCGACCATCACGCCCAGCACACTGGCAATCACCATCAGCGTGATGACCAGGGTGCGGGTGGACTGGGCCTCGGCCTGCGCTTCTTCGCGAGCCGCCTGCAGCAGCTTGCGGGTGTGTTCAGCGAAGACATCGATGCTTTCCAGGTAGGCATTCATCGCCGGGATCAGCTTGGTGGCCGCGGCAGCCTTGATGTCGTTGCCGGCCGCCTTCTCCTTCACCAGCACGTCCCGCGCGTCCTGATACGCCTTGCGCGCTTCACCGATCTTGTCGATCAGACGGGCGCCTTCCGGTTCCTTGATGCTCTCGTCCAGTTCCTTCTGGACCGCGTCGATCTTGGCCGACAGCTCCTTGGAGCGGGCGGTGAAGGCCTTCACGAAAGTCTCGTCGTCCATGACCATCTGCACGATGCGGCGCTGGATATTGCCTTCGGTCATGCCGGCCCATTGACGGGACAGCTCCAGGGTGCGCATGTCCACTTCCACCAGGCGCTCGATACGATGATGCAGCATCGACACCCGCACCACGCCGACGGTGGACGCTACCGCCATCAGCACGATCACCAGAGCAAAACCGGCCAGCACACGAGTGCGCAGACGCCACGCATTGAGGTTGAACATCTCTTCTTCCTTCTTGTCAGGACCCGGACGGTCCATGGTCTCTCCCGCGATCCTCACCCTTTCGGGGGCATCGCGATAGAGGGGGAAGGGGATGCTTTGTGAATTGCGCCGCGCTCGACCCGCGCTGTCACCCGCGCGTCACGACAGCTGTGTCTTTTTCACGTCGATATACGAACATCGTCGTCCCGGTCCGTGGCCATCGGCTTTGGCGGACGGGGCGCTTGCAGAACGGTGGGGCGAGGAGCGTTGACGATGTGCGTAGCGGAGGGGGCCTCCAGTGTGATATCCGACCGCGGCTGCGCGACGCACGGGAGGATCCATCCTTCCTGCTTTTCTTCCCGAGACAGGCCGGGCCATTCGATGCGGTACGCGATCTCGCCAGCGGTCATCCGGGTGATGCAGGCGCGGCAGGTGCCGTTGCGGCAGGAATGGGGCAGGCGGATGCCGGCGTTCAGTCCGGCCAGCAGAAGGGGCTGGTCGGCGGCAGCGTCGAAGTGCCATTGCTGGGGCAGCAGCGTTACACGGAAGGGCAGGGGGCGGGGCGTCTCGTCCATGTCGATATCATGCCCGGATGACGATGAAGTATCTGCAGGGCTATCCGCCGGCCCTGGTGGCGCAGGCCCAGGCCCTGCTGGACCGCGGCGAACTGGCGCCGATGCTGGCCCGCAAGTACCCGGAGCCGCACGAGGTGCGCAGCGACAAGGCGCTGTTCGACTACACCCAGGCTCTGAAGCAGCGTTACCTGCGCAATGCGGACCCGCTGTCCCGGGTCTGTTATGACGCCAAGCTCAAGGTGGTGCAGCATGCACTGGGCACCCACACACGGGCGACCACGAAACAGGGGAACCGGCTGAAAGCGCGGCGCGAGATCCGCGTGGCGACGCTGTTCAAGGAAGCGCCGGCGGACTTCCTGAAGATGATCGTGGTGCATGAACTGGCCCATCTGAAGCACCTGGACCACGACAAGGCGTTCTACCAGCTCTGCCACCACATGGCGCCGGACTATTCCCAGCTGGAATTCGACCTGCGCCTGTGGCTGAGTTGCGCGGACCATGCAGCGGCCGCCAGTGCGCCACTTACGTCAACGGCACCAGATCAAACGACTCCGTGAGCCCCGCGGACGCACGGGAGGCGATCACCGGCGACGCACCGCCCAGATCCGTCGTGACATAACGCTGGTTCGCCTGGGACAGCAAGGCCATGCCGCCCCCGGTCGTGCGGACCAGCTGGAAGCTTTCCCAGGGCCCGATCGCATCTCGATTGGCGATCAGCGCCTGCGAGCCGCTGTCCTCTGCGCACACCAGCTTGTTGTTGGCCAGCGAGCGCAGCGCCACCCGTCCACTGCCGGCATCCAGCACCTGAAAGCGTTCCCAGCCGCCTGCCGCCGCCCGGTTGGCGACCAGGGGAAGGGCGCCGGCATTCTCGGCGCACACGAACAATCCGCTGGCGCGAGAGCGCAGGGCCACCACCATCGTGGCCTGCGGATTGGCCTTGCCCGGCATCGGCACCGTGGGGCGCATGGGCGTCAGCGGCCACTGTCCCTTGAGCATGCGACCGCCGTCGGCGGTCAGGCGCAGGTAGTAATCGGCGCTGCAGGCCACCCCGTCTTCGTCCAGCGTCTTCATCGCGGCATTGGCCGGCAGGAAGGCGGCGCTCTCCGCCGTTTTGGCGATCTGGTTCGCCTCGTTGTACTCGTCGAACATCGAGATGTAGAGCCCTTGGGCCCCGGCCCGGACCAGGTTGTAGAACTGGCGCCACATGAAGTCGCCGTGGGCACGATGGCCCGCGCTGAGGTCACCCGGCATCACACAGGGCTGGTAGTCGATGCCGTGGGCATTGCAATCGAGCTGGTCGGGCAGGTGCAGGTTCTGATAGAACGCGTCCGATCCGGCGGCATCGCCGATGCGGCCCACCATCCACGGGGACAGCATGTTGAAGGCGTGGTAGACATCCAGGAAGCCGGCGCGCGAGTCGTTTTTGCCTTCCCGCCAGTAGGTGGGGACGCCTCCCATCACATAGCAGCCCTGGGCCTTGAACCACTGGATCACGTCCAGACAGGCGGCGGGCGACCAGTCGCGATTGCTGTCGTTGAAGCCGAAGCCCCAGATGCCCACCACGGGGCGACCGTTCTGTCGGGCGTAGGCGCTCGAAGCGGTCAGCGCAGACATCTTGTTCAGCCAGTCCGCCTTGATTTCGGACTGCATGGACGTCCAGCTGGTGACGTCATACATGATGTAGAACTTGCGGTCATAGGCCTCTGCCGCCTGCCGCACCTTCACCGCCATGGCATCCCGGGTTGCGCCTTCGCCGCCGTTGGGATTGAAGCGTTGCAGCGCGGCGGTGTCGCAGCCGTGCTGCTGCATCCACTTGAAGTGCAGGTTCACCGTCGAACTGTCGTAGGACGAGAACAGCGTTGCGGGCGAGCCGTTGCCCAGCCGCGCGAATCCGCTGGCGTAGGTGGCAGCGTATTCCCGCATGTCGGGCCAACTGATGATGGCGCGGTTGGTGGGAGTGGGCGTGCGGGACCAGTCCTGCGACCAGTGCCACCAGGCGTTGATCGGTGAACCATCGCCGGGGCAGGCAAACCAGCCCTGGTAGCCGACGGTGATCTTGCCCACCACATCGCCGATCGGACTTGCGGCCCGGACCGTGGACAGTGGCAGCGTGGTGGCTGCGACCCCTGCGGCGGCATTGCCAAGGAACTGGCGACGCGAAACAGTCATACGGAACTCCTGGTTGGAAGGGGCCGTTGGCCCGGAGAAGGGATCGGGCGCCGCGGGACGGGCCGCGACGCCTGCGAGGGATTCAAGGCCAGGCGCGCTGCAGCCAGTCGTTGAGGGTGTTGACCCGCGACGCTTCCACCCCCAGCCGATTGCCCTTCCAGACGGAGAACTGCAGCTTTTGCTCGGCGGTAGTGCGGTAGTTCTCCGAGTTCATCGCATACAGCCCGCCGGACAGGGCCACCAGCGCCCGCTTGCTGCGGTCCAGGCAGAACGCGAAACCCGCAGTCGGTTCAGGCTCGCCCAGGTCCATGTTGTTCGGGTCGCAGCGGCGCCAGGCGGCCGGATCGGTGGTGGCATACACCTGGTTGAACTGCCGGAACGCGCCGTTGAGCACCTTCAGGTAGAGGCCGGACTGCAACTGGTCCAGCTTCGTGAAGGGCGTGCCGCCGTTGCCTTGGGTCGTGGCGGTCTCCATGAAGTTGGACGGCGCCAGATGCTTGAGCACCTGGGCGCGGCTGAAGCGGCCGCGGTTCTCGATGATCGAGCGCGTATCGCTCGCCACATACAGCGGGATGCGGTTGTTCACGAACTGCGCCGACTTGATCCGGGCCTGCAGCAGCCGGATGTCGCTGAGCATCGATGCGGTGGCCTGGGCGGGTGTGGCACTGCCCAGCAGCTCCGACAGGTATTGGTCAAAGCCGGTGAGGTAGGGCCAATCCACCGAATAGTTGACCCAGTCCCCTTGCGCGCCGGGGTTGATCGTCACCTGCGCCTGATACCACGCATTGGTCCGGTAGTACGAGCCGGCCTTGTTGCCGGTTTCCCAGGCGAGGATCCATTCCCGGGTCACGTTGCCACTGCTGTCGACGTCGCTCTGGTAGACCATGTGCGGCGCCAGGTAGAAGGCGCTTACCGTGTTGAACGGCCAGCCCCGCGCTTCGCCCCGACCGGTCCAGGTCTTGGTGGCGGCGTCGTAGTCGCCGATGAACCAGCGCTGGTCGCCTTCCAGGCCGTAGCGCTGGGCCCATTCCCATTGCTGCACCAGGTTCCACTGCAGCAGGCTGCCCACCACCCGTTCGATGAAGGCGTTCGTGGTGAACGCCGCCGGTTCGCTGGCCATGCGAGTGGACGAGGCCAGCTTTTGCAACTGGGCCGCGCCGACCTGCGCGCCGTACTGGCCGCTGCTGGCGATATGGCTGCCGCGACCGCCACCGAGGAAGGCATAGACCTCGAAGCCGTAGGGCTGGATCATGCTCTGGATCTCGCTGCGCTGGGCCGGCGTGAGGTGGCTCCAGTCGCCAAAGGTGGAGGACTTGTGCGACTCGAACCAGGCGGCGATGCGCTTGGACGTGCCATATGGATCCAGCCGCCCATTCCCTGCGAAGGTCGCGCCGCCGGTGAACGAGCCCGCGGCATTGGCGCCGGTCGGCCAGATGTCCATCGGATGGATCGCGGGCAGATAGGAGTTCCAGTCCGGAAACTGGATCGGCATGGCCACTTCACGCGCATTCAGCGTCGCGGTGGCATCCATCACCTTGTCGATGTCGGCCTGGGTCAGCGCCAGGGCCGTGTTGTCCAGCGGCTTGCCGAACAGCGCTTTGACGGCCTGGGCCGGGCTGTCCACCACGGCATCCAGACCCGCGCCGGCCGACCATTCGGCGATCGGGCGGCTGTCCAGCCCCGGGCCTGGTTGGTAGGGCGGATTCCAAGGCGCGGCCTGCGCCACATGCGGCAGGTTCTGCAGGGCATAACGCAGATAGGCGGAGATCTGGCGCCCTTCGCCTTCGCTCAGACCGTGGAAGCGCGAGCGCTGCACGATCGAATTGTTGGAGTAGTTGAAGTACTGGAGGTCACGCCCATCCGACGCATGGCAGGACGCGCACGCGGCATGAATGGGACGATTGACCAGCGTGGACTTCAGCAGTTTGTCCTGCTGCTTCCACAGGACCTCACCGGCGGCGACGTCTGCCGTCCAGGTGCGGCCGGCCAGCTTCTCGGCCTGGATGTCCGCCCGCTGGACCGGATTGGTGGCCAGGCTCACGCCTTGCGCGTTGCGCAGTTGCAGGTCGATGATGCGATAGCCGTTGGATTCCCCATCGCTGCCATTGAAGCGGAACTGCACCAGATTCACGCCACTGACCAGACGCGCCTTGGTGTCGGCATCCAGCTTGAGGGCCATGCGGACGGTGTAGAGGCCGCCGCGCTGCAGGCCGCCTTGCACCCGCTCCGCATCGGCCAGCGTCATCGTCGCGTCGGTGATGTCGATCCAGGGCAGGGCGGCGGCATTCGCTTCGCTGACGCCCCCCAGCACGCGCAGGCTGCCCTTGATGCGGGCGGGGGTCTCGGTGGTCGCCTCGAATTCCGGCGGGCCGAAGAAGCCGCAGCGATGGCAGCGCATCCACAGCTCGGTGGCGGCAGCGACGCCATTGGTGTCGAGGGTCAGGTTGGCGGTCGCCACCACCGGGGCGCTGGGGAGGCCGGCGCCGAGCAGTTCCAGCGGCAGGGTCAGTGCGGTGGTCGGGGTGGGGGAGGGCGTGCCGGTGCCGGGAGGGGTGGTGCCGCCACCGGTGCCTCCACTGCCGCCGCTACCTCCGCTACCTCCGCCGGAACCACCGCCGGTGCCGCCATCCCCGCCCGAGCCACCGTCTGTAGTGGGAGGGAGCACCGGCGTCCACACCTGGTTGTCCGTCGTCAGGAAGCGCCACTGCTGGTTGGCCTTGTCCGGGCCGCAGTACCACTGCTGGATGGGGGCGCCCACGTCGGTGCGCTCCGCAGTGAGATCCAGGCATTGGCCGCTGTGCTGCGCTTTGAGTTGCACTGTCGAGCCGGTGGCCACGGGCACGAAGTGCTGGTTGCCTCCGTCCGTGTCGGTCCACTGCTGCACGGCGGTGCCTTCGACCATCGCGGCGCCCACCACATCGAGCAGTTTGCCGCTGGCGACATTGCGCAGGCGGTAGCCGCCGTCGCTGGCCAGCGTCAGTTCGAAGCGCTGCCGGTCGGCGCCGCTGCAGGCGGCCTGCACCACGCGGTCGCCCTCGGACAGCCCGGTGCCGGCGAGATCCAGACACAGGCCGGAGTGGCTGGACTGAATGCTGAAGCGGCCGTACGGCAGCAGCCCGCGAGTGGCCGTGGCGGAAGCTGTGGACTGCGGATACAGCACAAACAGCTGTGACGCTTGTGCGGTGCAACCCATCTGCTGCAGAGACGTGCCGGTCACCGACAGGCACTTGCCGCTGCCGGCATTCACCAGGCTGAACAGATGGCCCTGGATGCGGCTGAGGGTGAAGCGCTGGGCGGTGCTGTCATTGGTGGCCCAGAGCTGGATCGACGCGCCGTCCGCGGTGGACATGGCGGTGAGGTCCAGCGCCAGCCCGGTGCTGACCTGGGTGAGTCGGGAGGTGCCGTCGGCATTCAGGGTGAGGTCGAAGGCCTGGCGCGTGCCGGTAGTGCAGTCTGCCAGCGCCAGCGTTCCGGACCCGGAGCCGGAGGCCGCTCCGGTGACGCACTGACCGCTGCTGGCCAGCGCCAGCACATAGCGACCTGCCGGCACGGTGGCGGATGCTCCCGTTCCTGAATCGGCCGGGGAGGCTGCGGGCTGACCGGCTGGCTGTTCGGTCGGGCCGGATGGCGATTTGTCCTCGCCACATCCCGCCAATGCGGCCAGCAGGGTCAGCAGCGTGGCACCCGTAGCGATTCGCACGGTTGCCGGGGTGTTCCACCATCGCGCCATCATCAACTCCTTGGTTCCTGATCGGCGCGGATTAGACGAGCGGCCCATGACCCCCACAAGGCTTCAGAGGGCCCTGAAATCATGAGTTACGGCTGACGCAGTTTGCGGCCAACACATCGCCCAAAACCTACCCGGACGGGGAATGTTGGGCGGCTGGGAAGCAGGGTAAGGGCGGGCAGCCCGGGCGTCGCCCTGATAAACTCAGCGGCATTGGAGATCCCAGGACCCACATGTCTACCCGTTCCAGCAGGCCCCTCAGCGAGCGCGCAATGCAACTGGCGGAGCGGCGCATTCCCGAACTGGCTTCCCGTTCCGGGCATGAGGCCTACAAGACGACGCTGATCCGCACCGGAGGCGTGGTGGTGAAGACCAGCCAGGGCCAACTGGTGGAGCGCCGGGCAGATGGGTCGTCCATCGTGCTCAAGGAACTGCCGCTGGGCAAGCGCGTCAAGCCGGGACTGGTGCTGAAGCGCGTCAAGTGAGTGTGGCGCCCGAGCCCCCGCGGCCTGCGCAACCACGCTTGCGAGTGCTCGCGGGGCCCAATGGCTCGGGCAAGAGCACCATCCAGAAAGAGCTTCGACCGGAATGGATCGGCGTCTTCGTCAATGCGAGATTGAGAAGGCGCTGAAAGAGAGCCAGGGCTTGCTGGATCTGAAGCGCCTGGGGATCACCGCCAAGGCGTCGGTGGTGCAAAAGCACTTTGAGCGCCACCTGTCGAGTTCCGGATTTGCGAAGAAGCTGGGCCTGGACCGGCTGGTGGGCACGCTGAGGGTCGACAAGTCTCTGCAGTTGCATGTGCCTGGTCCGCACGATTCCTACCTCGCGTCGGTGCTGGCCGACGCCATCCGGCGGGAGCTGCTGGCGGAAGGGCATACCTTCACCTTCGAGACGGTCATGTCCTCCCCGGACAAGGTCGAATTCATGAAGGAAGCGCGTGCTCATGGCTACCGTGTTTACCTGTACTTCGTGGCGACGGACGATCCGGAAATCAATCTGGACCGGGTGAAGCGACGCGTGCTGCAGGGCGGGCATCCGGTGCCCGAGGAGAAGGTCCGCAAGCGCTATCGGGAATCGATCGACCTGTTGATGGAAGCGTGTCAGGCGGCGCACCGCACCTACATCTTCGACAACTCCGGTTCACGGCATAAATTGCTGGCGGAGATGGAAGAACTGGATGACGAGGTGTCGATTCAGGTGCATGCGAGTTTGCTGAATCCGTGGTTTGTGGAGACGGCGTTGTGGCGGTCGTTTAGTTGAGGGGGTTGTTTCGTAGTGAGCGCGCCCGCTGTATCGCGCCATCACAACCGTATGCCTGCGAGTCGGAGTACCAGTCACCGCCACCGCGGTGGCCGCTGACCTCAGCGCACCCTTAACTAGGAGCGTCGAGCCGGCGCCGCGGCCGCTTGGCTGATGCCGAAAGTCCGGTTAAGAGCGCTTGAGGTGACGGGTGCGACGGTCGGATCTGGGTCGATTGCTCTAGCTTCGTGGGCTTTCAAAGCTGCCGTTGGGAGAGGTGTTCCCGGAACAAGTTCAATCGAGCGTCAGGTCTTGGACGGGCCGGCTAAGTCAGCTTGACATGCCGGTCACCGGCCTGCCCCATTCGCCTGCAAGAATGTAGACTAACTCCGCATTGGCTGCGGCGATCCTGGAGTTTCCACCCCTATGAGAACGAACCCTTGGCGCACACCGGCCTACTTGCCCTACGTGCAGCCAGACCTGACGCAGTCCTCAATCGCGCAGGCGGAAGCGGACCTGAACGTGAAGCTGCCGAGCGCGTATTTGGCATGTCTCCGACTGCAGAACGGGGGCTACATTCGGTTTGAGTTGGCGGACAAAAATCTGCCGCACGACTCCATCTGGGGCATTGGGCCGTACTTCCCCAACATCAACGAATACCACCAGGCCCTCGACCCGGAGGCTGTCGAGGACAATGGGTGTTGGGCACCGCACGACTGCGATCGGCTGGTACCGTTCGATGGCGATGGGCATTGGTTTATTTGTCTTGACTACCGGAATGGCGAAGAGCCATGCGTCGCTTTCGTTGATGTCGAGGCCGAGCGGGATGTTCAGATCGCGACGACGTTCGAGGACTATCTAGGGCTTCTTGTGCCAAGCTATGGCAGGGATATTTTGGGGATACGGAACTTGGCGTCGATCGATGAGGTGGTGAACCGGCTGCGGCCATTCACCGGCGCCGACTTCGAACCCGCCAGCGACCAGGATCATGGTTATCCGGTTCGCCGCTGCAAGTTGCTATCCGATGGCGTTCAAGAGTGGATCTGGGTGTCGCCGAATCAGACATCGCGTGGATTCGTACGCGCTACCGATCAGCGGTACTCCGAACTAAAGGATTTCTTGCCGGGAGAAGCGCTTCGGCTGCCGGAATATCCAGACGTACAGGTACTGATAGGCTGCACGGACGGTCTTCGCGAAAGCCTTGTCAACTGGTGCTTGAAGGACGCGATAGAAGTCGTGGTGCTTGGAGCGAGCTGAGGACGTGGGGCAGAAAGCCGGGCCTCGTTCTATGTTCCTCTAAGGCTTGGCCAAGCCAGCCGGGTCCCCCGCACTGAACCCTCGAACATCAGTCCTGCCGCATCTTGAGCACTGAGACAAACCGCCCATCAGACGCGCCTGGCGGATGGGTCGTCCATCGTGCTCAAGGAACTGCCGCTGGGCAAGCGCGTCAAGCCGGGACTGGTGCTGAAGCGCGTCAAGTGAGTGTGGCGCCCGAGCCCCCGCGGCCTGCGCAACCACGCTTGCGAGTGCTCGCGGGGCCCAATGGCTCGGGCAAGAGCACCATCCAGAAAGAGCTTCGACCGGAATGGATCGGCGTCTTCGTCAATGCGAGATTGAGAAGGCGCTGAAAGAGAGCCAGGGCTTGCTGGATCTGAAGCGCCTGGGGATCACCGCCAAGGCGTCGGTGGTGCAAAAGCACTTTGAGCGCCACCTGTCGAGTTCCGGATTTGCGAAGAAGCTGGGCCTGGACCGGCTGGTGGGCACGCTGAGGGTCGACAAGTCTCTGCAGTTGCATGTGCCTGGTCCGCACGATTCCTACCTCGCGTCGGTGCTGGCCGACGCCATCCGGCGGGAGCTGCTGGCGGAAGGGCATACCTTCACCTTCGAGACGGTCATGTCCTCCCCGGACAAGGTCGAATTCATGAAGGAAGCGCGTGCTCATGGCTACCGTGTTTACCTGTACTTCGTGGCGACGGACGATCCGGAAATCAATCTGGACCGGGTGAAGCGACGCGTGCTGCAGGGCGGGCATCCGGTGCCCGAGGAGAAGGTCCGCAAGCGCTATCGGGAATCGATCGACCTGTTGATGGAAGCGTGTCAGGCGGCGCACCGCACCTACATCTTCGACAACTCCGGTTCACGGCATAAATTGCTGGCGGAGATGGAAGAACTGGATGACGAGGTGTCGATTCAGGTGCATGCGAGTTTGCTGAATCCGTGGTTTGTGGAGACGGCGTTGTGGCGGTCGTTTAGTTGACGGGGGTCTCTGGCCTCAGCGGCGACGCATTTGAGCTTCGCGTGGCCGGGCGTCCATTCATGCCAGGCAATGGTTGAGGTGCGGTTAAGGCCCATTGCTGGATAGCGCATCTGATCCTCAAAGAGATAGACCGGTCTGTTTAAATGTTGGGCTGAAATCATTAACGGTCTGTCCATCAAAAAGTTGAACCGCATGTACCCAGTTCCGTCTTTAGCGCGGCAGCTCGAAACCGAGTGGGCGCCCGATATCGCGGCGCATTTCGGACGGTCTGTTGACGATGCTTTGCAACAGGTTCGGCCGTGGTTCGACTTTCCGGGTGGTCAACTGCGAATTGAGCTGATGGACGGCTCTGTGATGCAGTTCGAGCGGGCGTTTCACATCGCCAGCGAAGCAAAGCGCGCAATCGCAGTGTTCACCGAGCACTGTGGGCATCAGGTCTTCCCGGATCACGACGCGAAGGTCTATCGCGATGGAGTGTTGGTCTATGCGCAGGGAGTACAACCTTTGGTTGCTGGGGACGACTACGCCGCCCGCTGAGCGTGAAGGTTGAATGGGCGCTTCGGCGCTAAGAGGTCGCCGCATCTGAAGCTCGCAGCGGGTCGAAGGTCCTAGTCCTTCTGCAAGCACCCAGCCTGAAACCTTCATCGCTGGGCGAAGGGCGACTTTGCAGCGATTGCAGCCAGTCAGCGTGCCTGCGCCAAAGGTCGGAACCAGCCAGGGGCTGCCGGTCGCGTACGGCGGCTTCCGAGAGGGGGATCCGCTACGATTAGAAAACACTGCGCTACCAGGGGAGGAAAGTATGAGGTTCCGGCTCGACAAGATCATCATCAATAACTTCAAGCGAATCGAAACACTTGAGATCGATCTCCAACCGATCACTGCTCTGGTGGGTGGAAACACCAGCGGTAAAAGCAGCGCACTCCAAGCGGCGCAGCTCGGCGTGTCAATTCTGCAAGCCGCGTTTCGTGGAAAGAAGGCGAGCGGCATCTTCGACTTCGTAGGTACCGTTGCGAATGATTCAGTCGTTTTTAGACCAACTGATCGACTGCTTGACCTGCGGCGCGGCGAACCTGCAACGCAAACACTTGGCTTCTCGGTAGCTTATCGCGGTATCGATCTGGACACTAACGCTGACAAGCAACTTGCCATTGAAGTCCACCGCGGGAAGAACGCCAACATCGCAATTACTCGTGATGGCGACAACGACTTGGCGGGAGTGCTCGCAGACTCTGATCGCCCCTTCTCAATCCTCACTCCGGGCCTTTCAGGCATCCCACTGCGAGAAGAGTGGCGAACCAAGGGTGCGATGGATGCTGCAGTCATGCACGGCGACGCAAACCTCTACCTCCGAACCGTGCTTGACCACCTGTTCACTCGCGATTTGGATGAGATGGCTAGGACGGCTTGGCGTCGAGGCCGGGACATTGCCATTCTTCCCATCGCTTCTTTGTGGAGCTGCAGTGTCCTCGCAGCAAATGCGACATGCCGAGGAAGCTGGACCTTTTTGGCCAGCTCAACGAGACCACCTATGCCTCCGGCCGCGTAGACCTCAGCGATGGCCTTTGCACGCGCTGCCTCGCGTCAACTGGCCGCGCAGTGCCTTAGGTGGGCGGATGCTATACCAAAGTTCCCGCGTACAGCGGCCATGCTCAGGCGTATTGCAGAGAACTGGACAAGGTATGCTGAGCGTGCGGATGTTGAAGCTGCTGAAGAAGCTCTGAAGTGGTGACAGTTACGCGACTTGGTTGAAGGTGCGGCGGGACTTGGATTGGAGGTCGCATTCGCGTGTCAGGTGTCACGCTGCTTAGCGAGCACTTGTCCGGAGTCCATTCCGCGCCGCCTATCCTCATCCGAGGGAGGAAAACATGAACTGTCTTGTTTGCGGTGCGAGTCCCACGATCAAGTCTCACCTGATTCCGCGCGTGATGGCCGTAGAGGTCCAAGTTGGGAACGCGCATGCCGTCGTGTCGCCATCAACTCCGGGCTATCGCGAGAGCCAATCCGGGCGCATGGAGACAACCATTCTCTGCGCCAGCTGCGATGGCTCCATTGGCAAGTTTGAAGAGACGACCGCGAGGGCATTCAAGGCCTTGCGGAGTGCAGGCGTTGGGGTGGCGGATAGAGCGGTTGTCAGCGCTGAACAGGCACCTGACGTCACGCTGCGGTTCTACGCGGCGCTGCTCTGGAAGTACGCAGCTGCTCGCCGCGACCTTGGTCAAATCGACCTCGGTCCATTCAAGGGCGAACTGCAGAAGGTCGCCTTTGAGGGTGCTCCGATCCCGGCCTTCTTCGATGCTGCGTTGATGCGGCTCCGAATGAAACCCGACGATGCCGGCGTCTTCGGCTATCGAGCTCCAAGTCCTGATCGCAAGGACGGCCTCAACATGTATCGGGTCTTGGTTGGAGGGGTGCTAGCCTTCGTCAAAGTCGACCGCCGCCCCTGGGGCGACACACCGTTGGGGCGCATTGCGCTGGGAGGTGCGACCGATACCCGCGCACTGGTGATTGCTGCGCAGGGATTCGAAGAATTTATGAACCTTCAGCACAAGGCGCACAACGACAGTCGCTTGTCGGCGTTCCTCGACAGGCAAGATGCCCGAGCTGCGCAGAAGGCGTAACGTCCAGGAGCCAAGGCTTGAGGGGCGGGGACTGGATTTGCTTCGACCGGGGAGGGGCTGACTCAACGGCGGGCTGCAAAGGCCAAGTTGCAGCGGTCATCGTAGTGAAAATTCGCGTTTGACTGCTTGAGGCAAAAGCCGTCGATCGCCCGCCGAGCCCGAGCGGCTGCAACCAGCCTGAATCGGCCCCCAGCATTACGCGTTCGTTTTGTGGTGGAACCAACCCACCCACGAATTCAGCCGAAAGATGGCAGCATCCGCCAACCCACCCAAAGGAACAGCAGATGAACCTTCAGCTTCCTGGGCTCAAAGCAGTTGTCACTGGCGGCTCCTCCGGCATTGGTGCCGCCATCGTGCGGACTTTGGCGGCCGAGGGCTGTGATGTCGCCTTCTGTGGCCGGAACGAAGCCAAAGTCCGAACCCAGCTGCACTCGACCGAAGGGTTGCCCGGAAGGACCACTGGACAGGTTCTCGATGTCAGAGACCGGGACGCAGTGGCCGCGTGGTTTCGTGAACTAGCGGCCTTTGATGTCCTCATCGCCAACGTCAGCGTCCTATCTTCGGATTGGGGAGAGGCGATGGAGACCGACGTGCGAAGCACCGTGGAGGTCACCGAACGGGCTATCCCGTACCTTCAGAAATCTCCATGGGCCGCGATTACGTATATCGGCTCAAAAGCCGGTTCAATCCCATCGCCGCAATCGGCAGCCTATGGCGCCGCAAAGGCCGCGATGGCACATCACATCAAATCGTTGTCGTCCCGGCTGTTGCCTGGGATACGAGCGAATACCGTGTCTCCCGGAGACACGCTGATTGAAGAGGGTTACTGGGGTCGAGTCCGCGAGCGTGATCCGGAAGCTTATGCGAAGGTCGTCGCACGCAACCCAATGGGTCGTCTCGCCTCGCCGGATGAGGTGGCCAAAGTGGTGGCATTCATTTCAAACCCCGCTGCCAGCTTCGTCTCCGGCGCCAATTGGTATGTGGACGGTGGCTCGTCGAACCATGTGCAGTTCTAGTCTCCGGTGCCGGCCTCCAAAAAACTGCTTCTAGCCGGGAGCGCACCGCAACGGCGATTGGCTAGCTTTCACTCCACTTCGCCACCACCTGTTCATACAGTCGGTCCAATGCACCGGTCCGGTCCTCCGCACTGAAGTAGCAAATCGCCAACGTGCTGTACTGGCCCTGATAGGCCGCGACCTTGCGCATCAGCCTCGCCGCGGTCGACACCCGCAAATCCGTCCCACAAATCCGCGCTTCGACAGCCGGCGCAAGAACCCGCAACAGCGGATGCCGAAACCGCCGCCGCAGGTGGCGGACGATGACCGCTGCGTCAGCCTCATCAAGCCGAACAGACCGCGGCGGGCGACAAACTTCATGAAGCACCATGAACGCGGCGTTGGATGAGATTCGAGCCGCTTGCGCAGACAAGCGCCGCCATTCAATGGACCGGCGATACGGAAACCGACAGTCGATCCGCTCGATCCACTCGGACTCAGTCATGAGACACACCACCAGCAAAAGGGTCGCCCATTAAACCCGAGGCTTGGACCAGTCAGCAGAGTCCCCCGCGCTGAACCCTCGCACGTCCCTGCTGCCGCATTTTTAAGCACAGAGACAAACCTCTCATCAAATCAACAACTTGCCGCACCCCTGCGCAGGCTGTACACCCGTTTATCCACAGCGGGTGTGGACGATCCGCTATGCTGTCGGACTTTCCGCCGCCGGCTCGCTGTGCCACGCTGGCGCCCCCCGAGCCCGTAGTGTCCTGATGCCGCCTGAGTCCGACCTCGCTGCCGCCCCTGTTGCCCCCGCCGCGGCCAGCCCCGTTCCCATGATCCTGCTCGCCCCGATGGAGGGACTGCTGGACCACATGCTGCGCGACACACTCACCCGCGTGGGGGGCGTCGACCGCTGCGTGTCGGAATTCATCCGCATCACCGACCAGCTGCTGCCGCGCCGCGTCTTCACCCGCATCGTCCCCGAACTGCGCTCCGGCAGCCGCACCCGTGCCGGGGTGCCGGTGCGGCCGCAACTGCTGGGCTCCGACCCGGCCTGCCTCGCCGACAACGCCGCCCGTCTCGCCGAACTGAATCCCGCCGGCATTGACCTGAACTTCGGCTGTCCCGCCAAGACGGTCAACCGCCATCGCGGCGGGGCCGTGCTGCTGGATGAGCCGGCCCTGGTGCATGACATCGTGTCCGCCGTCCGTCGCGCGGTGCCGGCCGACATCCCCGTGTCCGCCAAGATGCGCCTGGGCAATGAAGACCGCTCCCTGATGCTGGAATGCGCCAGCGCCGTC
This sequence comes from uncultured Roseateles sp., assembly GCA_966211495.1. GTDB lineage: Bacteria > Pseudomonadota > Gammaproteobacteria > Burkholderiales > Burkholderiaceae_C > Roseateles. The sequence goes on along the minus strand of CBIHOT010000056.1, from coordinate 10,891 downwards.
GAGCGTGCCGGCGCCTCCGAGCTGGTCATCCACGCCCGCACCAAACGGGATGGCTACAAGCCCCCCGCGTATTGGGACCAGATCGCCATCGTGCGTGAATCCGTGCGTCTGCCGGTGGTCGCCAACGGCGAAGTATGGACGGTGGCGGATGCCCGTCGTTGCCTGGCCGAGTCCGGCTGCGATCGCCTGATGCTGGGACGCGGCATGGTCGCCCACCCCGGTCTGGCGCTGGCCCTGCGCGCGGAGCTCACCGGTTCGTCCGCGCCGGCGCTGGCCTGGTCCGACCTGCTGGTGCTGATGGCCGACTTCTTCTTCCAGGTCCGTGCCAAGGTCGCCGCGCGCCATCAGGCCGGACGCCTCAAGCAGTGGCTGCACTATCTGCGCCGGCACTATCCGGAAGCGGAAGAGGCCTATCTGCGGGTGCGGGTGATCAACGGGGCGGACGAGCTGTCCCGCCAACTGTTTGGCGACGCGGTGGCGGATGAACTGTCCGCCCGACTGGCACTGATCAAGGCGCAGACGGCGGCCTCGGCAGCGGCCCCGTGCCATGCCCACCTCCAGTCCCACGCGACTGATGCCGACGACTTCTCCACCGACTCCGACGACGTGCCCGACGAGGCCCTGACGCTGACCGCATGACTCTGCCCACTTCTGTCGCCCGCCCGCGGGCCTGGCTGAAGCCGCTGACGGCTTCATTGCTGCTGTCCACCTTGAGCGCGCTGCTGCCGGCCTTGGCATCGCCTCGCACCGGCGTCACCCCGCTGACGCTGGAGCGCGTCTACAGCGACCCACCGCTGCAAGGCCGCACCACCCGTCAGGCGGAACTCTCGCCGGACGGCACCTGGGTGAGCTACCTGCGTCCTTCGGCCAGCGACAGTGAGCAACTGGAACTCTGGGCCCAGCCCACGGCCGGTGGCGAGCCCCGCAAGCTGGTGTCCGCCGCCGAAGTGCTGGGCGGCCGACGCCAGCAGCTGACCGAAGCCGAACGCATGGCGCTGGAACGCAAGCGCATCAGCCAGGGCGGCATCACCGGCTACCAATGGTGCGGTCCCGATGGACGCACCTTGCTGTTCCCGTTGTCCGGCGACCTCTATCTGGTGCGGCTGAGCGATCAAGGTCCGGTGGCCCAGCGGCTGACCAACGACCCCGATGTGCCGGAGCAGGACCCCAGCTGCTCGCCCGATGGCACGCAGCTCGCTTACGTCAAGGGCGGCAACCTCTGGCTGCAGTCCTTGCAGACCGCGCAGTCCTCGTCGACGGCGCAGTCTCAGCAGTCTCCGCAAGCCGCGCAATCCCCTCAGTCTGCACAGACGCTCACCGCTCCCCGCGCCCTCACCACGGACGCCACCGACACCCGCTTCTGGGGGCTGGCCGAATTTATCGCCGCCGAGGAACTGGGCCGGCAGCGCGGCTATTGGTGGTCGCCGGACGGTCGGCGGCTGCTGGCCTTCCGGGTGGATGAGTCGCGCGTGCCGGTGAAAACGCGGGCGCAGATCTTTGCCGACCGCACCACCATGACGCAGCAGCGATACCCGAGCGCGGGTAGTCCCAATGCGCAGGTGACGGCCTGGGTTCTGGATCTGTCGGGGCAGGGCGCTGCGAATGCCGTGTCACTGCCCGTGCCCGCCGAAGCGGAATATTTGCCGCGCGCTGGCTGGTTCAGCGACGGCACGCCGTGGCTGCAATGGATGCCCCGCGACCAACGCCGACTGGTGCTGACCGAGTTCAAACCCGGCGCTTCCGATGCCGGAACCGCGACCGCCTCCGCAACCGCGACCGCCTCCGCAACCGCGACCACAACTGCAACCGCAACCGCAACCGCCCTGGTCGGCCGCGTCATCACCGAAGAGCGCGATGACGCCTGGGTCGAAGTCCAGGACGATCTGACCGAACTGCCCGCACGCCGTTTGTCCGGTCAGCCGGCGCTACTGTGGTCCACCGAAGCCTCGGGCCGCCGTCAACTGGTCCTGATCGACCGGGTCACCGGACGTCGCACGGCGCTGACGACCGAGTCCGAACCGGTCGCTTACCGTGTCTGCAGCAGTGGCGATCGGGTGGTGTATGCCGCCGCCCGCGACCGCGGTCGTTCCCGGGAGTTGTTCGCCGTGGACCTGGCGGGCCGCGCACGCCCCCTCGCCGGTCAACAGGAGCGCCAATGGCGTGACGCCCGCGCGGATGGGGATTGCTCCCGCCTGCTGGTGACCCGCTCGGCCTGGGGTGAGCCGCCGCGCCTCTTCCTGCAGGATCTGGACAGCGGCGCCGCCCCGGTGGCGCTGCCGGGTGATGCGCCAGACGCGCTGCTGGCCAAGGTGGTGCCGACGCCGGAGGTGATCGAGGTCACCGCCGCCGACGGTCGCACCCCGCTCAACGCCTTCTACTTTGCGCCGCTTGACGGCCGCCCCGGCCTGCATCCGGTCATCACGCTGGCCTACGGCGGCCCGGGCGTGAGCACCGTGGGCTGGAGCTGGCATCGTGACACTGCGCTGATCGCCTATTGGCAGCGTCGCGGCTACGGCGTCTTCACGCTGGACACCCGCGGCATGGCCCATCGTGATCGCGCCTTCACCCGCGCGCACTTCCAGTCGTTTGGGGTGAATGAGGTGGCCGACCTCTTTGCCGCGGTGCGCCAATTGCCTCAGAAGCGTGCCGGCATCGATGCGCGACGCATTGGCTTCTTCGGGTGGTCGTATGGCGGCTTCCTGGCGGTGCGCAGCATGCTGGACGAGCAGACGCCGTTCGCCGCCGCGGTGGGTGGTGCGCCGCCCACCGACTGGACCCTCTACGACACCGCCTACACCGAGCGCTATCTGGGCCTGCCCACCGATGCGTCGGGCCAGCCGTCGGCCACCTACAGCCGCTCGAACCTGGTGGACCGGGCCGCACTGCTGCAGCATCCGCTGATGGTCATTCATGGCACCGCTGACGACAACGTGCTGTTCGAGCACACACTGCGGTTGAGCGAGGCCTTCCAGAAGCAGTCGGTGCCCTTCGAGATGATGGTGTACCCGGGCAAGGCACACGGCATTGCCGGTCGTGGCGCGCGTCTGCATCTGTATCGCACTGTCGATGCCTTCTTTGCCCGCACGCTGCAGGCACCTCCGGCACGTTGAGCCCACACGTTGAGGTCAGCATGGCACTGGTTTATTCCACTGAGAGCGGCCGCACCTGCCCGGTCTGCCGTCAGGCACAGGCGGACTGCCGCTGCAAGGCGCAGGCGCAATCCGCCGTCCTAGGCAACGGCCAGGTGCGCGTTCGGCGCGAGACGGCCGGCCGCAAAGGCAAGGGCGTGACCGTCATCCTCGGGCTCCCCCTGACGCTGGATGAACTGACGGGTGTGGCCAAGCAGCTCAAGGCCGCGTGCGGCAGTGGCGGCACTGTGAAGGACGGCACGGTCGAGATCCAGGGCGACCACCTCGACAAGGTGATGCAATGGCTGCAGAAGGCGGGGTATTCCCCGAAACGTGCGGGCGGCTGAAACACCGGCTGGACCGGCGTAGTCCCGATGGACTGTGACACCTCTCGCATTCCCGCCCCCGTGTTTGAGGGTGGGCCTGCAACAGCTGTAAGAACTGCGACGTTTGCACGCACATGGCGCTGGCCCTCGCCCTAATGTTGGGCCATGCCTGCCTCCCCAGGCGTTGGAGATGCGTGATGAATCCGTCCGTTGACACCACCCGCGACAGCCGCCCGACCGCCTCGTCCCAGGCGCCGTATCTGCTGCGCTTCGAATCCCTGTTCCACAGTGGCCGGGGGCTGAGCTTCCCTTGTGACGCCCGTGGACAGGTCGCCCTGGACCAACTGAGCGAGCAAGCCCGGGACAACTACCTCTTCGCCCGCGCTGTCGTTGGCCACGAATACGCCACGCCGGTGGTGCAGCGTTGCTACGGCTGACCTGAGGGCAGGCCATCGGGGCCGGTCTGAACTGCAGGACAATGCAGGTCCTGTGTTCTTCTTGTTGACCTTTTCATGACCGAGACCGCTCGCCCCGAACTGCCCGACCATCTGTCCGTGGACCCGCGCAGCCCGCACCATGTGGCCGCCATCTTTGAGCACGAGATCGGCATCCGCTTCAATGGCAAGGATCGCATGGATGTCGAGGAATACTGCATCAGCGAAGGCTGGATCAAGGTGCCCGCCGGCCGCACGCTCGACCGCAAGGGTCAGCCCCTGATGATCAAGCTCAAGGGCAAGGTCGAGGCTTACTACAAGTAAGCGGGACCGCACCGGGCCGGACCGGGTTTCGCCGCGGCCGCGAAGGCGTTCGGCGATCCGGTCAGGCGGCGAGTTCTGCCTTTGCCGGTCGCTGATCGGATCTGCCGATGTGGGCCGCCGAACAGAGCGGCGGGGTCGTCGCCTTCAGCAAGTCGGTCCCGTCACCGGTTTCCGCGGTAGCCGGGCGATTTCCTACCCACGCAGGCCGCTGCGGCCCGGGGGCCATGAGGCGAATACTGGACATCCCTTCACTTGGATGTCTGTCATTCGCCATGGCTCTTCAGAACGACCTTTCGCGTGCCTCTGCAGGCGCGACTCCTTCCTCGTTAGCGACGGCGGTTCTCGCCGGTCTGCCTCCCCTCCATCCAGACCTCTCCATGCCTGCCCTGGCCAGTCCAGCGGCGACCGGGCCATCGAACGCAGCCGCGCTTCGACGCGTCCGCCGAGAAGGGCGCCGCGACGCCCTCGGCCAGGAGACTGAAGCGGACACGGAGCCCGAGCCACGCGATGGCGGTGGTGACGGTGCTGGTGCTAGCGCTGACGCTGGTGCTGGTCCTGGTGCTGAAGCCGGCGCTGGCGACGGCCTCGACCAAGATGCTGATGCTCTGGTTGCGATGCCAACTGCGACGCCAGCCGCGATGCCAACTGCGATGCCTGACGCGATGGCTGGCGCGATGCCTGCCGGTACGCATGCCGGTACGCCTGCTGCGACGCCTGCTGACCTCGAGGCATCTGCGGCGCCTCCAGCCCCTGACCGCGAACAGAGCGACCGTTCAACGTTGCTACCCCTTTTGAGCAGCGGCGGTGCGGCCGCTGACGCATATCCCGCTAACGCCTTGAGCGCCTCGGCGATGACGGGCCAGACCTCCACCGCCGATACCGCTGACGGCGGCGGCGCTGCGGCGTGGTGGCTCGCAGGCGGAGGGCTGCTGGCAGCCGCAGCGGCCGGGGCTGCCGGCGGCGGCGGCAGCGGTGGTGGTGTCGGTGGTGGTGGCGTTGGTATCAGTGGCCCTGGCGTGGGCGTCGGAGGCATCGGCCCCACGCCGGTCCCACCGCTGATCCCTCCGGTGAGTGACCCATCGGGCGTCATGTCCCTCGGTCTGATGAAAGCAACCGGGATCGTCTCCGGGCTGCCCAGCACCAACGATCCCGTCATCCACATCGCCAATCTTGAGGCCGACGCGGTCTGGTTCTATCGGGTGGACGGCCAGACCTGGGTGCAAGGGCAGGGCGCGGAGATTCCCGCGTCCCTCATCACCGGCGAGGGCGCCCATCAGGTGGATGTCTATCAGATGGATGTGGCCGGCAACGTCAGTGCGACCGCGTCCCTCAGCTTCTGGCTGGACACCCAGGCGCCCGATGCACCCATCGTGCATATCAAGAACAACACGGGTGACAGCACCGACAGCCTGACCAGCGACGCCACTCTGATCATTCAGGGGCTGCAACCGGGCGATGAGTGGTTCTACCAGGTGGACGGCCAAGGCTGGGTGCGCGGTCAGGGGCAGGAGGTGCCAGACGCCGCAATCGGATCGGACGGTACCCATGACATCCAGATCATGGTGCTGGATGCCACCGGCAACGAAAGCGCGCCCACCACCGTTCATCTGCAGCGGGACACGACCGCGCCCGAGACCGCTCCCAGCGTGATGCTGAACCAGGACACCGGCCAACGCGGTGATGGCATCACCGCCATCCCGACCCTGCGTTTTGGTGGGCTGGAGCCGGGCGCGCAGTGGTCCGTGAGCCTCGATGGCGGTCAGACCTGGCAATCGGCGGGTGCGGATCCGAGCGGGATCTTCAACAACAATGCCGCCTTCAACCGCGACGGCGCGTGGACGGTGCTTGCGCGGCAGATTGACGCGGCAGGCAATGTGGGCACTGCCGTGACCAGCTTCACTTTCGAGCTGGACCGGCAAGCCCCGGCGGCGCCCACCGTCAGTTTGGTGAACGATACGGGGCTGTCGAGCACCGACCGCATCACCCGCGATGGCACGGTGCGTGTAGGCGGCATCGAAGCCGGCGGCCGGTGGACCTACACCCTGGACGGCGATCCCGCCGGGGTGGACATGACCGAAGATCTGCTGGCGCCCGATGGATGGGCGGATGGCCGCCACGTCCTGGAGGTCATTGCCTTTGACGCCGCCGGCAACATGAGCAGCAAAGTCCGTCTGGAGTTCGTGCTGGACACGCTGGCGCCGGGCCTGCCGAGCCTGTCGCTGCTTGACCTGACGCCTCCGGCGCCCGCGGTGATCTAAAACAAAAGGGCCAAAACAAAAAGGGGCGCCTTTGCAGCGCCCCTGGGGATCATCGTGCCATGCAGGGACGCGCTCGCTGGGCGCGTTCCTGATCGGTCCTTACTTGCCGAAGCTGTCCTTCAGACCGGTGATCTTGTTGAACACCGGAGCGCCGGTCTGATGGTCCTTGCGGTCTGCCACAAAGTAGCCATGACGTTCGAACTGGAACTTCTGATCCGGCTGTGCCCCGGCCAGCGACGGCTCCACAAAGCCTTGCACCACCCGCTTGGACAGCGGATTGATGAAGTCCAGGAAGTTGCGGTCGCCCGCGTCCGGTTGTGCTTCGGTGAACAGGCGGTCGTACAGGCGCAGTTCGGCGGCGATGCCGTCATGCACGCCCACCCAGGTGATGACGCCCTTGACCTTCACCGCATCAGCGCCCGGCGTGCCGCTCTTGGTGTCGGGCACCAGACGGGCCAGCACGGCGGTGATGTCGCCTTGCTCGTTCTTTTCGCAGCCGGTGCACTCGATCACATAGCCGTACTTCAGGCGAGCCTTGTTGCCGGGGTAGAGGCGGTGATAGCCCTTGGGCGGGGTCTCCATGAAGTCTTCACGCTCGATCCAGAGTTCCGGACCCAGGCTGAAGGCGCGCTGACCCAGTTCGGGCAGGTGCGGATGGGCGGGCGCGCTGCAGGCTTCCCGATGATCCAGCGAGCCGAACACTTCCGCATAGTTCTCAAGCTTGAGCTTGACCGGATCCACCACGGCCATGGCGCGGGCCGCCTTGCCTTCCAGATCGGCGCGCAGGTAGCCGTCCAGCACCGAATAGTCGATCCAGCTGTTGGTCTTGGAAGCGCCGGTGCTCTCCACCATGGCCCGGATGGATTCCGGGGTGTAGCCGCGGCGGCGCATGCCCACCAGGGTCGGCATGCGGGGGTCATCCCAGCCCTGCACATGACCTTCTTCCACCAGTTGGCGCAGCTTGCGCTTGGAGGTGACCACATAGCTCAGGTTGAGGCGGCCGAACTCGTACTGATGCGGCAGCGGACGGGCCAGCAGCCCGCCAGCCGCCAGATGTTCCACCAGCCAGTCGTAGAACGGGCGCTGGTCTTCGAATTCCAGCGTGCAGAAGCTGTGGGTGATGCACTCCAGCGCGTCCTCGATCGGATGCGCGAAGGTGTACATCGGGTAGATGCACCACTGGTCGCCCGTGTTGTGGTGGGTGGCCCGGCGCACGCGGTAAAGGGTCGGGTCCCGCATGTTGATGTTGGGCGACGCCATGTCGATCTTGGCGCGCAGCACCATCGAACCGTCCGGATGCTGACCGTCCCGCATTTCGCGCAGACGGGTCAGGTTCTCCTGCGGGCTGCGGCTGCGGAAGGGGCTGTTGGTACCCGGCGTGCGGAAGTCGCCGCGATTGACCCGCATCTCTTCCGGCGTCTGCTCGTCCACGTAGGCCAGGTCCTGGCTCACCAGGTACTCCGCTGCCCGATACATGAAGTCGAAGTAGTTGCTGGCGTAGAACAGGTGGCTGGTGCCTGTGGCTGCCGTGCCGGCCGCAGCGGTAGAGGCGGCAGCGGCGGCGGGGGCACCGGCCGGCGCATCCCACGACCAGCCCAGCCACGCCACCATCTCCTTGATGGCGTCCACATATTCCTGCTCTTCCTTCTCCGGATTGGTGTCGTCGAAACGCAGGTGGCAGACGCCACCGTAGTCACGCGCCAGTCCGAAGTTCAGGCAGATGCTCTTGGCGTGGCCAATGTGCAGGTAACCGTTCGGCTCGGGCGGGAACCGGGTGCGGATGCGGGCCGGGTCCAGCGGACCGGCGGCGTGATGGGCCGCATCGCCGGGCGTGCCTGCGAAGTGACGCGCCGGCTGGAAACCCTGCTCCAGGTCGCGTTCGATGATGGCGCGCAGGAAATTGCTGGGCTTGACAGCATCGCCGTCGTGCTCAGGCGCGGCGCTCGGGGTCTTGTCGGTGCTGGCGGACATGAATGAATCACTGGCGAAAGAGGCAGACGATTCTACGCGCCGGGCCGCTCCGGGGCGGACGCAAGGCGGGCGGTCGTCACATGGCCTTGAAACGGTGCGCGAACATCCGGCTCACGGCCAGGCGTTCCGGGCGATGGCGCAGCTTCAAGGTCAGGCGGCCGGTGTCGTCCCGCAGGGCCCGCTCGATGGCATCCACCTGCACGACATGGCCCCGGTGCACCTGCCAGAAGCGGTCGGGGTCCAACTGGGGCAGCAGTTCTCGCAGGGAGGTGCGGACCAGGTATTCGTGCTCGGCAGTCAGCACCCGGACGTATTTGTCGGCGGCTTCCAGAAATTCGATCTGTTCCACCGGCAGCAGCACGATGCCCTGGCCCACGCCCACCTGGAGGTGACGCAGCCGGGGAGTGGCAGCGTCGGCCTGAGCGTTCTGGACGCTCCGTGGCGCGAAGTCCCGCATCGGCCCACCGGCCAGAAGCAGGCTACGCAGCTGTTCGAGCGTGGCCTCGAGAGACATCGGGTCTGCAGCAGCCGCGCGGTCGCCGGACGCGTCGCTCTCTTCGCCACCTTGCCTTTGCTTGCGCGCGGTCTCGCTGGCACTGCCGTCGTAGTCCGGCACCCCAGGCAAAGCCGCGCCTGTCGAGCGGGAAGCCAGTCCCGCGCGCAATCGCGTCACGGTCTGCGCCAAGCGTTCCCGTTGGACCGGTTTGAGCACATAGTCCACCGCGGCGCGGTCAAACGCCTGCAGTGCGTATTGGTCATAGGCGGTCACGAACACCAGCAGCGGAAAGGGCGGGGCGTCCGGCCCCTCCGGCCACTCGTCTGCCATCATCGCAGCGGCTTCCAGCCCGGTCATGCCGGGCATCCGAATGTCGAAGAAACAGACCTGCGGTTGATGCTGCAAGGCCAGATCCACGGCAGCCTGTCCATGCGCAGCCATCGCGACGACCTCCAGCTCCGGCCACAGCGCTGCAAGTTCCTGGCGGAGATGATGGGCGAGCAGTTCTTCGTCTTCGGCGATCAATGCGGTGGGCATGGGTGTCTCGGTGCGTTGAAGTCAGGCGTGGGGGCCGGTGGAGGCCGCGGGCGGCACTGGGGCGGAGTGGGGCGTCAGCGGAAGCGGAATCTCGATCCGTGCCAGCGTCCCGCCTTCGGGACGGGCCTGGATCTGGAGCGAGGCGTCGGGCCCGTACACCACCTGCAGCCGATCGCGGATCTGACGGGTGCCGAAACCCGATCCGGGCAGCGGCGAGGCGGGCGGTGCATAACCCGCCCCGTTGTCGGACACGTCCAGCTGCAGGCGCACTGGCGCTGTGTCCACGATGCGCGCCGTCACCGTCAGGCGTCCACCGTTCACGTGCGGCTCCAGCCCGTGTTTGATGGCGTTCTCCACCAGCGGCTGCAGCAGCAGCGGTGGCACGGGCAGGTCGGCCACCTGCGACGGCAGGTCGAACTCATAGCTCAGCCGCTGCCCCATCCGCACCTGCATCAGCGCGAGGTAGTCGGCCAGCCGCGCGAATTCATCGCGCAGGGCATGTCGCTCAGCCTGCGAGGCCGCCAGTGTGGCCCGCAGGAAGGCGATCAGATGGTCCAGCATCGCCTGGGCCCGGGCCGCGTCCATGCCGATCAGCACCCGCAGATTTGCCAGGGTGTTGAACAGCATGTGCGGCTCCAGCTGGCTTTCCAGCAACCGCAGCTGGGTTTCGGCCGCCTGGCGGCGCAAGGTCTCGGCGCGCGCCTCTGCCGCGGCGGCCTTGGCCCGGGAGAGGAAGATGAAGGTCAAGGCGATGCCGGGCAGCATCGAAAAACCGACGGCGCCCAGCATGGCCTGCCAGGGGGCGTCCAGCGGGCTTTTCATATGCAGCCCGGTGAAGAGGTTGCCCACCCAGGCGCCGCCGGTGTAGCCCAGCGTGGTGCCAAAGAGCAGGCACAGCAGCATCAGCGGCCAGCCCGGCCAGTTGTCGTTGAAATCGTGGGACCAGCCCAGGCGGTCATACAGACGGATCCGTCCTCGGGCCGCCGACAGTCGGAACGCGTGGATGAAACTGCCGCAACCCAGGCTGATGCAGAAGCTGTAGATCAGCGTCGGCGTCCAGCGGTTGCTGAAGGTGCCCACCAGCAGCAGCGTCAGGCCGACGGAGACGACGGTGAGCCAGATCAGTTGGCGCAGCAGGAAGCGGATCCAGTCCTTGATGCGCCACCGCTGAGGCTCATGGCGGGGGTGGACGCGGGCGGCGTCAGGCAGAGAGGGTGTCATGGTGAGGCTGTCCATGCGATGCGGGGCTGGCAGCGCCTAAACGCCGATTCGTGGAAGGTTTCGCCGGCGGTTCGCGGCGCCAGGGAAGCGCCACTGGGCGTAGGGGGCGCATTTGTGGACGCTGTTGCGGTTGCGGTTGCGGTTGCGGTTGCGGTTGCGGTTGCGGTTGCGGTTGCGGGGTGTGCCGCCCCTGGCG
>CBIHOT010000055.1:0-27641 GCA_966211495.1 uncultured Roseateles sp. | reverse complement strand
TCGACCTGGACGGCACCGAGAACAAGAGCCGCCTGGGCGCCAACGCGATGCTGGCGGTCTCCATGGCCGTGGCCCGCGCCGCTGCCGAAGAATCCGGCCTGCCCCTGTACCGCTACTTCGGCGGCATGGGCGGCGTGCAACTGCCGGTGCCGATGATGAACGTCATCAACGGCGGCGCTCACGCCAACAATTCGCTGGACCTGCAAGAGCTGATGATCGTGCCGGTGGGCGCCCCCAGCTTCCGCGAAGCCCTGCGCTGGGGCGCTGAAGTCTTCCACGCGCTCAAGAAGATCATCGACAGCCGCGGCATGCCCACCGCCGTGGGCGACGAAGGCGGCTTTGCCCCGAACGTCGAAAGCCACGAAGCGGGCCTGCAGCTGATCCTGGAAGCCATCGACAAGGCCGGCTACACCCCCGGTGAGCAGATCGCCCTGGCCCTGGACTGCGCCGCCAGCGAGTTCTACAAGGAAGGCAAGTACGTGCTGGAAGGCGAAGGCGGCGTGCAGCTGAGCGCCGAGCAGTGGACCGACATGCTGGCCACCTGGGTCGACAAGTACCCGATCATCTCGATCGAAGACGGCATGGCCGAAGGCGACTGGGACGGCTGGAAGCATCTGACCGAACGCCTGGGCGACAAGGTGCAGTTGGTGGGTGACGACCTGTTCGTGACCAACACCAAGATCTTGAAGGAAGGCATCGACAAGCGCATTGCCAACTCGATCCTGATCAAGATCAACCAGATCGGCACCCTGACCGAAACCTTCGCCGCCATCGAGATGGCCAAGCGCGCCGGCTACACCGCCGTGATCTCGCACCGTTCGGGCGAAACCGAAGATTCGACCATCTCGGACATCGCCGTCGGCCTGAACGCCGGCCAGATCAAGACCGGTTCGCTGTCGCGCTCGGACCGCATGGCCAAGTACAACCAGCTGCTGCGCATCGAGGAAGATCTGGGCGATGTCGCCGTCTACCCGGGTCGCGCTGCGTTCTACAACCTGCGCTGATCGCCCTTTCGGGTGGACGCCCGAATCGACGCCTCCCTTGTGGAGGCGTTTTTTTTTCATAGCCCACCCAAATGCGGTAGGCCAGCCCTCAAGGCTTGCAATGCACTGCGGCTAAACTTCGCCACGTGAAAGTCCTGGCCATTGTCCTGACCGCCTTCCTGGTCGCTATCCAGGCCCAGCTCTGGCTGGGCAAGGGCGGCCTTGCCCGCGGCGTTCAGTTGCGCGCCGAGTTGCAGCAGCAGCAGGAGGCCAACGAAAAGGCCCGCGCCCGCAATGCGCAGCTGCAAGCTGAACTGCTGGATCTGCGCGAGGGCCTGGAGATGGTGGAAGAAAAGGCCCGGATGGAACTGGGCATGGTCAAGCCGGACGAAGTGTTTGTCCCGCTGCGACGCTGAACCCGATGCTGCCTGATGTTCTGAAAGCGCTGCTCGACCTGGCGCTCACCCCCGCTTTCACCGCCCTCGGCGCGCCGATCTCCTGGCTGGAGCTGGTCGCCTTTGTGCTGGCGCTGTGGATGGTCGTGTGCAACATGCGGGTGCAGGTGTTGGCGTGGCCGCTGGCACTGACCAGTTCCCTGCTCTACTTCGTGCTGTTCTGGAGCGGCAAGCTCTACGGCGAGGCCAGTTTGCAACTGCTCTTCGCGGGGCTGGCCCTGTGGGGCTGGTGGCAATGGCTGCGCGGCCGCACGGCCGACGGCCAGACCTTGCATGTGCGAACCCTGGGCTGGCGCGGACGCTGGCTGGCGCTGGGCCTGACCCTGGCCGCTTGGCCGCTGCTGGGTCTGTTCCTGCAGCACCGCACCGATTCCCCGCTGCCCTACTGGGATGCGCTGCCCACCGTGGCCAGCATCACTGGTCAATGGCTGCTGGGCCGCAAATACCAGGAGAACTGGCCGGTGTGGGTGGTCGTCAATCTGGTGAGCGTCGGACTGTTTGCCTTCAAGGGCTACTGGTTGACGGTCGTGCTGTATGCCGTCTTCGTGCCGATGTCGGTGGCGGGCTGGCGCGCCTGGCAGCGCCAGATGGGCACGGCCGTCCCGGCCTGATCCGGCTTGATGCCCGATGTCCCTGGCGTTTCCCTTGCACATCGCCCTGCTCGGCGCGGAGAGCACCGGCAAGAGTCAGCTCGGGCTGGCGCTGCTGGAGCATCTGCGCCTGAACACCCGACTGCGCCCGGCGTTGGTCACCGAATACCTGCGTGAGTGGTGCGACCGAGAAGGCCGCACGCCTCGCCCCGAGGAGCAGGCCGCCATTGCGCAGGAGCAGCAGCGGCGAGCCGAGAGCGCAGCGCAGGACCACGACATCGTCCTGCACGACACCACGCCGCTGATGACCGCCGTCTACAGCGACCAGCTGTTTCAGGACGGCAGCCTTTATGCGTCCGCACTGAATTTCCAGCGTCGCATGGATGCCAATCTGCTGATGGCCCTGGATCTCCCCTGGACCGCCGACCCGCAACGCGATGGTCCGCATGCTCAGCCCATCACCGATCAGCTGATCCGCCGAGCGCTGCTGCGTGCTCGACTGGACTACAGCGTCGTTGGCGGACAAGGGCCGCATCGTCTGGCCCAGGCGCTCAACGCGCTGGGGCCGCTCTTGCGCCCGCACCTCTCCACCGGCGACGGTATGTTCAGCCGCCTGATGCACCGCGCCGACAGCCTCGGCGGCGAATGGCGCTGTGAGCATTGCGACGACCCGGCTTGCGAACACGCAACCCGTCTGCAACGCCGCTGACATCAAACCTTAGGCACAATCGCCGCCGAACCGGCCTCGCAAATGTTTGCGGAGCCCCGCGTGACCGCCTGGAGCCTTTGATGATCGCTCGACTTTCCCGCCTGCTGCCGGTGTTGCCGGCCACCCTCGGTGCCGTTCTGCTGGCCGCCTGCGGCTCGATGTCTTCCGTGCCGTCGGCGCCGGGGACCACAGGGAGCACTGCGTCCGCGTCCGGCCCCAGCGTGTCGGTCAAGGTGCTCGCCATCAATGACTTCCACGGCAACCTGCTGCCGCCGACTGGCGGGATCCGCATCAAGGACCCGTCGCAGTCGAACCAGCTGGTCACCATTCAGGCTGGCGGTGCGGAACGGCTGGCCACGATGGTGGCACAGCTCAAGGCCAAGAATCCCAACCATGTGTTTGTTGCCGCCGGTGACCTGGTGGGCGCCAGCCCGCTGCTGTCGGCCTTGTTCCATGACGAGCCGACGATCGAGTCGCTGGGCTTGATGGGGCTGGACCTGTCGGCCGTCGGCAACCATGAATTCGACCAGGGCCTGCCGGAGCTGCTGCGCAAGCAACAGGGCGGCTGCCATCCCAAGGACGGCTGCAAGGGCCCGACGCCGTTCACCGGTGCCAAGTATCAATACCTGGCGGCCAGCACCGTCGACACCGCCACCGGCAAGACCGTGCTGCCGGCCTACAGCATCAAGCGCTTCGACGGCGTGCCGGTCGGCTTCATCGGCCTGACGCTCAAGGGAACGCCGGAGTTGGTCAGCCCCAGCGGCGTGCGGGGCCTGTCGTTTCAGGATGAAGCCGAGACGGTGAACCGGCTGGTGCCGGAACTGGTGCGCCAGGGCGTGCAGACGGTGGTCGTGATGATTCACGAAGGCGGCGTGCCGGTGGGCGGCTACAACGAATGCCCGGGGATCTCGGGGCCGATCGTGGACATCGTGAAGAAGCTGGATCCGCATGTGGGCCTGGTGGTGTCCGGCCATACGCATCGGGCCTACAACTGCCGCATTGACGGCCGCCTGGTCACCAGCGGCGACAAGTACGGCACACTCATCAGCGAGATCGACCTGACCCTGGACCGTGCAACCGGTCGTCTGACCGAAGCCCGTGCCGACAACCTGATCGTTCGTCCGGAGACGGCCAAGGATCCGCGCCAGACAGCGCTGATTGCGTCCTACCAGACGCTGGCAGGCCCGCTGATCGACCGTCCGGTGGGCTTTTTGGCCCGCACGCTGAGCAAGGAAGGCGAAGACCGGAACGAGGGCGGCGGCAGCACCGTTGGCCAGGCGGTGGCGGACTCGATGCTGGCGGCGATGCGCACGCCGCAGGCCGGTGGCGCGCAGATCGCGGTGACCAACATTGGCGGCGTGCGCACCAGCATCGTCCGTCGGGCCAATGGCGTGGTGACGTTTGGCGACCTGTTCGCCGCCCTGCCCTTCAGCAACACGCTGGTGCTGATGGAATACACCGGCGCCCAGTTCCAGCAGGCGCTGGAGGAGCAGTGGCAGGGCAAGGACGACCGCTTCTTGCCGCTGCAGGTCTCGCAGGGTCTGCGGTATGAATGGGACAAGCGCCGCCCGCAGGGCCAGCGCATCGTGCCGGGCAGCCTGACGCTGAATGGTCAGCCGATCCAGCCGCAGCAGCGCCTGCGGGTGGTGGTGAACAGCTTCCTGCAGTCGGGCGGCGACGGCTTCCCGACCCTGTCCAAGGGTCAGCAGGTGCTGGTGGGGCCGGATGATGTCCAGGCGCTGGAAGCCTACTTCAAGAGCCATGGCAGCAGCCCGGTCGCGCCCACGGCGCTGAATCGGGTGGTGCGGGTGGATCGGGGTGCGGCCAGCGAGTGATGTCCACGACGGATCTGATTCGCTGACGCCAGAACAAAGGCCCCTCCAGGGGCCTTTGTCTTTCAAGACGGCGCAGCGACCGTCACTGGATCTGCTCGCTCCCAGGCGCCTGCTTCTGAGGATCGGTGAACAGCTCCCCGACATCCACCGCATCGAACTTGTAGTGGTTGCCGCAGAACTCGCATCCGATCTCCACGCCCCCCAGCTCCACCAGGATCTCATCCACTTCCTTGCGGCCTAGGCCCAGCAGCATCCGGCCCACCCGCTCACGCGAGCAGGTGCACGCAAAGTGCGGCGTCTGCGGCTCGAAGCGGCGCACATTCTCTTCCCAGAACAGGCGGCGCAGGATGGTGTCGCTGTCCAGGGTCAGCAGTTCTTCATTCGTCAGCGTCGCGGCCAGCATGCTGATGCGGTTGTACGCATCTTCCATCAGCTCCCGCTCCACGCCCGAACTCGCACCCGCCTCCAGGTTGCCTTCACCCTCGATCGGCAGACGCTGAATCAGAAGCCCCGCCGCCATCTGGTCATTGGCGGCCAGCACCAACGTGCTGTCGAGCTGCTCTGACTGCCGCATGTAGTGCTGCAGCACGTCCGACAGCTTGTTCAGCGGCTCTCCTTCCGGCCCCACCAGCGACACCAGGCCCTGATACGGCTGCTGCCCGGGCAAGCGGTCCTTGGGGTCCAGCGTGATGGCGCAGCGGCCCTGGCCATGCGCATTGAGCATCTGCTGCAGGGTCGCATCGTCCGGCACGTCGTCGCGCGTCTTGGCGGTGGCGCGGAAGCTCATGTCCGGCTGCACCTCCGCCACCGCCAGCTTCAGCGGGCCGTCGCCCATCACCTGGAAAATCAGCGCCCCGCTGAACTTGATGTTGGCCTGCATCAGCACGCCAGCCGCGGCCATCTGGCCCACGAGGTCGCGCACGGCCGGCGGCAGCGGCTCCTTGCGCCGGCTCAGCAGCTCTTTCCAGCTACTGTCCAGCCGCACCAGCATGCCGCGCACCGGCAGGCCTTCAAACAGGAACTTGTGCAGTTCGCTCATGGATGTCCTTCAGTCAATTCGAGTCAGGGAGTCGGCATAACGCTGGCCGTTGCGCACGTAATGCGCGGCACTCAGCGCCAGGCCCTGGATCTGTTCGGGCGTCAGCTCACGCACCACCTTGGCCGGGCTGCCCATGATCAGGCTGCCGTCCGGGAATTCCTTCCCTTCGGTCACCAGCGAGCCCGCGCCCACCAGACAGTTGCGGCCGATACGGGCACCATTCAAGACCACCGCACCAATTCCGATGAGGGAGTTGTCCCCCACCGTGCAGCCATGCAGCATCACCTGATGGCCCACGGTCACGTTCTGCCCCAGCACCAGCGGCATGCCGGCATCGGCGTGCAGGACGCTGCCGTCCTGGATGTTGGTGCCGGCGCCGATGGTGAGGTGCTCGCTGTCACCGCGCAGCACCGCGTTGAACCAGACGCTGACGCGCTCGCCCAGCGTCACCCGGCCGATGACCTGCGCGCTGTCGGCCACCCAGACGGCCTCCCCCAGCTCGGGCCTGTGTTCGCCCAATTGATAGACAGCCATGTGACGTGCTCCCGGTCGGTGGCCGGCCGCAGCCGACGCAAAAGCGATAATTCTAAAGATGGAACTCCGCACCCGCGCCTTGCAGGTTCTTCTGATCCCGGACCCGGATCAGAAGGCCGCCGCCGCCCGCGCGCTTTTTGATCAACGCAACACCCTGGCCCTGGACCCGGAAGCGATCCTTGCACCGGATGCGGAGCTGCCCGGGCGACCGGATCGGCCGCGTTTGATGTCCGTGCTGCAGGTACCGTCCCGCTCGCCGTTCACCCTCGAAGGCCGGGCGGCGTTGCTGCATGCCATTGCGCATATCGAATTCAATGCCATCAACCTGGCCCTGGATGCGGTCTGGCGGTTTCCCGGCATGCCGACCGATTTCTACACCGACTGGCTGCAGGTGGCCGCCGAGGAAGCATTGCACTTCAGCCTCCTGGACGAACACCTGCGCACGCTCGGCCGACGTTACGGCGACTTCGACGCCCATGACGGGCTCTGGTCGATGGCGCGCCGCACCGAAGGTGATGTCCTCGCCCGCATGGCGCTGGTGCCACGCACTCTGGAGGCTCGCGGCCTGGACGCCACGCCGCCGCTGCAGGCCAAGCTGGGCCGGGCAGGCGACCACCGGGCGGTGGAAATTCTGGGCATCATCCTGCGGGATGAAGTTGGCCACGTGCGCATCGGGAACCGCTGGTATCGGCATCTGTGCCGGGAGCGCGGACTGGACCCCGTGGCACTGTACCCCCGCCTGGTGGAACAGTTCGAAGCGCCCCGGCTGCGACCGCCCTTCAACGTCCAGGCCCGCAGCGAGGCTGGCTTCAGCGATGAGGAAATCGCCTACCTCAGCAGCTGAGGCATGATCGGCGGTCCTGATGCTGCCGGTGTCGCCCCGTCCCCGGCCCGAATCGGCCCCAATCGGCCCCATTCGGGCCCAATCAGCCCCAATACGCCGCGCTTGCGCTCACCTGCCAAGCCGCGCCCGCCCCGAGATCCGTTGTCTTCATGTCCCGCATCCAAGCCAACCTGCTGCTCACCCTGGTCGCCGTGATCTGGGCCTCCGCCTTCGTCGCCCAATCCCGGGCGATGGAGGTGATGGGGCCGATGATGTTCACCGGCATCCGGTTCCTCATCGGGGCGCTGGTGGTGCTGCCACTGATCCTCCGGGAGCGTCGAGCCGTCGATGCCCGCACCCTGAGCGCCTCGGACGGCGGCAAGATCGCCGGCCTGGGCTTGCTGCTGACCCTGGGCGCCGCGCTGCAGCAGATCGGCATCCAGCACACCACCGTCACCAATGCGGGCTTCCTGACGGCGCTGTATGTGCCGCTGGTGCCGCTGCTGGGCTGGCTGCTGCTGAGGCATTGGCCGCACTGGTCGGTCTGGCCGGGCGCGCTGGCTTGCCTGGTGGGCGCGTTCCTGCTGTCGGGGGCGCATGAGCTGAAGATCGGCCTGGGGGACGCCTGGGTGGTGGCTTCCGCCCTGCCCTGGGCTCTGCATGTGCTGCTCGTCGGCGTGGTGGCGGACCGGATGAACTCGCCGTACACCGTGGCCGGCGGACAGTTCCTGATGTGCGGCCTGCTGGGTCTGGCCTGGGGGCTGATCAACGAGCCCTGGAGCTGGGACGCCATCCAGGCCGCCGCGGTGCCGCTGCTCTACACCGGGGTGCTGTCGGTGGGCGTGGCCTTCACCGCACAGGTCGTGGCCCAGCGGTATGCGCATGCGGCGGACGCCGCCATCATCCTCTCGTCGGAAACGCTGTTCACCGCCGGATTCGGCTACGTGCTGATGGGTGACCGCCTGTCCCCGGCCGGCTTGCTGGGCTGCGGATTGATCCTCGGCGCGATGCTGCTGATCCAGTTGCTGCCGATGCTCAGGATTCTGCGGCCACGGGCCGCTTGAGGCAGAACGCAAGACAGGCCCAAGACGGACTGACCGCGGACTGACCGCGGGCTGCGCACATGCCGAGCGCAGTCCGGCCCTTCGACGGTGCAGACACGACGCTGCCCAGGCCGCTCAGTCAAGCGGAAACGCCGTACTCCGCTTCACCGTCCGCAGCACCAGCATCGAGTTGGCGCGGGCCACGCCCGGCAGTTGCATCAGGACCTGGGTATGCACCCGTTCCAGGTCTTCCGCATCCCGGTAGGCAAACCGCAGCAGGTAGTCGTTGCTGCCGGCCACGTAGAAGCAGTCCAGGATGTCAGGCGAATCCTTCACCGCCTGCTCGAATTCGGCCAGTGCCGCGGGCGTCATACGCTCCACATTGATGATGGTGTAGCTCGTGCCCGGTTTGCCGATGGCCTTGGGATTTAGCAGCGCCACCACCCGGTCGATCACGCCTTCATCCTCCAGCCGCTTGACCCGGCGCAGACAGGCCGAAGGCGACAGGTGGATCTGCTGCGCCAGCGCCTGGTTGGAGAGGCGTGCGTCCTGCTGCAAGGCGGCTAGGATGGCACGATCGATCGAATCCAATGTGGGCGGGACGCTCATCCGCCGTATTTTCCGCTGAACTCGGTGGTTAGCACCGCAGAAAATTGCGCCCTCCCGGGTTTGCCCGACACCACAACGCTTCCCGATTGCGCCGCTCGTTCTCTAGACTTCCTGCATCTCGCAAGGACTGCCCATGACCGACGCCCGCACCGCCGCCTCCAGCGCCGCCCCGACCGCCACAAACTCGGCGGCGACCACCGACATGAACGCCTACTGGATGCCCTTCACCGCCAACCGGCAGTTCAAGGAATCCCCGCGCCTCCTGACCCGTGCCGATGGCATGTACTTCACCGACGATCAGGGCCGGCAGGTGCTGGACGGCATCGCCGGCCTGTGGTGTGTCAACGCCGGCCACAACCGGCCGCGCATCGTGCAGGCCATCCAGGCCCAGGCGGCGGAACTGGACTTCGCGCCGCCCTTCCAGATGGGCCATCCCAAGGCCTTCGAGCTGGCGTCGCGGCTGACCGAGATCACGCCCGAAGGCCTCAACCGCGTGTTCTTTACCAACTCCGGCTCGGAAGCGGTGGAGACCGCCCTCAAGATCGCCCTGGCCTATCACCGCGCCCGCGGCGAAGGCCAGCGGACGCGGCTGATCGGGCGCGAGCGCGGCTATCACGGCGTGAACTTCGGCGGCATGTCGGTGGGTGGCATGGTCGCCAACCGCAAGATGTTCGGCACCTTGCTGGCCGGTGTGGATCACATCCGCCATACCCTGGACATCCAGCGCAATGCCTTCAGCGTCGGGCTGCCGGCCCACGGCGCGGAACTGGCGGACGATCTGGAACGCCTGGTCGCTCTGCATGACGCCTCCACCATCGCCGCGGTGATCGTCGAGCCGATCGCCGGGTCCGCCGGTGTGCTGCTGCCGCCGCAGGGCTATCTGAAGCGGCTGCGGGAAATTTGCGACAAACACGGCATCCTGCTGATCTTCGACGAGGTGATCACCGGTTTCGGGCGCACCGGCCAACCTTTTGCCGCCCAGACCTTTGGTGTGACGCCCGACCTGATGACGGTCGCCAAGGGTCTGACCAACGGCTGCGTGCCGATGGGGGCCGTCTTTGCGCGCCAGTCCATCCACGACACCTTCATGCAGGGGCCGGCCCATCTGATCGAGCTCTTCCACGGCTACACCTATTCTGCACATCCGCTGGCCTGCGCCGCAGGTCTGGCCACCCTGGACACCTATGCGGACGACCAGTTGCTCACCCGCGCCAGCCACATCGGCGGACACTTCGCCGAAGCGCTGCATTCGCTGCGGGGCGAGCCGCATGTGATCGACGTGCGCAACTTCGGCCTGGTGGGCGGTGTTGAACTGACGCCGCGGCCGGGCGAGCCGACCAAACGGGCGTTCAGCGTCTTCCTCGACTGCTGGGAGCAAGGCGTTCTGGTGCGGACCACCGGCGACATCATTGCGCTGTCGCCCCCGCTGATCGCCAGCGCGGAAGACCTCAGCCGGATGGTGGAGGCCATTCGCACCGCGCTGCGGCGGCTGGCTTGACGGGACCGACTCCGCCGTCAGGCATGATGGCGGCCGCCATGCCCAGCTCCAGCTCCAGCTCTACCCCCACCTCCGCCGCCGCCACCCCTGGTGATGCCCACGCACGCGCCCATGCGGTGCCCTGGCTGGCCTACGGCTGCCTGGCCGCCAGCACCAGCCTGATCGGCAGTTACGTCGGCCTGTCCAAGCTGCTGGTGGCGGTGTTTCCGGTGTTCCTGCTGGCGTGGCTGCGCTTTGGCATGGCCGCCGTGATCATGGCCCCATGGCTGGCGAAGACGCCGGGGGAAGCTCCGCTGTCCCGGCGCACCAAGGGGCTGCTGTTTCTGGAATCCTTCTTCGGCAACTTCCTGTTTTCCATCTGCCTGCTGTTTGGCGTTCGGCACAGCTCCGCCGTGGTGGCGGGGGTGATCATGGCCGGCATTCCGGCGGCGGTGGCGTTGCTCTCGTTCCTGTTCCTGCGGGAGCGGATCGGCGGACGTGTGCTGGCTGGCATTGCGCTTGCGGTGTCCGGCATTGCGATGGTCGCCCTGCACAAGCAGGACGGCAGCGCGCAGCAGAGCGGCTGGGGCGCCCTGCTGCTGCTGGGAGCGGTGCTGTGTGAAGGCAGTTACGTGGTGATCGGCAAGCAGCTGACGCAGGCGTTGTCGGCCAAGCGGATCAGTGCGCTGATCAATCTGTGGGGCCTGGCGCTGGTGACGCCGCTGGGGCTCTGGCAGGCCATGGATTTCGACTCCGCCGCCGTTGACCTCAAACACTGGGGCCTGCTGCTGTTCTATGCCGTGGCCGCCAGCATGGTGACGGTGTGGTTGTGGATGCAGGGGCTGCGGCATGTCAGCGCGCCCAAGGCCGGGGTGTTCATGGTGTTCCTGCCCATCTCGACGGCGCTGATCGGGGTGATTTTCCTGAACGAGACGATGTCCGGTCTGCAGGCGCTGGCGTATGGGCTGGCGCTGGGCGGGGTGGTGCTGGCTACGTGGCCGCAGCGTGGCGTGGCGCGGACGGGTGGCCATTGAGCGTCTTAGCGTCTGAGCGTTTACACGTTTGAGCGCCCCTTCCCTTATAGGCGAGCTTCAAAAAGCAATACAACTGGCCGAAGAACGACCGCAAAAACGCCGGAAACTGCGCTAGGCTTACTACCAATGTAATACCATTTGACCTCCGGCGCTCCGCCGTTCGCCCTATGACTCCGCTTCCATGCCTGCTTCTGACCGCACTTTGACCAGCTCCAGCCCCTCGTCCGACTGGGAGGCCTGGGTGGAGAGCTGGTGCGGGGTCCTGCAGCAGCCGCCGCGGGGCTTGAGCATGAGGGCCTCGACGGGCGATTTCTCGGGCCCAGCTGGTACCGGTGCCGTTGCGCGGCCCCACGCCCTGATTTTCGCCCCCCACCCCGACGACGAATGCATCGTCGGAGCGCTGCCGCTGCGCCTGCACGCAGAGGCGGGCTGGCAGGTCACCAATGTGGCGGTCACCCTGGGGAGTCGGCAGGAACGCCGTGCGGAGCGCCTGGCCGAACTCCAGGCCGCTTGCGAGGTGCTCGGCTTCGGCCTGCATCTGCTCTCCGACGAGGGCTTCGAGCAGGTCAAGCCCGAAGCCGCCACCGCCCGCACGTCGCTGTGGCAGGAGCAGGTGGCCCAGGTGGCCGACCTGCTGCGCACCGTGCAGCCGGCGCTGGTGCTGGTGCCGCACGCGGGCGACGGCATCCCCACCCACATCGGTGTGCATGCCCTGGTGTCCGAAGCCTTGGCGCAGGCGCGGATCAACACGGTTGTTGCGTGGACGGAGTTCTGGGCCACCCAGGCCGCTCCCAACCTGCTGGTGGAAACCGGCGTCACCGACACAGCGCGGCTGGTGCGTGCCCTGTCCTGCCACCATGGGGAAATCGCCCGCAATCCTTATCACCTGCGCCTGCCCGCTTGGATGGCGGACAACGTGCGCCGCGGTGGCGAATTGCTCGCCGGCCCGGGTGAGGCGCCGCCGCCGTTCGGCTTTGCGACGCTCTACCGGCTTTCCCGCTGGGTGGAGGGTCAGCCGCAAGCGGATCTGCCGCCCCGCATGGTGACCTGTGAGGACCCGTTCGACGCGGAGACCCTGTTGTCCACTCACTAAAGCCGAGGCGTAGACGGTGGCGGCATACTGTCCCCGGATTGCGCCGCTGCCGTCCCTTGGCGCTTTCAACCAACGCACCGCGGCACTACCTTGCTACCGCATTTCCGCATTGCCGCAGTTCCGCATCCGCGCACTACCGCCTCCAGCCTCACGCCATGACTCAGTCCACTGCCCCCACCCACCTGCGCATCCACCAGTTCGCCGGCCTGAAGCCAGGGCCGCGCCTGCTGGTCAGCGCTGCGGTGCACGGCAATGAAGTGGCCGGCATTGGCGCCATCGAACGGGTGATGCGTCTGCTGGACGACGGCAGTTTCACCCTCCTGCAGGGCACCCTGACGATGATCCCCATCGTCAATCCGCTGGCCCATCGACTGCAGCGCCGCGAAGGTGATCGCAACCTCAACCGCAATCTGCGTCCCACCCCGATCCCGCAGGATTTCGAGGACCGCATCGCCAACCAGCTGTGTCCCTGGCTGGCAGCCAGCGACGTCCTCCTTGACCTGCACAGCTTCAACAACCCCGGCCCGGCCTTCGCGATGCTGGGTCCACGCGACAACAGTGGCGACCTGGAGCCCTTCCGCCACCAGGCTGCGGAAAGCGCCCTGGCGCTGGCCGTGGGTACCGGCCGCATCGTCGAAGGCTGGCTGTCCACCTACGCCCTGGGTCTGAAGCGCCGTGCCGACAAAACCAGCGACGGCACCCGCCGCATGGCGCTGCAGCAGGATCCGCACTATGGCGTCGGCACCACCGAATACATGCGCAGCCAGGGCGGCTACGGCATCACGCTGGAATGCGGGCAGCATGAGGATCCGAAGGGCCCTGAGGTGGCGTTCAACGCCATCGTCCGCACCCTGATGCTGCTGGGCATGGTGGCGCCGGGCAGCGCCGGCGTGGAAGCCGCCGACCCGAAGCGTCCGGTCGAACTGCTGCAGCTCTATGAGGTCATCGACCGCGAGCATGCGGATGACCGCTTCGAGCGCCCCTGGGCCAGCTTCGACCCTGTGGCTGAAGGCGAGCGCATCGGCACTCGCGCCGATGGCACGCCGGTGCTGGCCCCGGCGGGAGGCCGCATCGTCTTCCCCAACAGCAAGGCGGAGCCGGGCAATGAATGGTTCTACCTGGCAAAGCCCAGTGACCGTGCATTGACTTGAGCCTGCCGCTAGAGTGGAGGCATGACTGACACCCTCCACCCCGCGCCTGTGCGCATCGATTTCGTTTCCGACGTGGCCTGCCCCTGGTGCGCGGTCGGCCTCAAGTCCCTGGAGACCGCGCTGGCGCGTCTGCCGGAGGTGAAGGCGGACCTGCACTTCCAGCCCTTCGAGCTGAATCCGAACATGCCGCCCGAAGGCGAGGACATCGAGGAACACCTCACCCGCAAGTACCGCTCCACCAACGAGCAGCGGCAGCAGATCCGCCAGCACCTGCGCGACCGGGGCGCCGCTGTCGGCTTCACCTTCACCGAAGGTGCCCGCAGCCGTATCTGGAATACCTTCGACGCCCACCGGCTGATCCATTGGGCCGGCCTGCAGTCGGCCCAGGCGCAGCGGGACCTGAAGCTGGCCCTGCTGACCGCCTATCACACCAGCGGCAAGAACCCGGGTGACCGGGAGGTACTGCTGGACACGGTGGCGAGCATCGGTCTGGACCGGGCGGAAGCCGCACGCGTGTTTGACGGCGGAGACTTCGCGGACGATGTGCGGGAAGCGGAATCGCTGTGGCAGGACCGCGGCATCAGCTCTGTGCCCGCGGTGATCCTGAACGCAAAGTACCTGATCTCGGGCGGCCAGCCGCCGGAAGCCTTCGAGCAGGCGCTGCGTCAGGTGATGCAGGAAATGGCCGAAGAAGGCTCAACCCAAGCCTGACCGTGACGCAAGGGGGATGATCCGCCTGCGGGGGTCTGCCCAGACCTGAGACAATACACGGACGTTTCGCCGGGGCCCACGCTGTCCGTGTGGGCCCTTTTGTTTTTGTGCATCTGTAGTGCCGTCCATGTTCAAGAACCTGATCATTTATCGCATCGCCAATGACTGGCAGCCCAACGCCGAGAAGCTGGAAGACGCGCTGGAGCAGGAACGCTTCGAGCCCTGCGGCGCCACGCAGGCGCTGTCGGCCGGCTGGGTGCCGCCGCGCGGCGAACCTGGCGCGCGTCTGCTGGAAGAAATCGACGACCACTGGCTGCTGACGCTGCGTCTGGAAAAGCGCGTGCTGCCGGGCTCGGTGGTGCGCGAGCATGTGGAAGAGCTGGCCGAGAAGATCGAACAGGAAACCGGCCGCCGCCCCGGCAAGAAGCAGCAGCGCGACATGAAGGAGCAGGTGGAGCTGGAACTGCTGCCCCGCGCCTTCACGCTGCAATCGCATCTGCGGGTGTGGATCTCGCCGAAGCAGCATCTGCTGATGGTGGATGCCGGCTCCATCGGCAAGGCTGACGAGCTGATCACGCTGCTGGTGAAGGCAGACAGCTCGATCAACCTGCACCTGCTGCAAAGCGCTGAATCACCGGCGGCCTGCATGGCGGCTTGGCTGATGGACGGCGTGCCGCCCAAGGACTTCGTGATCGACCGCGACTGTGAACTCAAGGCGGCGGACGAGATGAAAGCGGCCGTGCGTTACGCGCGGCACAACCTGGACACGGACGAGGTCAAGGCCCATCTGACCAGCGGCAAGATGCCGACGCGTCTGGCGATGACGTGGAAGGAACGGGTGTCGTTCACCCTGACCGACACGCTGCAGGTCAAGGGCATCAAGTTCCTGGACATCGTGTTTGACGGCCGCGACAAGCCGGCGAAGGACGAAGCCTTTGATGTGGACGCGGCGCTGGCCACCGGCGAACTGAGCCAGCTGATCCCGGATCTGGTGGAAGGCCTGGGCGGCGAGCTGGACTTCATCGGGCAGTCGGCCAAGATCGCGGCGGAGCATGCGCCGAAGTCGGCAGCGAATGGTGCTGATGGAGTGGCCGAGCACCGCACGCCCGCCATGGACGCGGATATGGCCACGGAAGCGGCGCCTTGGGATTAAACGGCTGAGGCCGCGAGCGCGCGGTGATCGGCTGAGACAACCGGGGCCTGAGGGTCCCGGTTTTTTTGTGTCGGAGCCAGAGGTATTGAGTGATTACCCCGAACACCCCAGAAGTCGTGGCGCAAGCACGCAAGGCTCTGCTACTTTACGTTCCAACGTCGTTGCTGATGCTTGGGGTGCTTGCGTTCAGCTTCATTCCGAACCTGTGGTCCACCCTCAATGACCTGATCGCAGGCGCGCCGGTGGTGCGCATCGGATGGGCCGATCCGCTGGCGCTGGTTGTTTTTCCGCTGCTGTTGATCCTGCTGGTCAGCCTGGTGCTCAAGGCGATTCCACTGGGGCACCGGTTTCAGCCCGCACTGGTTCGAAGCCTGCTTGGGCTGCTCATCGCTGGTGTCGTGTTACTCGTCGCCGTTCTGCCAGCGGCACGCTTCGCGCAGAGTGGCTACATGACAGGATTGGGATATTCCGCCTGCAATGCGCTGCAGGGGAACCCCTCCCTCTGGTTCCAGGACTGGGTCAAAGATCCGGCGTGGTGTGTGAGCGGCAAAACCCCTGCGTGGGTTCGCGAGCAGGCGGCATCCCACGCCAGCCCGTAAGACGCGAGGCCGCAGTTGCCTCAGAGGGCTGCCGCGGCGCCCGCTTACTGCGCCTGAAACGCCGGATGCTGCCGCGCAATCTCCGCAGCGGTCTCACGCGCCTCGGTCGCCTGTCGGGCCACCTCACGCACCGGCAACTGCTTCAACCGGTGGTCCGACCACACCTGGCGCCAGCGCCGCGCGCCCGGCAGCCCATTCCACAGTCCCAGCGCATGGCGCATTGCCTGCGACCACGGGCGACCCTGCGCCACCTGCTGTTCCAGATAGACCAGCCACTGCGCTTCCACTTCCTCGCGGGTCTGGACCGGTGCAGCCGCCGCACCGAAGAAGCGCTGATCCCAGGCGGCCATCTGCCACGGCTCGTGGTAGGCCTGACGACCCACCATCACGCCATCCACATGCGCCAATTGCTCTTCGATCTGATCGTCGGTCTTGATGCCGCCGTTGATGGCAATCGTGAGCGCGCGGAACTCCCGCTTCAGCCGGTGCACCAGTTCATAACGCAGCGGCGGAATGTCGCGGTTTTCCTTGGGTGACAGGCCCTGGAGCCAGGCATTGCGGGCGTGCACGATGAAGACCTCGCAGCCGGCGTCGGCGATGGTGCCCACAAAGTCCCGGACGAAGTCGTAGCTCTCGATCTTGTCGATGCCAATGCGGTGCTTGACCGTCACCGGGATGCTCACCGCATCCTTCATCGCCTTGACGCCATCGGCCACCAGATTCGGCTCGGCCATCAGGCAGGCCCCGAATGCGCCGCGCTGCACCCGCTCACTGGGGCAGCCGCAGTTCAGATTGACCTCGTCATAGCCCCATTGCTGGGCCAGCTTGGCGCAGGCCGCCAGGTCGGCCGGCTCTGAACCGCCCAGCTGCAGGGCGACCGGGTGTTCCTGCTCGCTGAAGTCCAGATGCCGCGGCTGGTCCCCGTGCAGCAGCGCGCCGGTGGTCACCATCTCGGTGTAGAGCAGCGTGTGGCGGGTCAGCAGCCGGTGGAAGTAGCGGCAATGGCGGTCGGTCCAGTCCTGCATGGGAGCGACCGACAAGCGCCAGGGAGACAGCCC
This sequence comes from uncultured Roseateles sp., assembly GCA_966211495.1. Lineage (GTDB taxonomy): Bacteria > Pseudomonadota > Gammaproteobacteria > Burkholderiales > Burkholderiaceae_C > Roseateles. The sequence continues at coordinate 10,745 of CBIHOT010000055.1, read as the reverse complement.
ACCAATGCGGGCTTGCGTGACTTCAACGTTCATGAAAATCCAATGCGCTGGACGATGGCCGTCCGGCGTGACGGGCCCGGCGCCTCGGTGAGCAGAGGCGCTTGATGGGCAAGGCGGAATGCTTGATTTTCGCCGAATCCGGACTCAACGCCCGATCCGGTAGTCCCGCCGCCGCTCAAACTCCCGATATTGATCGGACACTTCCGCGTTAGCGTAATTTCCAGCGACAGCATGGTCCGAGCCCTGGCCGTCAAGGCCAGGTAACCCGTTCAGCATCCCGCCCCAGACTTGCCGGTGCAGACCTTCACCTACAAATGGCAGGAGGTAGTTGTCCAGAATGCCCTTGCCCGGCGTCGCGATCTCTTCGCTCAACGCAGTGAGGTACGCCGACTTGCTGGTCCGATGCCATTCGATGCAAAAGCCGGCACGGTGACACAGCTCAGTGTGAACCACCAGCATCGTGCGGCCATTGCCATCGAGAAACGGATGCCCATACGCGAACAGACCCATGACCTCGCCGGGACGCTGCCGCATCAAGCGCCTGTCGCTTCCGATCCGCAAACCTTCCTGTACCGCGAGCCTGGCGTGAGCCGGATGGCAGAACCACGTTCCCGCTTTTGTCACTGCAATGTCGGGCGCGGTGGTCGCGCGATATTCGCCGGCCCATGGATAAAAGCCCTCGAAGAGAATGCGGTGGACGGCAAGAAAGTCCTCGTAGCGCAAGGCACCTCGCCGTCTTGAAAGGTAGGCAATGGCCTCATCCAGGCTGGCTCGAAACATCTGGTGCTCAAGCTCCTGGACGATCTTCGGATCTTTCTCTGCAAACCTGTTCCGAAGATAGCCGGCCGTTGCAAAGTCTCTGAACGGATCAAACACCCAGCTTGCGCTCCCGCAGGTAATTGACCAGCAGACTGGCCATGTCAGCCTTGCTCAGCTTCCCCGCACGCTTCAAAGCGACCAACAAATCCTGCACCGGACCGGAACGAACTTCATCACCGGCCAGACGGGTGACGGTCTCGGCCCAATGGTCCGCGGGGGTCGCCTTGTAGTCCACCCCGTGACGTCTGGCGAGCGAGCGGACATACGTTTCGACATTGGCCGTCGGCCATGCCGCTGGCTCTGCGGGATGCCCTTGAAGTGGCTGGGCGCCACCACGACTGCGATTGTTGATGTAGCGGACCGGTTGCTCACCCAGCGACAGCTTGCGGGACATCCGCCGCTCGCCCGTATCCAGCACGACCGTGCCATCCGCGGCGTCAGTCACCTGCGCATTGAGTTTGCGAGCCACTTCGTGCCCCAAGGTCTGGCTGTCCACCACCGGCACCACTTCTCTCGTGGTTTCGTCCCGATGCGCTTTGGCGTAGACGCCCAGCCCCAGGCGAATGAGCTCACCGTCCTGCTGAAGCGCTCGCAGCGCTTCAGACACTTGCGACGGACTCCCCAAGGGAGCGAGGTCGGAACGCAGCACGACCGGACTCGAACGCCTTCGGATGGACTGGCGCATGCGGTCGGTGAGCTTCATCTTCGAACCCATACCCGCATGGTACCAGCATCAGGCCGAAAAGTCGGAAAACCCCAATGACATCAATTGGTTGCGTATGCAAATCATCCCGGTCGCCAGTGATCAACCCGCACAAATCTGCATCACCCTCGCCCACTCCTCCCGCGTGCGGGCCGTCCACAAGCGGATGCGCAGTCGCTGAAAAAAGCTTCTGGGCGGCGCCCCGCGCAGCCGATGCCGCTCGATCGCGCTCATCAGCCACTCCTCCTCGAATCCATCCCACACGCCGCCCGGCACCGCCCACAGGTTGCGCCAGCAGGCCGGGGCCACTTCCGTCTCGTAGATCCGCTGCAGCTCCGCCGGCGGCAGACCCGTCGACTTCAGCACCCGCGCCAAGGCAGCCAGATCCCCTTTGGCCAGTTCGGTATCCAGGAACAGGCACGAAATCGCCACCTGCGCCTCACGAATTGCAGCCGATCGCTGCTCCACCTCATTCAGGGACATCGTCCCATCCCCCTTCTGTCAGCAAACGTACACCAGTTGTTTCCACGCGACTGACCGTATGTCTCCCAGTTTGCTGGAAGGTCACGCCTTTCTAGACTGACTCCCGTGCCTCATGGGCTATGCAGGGAAGAATGACATGAACAACATCACGACGCGCGCGAACGGCTCGCAGGGTACCCCGTCCTGGGACCATTTCCGGCGCCCAGCGCCCCATCGTCTCGCCGCCGCGCTCGGACTGACCGTCACCCTCTCCCTGCTGACGCCCCTGGCCGTCCTGGCACAGGCCACCACCGCCGCTGATCCCGAAGCGCCCGCGCGCAAGCTCGAACGGGTCGAGGTGACGGGCTCCGCCATCAAGCGCATCGCCGATCAAGGCGCCCTGCCCGTCCAGGTGCTGACCCGCCAGGACATCACCAAAGCCGGCGTCACCACCGCCGCTGAACTGCTGGCCACCGTGTCCGCCGCCAGCAAGGGCCTGACCGACGGCGTGAGCATCGGCACCGGCGGCTTCAAGGACCAGATGGGCATGAACTCGGCCAACCTGCGCGGCCTGGGCACGTCCTCCACCCTGGTGCTGCTCAACGGTCGCCGCATGGCCAACTTCGCCTCGCCGGGCGACGACCAGGGCGTGGACCTGAACAACATCCCGGCCGCCGCCATCGAGCGGGTGGAAGTGCTGCTGGATGGCGCCTCCGCGCTCTACGGGACGGATGCCATCGGCGGCGTCGTCAACTTCATCACCCGCAAGGACTTCCAGGGCGTTCAACTGGACGCCTACGGCGGCTTCTCCGGTGAAGGCGGCGCCGGCAAGCGTACCGGCACCATCTCCGCCGGTTACGGCGACGTGGGCCAGCACGGCTTCAACCTGTTCGGCGTGCTCGACTTCCAGCGCACCGACGCGCTGCGCACCTCGCAGCGGGACTTCATCGCCGACCTGAAGATTCCGGAGCGCCTGCCCCACCTGCTCTCCGGCGTCACCTACCCCGGCAACATCCGCCTGAGCGGTGACCAGCGGGACTATCTGAAGTCGGTCGGCTTTGCCATCAACGGCAAACCCATCGTCAACCGCACCATCAACCTCAGCGCCCCCAACTGCCAACCGCCGCACACGCTGTATCTGCCCGGCGGCGTGGGCGGCGAAGACGCCTGCACCTACGACTACATGCGGGATCTGGAGCTCTATCCGAAGACCGAGAAAACCGGCTTCCTCGGACGCGGCGTCTTCAAGATCAACGACAGCCATCAGGCGTTTGTCGAATACGCCTACAGCCGCGCGCGCAGCTGGTACGTCGGCACCAGCAACCGCATCGATGCGGAACTGGACGTCGACAAGATCCCCGCCCTGGCCGCCACCGGCCTGGGCGACGCACTGCCGGACGACCGCACCATCGAAGTCCGCACCCGGATGATCGAGGCCGGCAACCGCGCCAGCCAGCTGACCAGCACAGGCACCCGGGTGGTCGTGGGCATGACGGGCACGGTCGGCGGCTGGGACTACGACTGGGGCTACAACCACAGCGTCAACCGCGTCTCCGACCGGGACGTGCGGGGCTACTTCCCCGAGGACCAGACCCTGCAGGCCTTCGCCGACGGCCTGTTGAATCCCTTTGGCCCGTCCAGCACCGAGGGCCTGGCGCTGCTGAAGTCACTCAACATCGATCAGGAGGTCCGCCGCGCGCGAGGCGTGATGGACTCCGTGGACGCCAAGATCACCCGGTCCCTGACGAAGCTGGACGGCGGCGATCTGGCCATCGCCCTGGGCGCCGAATTCCGCCGCGAGCGGTCCGCATCGTCCGCCAGTGACCTGCTGATGTCGGACAACATCCTGGGCGACCCCTCCCCCGGCGACTCGCAGTTCACCAACAATTCCCGCAAGGTCTGGGCGGCGTATGGAGAATTGCTGGCGCCCTTCGCCAAAGGCTGGGAAGCGCAGTTCTCGCTGCGTCACGACCGCTACCAGCGCATCGGCGCCACCACCAATCCCAAGCTCGGTCTGCGCTGGGCCCCGGCGCCCGACCTGACCCTGCGCGCCTCCGTCGGCACCGGCTTCCGCGCGCCGTCGATGGACGATCTCTACCGTCCCACCAAGGTCACGTACACCTCCATCCTGCCGGACCCCGTCTGCATGGCCGAGAACGACAACGACCTCAGCTTCTGTGCGGACGCCTGGGAGACCCACACCTTCTCCAATCCGAAGCTCAAGCCGGAGAAGTCGCGGCAGTTCAGCCTCGGCGTGCTGACCGACCCGTCGCCCTATCTCAGCCTGGGCGTGGACTACTGGAACATCCAGAAGCGCAACCTGATCAGCACCATCGGCGACGACGTGATCCTGTCCAACCTGGCGAAATACGAGCCGCTGGTGCACCGCTACAACGAGGATGAAGGTCTGGCCGGCTGCGACTATGACCCGGCTGATTCCAGCATCTGCTTCATCGAGCTGCGCAAGGAAAACCGCGGCCGTGAAAAGACCTCGGGCCTGGACCTGACGCTGCAACTGCGCTCGGGCGCGACCGACTGGGGCCGCTTCTCTGCCAAGCTGGTGGGCACCTGGACCCTCAATTCCAAGCGCCAGACCGGGGACGGCGACGCCTACATCAGCAACCTCGGCCGATTCGTCACCGACGGCGTGGTGCAGCGCTGGCGGCATCGGTTGAATCTGGACTGGTCGCGCGGGGACTGGAGCCTGAACCTGGCCAACACCTTCTACAGCGGTTATACCGATCAGAACTCCGCCATCGACACCGACACCGGCACGGTGGTGGCCAAGAACAAGGTCAAGGCCTATTCGCTGTGGGATCTCTCCGGCGGCTGGGACGCAACAAAGGCCCTGTCCTTGCGGGCAGGCATCAAGAACCTGTTCGACACCGCGCCGCCGTTCTCCAACCAGGCGTATTTCTTCATCTCCGGCTACGACCCGAGCTACACCGATCCACGCGGACGCTTCTTCTACCTGAGCGGCAGCTATCGGTTCTGAGCGGGCCATTTCGCTCCATCGCAACGCCCCGTGCCGACCGGCAGGCCGCCGGGGCGTTGCTGGTTTCCGACACCTCCGCTGTGTGACTCCCCCGTGATCCCCCCAACGGGCCGGGATTCTTCGTGCAGAAGATCAAGCTTCAGCCCAGTCGCTGACCACCCCCCTTGGTTCACTCAGCCCGGTTTGATACGGTGCGCCCCTTCAGGCAAGCGGACGCAAGACGTCCGCCATCCGAAAGATTTGGGAGGACATGCGATGTTTCTGGTGTGGGGCAACAAAACCGCCGTGATGGATCTCGGCGCGCAAGGTCAGCAGCGCTGCGCGGTGTGTGACGGGGAACGGCCGTTTCGCCTGACGGTTCACTATCAGGTGCATCACCTGTACTACATCTTCAAGTGGGTGACGGGCAAGAAGTACATGCTGGTCTGCGCCGCCTGCCGCTGCGGCCACGACCTGTCCACGCAGGAAGTGGAAACTCAGCTGAAGCGCAACCCCATTCCGCCGTTCGACCGCTTCGGTTGGGTGCTGCTGGCGGGGCTGATCGGCCTCGTCGCCCTGTTTGCCACCGTAGGCAGCATCTCGCGGGGACGGCATGTGAAGGAAATGCTCGCGAAGCCGCAGCCGGGGGACCTCTACCTGGTGGACATGGCGGGCGCCATGAATACCGGCCAGCATTCCTACGGCCTGATGCGAGTGCGCAAGGTGGTGGGGGACGAAGTGGAACTGCGCGTGGCCAGCGTCGGCTACAGCCGCTCCACCACGGCCCAGAAGGACATGGACAACCCCGCCAAGTTCAACAGCGCCGGCTACTTCCAGGAGCGCACCATCACCCGGCCGCTGGCCGCGTTGCAGGAATGGGCCGAGACGGATGCCATTGAGAACATCCGCCGCAACTGAGGCCAGCCCCGCGCAGCGCTCCTACACCGGCTTGGTGAGGAACGCCATGGCCCGCGGATCATCGACATAACTGACGTTGATCCGCAGCCAGGGGCAGACCGCCAAGTCCGGCGTGAACACCGACCCCGGCGAGAAGCTCACGCCCCGGGCCGCGGCCCGCGCGACCAGCTCCGTAGCATCGTCCACACCGGGCCAGCGCGCCCACAGGAACATGCCACCGCCGGGCCGGCAGAACAGCTGCCAGCCGGCCGTGGTCAGCACCCGGCTGGCCTGCGCCAGTTGCCGGTCCAGCCGACGCCGCAGTCGCTCGACCAGCTTGCGATAGCTGCCGTTCTCCAGCATCACCGCCAGTACCTCTTCCGCAAAGCGTGAGGAGGTGATGCTGGTGAGCATCTTCAGACCCACCAGCCGCTTGATCAGCGCCGGGGCCGCCGCCACAAAGCCGACCCGCAGCGAGCAGGACAGGCTCTTCGAAAAACTCCCGATATAGATGACCCGGTTGAGCTGGTCCAGCGCGGCCAGCCGGGGCGTGGTGCTGCTCTGGAAGTCGGCATAGATGTCGTCTTCCACGATGTTGAAGTCGTGCCGCTCCGCCAGTTGCAGGATGCGGTGGGCCGTGGCCACCGAGATGGTGCTGCCGGTCGGGTTCTGGAAGACGCCGTTGAGGAAGAACAGCTTGGGCTGATGCGTCTCCAGCAGCCGCTCCAGTGCCTCCACATCCGGCCCGTTGGGCGTGCGCGGCACCCCCACCATGCGGATGCCCTGCAGCTTGAGCAGCCCGAAGAGGTTGTAGTAGCCCGGCGTCTCCACCAGCACCGTGTCCCCGGGGCGCAGCAACAGGCGCACCAGCAGGTCCAGCGCCTGGCTGGCGCCGCTGGTCAGCAGGAACTGATTGACTGGCGCTTCGATGTCCATGCTGTAGAGCCGTCGACTGAGCGCCTTGCGCAGGCTGGGGCTGCCCAGCGGCGTGCCGTAGTCGAAGAGGCCGCTGCGATCCCGGCGCACGGTCTGGCGGATGGCATAGGCCATGTCTTCGCTCTCGCGCCAGCTGTCCGGCAGCCAGCCGCAACCCAGCTTGACGGTGTCGTTCTGCTCGCGGAAGAGATGCCAGAGCTCGTCGGTGACGCTCTCCGCGTCTCGCGGGTTGGCCATGCCGGCGGCGGGGAAGCGCACCGCGCCGTCCTCCACGTAGTAGCCGGAGCCCGGCTGCGAGCGGGCCAGGCCGCGGGTGACGAGCCGGTCATAGGCCTCGATCACCGTGTTGCGGCTCACGCCGAGGTTGGTCGCCAGGCTGCGGATGGACGGCAGGCGCGCGCCAGGTGCATAGACCCGCCGACCGATATGGGCCTGAAGCCCCTGCTCCACCTGGTCGGCCAGCGGGGTGTCGGAGTCTCGTTGGATCTGCAAATTCATGGTGGGGCTCGGTGGGCGGGCACTGTTTCTGAAACGGATGGGTACGGTGGGTGCCGGAAGGCGTCAACTGTGCCTGTGTTTGTACCCATGTCCTGGCTATCCTGCAATGCAGGCAGGCCCCAGGGCGCGCAGCGCTGAGGGGCGAAACCCACATCACAGGCCAACGAGGGAGCGTTCGCGGGAATGTCACAGGCACAACAACATCCGTCATGGCTGGCCGCCGCGCTGTGCGTCATGACCACCGGCGTCAATCTGCAGGCCCCGCTGTATGCCGCTTACGCCCGCGCGGACGGCGTCGGGGTGATGGCCACCACCATCGCCTTCTCGTTCTATGTGGCCGGCGTCCTGCCGGTGCTGCTGGCGCTGGGCGGGCTGTCGGACCGGATCGGACGACGCCGGGTGATGCTGCTGGCGCTGGCGCTCTCTGCCGCAGGAACGCTGCTGATGCTGCTGCATCCGCATGTGAGCACCCTGGCGGTGGCGCGTCTGGTGCTGGGCACCGGCACCGCGCTGATGTCCGCCACGGCCACCGCCTACATGCTGGAGCTGTTTGGCAATGAGCGCGCAGCCCGCGCCGCCAACTGGGTGACGGCCAGCACCTCCATCGGCTTCGGCCTGGGACCGGTGCTGACCAGCGTGTGCCTGATGATCCAGGACTCGTTGACCCCGCCCAGCTTTCTGCTGCATCTGGCGGCGGTGGCGGTCTGCGGGGCACTGGTCTGGCGACTGCCGGAAACGGCTCCCCTTAGCGCACCCCTCAACGCACCCCTCAGCGCACCCCTCAGCGCACCTGGTGGCGCACCCAGCAGCACCCCCGCTAGCGCACTCGGCAGCGGGCCACGTGCACCGATGCTGCGCCTGCCCTACTTCACCGCGGAGGGCCTGTGGTTTGGCGCGGCCATTCTGCTGTGCTGGGCCACCACGGGCCTGGTGATTTCCATTCTGCCGTCGGTGCTGGCGCCGCACGGGCTGTCGCGGTACTCCGGGCTGGCCGCGATGCTGGCGATCAGCTGCGGCCTGCTGTTCCAGCCGATGGCGCGCAGGCAGGAGCCGCGTCACGCGGTCCGCATCGGGCTGATGGTGCTGGTGCCGGCCTATGCGCTGCTGGCCTGGGGGGCATGGTCCGGCACGCTGCTGGCGGTGCTGGTCGGCGCGCTGGCTGCCAGCAGCGCCTGCTATGGCTTCGTTTATCTGGGCGGACTGGCCGGCACCGCCGAAGCGGCCGGTGACCAGAAGACCCGCGCCAGTGCCGCCTACTTCCTGATGGCCTATGTGGGCTTCAGCCTGCCGGTGATCTTCACCGGCCTGCTGGCGGACCATTACGGCACAGCCACCGCCCTGCTCACCTTCGGGTTGCTGCTGGCGGCCGGCGCGCTGGCGCTGCTGAGCCGGCCCGCCCCGGTGGTGGACCTCTCCGACCTGCCGACGCGTCCGGCCGAGGCCTTCGTGAAGCAGTGATCGTGCACTCAGGCGCCAATCCGACGCGCAATCGCCTGCGCGAAGCGCAAGGCGCTGCCCTCGGCGAACGGCAGGTTCAGCGAGGGCTCGCACAACTCGAGTTCCAGCACGCTCGGCTGGCCGCTGCCGTCGCGGATCAGATCCACCCGGGCATACAGCAGCGGCTGGTCCAGCTGCAGATGCCGGGCGGCCGCCTGCAGCGCCAGACCGGCGACGACCTGCTCCTGAGCATCCGCCTTACGCGCCTGTCGCAGGTCCTGCGTCGGCACATGCACCGTGCCGTCCGCCATCAGCATTGCGCCCTTGCGGATGGCGTGGCTGTACTGCCCATCAAAGAAGGCCAGGTTGGTCTCGCCGTCGCGGTCGATGGCGGACAGGTAGGGCTGCACCATCACATGCGCGCCGCGGGACTGCAGATGGCGGAGGTAGTGATGCGCCTGCGAGAGCGCCGCGCGCGGAAAGCGTCGCACATCCCGGGAATAGGCGCCGACCGTCGGCTTGAGGACCATCTCGCCGGACTCGGGATGACGCGCCATCAGCGACGTGAGCACCGCGAGCGATGCCGCTTCCCCGACCTGAGGCGCCACGAACTCGGTCGGCACCACGGGCACGCCGGCCTCTGCGAGATCTCGCAGGTAACGCTTGTCCAGCGACCAGCGCGACACCCGCGGCGGATTGAACAACCGGGTGCGCTGCGCCACCCGGTCGCACCAGGCCAGAAAGGCGGGCAGCGCCTCGACATAGTTCCAGGGGGACCGCAGCACGACGGCGCCATAGCGCCCCCAGTCGACCCGCGGATCTTCCCAATCACAGACCTGGGCCTGCAGACCGACGGTCTGACAGGCCGCGAGCAGCAGCGGCATGTCGACATCGATCGGCAGGCTGCCGGCACTGGTGACCAAAGCAAGAGGTTTCATGATGATCCGTTCTGAGCTTGAAAGTGGGCGAGCCGTTCAGCCGCAGGACCCCAGCGTGGCGCCGTGGCCCTGCAAGCGTCACCACGGGATCTGGCGCCCCAGATGCACGTATTGGCCGGTCGGTCCGTCGGGGCCCAGCAGGGCCATGCGGACGCTGGTGGATGCGCCTTGCCGCGGTTCGAGGTCGCCGGCGCCGTCGTTCATATCGGTCCTGGTGTAGCCCGGGTGCACCGCGTTGACCTTGATCAGGGTCTCGCGCAGTTCATAGGCCAGGTGCACCGTCCAGGAGTTCAGCGCGCTTTTGGAAGCGCTGTAGGCGGGCAGCGACTTGAACATGTCGCTGTAGGCATAGGACGCCGGATCGCTGTGCGTCCCCAGCGAGGCGAGCAGGCTGGACACGTTGACGATGCGCGCCGCCGGGGCGCGCTGGAGCAGCGGCAGGAAGGCCTGGGTGACGGCCACCACACCAAAGAGATTGGTGGCAAAGGTCTGATGCCACTGGGTCAGCGGCTGCTGCGACGGGCAGCGGCCATAGGACTCCACACGGATGGCGGCATTGTTGACGAGGATGTCCAGGCGGCCATAGCGCTGGCCGATGCCCGCGGCTGCGGCTTCGATGCTGCGGGCGTCGGTGACGTCCAGCACCACGGCCTCCACGTCCAATCCTTCGCTGACGAGCTGGCGGGCCGCTTCGGCGGCGGCCTCCGCGCGCCGGCCGCTGAGCAGGACACGCACGCCTTCGGCCCCGAGTTGACGGCAGATCTCCAGCCCGATGCCACGGTTGGCGCCGGTGACCAGTGCAATCCGCCGAGCGTGCGGACCGGCGTCGGCGCGCCTTGCATCGGCGCGCTCGGCAGCGGAACGGGGCGGCGATGCAGCGAAAGAAATATCGACCGGACCTGTCGTGGCGGTCGCGGCAGTCGCGGGAGTCGCGGGAGTCGCGGGAGTCGTGGGAGTCGCGGGAGTCGCGGGAGTCGCGGGAGTCGTGGGAGTCGTGAGGGTTGCGGGGGTTGCGGGGGTTGCGGGGGTTGCGGCGGTTGCGGCGGTTGCGGCGGTTGCGGCGGTTGCGGCGGTTGCGGCG
>CBIHOT010000054.1:0-28162 GCA_966211495.1 uncultured Roseateles sp. | reverse complement strand
GGATGGGCGTGTTGCGCGCGCGGCAGACCTGCAGCAGCCGCCGCGTCTGCGGCTCCACGCCGTTGGCCGCGTCGATCACCATCAGTGCCGCGTCCACCGCCGTCAGCACCCGGTAGGTGTCTTCGGAGAAGTCCTGGTGGCCCGGGGTGTCGAGCAGGTTGATGACGCAGTCGCGGTATTCCATCTGCATCACCGAGGACGCCACGGAAATGCCGCGCTGCTTTTCGATTTCCATCCAGTCGGACGTCGCATGGCGCGAGGCCTTGCGGGCCTTCACCGATCCGGCGATCTGGATGGCGCCCGAGAACAGCAGCAGCTTCTCGGTCAGGGTGGTTTTACCCGCGTCAGGGTGGGAAATGATGGCAAAAGTGCGACGGCGGCGCACTTCGGACTGGATTCGGCTGGGTTGGTCGGTAGACATGGCGCGAATGAGAACTCGCACCCGGGCCCGGGGAAAACGTCCCGGTCAGGCGCGCTGAAGGCCGCGAGGGGCCGAAGGGGGTTGCCGAAGTGGCGAACCCGCAATTATGGGCGATGGCTGCCGGTCAAGGCGGACTGGGGGGCGAAGAGACCGCCATGAAGGGCTTCACCACGGCGATCAGGCTGTCGACATAGTCCGGTTTCTGGCCCACCGGGGCCGCGTGGCCGAGCATCTCCCGCGCGGCGGCTTCCCCGGCTTTCTGCCACACCAGCCAGGCGGACAGATACAGCGACGCCAGCCCACCGCCGGCCGTGGCCACCGGCCCGCGGGCATAAAACGGCTCGCTCAGCACCCGCACGCCGGCCTCCACCAGCCAGGGGCGGGCGGTGCCGTCGGTACAGGCGGGGACTTCACCCAGCACGCCCAGTCGCGCCGGCAAAAGCGCTCCGGCGCCGTGGGCCGCGAAGTGTTGACGGGTGGGATCGAGCTGCAGGCGGTCCAGCAGGGCGGAGTTCTCCGCGATGGCGCGGGTGTAGAGTCCCGCGCCGAACCAGACCGCATCGGCCTCATTGGCCCATTCCAGCGGCCGCTGCAACTGCACATTCACCCCGTTCATGGACGTCACCATGCTGCCCGGACCGCACAGCTCGGCGGACCAGCCCATCGGCTTGAGACGGTTCAGCAGGCTCAGCGGCACGAAGCTGTCGAGCTCATTGAATCCGTCGAAGGAGAGGATGGCGATATGCATGGTGATGGCGCCGACTGTAGCGCTGCCAGGCGCCAGCCCCAAGCGGAAACTTCGGGACCCCCGCGCGGTCGGCCGGACCCCGTCAGAGCGGGCCCGCCTTCCCGTCGCCGGTGAGCAGGGCGTACGTGTGCCCGGCGACCATCCGCTCTTCATCGGTGGGAATCACCCAGGCCTCACAAGGGCTGCCGGGGGAGGACACGCGCCAGGCGGACGATGGCCTCTCTGGTCGCGTCTTGTTGGTCGTCAGGTCCGGCATCACGCCCAGCCAGGCACAGCCTTCCATGACCCGCTGGCGGATCTGCGCCGAATGCTCCCCGATGCCGGCGGTGAAGACCAGCCCGTCGAGCCCGCCAAGGTCGGCGGCCAGTGCGCCGATCTCCCGGACGATGCGGTGCACGAAGACATCCACCGCCCAGCGGGCCCGCGGGGCGTCGCTGGCCAGCAGGGCCCGCATGTCGCTGGAGACGCCGGACAGCCCGAGCAGGCCGGACTGCTGATACAGCAGCCGCTCCAGGGCCCGGGCATCCATGCCCTGCTGATCCATCAGATACAGCAGGACACCGGGGTCCACCGAGCCGCTGCGGGTGCCCATCGGCAGCCCTTCCACGGCGGTGAATCCCATGCTGCTGCCGATGCTGCGGCCCGCCTGCATCGCGCAGGCGCTGACGCCGTTGCCCAGGTGCAGCGCCACGACGCGCCCCTCCGCCAGGCGCGGCGAGACGGCGGGCAACTGGGTCGACAGGTATTCGTAGCTCAAGCCGTGAAAGCCGTAACGCCGTACGCCCGCCTCGAACAGCGCGTGGGGCAGGGCATACGGCTGGGCCACCGCCGGCTGGGTGCTGTGAAAAGCCGTGTCGAAGCAGGCCACCTGCGGCAGCTGCGGCCAGGCGGTCAGCGCGCGGCGGATGGGGGCCAGGTTGTGCGGCTGATGCAGAGGTGCCAGCGGCACCAGCGTGTCCAGCCGGGCGAGCACCTCGGGTGTCACCATCACGGGGGCCACATCCGCCGTGCCCCCATGCACCACCCGGTGCCCGATGCCCAGCATCTCGATCTGCGGAAACTCCTCCGTGACAAAGGCCACCAGATGGTCGATGGCCTGGTCGTGCGGCAGGGCATGAACCGGCCAGTCCCGACGGCCGGCCGGACTGCCGTCTGCATGACGGGCCTCGAAATGCGGCGCCGTGCCGAGGCCCTCCACCTGCGCATGCAGCTCCAGACGCAGCGGCAGTGCCAGTGGCAACGACAGCGCCGCGGGCCGCCGCCCCTGCCCGGCGGGCTGCGCCTGCCCGGCAAGCCCCTCCGCAGCGCCTTGGGCTACCCGCGCCTCCTGCTCCTCCCGCGCATGCAGCGAGAACATCGACAGCTTCACGCTCGACGATCCCGCATTCACCACCGCAATGAACTCACCTTCCAACCGAGGATCCATGCCTGCTCCACAGAGGCCGGTGGCCGGTTCCTGATCAAACCGTCCTGCCGGGCCGTTGCACCGACTGTAGGATGCCTCGGACCAGCCCAGGAGTCGATCCATGCCGTCTGCCCATCCTCACTACGACCGCCTGCTTGATGCGGTTCGTCAATATCCGCCGCTGCGGGTGGCGGTGGTGCACCCCTGCAGCGACGTCGCGATGCTCGCAGCGGTGGACGCGGCGGCCCAAGGGCTGATCCGTCCGGTGCTGGTGGGCCCGGTGGCCAAAATGGCCGAAGCGGCTGCGCAGGCGGGTGTGGACCTGTCCCCTTACGAACAGCACGAAGTGCCGCACAGCCATGCCGCCGCTGATCTGGCGGTCGAACTGGCGCTCCGGGGGCAGGTCGAGGCCTTGATGAAGGGCAGCCTGCACACCGACGAACTGATGAGCGCCGTGGTGCGCCGCGAGAACGGCCTGCGGACCGCCCGCCGGGTCAGCCACTGCTTCGTGATGGATGTGCCGGGCCATGCGCAGCCGCTGATCATCTCGGATGCGGCCATCAACATCGTCCCGACGCTGGAAGAGAAGGTGGACATCGTGCAGAACGCCATCGACCTGGCCCATGCGCTGCGGCTGCCCGAGGTGCGGGTGGCGCTGCTGTCGTCGATGGAGACGGTGAATCCGAAGGTGCCGTCCACCCTGGAGGCGGCGGCGCTGTGCAAGATGGCGGACCGCGGTCAGATCACCGGTGCGGTGCTGGATGGTCCGCTGGCGATGGACAACGCCATCGATCCGGAAGCGGCGCGCATCAAGGGCATCGTCTCGCCGGTGGCGGGACAGGCCAATGTGCTGATCGTGCCCGATCTGGACGCCGGCAACATGCTGGCCAAGAGCCTGAGCTTTCTCGCCCATGCCTATGCGGCCGGGGTGGTGCTGGGCGCCAAGGTGCCCATCATCCTCACCAGCCGGGCAGACTCACAGGCCGCCCGGCTGGCGTCTTGCGCCCTGGCCTCGATGCTGGTGGCCGCCCGTCGGGAGGGCCGCATCAAGGCCGTGGGCTGATCACCGGCTGATCAGCGGTCTTCCAGCAGGCTGCGCAGCATCCAGGCGGTCTGCTCGTGCACCGTCAGGCGCTGGGTCAGCAGGTCGGCGCTGGGCTCGTCGCTGGCCTTGTCCACCAGCGGGAACAGCGAACGGGCGGTGCGGGCCGCGCCTTCGTGCCCTTCCACCAGGATGCGCACCATCTCCAGCGCCTTGGGCGGCGTGGCGGGGGCGTCCGGCAGCGAACTCAGCGCGGCAAACTGGGCGTAGGAGCCGGGGGCTGCATGGCCCAGCGAGCGGATGCGCTCGGCGATCGGGTCCACCGCATTCCACAGCTCGGTGTACTGGGCCATGAACATCGCATGCAGCGAGTTGAACATCGGGCCGGTGACGTTCCAGTGGAAGTTGTGGGTGGTCAGATACAGCGTGTAGGTGTCCGCCAGCAGCTTGGACAGGCCTTGAGCGATGGCGGCGCGATCCTTGTCGCTGATACCGATGTTGATGGGGGGCTGACCCTTGGCATTGGCGGGGGCGGCGGGGGACTTCTTGGCCATCTGCGGACTCCTCTGGAATGTCGGTGAAGATCGGGGACCAGCAGCGGTCACCCGGGCAGGGAGGTTAGCAGGGAAGATCACACCGTGCCGTGACGCATCCAGTCCACCAGCATCTGGGCGTTGAGCGCGGCCCCCGCGGCGACGATGACCAGTCCGAGGATGTGACGTCCGGGTTTGAGGTTCATGAGGCTCTCCTGTTGACGGGGGCGTGGCGCGCCCGGCGTGTGGAATGAAAAGGTTTCAGCAACGGCCGGCGCAGGTCCGGCCGGGGGCTCAGGCGGTGAACTCGATGTCCAGCTCGCTCAGTGCGGATCGCACTACGCGGCCGTAGTCGGGGTCTGCCTTGTCGAAGTGGGCCAGCTGGCGGTCGATGATGAACGCCGGCACGCCTTTCATCGAAGCGGCAATATTGCGTCCCAGGCGCTCCTGCTGCTCGGCCCCGAGGATGCGGAACAGCGCGCCCGGCTGTGCGTAGTCGTCATTGCCGTCACGGTGGTTGAAGCGGTCCGCATCGCCCTGCAGCCGCAGCGGTGGCTCGGCCACCGACGGGTCCTGGATGGCGCCGCCGAAGCTGTTGGGCTCGTAGTAGGCGTTGGCATTGCCGGTGGGCGTGCGGAAGAACTTCATTGACCCATCCTTGTGATAGTGATGGACCGGGCACTTCGGCGCATTGACCGGAAGGGCTTCGTAATGCGTGCCCAGGCGATAGCGGTGCGCGTCGGCATAGCTGAAGATGCGCGCCTGCAGCACGCGGTCCGGGCTGAAGCCGATGCCGGGCACGATGTTGCTCGGCGAGAAGGCGGCCTGCTCGATCTCCTCGAAGTAGTTGTCCGCATTGCGGTTCAGCTCCAGCACGCCCACTTCGATCAGCGGGTAGTCCTGGTGCGGCCACACCTTGGTGAGGTCGAAGGGGTTGTAGGGCGTCTTGTCGGCGTCCAGTTCGGGCATGACCTGCACGAACATCGTCCAGCGCGGGTACTCACCGGCCTCGATGGAGCCGAACAGGTCTTCCTGATAGCTCTCCCGCGTTTCGCCGATCACCTTGGCGGCATCGGCATTGCTCATGGTGCGGTGGCCCTGCTGCGTCTTGAAGTGGAACTTCACCCAGAAGCGCTCGCCGTCCCGGTTCCAGAAGCTGTAGGTGTGCGAGCCGTAGCCGTTCATGAAGCGCGGGCTGACCGGAATGCCGCGGTCGCTCATCAGGATGGTCACCTGATGCAGACTCTCCGGCGACAGACTCCAGAAGTCCCAGGCGGCGGTGGCCGAACGCAGGTGGCTGACCGGATGACGCTTCTGGGTGCGGATGAAGTCCGGGAACTTCAGCGGGTCGCGGATGAAGAACACCGGGGTGTTGTTGCCCACCAGGTCCCAGTTGCCTTCTTCGGTGTAGAACTTCAGCGCGAATCCGCGCACGTCCCGTTCCGCATCGGCGGCGCCCAGTTCACCGGCCACGGTGGAGAAGCGGGCCAGCATCGGCGTGCTCTTGCCGACCTCGCCGAACAGCTTGGCGCGGGTGAAACGGCTGATGTCGTGGGTGACGGTCAGGGTGCCGAAGGCGCCCCAGCCCTTGGCATGCACCACCCGCTCGGGGATGCGCTCACGGTTCTGGTGGGCCAGCTTTTCGATCAGCTGGTAATCCTGCATCAGCACCGGGCCGCGCGGGCCGGCGGTCAGGGAATTCTGGTTGTCGGCGATCGGGGCACCTGCGGTGGTGGTCATCACCGGGCACTGGACGGGAGGGGCGGGGCGGTGGGAGGGATTGGATGGGCCACTCATGAAAGCTACTCCTCAGAAGCGTTGGGGTCCGGGCCGGGCCCGGGGCGGGGCGCTGGCGGACCTCGAATTGGGTGTCGCGACGCGACGTGAGGAGAACTGTAAAAACCGCCAGCCGATAGATCAACGCAAATAGCTTAAGCGTGACGATAGGGAAAATCGATTCCCCAAACGGCAGAGCGGCGAGGCGCCGGAAGGAGGGCCCGGTGGTCTCCCGACCGGGGGCCCGGGGTCCCGGGGATCTGCGGGATCAGGACAGCAACGTCACCCGGTCCAGCTTGCAGGCATAGACCGCATTGCGCAGCGCCGCCACCGCCTCATAACGGGTGAAGGTCCGGCGCCAGGCCAGCACGACCCGGCGGGTCGGCGCGGGCGCCTCGAAGGGGATGTAGCGCAGGTGGTCGGGCACCTGGGCCGGCACGCTCAGCGCCGGCACGACGGTCACGCCCATGCCGGAAGCCACCATGTGCTTGATGGTCTCCAGCGAGCTGCCCTCAAAGCTCTTGCGGATGCCTTCGGCGTCGGTCGAGAACCGGGCGAACTCCGGGCAGACTTCCAGGACATGATCGCGGAAGCAATGGCCGTTGCCGAGCAGCAACATGGTTTCGGCCTTAAGTTCCTCGGCGGTGATGCGCTCCCGCTTCGCCAGCGGATGGGTGGCGGGCACGGCCACCACGAAGGGCTCGTCATAGAGCGGCGCCACGGCCAGACCGGCGTCCGGGAAGGGCTCGGCCATGATGGCGCAATCCAGTTCTCCGGTGCGCAGCATGTCCAGGAGCTTGGTGGTGAAGTTCTCCTGCAGCATCAGCGGCATGCGCGGATAGACCTCGATGCAGTGCTTCACCAGCTCCGGCAGCAGATAGGGCCCGATGGTGTAGATGATGCCCAGGCGCAGCGGGCCGTCCAGCGGATCCTTGCCCCGCTTGGCGATGTCCTTGATGGCACTGGCCTGCTCGATCACCGACTGGGCCTGCCGGACGATGTCCTCGCCCAGGGGGGTCATGGTCACCTCATTGGCGCCGCGTTCGAAAATCTTGACGTCCAGCTCCTCCTCCAGCTTCTTGATTGCCACGGACAAGGTGGGCTGGGAGACGAAGCACGCCTCGGCGGCGCGGCCGAAATGGCGTTCGCGGGCGACGGCAACGATGTAGCGCAGTTCGGTCAGGGTCATGTCGCCATTGTCCTCAGAAAGCGGGCATCCTGGGCGCGCCCGGTACACTGCCGCCCCACCCATGGGACAACACCCGGGGAGACGCATGACGACAGACAGAAAACCCATCACGCTCCAGCGCCTGCTGGATATGCATGCCGCTGGCGACAAGATCGCCATGCTGACCTGCTATGACGCCGCCTTTGCCCACCTGCTGGACACGGCCGGCGTGGACGCCCTGCTCATCGGCGATTCGCTGGGCAACGTCCTGCAGGGGCAGGAGACCACCGTGCCGGTGCGGCTGGAGGAGATGGTCTATCACACCCGGTGTGTGGCGCGGGCGCGCCGGCACGCCTGGATCGTGGCGGACCTGCCTTTCGGCACCTATCACACGTCCCCGCAGGACGCCTGGCACAGCGCCATGCAGCTGGCCCAGGCCGGCGCCCACATGGTGAAGCTCGAAGGCGGCGGCTGGACCACCGAGACGGTGCGCTTCCTGACCGAGCGCGGCATTCCGGTGTGCGCGCACCTGGGGTTGACGCCGCAGACGGTGACGGCCTTGAGCGGCTTCAAGGTGCAGGGGCGTGACGAGCAGGGCGCCGCCCAGCTCAAGGCGCATGCCCGCGAGCTGGTGCAGGCCGGTGCGCAGATGCTGGTGCTGGAGATGGTGCCGGCGGCGCTGGCGGGTGAGCTCACCCGCAGCCTGGGCATTCCGGTGATCGGCATCGGCGCCGGTGCGGAATGTTCGGGCCAGGTGCTGGTGCTGCACGACATGCTGGACGTCACGCCGGGCCGCCGTCCTCGTTTCGTTCGCAATTTCATGCAGGGCGCTTCGTCCATCCAGGACGCCGTGGGTCGGTATGTGGCGGATGTGAAATCCGGCGCCTTCCCCGCTCCCGAACACACCTACTGAAGCCATGCAGATCCATCACGACATTCCCGGCCTGCGCGCTGCGCTGCGCGGTGATGCGCCCGTTGCCTTCGTGCCCACCATGGGCAATCTGCATGACGGCCATCTGGCCCTGGTGACGCAGGCGCGGGAAGCGGTGGGCCCGCAGGGCCGCATCGTGGCGTCGGTCTTCGTCAACCGGCTGCAGTTTGCGCCGCACGAGGACTTCGACCGCTATCCCCGCACCCTGCAGCGCGACGCCGAACTGCTGGCGGGCGTTGGCTGCGACTTCGTTTTCGCGCCGGACGAGAAGACGATGTACCCCGAGCCGCAAGGCTACAAGGTGCATCCGCCGACCGAGCTGGCCGACATCCTGGAAGGGCATTTCCGGCCCGGCTTTTTCGTGGGCGTGTGCACGGTGGTGCACAAGCTGTTCAACATCGTGCAGCCGGATGTGGCGGTGTTCGGGAAGAAGGACTATCAGCAGTTGATGGTCCTGCGCCGCATGGTGGACCAGATGGCACTGCCCATCCGCATCCTGGCGGGCGAGACGCGGCGCAGCGACACGGGTCTGGCCCTGTCCAGCCGCAACGGCTACCTCAGCGACGATGAAAAGCAGCGCGCGCTGCTGCTGTCGCAGACGCTGCGGGGCCTGCTCAAGGCGTGGCAGGACGGCGAGCGCGATCTGGCGCGCCTCGAAGCGCAGGCTCTGCAGACGATGCGCGATGCCGGCTGGCAGCCGGATTACATGACGTTGCGCCGTCAGCATGATCTCGGTGCGCCGCAGGAGGGCCAGCCGCTGGTGGCGCTCGGGGCGGCCAAGCTGGGCCAGACCCGGCTGATCGACAACCTGGAAGGCTGAGCAGAGAGCGATCCCGCTGGGTGAGCGGGTGAGCGGGCGTGCGGGCCTGGACCTTTTTGTCTGGCGACTTCAGGCCTCAGGCCTCAGGCTTTGAGGTATTCCGTCTTGTGTCCCAGCCAGCGCTCCACCTGTCGCAGCGCGGCCTGGGGATACTGATCCAGCAGCCGGGGCGCGAGTGACCGCGCCGCGCTGAGCAGCGGCGCATCCTCTTCCAGATCGGCAAAGCGCAGCAACTGCGCGCCGCTCTGGCGCGCGCCCATGAACTCACCGGGGCCGCGAATGTCCAGGTCGCGCCGGGCGATCTCGAAGCCATCGGTGGTTTCGGCCATCGCGCGCAGGCGCGATTTGCCGGTGTCCGACAGCGGACCCGTATAGAGCAGCACACACACGCTGGCCACCGAGCCGCGTCCGACGCGCCCCCGCAGCTGATGCAGCTGGGACAGGCCGAAGCGCTCGGCATGTTCAATCACCATCAGGCTGGCATTGGGCACGTCCACGCCCACTTCGATCACCGTGGTGGCGACCAGCACGCTCATCTCGCCGCTGCTGAACAGGGCCATCACGGCCGCCTTTTCCGCCGGGGGCATGCGGCCATGCAGCAGGCCGACCTTCTGACCGGGCAGGGCGGCGCTCAGTTCCTCATGGGTTTCGGTCGCGTTCTTCAGGTCCAGCGCTTCCGATTCCTCGATCAGCGGACACACCCAGTAGACCTGCCGCCCGTCCTGCACTGCGGCGGCGATCTTCTCGATCACGTCGTCCCGACGGCCATCCGCAAAGACACGGGTCACGATCGGACTGCGGCCCGGCGGCAGTTCGTCGATGGTGGAGACGGCCAGATCGGCGAAGTAGGTCATGGCCAGCGTGCGCGGGATGGGCGTGGCGCTCATCATCAGCAGGTGCGGCTCCATCGGCACGGCACCGGGGTCGTCTTCCACGATGCTGTCGGCCAGCTTCTTGCGCAGCGCCAGCCGCTGTGCCACGCCGAAGCGATGCTGTTCGTCGATGATGGCCAGACCCAGCCGGGCGAAGCTCACCTTGTCCTCGATCACGGCATGGGTGCCGACCACCAGCTTCGCCTCACCGGACGCGGCGGCATCCAGCATCTTCTGGCGGGCCTTGCCCTTCACGCTGCCGGTGATCCAGGCCACCTGCACCCCCAGTGGCTCCAGCCAGCCGATCAGCTTGCGGAAGTGCTGCTCGGCCAGGATCTCGGTGGGCGCCATCAAGGCGCACTGCCAGCCGGCATCCATGGCCACGGCGGCGGC
Source organism: uncultured Roseateles sp. (assembly GCA_966211495.1). Classification (GTDB taxonomy): domain Bacteria; phylum Pseudomonadota; class Gammaproteobacteria; order Burkholderiales; family Burkholderiaceae_C; genus Roseateles. The sequence continues at coordinate 18,053 of CBIHOT010000054.1, read as the reverse complement.
GATGGCGGCCACCACCGTCTTGCCGGATCCCACATCGCCCTGCAGCAGCCGGTGCATCGGCTGGGGCAGGGCCAGGTCGGCGGCGATCTCTTCGGTCACCCGCTGCTGGGCCCCAGTCAGGGCGAAGGGCAGGGCGCCTAGCAGGCGCTCATGCAGGCCGCCCTTGGCGCCGCGCAGCACGGGGGCGCGCAGATGGGCGCGTTCGCGCTGGGCCTGCTGCTGGCTCAGTTGCTGCGCGAGCAGTTCCTCGAATTTCAGCCGCTGCCAGGCCGGATGGGTGTGATCTTCCAGCGTCGACAAGCCGGCGGAAGGGGGCGGATGGTGCAGGAACTGCAGCGTCTCACGCAGCGAGGGCAATCCGGCGGGGACGATGCCCGGGGGCAGCACCTCGTCCAGCGGGGCGCGCTTGAGCGCCGAGGCCACCGCCTTGCGCAGGTAGGCCTGCGGCAGTTGAGCGCTGGTGGGGTAGACCGGTGTCAGCGAGGTGGCCAGCGGCGTTTGCGCATCCACCTTGCGGAAGGTGGGATGCACCATCTCCCGCCCGAAGAAACCGACGCGGATCTCGCCGCGGGCCCGGATGCGGCTGCCCACCGCCATCGTCTTCTGATGGGCGGGGTAGAAATGCAGGAAGCGCAACTGCACCTGACCGCCATGATCGTCCCGCAGCTTCACCAGCAATTGGCGGCGGCCCCGGATCTCGATGCGGCACTCGATGACGTCGCCCTCGCATTGGACGGTGTCGCCATCGTGCGCAGCGTCCAGCGGTGTGAGCTGGGTTTCGTCTTCATAGCGCAGGGGCAGGTGCAGGGCGAGGTCGATGTCGCGGGTCAGCCCCATGCGTTCCATCGCCTTCTGCGGCGCGGACTTGGCGGCGGCGCTCGCGTCCTTGCCGGGCGATTTCTCTCCCGCTGGGGGCGTGCGCGGCGCTTTGGACGACGCCTTGGACGACGTTTTTGGCAGCGCCTTGGACGACGCGGATGGGACCTCGGACATGGAGCGGAATTCTGCCTGTGATCCCGCGTGCCCGGGACGTCCTGCGGGGAAAGCATCGGATGGGAGAATTCGGGCCTTCTCATCTGATCGGCACGGGTCTGTCCGGCCCTCGTCTTCCATGTCCCGAACCTTTACCGTCAGCGACTTCGATTTCGCGCTTCCCGACGACCTCATCGCCCAGCATCCGGCGGCAGAGCGCAGTGCCTCGCGCCTGCTGGATGGCCGCACCCAGCCGCCGGTGGACCGCATCTTCCGCGACCTGCCCGAGCTGCTCGACCCCAAGGACCTGCTGGTCTTCAACAACACCCGGGTGATCAAGGCGCGGCTGTATGGCGCCAAGGCCAGCGGCGGTGCGGTGGAAGCGCTGATCGAGCGGGTGCTGCCGGGCACGCAGGAGGTCTGGGCGCACATGCGCGCCAGCAAGAGTCCCAAGCCGGGCGCGGTGGTGCGCTTTGCCGATGCCTTCGATGCGGAGGTGCTGGGCCGCTGCGGCCCGGACAACGGCCTCTTCCACCTGCGGCTGTCCGGGGATCCGTTCGAGCTGCTGGAGCGACATGGCCACGTCCCGTTGCCGCCGTACATCGCGCATGACGACTCGGCGGACGACGTCCGCCGCTATCAGACCGTCTTTGCACGGGAGCCAGGCGCCGTTGCCGCCCCGACGGCCGCGCTGCACTTTGACGAGCCGCTGCTGGAACGGCTGGCTGCACGCGGTATCGAGACGGCGCATGTCACCTTGCATGTCGGCGCCGGCACCTTCCAGCCGGTGCGGGTCGATTCACTGGCCGACCACAAGATGCACAGCGAGTGGTTCCAGGTGCCTGAGGAGACGGTGGCGGCCATCGAGCGCTGCAAGGCGGCGGGTGGACGCGTCACCGCGGTCGGCACCACGACGCTGCGTGCGCTGGAGTCGGCGGCGGTGGGCGGCCAACTGCGCGCGGGTGCCCGGGAGACCGACATCTTCATCACCCCGGGCTTCCAGTTCCGCGTGGTGGACCGTCTCATCACCAACTTCCACCTGCCCAAGAGCACGCTGATGATGCTGGTCTCGGCCCTGGCCGGTTACGAGCCCATCATGGCGCTGTACCAGCATGCGATCGAACAGCGCTATCGCTTCTTCAGCTATGGCGATGCGATGCTGCTGGACCGCCGCAGCCCTTGAGCGGTGCGGCGCACCGAGTTGATCGTGCCCGCCCCCCGGTTTGGTGCGCCAATCGCCCAGAAATCGGCCCTGCGGCAACGCCCGTTACCCCGTCGTTACCAAAGATGAGGCCTAACCCCCGTGTGCACGGGGGGCGAGAAGTCAGACATTTTGGAAGAATGAGGTCCATGACAACGGGCCCGGCACTTGCTTGCCGAGGACGAGGGAGGCGGGCGGTGCCCGCGTTGCCAACACACTGATCAATCGGGACTTTATGAAGCTGCTTGCAATTACCCCTATCGCGCTGGCGGCCACCTTGTTGGGTGGTGTGGCGATGGCGGACACCATTGGCGGTCTGGTCAATACCGGCAGCGGCCTGAGCGCTGGCCAGACGGACAAGAACTACACCTACACCGTCTCGGGTGGCGACTTCTCGGGCCAGACCGGTTATGGGGTGGTGAGCACCGGCAACACCGACCCGTTCCCGCACTGGATTGCCAACACCGAATCGTCGTCGTGGCTGATTCTGAGCAACGACCAGCAGACCAACTACAGCTCGGCCACCGACAGTGTCGTCAGCTGGTCCCTGAGCTTTGACCTGTCGGGCTACGATGCCTCGACGGCCTCCATCACCGGCCGCTGGGCGACGGACAACAGCGGCGTGCTGCTGCTCAATGGTCAGGCCATCTCGACCATCGAAGGCAACGGCTACACCGGCTGGACGAATTTCAGCAGCATCACCAGCTACTTCACCAAGGGCCTGAACACCCTGAGTTTCGTGGTGACGGACGATGCCAACTCGGTCTACAACTACACCGGCGTGCGGGTGGAGTTCGCCAGTGCAGCGGCCAACATCCTGCCCCGCACCAACCCGCAGATCAGCCCGGTTCCGGAACCCCAGACCTACGCGCTGATGATTGCCGGCCTCGCGGCCCTGGGCTTCCTGGCTCGCCGCCGTAGCTGAGCGAAAACAAACAAAAAGGCCGCAGAGCGCAAGCTCCGCGGCCTTTTTTCTTTGGGGCCAAGCCGGGCCGACGCCCGGCCCGACGCCTTATTCCTTCGGCGGCGTCAGCAACCCGATGCTGCCGGTGCTCTGACCACCCAGGAGGCCGGTATTGCTGTAGACCTGCAGCTTCGCCCGCGTGTCCGCAATATCCAGATTGCGCATCGTCAACTGCCCGATCCGATCGGCCGGCGTGAAGGCGGCGTCTTCCACCTTCTCCATCGACAGCCGCTCCGGCGCATAGGTCAGATTCGCGCTCACCGTATCCAGCAGCGTGTAGTCGTTCCCGCGACGCAGCTCCAGCGTCACCTCGCCGGTGATTGCGCTCGCCACCCAGCGCTGGGCGGTCTCACGCAGCATCAGGCACTGCGGATCAAACCAGCGGCCCTGGTACAGCAACCGACCCAGCTTCATCCCGTTCATCCGGTACTGCTCGATCGTGTCCTCGTTGTGGATGCCGGTCACCAGACGCTCATAGGCGATGTGCAGCAGCGCCATCCCCGGGGCCTCGTAAATGCCGCGGCTCTTCGCCTCGATGATGCGGTTCTCGATCTGGTCGCACATGCCCAGTCCATGACGGCCACCGATCTTGTTGGCCTCCATGAACAGATCCACCAGACTGGTGAACACCTGACCGTTCAGGGCCACCGGCACGCCTTCTTCAAAGCGGACCGACACCACCTCCGGCTTGATCACGACGTCTTCCTTCCAGAAGGCCACGCCCATGATCGGGTTCACGATGTTCATGCCCTTGTTCAGGAACTCCAGGTCCTTCGCCTCGTGGGTGGCGCCCAGCATGTTGGAGTCGGTCGAATAGGCCTTCTCCACGCTCATCTTGTAGTCGAAGCCGTGAGCGATCAGGTATTCGCTCATCTCCTTGCGACCGCCCAGCTCATCGATGAAGGTCTGGTCCAGCCAGGGCTTGTAGATCTTCAGCGACGGATTCGCCAGCAGGCCGTAGCGATAGAAGCGCTCGATGTCGTTGCCCTTGTAGGTCGAGCCATCGCCCCAGATGTTCACGCCGTCTTCGCGCATCGCCGCCACCAGCGCCGTGCCGGTCACCGCGCGGCCCAGCGGCGTGGTGTTGAAGTAGGTCGCGCCGCCGCTCTTGATGTGGAAGGCGCCGCACTGGATCGCGGCGATGCCTTCAGCCACGAGCTGCGCCCGGCAGTCCACCAGACGGGCGATCTCCGCCCCGTAGGCCTTGGCCTTGCGGGGAATGTCTTCGTAATCGCTTTCGTCCGGCTGACCCAGGTTGGCCGTGTAGGCGCAGGGGATCGCGCCCTTGCCGCGCATCCAGTGCACCGCGGCGCTGGTGTCCAGGCCACCGGAGAAGGCGATGCCGACGCGCTCGCCGGCGGGAATCTTTTGGAGGATGGTTGCGGCCACGGGAACGTCTCGCGCAGTTAGGGGATCAAAAGGACGCGGCAGCCCGCCACACACGGGCTCCGGACAAGTGGCCAATTCTAGGCCGCTCGACTCCCGCCTCAGTTGCCGAGTTCGCCGGGGCTGCCTTCGTCGGGCGTCAACCAACCGATCCGGCCCTGGCCCGCTTCATTCAGGCGGTGCATGAAATCCGCCGCGGCGGCCTCCGGCAGGCGCAGCGTCACGTCCACCAGCGCGCCGTGGAGGACGGTGACCAGCACCGCACCTTGCCGCTCCGCCTCCCGGCGCAGCCAGCCTTCCTGGGCGTAGGGCAACTGGCAGCGCAGCAGCCGCATCCGCACCATCGGCACCTTCTCGGCGGTGAGCAGGGCCTGGGCGACCGCGTCGGTGTAGGCGCGCACCAGGCCGCCAGCGCCCAGCTTCACGCCGCCGAAGTAGCGCACCACCGTGGCCAGCACCCCTTCGAGATCCTGATGGCGCAGGACCTCCAGCATCGGGCGTCCGGCCGTGCCACCGGGTTCCCCGTCGTCATTGGCGGCGGATTGCCCGCCCGCCATCAGGGCCCAGCAGACATGGGCCGCGCCCGGATGTTCCGCCCGCAGCTGATCCACTCGCGCCAGCGCCGCAGAGCGGTCCGTCACCGCTTCCACACAGGCGATGAAACGGCTCTTTTTGATGATCAATTCCGCGTGGACCGGGGCAGCAAGACTCGAAGGCATGGCGGATTATCGGCGCCGGGCCTGCGACAATCGGCCCATGCTGAAGTTCGAACTGCTCAAGACCGAGGGTCGCGCCCGCCGTGGCCGGATGACGCTCAATCACGGTGTCGTGGAGACTCCGATTTTCATGCCGGTGGGCACGTACGGCACGGTCAAAGGGGTCATGCCGCGCTCGCTCGAGGAGATGGGCGCGCAGATCATCCTGGGCAACACCTTCCATCTGTGGATGCGTCCCGGCCTGGACATCATGAAGCAGTTCGGCGGCCTGCACCGCTTCGAGAGCTGGAACAAACCCATCCTCACCGACAGCGGCGGCTTCCAGGTCTGGTCGCTGGGCGAGATGCGCAAGATCAGCGAGGAAGGCGTCAAGTTCGCGTCGCCCGTCAATGGCGACAAGCTGTTCCTCACCCCCGAAATCTCGATGCAGATCCAGACGGTGCTCAACAGCGACATCGTCATGCAGTTTGACGAATGCACGCCCTACGAGACCAAGGGCCACATCACCACCGAAAAGGAAGCACGCCTGTCGATGGAGATGAGCCTGCGCTGGGCCAAGCGCTGCCAGGACGAGTTTGCGCGACTGGAGAATCCCAATGCCCTGTTCGGCATCGTCCAGGGCGGCATGTTCGAGAACCTGCGGGATGAATCGCTGAACGGCCTCAAGGCGCTGGACCTGCCCGGCTACGCCATCGGTGGCCTGTCGGTGGGCGAGCCCAAGGCGGACATGCTGCGGGTGCTGGACCATATCGGTCATCAGCTGCCCGACCACAAACCGCGCTACCTCATGGGCGTCGGCACGCCGGAAGATCTGGTGGAAGGCGTGCGCCAGGGCATCGACATGTTCGACTGCGTCATGCCCACCCGCAATGCGCGCAACGGCCACCTCTTCACCCGCTTTGGCGACCTGCGCCTGCGCAATGCCCGCTACAAGGCGGATGAGCGGCCGGTGGACGAGACCTGCACCTGCTACTGCTGCCAGAACTTCAGCCGTGCCTATCTGCACCACCTGGACCGCTGCGGCGAAATGCTGGGCCCGATGCTGACCAGCATCCACAACCTGCACTACTACCTCAACCTGATGAAGGAAGTGCGGGAAGCCCTGGATGCCGACGACTTCGAAGGCTTCCGCCAGCGCTTCCAGGCGGATCGGGCGCGAGGGATCTGACCCCGCGCCGTCCGCCCGCGCACCTTACTGCTGAATGAAACTCAGCAGGTCGGCATTCAGACGGTCCTTGTGGGTGTCCGTCAGGCCGTGGGGTGCGCCTTCATACACCTTCAGCTGTGCGCCCTTGATGAGGCGGGCCGACGCGCGTCCGGAGATGTCCAGCGGCACGATCTGATCGTCGTCACCGTGGATCACCAGGGTGGGCTTGTCGAACTTCTTCAGGTCGTCGGTGAAGTCGGTTTCCGAGAACGCCTTGATCGAGTCATAGGTGTTCTTGTGGCCGCCCAGCATGCCCTGCAGCCACCAGTTGTCGATCAGGCCCTGCGACACCTTCGCACCCGGACGGTTGAAGCCGTAGAACGGGCCGGAGGCGATGTCCTTGTACAGCTGGGCGCGGTTGGCCAGTTGGCCGGCGCGCAGGCCGTCAAAGACCTCCTTCGGCACGCCGTTCGGATTCTTGTCCGACTTCACCATGATCGGCGGCACCGCCGACACCAGCACCGCCTTGGCCACGCGGGACGTGCCGTGACGGCCGATGTAACGCGCCACTTCGCCGCCGCCGGTGGAGAAGCCCACCAGCACCGCATTCTTGAGGTTCAGCGTCTCGATGACGGTGGCCAGGTCGTCGGCATAGTGATCCATGTCGTTGCCTTCCCAGGGCTGGCTGGAACGACCGTGACCGCGACGGTCATGGGCGATCACGCGGTAGCCGTGGTCGGCCAGGAAGATCATCTGCGATTCCCAGCTGTCAGAGTCCAGCGGCCAGCCGTGGCTGAAGACGATGGGCTGACCGGTGCGGGGGCCCCAGTCCTTGTAGTAGAGCTGCACGCCGTCCTTGGTGGTGATGTAGCTGCCGGACGGTTGGGCGGCCGTGACGCGGGCTGCTCCGGGCTTGGCGGCATCGGCAGCCAGGGCGGGCATGGCAATGGCGCTGGCTGCGGCGATGACCAGGGTGGAGATGGCCAGCAGCTGGCGGCGGGAGGTACGCGCGAAGGTTTGAATGCGGGACATGAGAGGCTCCTTGGTGGGATCCGCGCCGTGAGGCGATTGGCGGATGAAGAACGAGTGGGTGGTGAGGATGGGAGTCAGCGAGGGTAGGGGTGAAGGTCAGGGACCCAGGGGAAAGGCTGGCATTTGTTTAGCTTCCTATTACTTCGTATGCGAGGTATTGATCAGTCGGAAGAGGCGAGTGCGCCTGTGAGGCCGTCAGCCGGATTTCGCTGCCATGCGCGCACGGAGCGCCAGCAGCCGGTCGCGCAGTTCGATGATCTCGGAGACATCGGTGTCGGACGCGTCGGCCACGCATTGCGGCAGATGGGCCGCGCGCTGCTGCAGGGTCCGACCTTCGTCGGTCAGGGTGATCAGCACCTGCCGCTCATCCTGCGCCGACCGGGTGCGCACCAGCAGGCCGGCCGACTCCAGACGCTTGAGCAGCGGGGTGAGGGTGGGGGAGTCCAGGAACACGCGTTCGCTGATCTCGCCGACGGTGAGTCCGTCCCGTTCCCACAGCACCAGCAGCACGAGGTATTGGGGGTAGGTGATGCCCAGGTCCTTGAGCAGGTCGCGATAGACCTTGTTCAGACCGAGCATGGTGGAATAGACCGCAAAGCAGAGCTGTTGGTCGATGTCCAGCGGCACGCACGCGTCAACCGAGGCGCCCTTGGGTTGCGACAACTTCACTCCCGCTGCGTGAGCGGCGTCGGGGAGCGACTTCACGGGGGTGAGAGTGTTCTTGCGTGCCATGGACGAGAATTTAACTCGCACACGAATGAATTGCAAGCGAAAAGAACGTCGATCCGGCCACCGTCCTGCGTCTGAAGGAATTCCCGCACAAAAAGCAGACAAACATCACTTTGCGCATGGTGTTCCGGGCGAGGGATGATCGGCCCCATGCTGAAGATGCTGTTGGCGCCTTTGTTATGGTCGATCCGGCTGGTGCTGGCCCTGATCATCCTCTTCGAGGAGTGGGGCTGGGAGCCGCTGCAGCGGTTCATGGCGCGCATCGGCCAACTGCCGGTCATCCGCCATTTGGAAGCTGCCGTCCGGCGACTGTCACCCTATCTGGCGCTGGCGGTGCTACTGGTGCCGAGCCTGTTCCTGATTCCCATCAAGCTGCTGGCGCTGTGGCTGATTGGCCGGGGCCACGCCGCGCTGGGCGTGGGGGTGATCATTGCGGCCAAGGTGGCCGGGACGGCGGTGGTGGCCCACCTGTTTGCGCTGACCCAGCCGGCGCTGATGCGACTGGACTGGTTCCGGCGGCTCTACGCCCGGTGGGTCACCTGGAAGACGGAACTGCTGGCCTGGGTGCGCGCCAGCGGCCTGTGGCGCACGGCACGTGCGCTCAAGCTGCGGATCCGGCGGATGGTGCGACGCGGGGCGGCGGGGCACTCGGCTTGATGCGACGGCCGTGGATGGGTGAATGTGGGGCGGAGACCCCGGTGGTCGGCGTCGTCGCTCAAGGCAGCAGGTCCGCCAGGGTGGTCAAGTGGGTTTGCTGGTCCGTTCGTTGGCAAGCGCTTCACGCTCCAGTTCGATCAGGCTGAATAGCCGTGACCAGGACGTGCCGTCGTGCGAAGCGGCGCCATAGGCGCCGGCCATCAGCATCACGCCGTCCGCGACAGACAAATTGCCTGCGCAGTTGGTGATTTCGATCGGGGCGTCGCTGGGGCGGACCTGGCCGTCCTGGATCTCCCAGAGGCCGTAGTCATTGGTGGCATACACGCGGTCCTGAAACCAGACCATGTCGCGGAACGGGAGCGTGGGATCGCCCCGTTGGATCATCGTCCAGTTGTCACCCCGGCCGCGGAACACGGTGCCGGACTGGGCACCGATGTAGACGTATCCATCGCCACCGCAGCAAACGGACTCGATCCACATCTTTTCCGGAAGGATGACCTTCCGCCACGCCGCTCCATCGAAGTGCCAGACATCGCCCATGCCACCGGCGGCATACATGTCTGATTCGTTGAAGCCATCGAAGTCCAGGAAGCCAGTCTCGCCGCGGCCCGCCGCTGGCAAGGGTCCCACCTCCGCCCATGCATTGGGCCCTTGGCGATAAAACACGCTTCGGTCCCCGCCGCACCCATACAACCTTCCTGCAAAGGGCTTGATCTTGGTGACGTTGCTGCGGCATGGGCCGACCCCTCCACCCGCGGGGATCTCGCTCTCATCCTCGTAGCCATCATCCTTGTCGACAAACACCGAGGCACGCCCATCCACCGCGACACAGGTGATCTCGTTGTCCCTCGGGCCTGAACATTGCAGGCTGGAATAGCCAGTGCAGCGGGTGGTTCGCCAACGCTTCTCGGCTTTCAGATTCAGCGAGGTCAATCGCGTTTCGAGTTCATCGTCGAAGGGCCGCGGCTGATCCTCATTCCAATCCTGCAAGGCCACGAAATAGAACAGGCCTTGATCGATCACTGCGCAGTCACGGATGCCGGCGCCACGAAAGCGCTTGATGTAGTCCGGGAGCGAAAGGAGGTCCAGCAATTGGGTCATGTCGAAGACTTGGATTGCTCTTGTTTTTGCGCCTCGCGCTCGAGCTCGATCAAGCTGAACAAGCGCGACCAAGACGTACCGTCGTGCAGAGCGGCACCGTAGGCGCCGGCCATCAGCATCACGCCATCTGCGACGGACAGATTGCCTGCGCAGTTGGTGATCTCGATGGGGGCCTCGCTGGGGCGGACCTGGCCGTCCTGGATCTCCCAGAGGCCGTAGTCATTGGTGGCGTAGACGCGGTCCTGAAACCAGACCATGTCGCGGAACGGGAGCGTGAGATCGCCCCGTTGGATCATCGTCCAGTCGTCACCCCGGCCGCGGAACACCGTGCCGCCCCCGCTCAGCTCCGAACTTCGAACGTCCGCACTTCGCCCACTGACGGCTCCGGCCCCAGCAGCGCTTGCACCTGGCTGCGCAGCTCCTCCACGCTCACGTCCGAAGGCAGTGGTGCCCCCACATGCGCCTCCAGCCGACGCCCCGGACGCAGGCTGGCCAATCGTCCGCCCACCGACTTGCCGTTGCGCGCAAAGGCCGAAGCCCAGAGGCCAACCAAGCCCACCGGAATCACCGGCACCGGGCAGGCATCCAGCATGCGCCGGATGCCCGGCTTGAACTCCGCCAGCCGTCCGTCCCGCGTCAGCGCGCCTTCCGGAAACACACACACCAGCTCGCCGTTGCGCAGCGCGGCATCGACCGTGGCCAACGCCTTCTCCAGCGTCTCAGGTTCCCGCTTCGCCGATGCAATCGGAATCGCATTCACCTGCCGGAACAGCCACGACAGCACCGGCACACGGAAGATGCTGGCATCCATGACAAAGCGGATGGGCCGCGGGCACAGCGCGCTCAGCACCAGCGCGTCCACATACGACACATGGTTGGGGGCCAGCAGGGCCGGGCCTTCCTCGGGAATGTGATGGGTGCCGCTGGTGCGCAGACGGTAGAGGGTGTGCACCACGAACCAGCTCACGAAGCGCCACAGGAATTCCGGGACGGTGCGATAGATGTAGAGCGCCACCAGTGCATTCAGACCCGCACACACCAGGATCAGCCCGGTGACCGACACGCCCGCGGCCAGCAGCCCTGCCGACATGCCGGCGGCAATCACCATCGCCACCGCATTCAGGATGTTGTTGGCGCTGATGATGCGCGACTGCCGCTGCGGCGCGGTCCGCAGTTGCACAAAGGCATACAGCGGCACGATGAACAGACCGCCGAACACGCCCAGCAGCGCCACATCGGCCAGCACCCGCAGGCTCCCACTGGTGGCCAGGAACTGGGTCCAGGTCAGCGGCAGCGACGTGCCCAAGGTCTGCAATGCCGCCGCGAAACGGTCGCAGGACCAGGCCATATCTGCCGTGAAGACGGTCAGACCGATGGAGCCGATCGGCACCAGGCCGATTTCCACCTTGTGCCCCGACAGCCGCTCGCACAGCAGCGACCCGGCCGCGATGCCGATGGAGAAGGTCGCCAGCAGCACCGTCACCACCGTGGTGTCCCCATGCAGCACGTCCTTGCCCAGCGCCGGAATCTGCGACAGCACCACCGCACCCACGAACCAGAACCACGAGATGGCCAGCAGGCTGTTCCACACGCCTTCGCCCTCACGCTTGCCCATCTTCACCGTGGCCACCGTCTCGCCCACCACGCTGAATCGCAGCTTTAGATCGGGGGCGGCTTCGCCGGTGGCCGGAATGAAGAGGCTGGACACCAGTCCCAGCACCGCAAAGCCCAGCAGCGCAATCGACAGCCACAGCGGGTTGGTCGTCACCGCTGCAATCACGCCTGCTACCAGGGTACCGAGCAGGATGCTGAGGAAGGTGCCCATTTCCAGCAGGCCGTTGCCGCCGGTCAGTTCTTCCTTGGCCAGAACCCGCGGCAGCAGCGAATACTTCACCGGCCCGAAGAAGGCCGAATGGCAGCCCATGGCGAAGATCGATGCCAGCAGCACTGGCAGGCTCTTCAGATAAAAGCCGGCACTGGCCACCACCATGATGGCGACCTCCGCCGCCTTCACCGCGCGAATCACGCGGGCCTTGTCGAAGCGGTCGGCCAGTTGTCCGGCATAGGCCGAGAACAGCACAAACGGCAGGATGAACAGCCCCGCGGCCAGGTTCGCGACCAGGCCGGCGGACAGGCTTGTGTACTCCGTCGCATGGAAGGTCACCAGCAGGATGACCAGCTGCTTCAGGAAGGAGTCGTTGAAGGCTCCCGCCAGCTGGGTGGCGAAGAACGGGCCGAACCTGCGCTGACCGAGCAGGCGGAACTGGGAATGCGAGGCGTGATCGCTGGAGGCGGGGTGAGTCATGGCCGGCTCGTCCTGGAGAAGGGTCAATGGGTCCGCAAAGCGGGCCGCAACGGAGAAACAGCAGCGATTAGAGCGGCGAACCGAGGCGCTGTGGTGTCATCCCCGCCGCTCTACGGGATAACGAGAGCGACCTCGGGGCGGCACTGCGGCATCGGTCACCGGTTGCAGCGGGGGCCCGTGCGTCGGCGACGCGAAGATGCTTACCGGGTGACGCGGTCCCGCACGGTGACGCGTTCGTTGTGCATCAGCGAGGCGCCGATCTCATTCGGGATGAAGGCGATGGCCTCGCCGGCGGCGGACAGCACCACGCCGGTCCCCATCACGATCACCGTCACCGCGGTCCCGACGACGACCGAGGCGCCCGTCACCACCTTGCCGGCAAATCGAACGCTCACCTTCACCCCGTCCGACACTCGCTTGAGCACCCACACGGTACCGGCCGCCGTCACTTCCACGGCGACCACCACCAGCGACGCGCCCGCCGTCAGCACCACTGACGGTGCCACCACCGAGACAGCCACCGGCAGGGCCGACAGCGCCGCGCTGGCTTCGCTGCCGGCTTCGCGGTGGGCGGCCGCCGTTCCGGGCGTCATGACGGTGCAGACCGCTGCCAGGGCGGCAGACAGCAGCAACTGTTGCGAACGGCTGATCGCGAGGGACGGCAACGCAGGCCGTTGGAATGCGGGACGGGGCGAGGTCGTGCGGGACATGATGGGAACTCCTGTCAAAGCGTTGGGCGGTGGGGCATCAGCTGTGGAGGGCGCGGATGGCTCGCTCAGGCGGTGCGGTCCACTTCCGCAGCGCTGCCCCGGGCGGCTTCACGGCGGCCTTGCAGACGAGCCTCCATCAGATCGGCCTCGTGGGCGTCACGCAGCATCTTGGCCAGGGTGAACACGTTCGAGATCAGATAGAGCCAGGACACCAGCAGGTAGGCCTTCCAGACCGGCTGGATGTCCATGCGCCACAGGCCCCAGGCGGTCAGACCCATGGCGAGGGCAAAGCCGCTCCAGACGACCAGGCCCCACATGGGCGTGTCGCTGCGCTCGCTCTGCTTGTCGCGGATGAACTTGGCCAGAGCGAAACCGGTGGACAGGCAGAACACGTAACCCATCACCATGAACGCGCGGTCCAGATCGGCACCCGGCAGGTAGGCGAGGCCAGTGGCACACAGCGTCACGCTGATGCCGAAGGAGGCCCACACCTGGTAGCGCCAGGCTTGGGTGTCACGTTGGATGCGGTTCATGTCAGTTCCTTGGGTCGGGGTCAATGCGATGGACGTATCTTCTGGCGCCGGGGCGCCACCAGCGGCGGATTTCCGGCGCGGTAGCACCGGGTGGCGGCCGCAGTAGCGTGGCGTGATACCGCATCGCGGTGGTCGGGCGGCAGTATCTCCGTGCCGCGACGCCACGGCGATCACATCAAATGGGGAGACGTCGCGAAAACCACCGGTAACAAAGCGTGACCGCCGGAGCGGACTTTCCGCTTCAGCGCCAGGTCGAACAGCAGGGGATGCTGGCGCTGCAGGGCTTCGAGCGGCGGCACGTCTGCTGGGTCTAGCAGGCCCGCTTTCACCAGCCGAGGCAGGCGCACCAGCGGCATCACGCCGGGCAGCGGATAGTCCGAGCCGTGCAGCAGTCGCGGATGCCAGTCCTGCCGACGCAGCAGGGTGTGCCAGACCTCCGGCCGGCGGTTGAACTGGAAGACGGCGGACACATCGCCCAGCAGCAGTCCGCGCCACGCCGGTTCGTCCATCAGCCGGGCGAAGAGGTCGAAGGCCGGCACCTGGCGGGGTCGGGGCAGGTCCAGATCCAGGGCGTCGCCCAGGGAGGCGCAATGCGCAGCGATCACCCGCACGCCGTGTTGCAGCGGTGTGCGCAGATGCAGCGGATTGCCCAGCCCCTGCTGACCGGCGCCGGGCACCGCATGCTCCTCGCCCACATGCACGATCAGCGGGATGCGGGCGGCGGCGAGCCGGTCGTAGAAGGGCGTCAGCTGCGGCGATCGCAGATCGATGTTCATCGCGCTGGGCAGCCATTTGACGGCCAGCGCGCTGTCCCGTAGTGCCGCGTCGAGACGGGCCAGTGCATCCGGCCGGGACGGATGGATGGAGGCCACCCAGCCGAAGCGATCCGGCCGCCGGGCCGCGACCTCGCGGGCGTAGGCGTTGGGCACGTGGAAGGTCGTCCAGTCGGGGCGGCGGGCGCCAGCGGCGTCCAGGGCCTCGTCGAAGGCGAACAGCAGCCAGCGGGCGCCGATGGGGAAAGCGTCGGCGAGCTGGGTGAGGCGGGCGACATAAGCGCGGTCCACGTCGTGGCTGTCGGCCGGGACGCAAGCGCCATTGAGGATCATGCGCTTGCGCAGATGCTCGACCGGATGCCACCACTGGGTCAGGCGCGGGTCCACCCAGCAGCCGGAGCCGCTGTCGCCGGTCCCCAGCAGGTGCGCATGCACGTCCCAAAGCTGGCGGGGGTCAATCCCGTCCCAGACGCTGTGCCACCAGTCGGCCGGCACGCCGTCCAGTGGCGCGGCAGTCGTGGGATCAAGCGTGGGGCCGCCGGGCGGGCCGCCTTGGGGCAGCGGCGGGCAGGGGTTAAGCAACGGGCCGGCCTGTGAGGCGCCCAAAGCACTGAACAGGCCGACACCGGCCAGACCGCCGCAGCACAGCAGATGACGACGTCGCAGCATGAGGCGAGGAGAAAGTGAGGACGGCGCGATGCTCGGGGGTGTCGGCGCGGCCGCAACGAACGGGTGGGGGCGGTAGCGTCAGATGAGCGCATCGGTATCAATCTGCGATACCGTTCTGGGATGGCCAGTACCCAGACCCTCATTGACCTCATCAAGGCGGAGCTCAAAACCGCCGGCATCAGCTATGCGCAGCTGGCGCGGGAGCTGGATCTGTCGGAATCCAGCGTGAAGCGGATGTTCGCCTCGGGGGGGGAGATGCCGCTGTCCCGGATCGATGAACTGTGCCGGGTGCTGAAGACCGATTTTGCGGAACTGTCGCAGCGCCTGTCGCGGTCGCAGTCGCTCAGGCTGGAGCTGACCCTGCAGCAGGAGAAGGAAGTGGTGGCAGACGAGAAGCTGCTGCTCATGGCCATCTGCTGCCTCAGCCAATGGAGTTACGAGCAGATCGTGGCCACCTACCGGCTGTCGGAAGCGGACGCCACGCGGGCGATGGCGCATCTGGACCGGCTGGGCATCATTGAACTGCGGCCGATGAACCGGTACCGCCTACAGGTGGCCAAGACGTTCCGCTGGCGTCCGCATGGTCCGGTGATGCAGTTCTTCCGCGACAGCGTGATGCAGGACTTCTTCAACGGCGGCTTTGACGGGGATGGCGAGATGATGATGCTGGTGCACGGCCAGCTCAGCCCCGGGATGGCGCGTGAGCTTCGCGACCGCTTGCAGCGCGTGGCCGAGGACTTTGCGCGCCAGCATCTGCTGGATCAGAAGCTGCCGGAAGACGAGAAGCGTCAGTTCACGCTGGTGATGGGCATGCGCTGCTGGCTGTTTGAGCGCTTTGCGCATCTGCAGCGGCCGGCGGCGGTGACGCGTGCTTTAAAGGCGTGAGCAGGCTTTTCTGCGTTACCAGAACTCCCAATGACCTGAGGCAGTGACCCAGATCCCCAGAACCCCGTTGGTGACGGCGTGGGCGATCACGGCGCATCCCAGCTTGCCGGTGCGTTGATACAGCAGGCCATACACCAGCCCCGCCACGATCGCCGCCAGCCACAGCGTATGGGCCAGCATGAAGAGGAAGGTCGACAACACCAGCGCCTTCAGACCCGCCTCGCGCGGATCGACACTTTCAAACCGGGGATTGGCGATCCAGCGCATCAGGAAGCTCCGCCAGAACAGCTCCTCCATCACCGGCACCAGCAGCGCCGCCCCCAGCCACCGCACCACGATCAGCGGCCAGTCCAGGCGGCCATCCGGCAGCACCGGCACGAAGCTGGCCGTGGCTTCGCCCAGTTGCATCCATGGGGCATCCAGCACGATCCAGAGCCCGAACACGGCCAGTCCCAGGACCACACTGGCGGCGGCCTCCTTCAGCGTCGGCAGGTTCTGGCGCGAGAACTCGCCATACTGTTTCCAGAACCAGGCCAGGGCCCCGCCCACCACCACGAGATTCAGCGCATAGAGCCAGCGCGGGTCCAGCCCCAAGGCGTTGTCAGCAGGAATCGCGCCTCGCAGGGCCAGCAGACCCATGAAGAGCGCAAACGGAAGGACTCGGGCCCAGGCAGCGGCATTCAGCATGCGGCCATTGTGGCCGCAGTCGCCGCGCCCGCCACACTTGCCTTGCAGGGGTTGCCTGCGGCATCACTCGGCGAAAGCGCGCCGCAGGGCCTCAATCGCATGCCGCACCTTGGCCGGCTGCGCATCCCGCTGCGGGGTCAGGACATGCACCGGCAAGGCTGGCGGCTGCCACTCCGGCAGCAGCCGGAGCAGCCGGCCCTGTGCGACCGATTCGTCCACATCGTCAGTGCCCAGCAGCGCAAGGCCCAGACCGGCTTCACAGAGCTGCTGCAAGCTCAACTGGTTGTTGCTGCTGGCCCGCGGCGCCACCCGCAGCCACTGTTCCTCGCCATCGGCACCGCGTAGCGGGAGTGTCTGGTAGGGTGTGGTGTCCGGCCGCAGCGCCAGCCAGTCATGCCGGCTCAACTCGGACACCGAAGAAGGCACGCCCCGCCGCGCCAGGTAGGCCGGCGCCGCGAACAGCCCGGTGCTTTTCGCACCGATGCGCTGCGCCACCCAGCTGCTGTCCGGCAACCGTCCGAAGCGCACCGCCAGATCGATGCGTTTGGCCACCAGATCGGTGAATCCGTCGTCCACCTCCAGATGGAGGGACAGCCCTGGATGCGCGGCCATCAGCGGCGCCAGGGCCGGCCCCAGCTGCCGTGCGAACCCCACGGTGGCGCTGATGCGCAGCTCTCCTTCCGGCGCATCCCGCAAGCGGTGCAACTGCGCCTGCGCGTCCTGCGCCGCCGCCAGCATCGCCTTGCAGCCCGCCACGAAATGCTCGCCCGCCGGGGTCAGGCTGATGCGCCGGGTGGACCGGTGCAGCAGCGTGACGCCCATGTCCCGCTCCAGCGCCCGCAGCTGCTGGCTGACGGCCGATGTGGTGGTCTGCAGATGACGGGCCGCCGCCACCAGGCTGCCTTGTTCGACCACGGTGGCCAGCACCGCCATCCGCCGCAATTGATCCAGCATTGTGAAGTTGATCTAAAGGATGAAGGCTCGAAGCGATGACTTCACGCTCGATTATGAAGTTTCTAAAGTCCATCCATCGATTCACTCCGTCCGGCGCCGCCGGGCACATCTCGAAGGATCCCCATGAAAGTCGCTCTGATCGGACCCACCGGATTTGTGGGCAGCGAAGTCCTCAAGGAACTGCTGGCCCGCGGCCATGAAGTGGTGGCCCTGGCCCGCACCCCCGCCAAGGTCGCGCCCCAGCCGGGCCTGACCGTCGTGCAGGCCGATGCCAAGGACAGCGCCCAGGTGGCCGCCGCTGTGAAGGGCGTGGATGCAGTGGTGAACGCCTACAACCCGGGCTGGTCCGTCCCCAACCTGTATGACGAGTTCCTCGCCGGCACTCGGGCGATCTATGCGGGCACCAAGGCGTCCGGCGTCAAGCGCCTGCTGACGGTCGGCGGCGCCGGCAGCCTCTACATTGCACCGGGCGTGCAACTGGTGGACACGCCGGAATTCCCGGCGGAATGGAAGAACGGCGCGCTGGCCGCCCGGGAAGCCCTGAACCTGCTGCGGGAGGAGACCTCGCTGGACTGGACCTTCCTGTCCCCCGCCGTGCATCTGGAGCCGGGCGAGCGCCGCGGCACCTACCG
>CBIHOT010000053.1:0-30707 GCA_966211495.1 uncultured Roseateles sp. | reverse complement strand
GCGGCGGCAGCCGCGGGGGGAGTTGGCGGCGGGGCGATGCGCGGTCTGGGTGGGCCGGGGCGGCGTCCGTTCGTGGCCGGGGGTCGCGGCGCTGCGCGCCCGCGCGCCGGGAGAACGGTAACGCTGGCGTCAGCGCCCGCAAGCCCCGGTGCAACGCTGCCTGAGGCCGTCGCGGCGCAGGGAGACACAAGGTCGCGCTCGGGCGAAGGAACACCGGGGCATCAGCACAGGACCTCGGGCGCCGGCCTGCGGGCTTGCGCAGCGAACGCGAACACGCACGGCGCATTGCCGCCCCCCGCCTTCTGGCCCTGGGCGGCAGCGACCCTGTTGATGCACGGGGTGGTGCTGGTGGCGATGAACATGACCTGGCCGCACAAGACCCCGGCATCGACACCGGTGGCAGGGCCGGCCTCGATGCAATGGGTCGCCGTTCGGCCGCTCTCCATCACTGCTCCCGCCCCGCCCGCCCAGAAAGCACCACGCCCTCCTGCGCCCAAGCTCGTGGGGTTGACCTCACCAGCGATTCCGATTCCACACATCACGATCAGCGATCCGCAGAAAGGCGCGGCCGAGTCGGGTTCGCCGCCTCAGCAGGCCGCTGAACCCGCTGACACGACCCGTCCGCCGAGTCCTGAAGAGGGAGCGCGCCCCCCTGGCATCGAGGCCCGCGTGGCCACTGCAAGCCCCCGCGCTTCCCTCCCGGACGCATCGCCGCAGCCGGCATCGTTCCCCGCCGACCACCAGCAATGTCGGGACACCCAGACCGCGCGCTTCTACCCCGCCCTGCTGCGTGATCGCGGCGTGCAGGGTCTCGTCCGCCTGCGGGTGAAGGTCGATGACAACGGCCGCGCCGCCGAGGTGCTGATTGCGGCCGGGAGCGGCTTCCGGCTGTTGGACGAAGCTGCACGCCAGGTGGCGGAGTCCTGTCCGTATGTGCCCGCCCGCCAAGGGGGGCAGCGCGTGTCGAGCTGGATCGAATACGCGGTCCGGTTCGCCCTCTCGCCGCCCTCACCCGCGCTGTAGCGATGGCCCACGCCTCACCCGCTCCGCCCGCTCACCCCATCGCCCTCGAACCCATCTCCGCCGTCCCGCCGCCAGATTCAGAAGGAGTCCACCATGTGTGACAAGCCCACCCTGTTCAGCCGCCTGCCCCTGGCCGAGCCTCTGCCCGCCAGATCGGGATTCGAAGTCTCTGCACGCAGCTTGGCTGGCCTGCCCACGCCTTCCGCCCCCGGCAGCGCGGACACACCACCCGTCGAGCTGCCCACGGCCCGCGGCTCCCGCCGTCGCCGGCTGTGGGAATTGCCCACCCAGTCGCTGTGCCCGGTCATCGGCGTCTGCCTGCCGATGCAGCTGCTGCGCCGCAGGCTCGGCAAGCTGCTCGGCGGTCAGGCGCAGGCCAACGACTATGAACTGCATTGCGGTGCCATCAATGAATGCGGTCATCGGGGCCCGGTCGCCGAGGCCCTGCAGAAGGAGCTGGATCAGCGTTATGCCATCGCCCTGAAGCAGTCGTCGCAGCACAAGACACCCGAGGCCCTGGGCCGGTTCTGGACAGCGGCCCTGAACGGCAACGATGTGGCCGGCGCCCTGTGGTCCACCCTCACCCATGCGCGTTGCGATGCCGCCTTGCAGGAGCAGGTGCTGCGGGACATCCACATGCTGCAGCATCAGGTGGGTGCAGCCAACCGCGCAGACCTGCAGCGCATGGATGCTCTGGAGGACGAGAACGCGGTGCTGGGCCGCGAGCTGGCTTTGGCCCAGTCGCGCAGCACCCGCTTGCTGGCCGAGCGGGCCCAGCAGCTGGAAGCGAGTCAGGCCGAATGCCTGCGCCTGCGCGGAGAGCTGATGGCCAGGGACATGGTGATGGCCGGACTTCGCGACGAGCTGCAGCAACTCGAAGACAGCGTCCCGGGTCTTCGCCATCGCCATGAGCAGGCCCGGCAACTGCAGCATCAGCAGGACCGCATCCATCAGTTGGAACGCGCCCTGCTGACCGCGCAGCAGACGGCGGAGCGCGAGCAGCGCCGGTCGCTGGAACTGCAGCGGCAGGTCGAGGTGATGGAAACCCGCGTGCATCAGCCCATGGAAGAGCGGCCGGCATTGGAGCCTTCACTGCCCTCGCTGGACGAGCGTGCGGTGCTGTGTGTGGGCGGGCGGCCGGCGGTGGTGCCGATCTACCGCCAGCTGATCGAACGCACCGGCGGCCGCTTCCTGCATCACGACGGCGGCGAGGAGGATGCGGTGACCAAGCTCGACGCCAGCCTCGCCGCGGCCGATCTGGTGATCTGCCAGACGGGCTGCATCAGTCACGATGCGTATTGGCGGGTGAAGGACCATTGCAAGCGGCATGGCAAGCAATGCGTGTTTGTGGACAAGCCCAGCGCGAGCGGTCTGCGGCGGGCGCTGTGCACGCTGCGGGAAGAGAGCGCCGCACCCGAGGACCCCGACGCGACGCTGCAGCCCATCAGCGGCCAGTGACCTCAGCGGCGCCTGATCCGCACCGCCACAGTCATTCGGCCGGGCTGGTTTCCACCAGCCGATCCAGCAGCGCCACCGCCGCGCGAAGCGTGTCCTGCTCCTGCTGCGTGAACTGAGCGGTGATCGCCTGCGCCAGCCACTGGGTCCGCCGCTGTCGGCCCGCGGCCGCCTCGGCTTGACCGGCGGGTGTGAGCTCCACCAGGAACCCTCGGCCATCCGCTGGGTCCGGGCGCCGCTCGACCTGCCCCAGCGCTTCCATCCTCGCCACCACCAGCCGCATGGATTGATGGGACACCCCACGGCTGTCCGCGAGTACGGCCACGCTGACAGGACCGTTTCGATCCAGCTGCGCCAGGGCGTCGCCCTGCGCCGACGACTCGGTGCCAGAGGCTTGCCGCACCGCACGCACCAGGCGACCCACCACGTCGCGCAACGATTCCGCGAGTGGCGTGACATCGTCCTGCGTCGCGGACACAACCGCTCCACAAGACGACGGTTTCGAATTCGGACGCCGGGCCATGTTCACGCCGTCTGGAGCCGCGTAAGCAGGCTCGGCAGGGTGTTGAGCCCCCAGTGCTCCACATACTGCCCGCCCTGTACGCGGACAATGTCGATCACCTCGATGGCGACCTCACGGCCGGTCGGCGGCACACCCAGCAGCGCGCCGGTATGTCGGCCGCTGACCGTCTTTCGCGTGGTGACCTTGTCGCCTTCGCAGACCTGGTCGTGAATGGTGACGCGCAAATCGCTCAGGGCGGGACGCAGCACTCTGTCAAAGGTGGTCCAAAGGCCCTCGGGGCCCTCCGGCGCACCGGCTGGCGCCGACCGGTTCACGAAGTCCGCAGCGACCAGCTCATCAAAGGCGGCGCGGCTTCCGCCCTGAATGACTTCCTGATTGAAACGCTGGACAACCTGCTTTGGATTC
Source organism: uncultured Roseateles sp. (assembly GCA_966211495.1). Taxonomy (GTDB): domain Bacteria; phylum Pseudomonadota; class Gammaproteobacteria; order Burkholderiales; family Burkholderiaceae_C; genus Roseateles. The sequence continues at coordinate 27,301 of CBIHOT010000053.1, read as the reverse complement.
AATGGCGACATGACAGCTCCTTGCCGTTCAACATCGAACGGCTTGACGCTGATTTTATACAACCTGACTGTATATATTCAACAGGTCGAATCGATTCAGGACGTGCCCACCTCCGGCTTCGGCACCGGGTCCGACCGCGTCGGCCCGTTGCGCCCCTGCGCCGCCAGATGCCGCCGCGAGCCCAGACGCTCGGCATACAGCCAGGTGAATTCCGCCCCCACCAGGAAGACTTGCGCCGAGTAATAGACCCACACGAAGATCACCGCCACCGATCCGGCCGCGCCAAAGCCGCTCGCCACCCCGGTCTTGCCGATGTAGAGCCCGATCAGCACCCGCCCGATGGTGAACAGCAGCGCCGTCACCGCCGCGCCCACCCAGACGTCGGACCACGCCACCTTCACCCGTGGCATCACCTGGTAGATCAGCGCAAAGACCGCGGTCGTCATCGCAAAGCCCACGCCGGCATTGATCACCTGCAGCAGCCATTCCCAACCGCCGAACCAGCCGCCCCACCACTTGCCCAGCGCCGACACCACAGCGCCGGTGACCAGCGATACCAGCAGCAGGAAGGCCACCCCGACGATCATGCCGAAGCTCAGCAGCCGCGCCCGCAGCAGATTCCAGAGGCCGCTGGTGCGGGCCCGTGCAGGCGCGCGCCAGATGCGGTCGAGCGCATCCTGCAATTCAGCGAAGACGGTCGTCGCGCCGATCAACAGGATCACCACCCCGATCACCGTGCCGAGAATGCCGGTGCTGGGTTTGCTCACATGCGCCAGCATCTCCTGGATGCCCTCCGCCGCCTGCGCGCCCATCAGCCCGTCGATCTGGCCGAACAACTCCCCCCGCACCGCGTCCTCACCAAAAACGAGGCCGGCGAGCGAGATCACGATCACCAGCAGCGGGCCCAGCGAAAACACTGAGTAGTAAGACAGTGCCGCGCCCATGCTGGGCGCATAGTCATCGATCCAGGCGGACAACGCGTCCTTCACCAGCGCCCACCAGGTGCCCGGCGAGCGGCGCGACCAGCGGACCGCAGGCGTAGGCGCGGAGGCGCCGCCCGCTGGATCGGAGGAGACACCCGCTGCAAGCTCGGACTTGGACGGTCGGCCCTCGGGGGTCGCGGACGAGGCATCTGGGTGAATGACGGACATGGCGCAGAAGGGTTGGCAGCGTCCCGCTGATTGGCAACCGGCGCTCCCACGCATTGCGTGTTCGGTGACTCGACAAACGACCCTCGTTTGACGCACAGTCAGCCATGACCTCCATGGAGCCCTCATGTTCGACCATGTGAAATTCGGCGTGCGTGACTACGCCGTCAGCAAGGCGTTTTATCTGAAAGCCCTGGCGCCCCTGGGCATCACCGGAAGCCATGAGGCCGGCGGTGGCATCGAAATCGTGGGCCGCGGCGATTCGTCGCTCTGCCTGGAGCCCACCACCGGAACGCCGCTGCCACTGCACATCGCCTTCGTGGCCGACAGTCGGGAAATGGTCGATGCCTTCCATCGCGCCGCACTGGAAGCCGGTGGCACTGACCACGGCGCGCCCGGTTACCGCCCGCGCTATCACCCCGGTTACTATGCAGCGTTCATCCTCGACCCCGACGGACACAACATCGAAGCGGTCTTTCATGACCGGACAAAGACGTCGGGCTGACGCTCAATGATTCTGCATTGCGACTGACATGGCCCAAGGGAAACGAATTTCTGTCGACATCAATGACAACGCGCTGACGGCCATTCGTGATCTGGGGGCCCTGGCGAAATCGGCGCGAATCAAAGCGGGTGAGAGTCAGGGTTCCGCCGCCACGCGACTTGGCGTACATGTACAGACCATCGGCCGTATCGAATCTGGCGAAGCTGGCGTCGCCATTGGCCATGTGTTTGGATTGCTCGCGCTTTACGGAGTGTTGCCTTCCGTCTCGTCGGTGGGCGCAGATGCCGCCTCGGCGTCGCCCGCCGTGCCGGCTATCGAGGCAGCCCAATCCCCAAGCCAGCTCGCCTGACCGACCTGACCGGCCAGCCGGGCCGCTGGGCCGCCATTCCCACCGCCTCGCAATCCACCAACGACGGCAGATTGCGGCCCCAACATCTGCAACTCCTGTTTCCGCACAGACATATCACCTGTGCGTCAGGTACGCTCACGCCCGCAAGGGGACCGACGTCCCCAACGAGGTTGATTCATGGTCATCGAAAGGCTCTGGCTTCGCTGGCTGCTGGCAGCAGGCGTTCTGGGCGCCGCCACCTGGCTCAACATGCTGTTGCAGCCGGCGCTGGATGGGCGCGCCCCGCTGCTGCCCTATTTCCCGGCGCTGGTCATCGTGGGTCTGACCTGTGGGCTCAGCTCGGCGCTGACGCTGCTGATCGGCGCGTGCCTGTGCGTCCTGTATTGGTGGATCAAACCCATTGGACATATCTGGCCGGTCGAATCGTTCGCGGACGCCCTGCTGCTGGTGCTGTTCATCTGCGCCGGACTGCTGGTGTCCATCGTCTCCGCCTGGGCCGGGCGCCTGATGGAAAAGGAGCGCCTGATCCGCCGCCGGCTCAATCTCGCGCTGGCGGCCGGCCGAATGGTGACCTGGGACTGGGACGTGGCCACCGGCTTTGCCACCACCGCGGGCGGCGTGCATGAGCTGTTTGGCAGCCGCTGGAAAACGATGGACGACATGCTGGTCAATCTGCCGGCCGAGGACGCTCATCGATTCCGCGAGCGCTATCAATACGCGGTGAACTCCGGCGGACGCTTCAGCGTGTCTGCGCCGATGACCCGGCCGGACAACGGCGAGGTGGTGTGGACGCAGATGGACGGCTATGTGACCCTGGACGCCAAGGGCCGCGCCGCCCATGCCTATGGCGTGACGGTGGATGTGACGGCGCAGCAGGAAGCGCTGCGCGCCAGCCAGGCCGCCGAGGAACGCTTCCATCTGGCCCTGGAAAGCGGCAAGGTGATGGCCTGGGAGTGCGATCCGCAGGGACGCTACACCTGGGCCTACAACGTGCCGATGGGCCTGACCCGCGAGAGCCTGATCGGGGCGGAGGTCGGCAGCCTGGTCGGCCAGCCGGAATATGCACAGATCATCCGCGACGCGGCCGTGTCCGGCGACACAGTCAACGTCGCCCAGCACGCCACCCATGCGGGCGGCACCTTCCACCTGATGACTTCGCTCAAGCCGGTGAAGGATGCGGACGGTCAGGTGCGACGGGTGCTCGGCGCGACGGTGGATGTGACCGAACTCACCGCGGCGCAGGAGCAATTGCGTCATGAGAATCAGCGCAAGGACGCCTTCCTCGCCACGCTGGCGCATGAGCTTCGCAATCCCATGGCGCCCATCCGGTATGCGGTGACGATGCTGCGCCAAGCCCATGGCGACGAGGTGCGGCAGCGCGCGGTCGACATCATTGCCCGCCAGTCTGCCCACATGGCGCGGCTGCTGGACGATCTGCTGGACATGAGCCGCATCACCCGCAATGTGATCGAGCTGAAGCGGCAGGTGATTGACCTGCGCGCCGTGGTGCGTCAGGCGCTAGAAGCGGTGGAACCGCTCTACAGCCAGATGAAGCATCAGGTGTCGCTCTCCCTGCCCGTCACGCCGGTGCTCGTGGATGGCGATCCCACCCGGCTGCAGCAGGTGCTGTCCAACCTGCTGGACAACGCCGCCAAGTACTCCCCGATTCCCGGCGAGGTGCGGGTGGAGGTGGCGGTGGATCACCGCCATGCGAAGGTGACGGTCACCGACACCGGCATCGGCATCGCGCCCGACAAACAGCCGCAGGTCTTCGAACTGTTCACCCGTCTCGAGGACAAAGGGGCCGGCCCGTCCGGCCTAGGCATCGGCCTGGCGGTGTCACGCCAACTGGTGCTGCTGCACGGTGGCAGCATCCATGTGGAGAGCGAAGGCCCGGGCCGAGGCAGCCGCTTCGTGGTGTGCCTGCCGCAAGTGGAGGCATCGGTGCAGCCCGAACAGGAGCAGCGCCCGCCGTCCGTGTCGCCATCACCGGCCTCCGACCGCCGGGTGCTGGTGGTGGACGACAACACCGACGCCGCGGACACCTTGTCCGAAGTGCTTCGCGGCGCGCATTACGAGACGGTGGTGGCGTACAGCGGTGAAGAGGCCCTTGCCCGCTTCGATCAGATTCGGCCGCGCGCGGTGCTGCTGGACATCGGACTGCCCGGCCTGTCGGGGCTGGAAGTGGCGCGTCGGCTACGCACGCTCCACGGGGAAGCGCCGCTCACCCTGATCGCCATCACCGGATGGGGACAGCATGCCGACCGCCAGGCGACCGCGCAGGCCGGGTTCGACGCCCACCTGGTCAAGCCCATCGAGTTTGCAGAGCTGGAACAAACACTTACTCGTCTGCTGGACGCTGCGCCGGCCTGACCCACCCATCAGTGGGGGTGGGCGACGCCCACGGTTGCGATAAGGTGCGCGTCGCGTCCGGCCCGGCTGGACGCGTTTGTCCCCTTTCCCCCTCGGAGTCGCTCCATGACCCACCTGTCGTCGTCGTCGTCCCACGGCCTGTCGCTGCGCACCGATTCGGCACCTCCCAGCCCTTCGCGGTTGGCCGCCAAGGCCTCCGGGGCCACCGTGAGGATCGCCGTGAACATCGCCCTGACGGTGGCCGTCGCTGCCCTGCTCGGCGCCTGCGGCAAACAGGGCGCAACGCTGGGAGAAGGCGGCTCGGAAATCAGCGGCTCAGCCGGCCCGGCCGGTGCCAACAAGGCCAATCGCGAACTGATGAAGTGCGACGCCCCCGTCGCCACGCTCGCGCTGGTGGAGAACCCCAACGGCTACGTCACCACCGGCGCAGGCAACCTGCCCTCGACCCCGCTGCCGCTGGTGCGCCTGCTGGCGCAGCAAAGCGGCTGCTTCCGGGTGGTGGACCGTGCGGCGGGCCTGCGCGCGACCATCAAGGAGCAGGAGCTCAAGGACGCCGGCATTCTGCGCAAGGAAGGCAGCACCGTGTCCAAGGGCAAGGGCTATGAGGCCCAGTACACCCTCACCCCCAGCCTCACCTTCAGCGAACAGGACGCCGGCCGTCAGGTCGGGGGGCTGCTGGCGATGATCCCGGGGCTGGCCCGCTTTGTCGGTGCTGCGGAGCATGTGAAGCTGAAGGAAGCGCAGGTGGCCCTGCTGCTGACCGACAACGAGACCACCGAACAGGTGGCCGCGGCCACCGGCTCGGTCCGCGTGACCGATCTGGGCATGGGCGGGCTGGTGCTGGGCAAACTGGGCGGCGCTGCGGGCGCGGGCTGGGCCAACAGCAATGAGGCGAAGGTTATCGCGGCGGCGTTCCTGGATGCGCACAACCAGCTGGTGGTGCAAGCCCGCGCGCTGGCCGCGAAGGATCTGCCGGAGCCGGTGCCTACGCGCAAGGTCAAAGCGCATGAAGCGGGCGGCAAGAACATGGCGTCTTGAAACGGGCCAGGCGCCAACGTTGTAGGCGCCTGACCCAGCCCTCGGCTTCGCGCGGCGCTGCGTCGTGTCCCCGCTGCGGGCTGCGAGCTACGGGCTTCGGGCTTCGGGCTTCGGGCTTCGGGCTTCGGGCTTCGGGCTGTGGGCTATGGGCTGCAGGCTGCCGCCTGACAGGCCGCGTGCTGCGCCAGAACCGTGCGCTCACAGGCCGCGGCTTGCTTGTCTGACCATCAACGCTTGAAGGCCGCGCACGGGTCCGGACGGTCAGGAGGCGGTGCGCGTTCGCTCTGGTCGTACTGCGCGGGCGTCGCGTCGCTGCCGGGCTCGAGGTAGGCCACCGACTGGATGTCGGACGCCGCCACACCGGCCGCCTGCAGATACAGCGGCACCGCCACATCTCGGCGGACATGGCCATTGCCAGCGATCAGCACCACCCGCTCCGCGCCCTCGCGCCGGGCCTGCAGCAGTGCCTGCGCCATCGCGGCGTCCCGGGCACGCTGCGCGTTCACCATGCCGGGCAGCATCGAGGCTGGCATCGCCCCGCAGTGCCCATCCTGGATGTCTTGCACCAGGGTCTGCTGCTGAGCCTCGCCCCAGGGGGTGCGGTTTCTCAGCGCCAGCAGATCGTCCGGCCAGGCGGCGTCCCCTTCGCGCACGATTCGGCGCACCTGGTCCCGCTCCAGATTGCCGCCTCGCACCCCGACGGCCCGCTGCACCGCCACATCGAGCACAGGCTGATGCAGCGGCCATGCCCAGGCCTTGCGGTCGAACTGGCCGGCCTGGAGCAGGTGCTCGACATCGCCGGGATGCTGGGTGAGAGACTGCGCCAGCTCAGCATCGCGATCACGCCCCATCTGCTCCATCACCACCACCGTGTTGGGCTGCTCGCTGAGCAGGCGCTGGAGCAAGGCCGCGCGCGCCTGATGATGCGCCGGGTTGTCGTGGATCTCTCCGAGCAGGACGAAGTGGACGTCCGGTCGGATCACCGGGGCCGTCTGGGCCGCCTGGACCGTCGAGGCGGGGCTGCCCGGCGCCAGCCCAGTCCCCGCCGGGAGGTTCTTCGTCGGCCCATCCCCACCGCCTGACAGTGCGGCCTCGGCCAGTTTTTGCGTCAGCAGGGTTTGCGTCAGCGGGCTTTGCGCGTGCCTGCGTTGTGCGGACCGGTCGGACGCCGGCTCATGCGCCGCGCAGGCGGACAGCGCCACGCAGAGGCTCATCACGAGCCCGCGCGCGCGGGGAGAAGTGGGAAGCAGCCCATCCAAGACCGTGTTCATGTTCGACATTCCTTGCTGGAGGCAAATGGAAAGAGATCGGGAACAAGCCTGGCGACGAGCCGCAAGCGACTCTGACTGCTGGGGACCGGGCGGCATTCTCGCCGCCCTCACCGCACCAAAGGCGGATCAACGGATGCTGGTCATCTCCCGCATCGTCTTCACCGCACCGGCGCCCATGGCGGCGCCAAAGCGCTTGGCCAGACGCTCCGCCACGTTGTCGCGCGGCGTGTAGTCCACCACGTCTTCCGCCTTGATCACTTCGCGGGCGACGTAGTCGAGATTGCCCATGCCATCGGCCAGGCCCATCTTCACCGCCTCTTCGCCATTCCAGAACAGCCCCGAGAAGGTCTCCGGCGTTTCCTTCAGACGGGCGCCGCGTCCTTCGCGCACCACCTTGATGAACTGCTGGTGGATCTGGTCCAGCATCGCCTGCGCATACGCCTGCTGCTTGGGCGACACCGGCGAGAACGGATCGAGCATGCCCTTGTTCTCACCCGCGGTCATCAGGCGGCGCTCGACCCCGACCTTCTGCATCAGTCCGGTGAAGCCGAAGCCATCCATCAGCACGCCGATGGAGCCGACGATGGACGCCTTGTCCACGTAAATCTCATCCGCGCCGGCAGCGATGTAGTAGGCGCCGGAAGCACACATCTCTTCCACCACGACATAGACCTTCTTGTCGTAGAGCGCCTTGAGCCGGCGGATCTCGTCATTGACGATGCCCGCCTGCACCGGACTGCCGCCCGGCGAGTTCATGCGCAGCACCACCGCCACCGTGCCCGGATCTTCAAAGGCGCTCTTGAGCGCGGAGACGATCAGTTCGGCGCTAGCCTCCGTGTCCGCGGAGATCTCGCCCCGCACATCCACCAGCGCGGTATGCGGCGTGGCGCTGGTGCCGCCGTGATGCCGCTGCGACGCAAACAACCCCCACACCAGCAGCAGGAAGGCACTGGCCCACAGCAGACGGAAGAAGATCTTCCAGCGCCGCTCGCTGCGGCGGTCCCGCAGATACTCATGGGCGAATTGCTCCAGCACCTGCTCATACGGGCGGGCGGTCGCGGCACCTGCCGATGCCCCGGTCGCTGCGCCGGCCGACGGGGCACGGAGCATGTCTTCCGGCCGCACGGTGGCGTCCGGAATCGGGGGCGGCAGATCGTTCGGGTTCTGATTCATTCAGTTCTCAAAGGCGGGACGGGTGTCCCGGGAAGGGGTCCAGTAAACCTGGCCGTCACGCTCTTGGACGTCCAGGCGGGTCAGGCCGATGCGGCCGCACATGCCGGTCACGCAGCGGCCATCCAGCGGGTGATAGACGGCGCCATGGATGGAACAGATGATGTAGCGCTTGTCCCGGTCCAGGAATTCGCCTTCCTGCCAGTCCATCTCGGTGGGCACATGGGCGCAGCGGTTGAGATAGGCCACCACCTGCCCCTCAAAGCGCAGCGCAAAGGCGGTGGCGGACTGACGGAAGTGCAGCACATCGAAGGTGTGCGCCTTGCCCTTTTCTTCCAGCGCCTCGGAAGCGCACAGCAGCACGTCGGTCTCAGGCATGTTGCAGCAGCCAGGCCTGGAGGCTGGGCACGTCGTGGGCGACCAGCAGCGGGTCGTAGCGCAACAGGCTCTCATGGGCATGCGCGCCGTAGGTCACCGCCACGGCGGGGCAGCCGGCATTGCGCGCCAGTTCCAGGTCGTGGCTGGTGTCGCCGATCATCAGCGTGCGCTCCGGCTCGGCGCCGAATTCACGCATCAGCTCCAGCAGCATCTGCGGATGGGGTTTGCTGGCGGTCTCGTCCGCGGTGCGGGTGCCATCGAACAGCCGCTCCATCTTCACCGCGGCCAGGGCTTCGTCCAGGCCCCGGCGGCTTTTGCCGGTGGCCACCGCCAGCCAGTGGTGGCGGGCCTTCAGCGCGTCCAGCATCGCCGGCACGCCGTCAAACAGCGTCACCTCATGGGACGAGGCGAAGTAATGCTGGCGATAACGCTCGCCGAGCTTGGGATAGTCCGCCGCATCCAGATCCGGCAGCGCATATCGCAGCGCTTCCAGCAGGCCCATGCCGATGACATAACTGGCGCGTTCCCGGCTGGGGGGCGTCAGGCCCAGGTCCGCGGCGGCCGCCTGCATCGACTTCACGATCAGGGCCGTGGAGTCGAACAAGGTGCCGTCCCAGTCGAAGACGATCAGGTCAAAACGTTGTGGCATGGGAGGAGCGTCAGGGCGCCGGCGCGGATTTGCGCAGCGCAACCAGCAGATTTTCGCAGGCCGGCGGCAAAGGGGCGGTCAGCGTCAGTTCTTGTCCCGTGGCGGGATGGGTGAATCGCAGTTCGCGCGCATGCAGGAACATGCGGTCAAAGCGCAGCGCACCACGGGCGATCGCGCGGTTCGCCTCGAAATCGCCATATTTGGGGTCACCGACGATGCTGTGCCCTTCGTGCGCCAGGTGGACACGGATCTGGTGGGTCCGGCCCGTCTTGATGGTCACATCCAGCAGGCTGTGGGCCGGCAGCTTCTCGGTGATCCGCACCAGGCTGATGGACCGCTTGGCCTGGTCGGCCGACGGATCCTGCGGATTCGGAACGGCGCGGACCCAGCGCTCACCATCGCTGCCGACAAACTTCAGCAGCGGCACATCCACCACCTTCTTCGAGGCCGTCCAGTGGCCCCAGACCAGCGCCGCATAACGCTTGCCGGTTTCCCGGTCGCGGAGCTGATCCTGCAGATGGTTCAGCGCGCTGCGCTTCTTGGCGATCATCAGCAGGCCGGAGGTTTCCTTGTCCAGCCGGTGGACCAGCTCCAGGAACTTCGCCTGGGGACGGGCCCGGCGCAGTTGCTCGATCACCCCGAAGCTGACCCCGGAGCCGCCATGGACGGCCACGCCGGCGGGTTTGTCCACGACGATCAGGTGCTCGTCCTCAAACACCACCGGAAATTCGCGCCCCGGCACCGCGCTGTCGTCCGTTTTCTCGGCCAGACGCAGCGGCGGGATGCGGACGAGGTCCCCGGCCTTCAGGCGGGATTCGGCGCTGCAGCGGCCCTTGTTGATGCGAACTTCCCCAGATCTGATGATGCGGTAGACCAGGGTCTTGGGCGCGCCTTTGAGCTCGCGCAGCAGGAAATTGTCCAGGCGCTGGCCTTCGGAACCGTCGTCCACGGTGAGCAGGCGAACCTGCGGAGCGGCAGTGTCCGGCGCGTCAGGCTTGGCGGGCGCGCTTGCAGCAGTGTTTCGCTGGGCACCGGCAGGCCCTGCCGCACGGCCCCGGGAGGCGTCCCCGGACCCCGTGGCACCCCGGGCAGTCCCTGGGGCGGCCTTGCGGGCTTTAGCCCCTATAATGCTGCTTGCCACGTTCGCGTTGTAAGTGTTTGATTTTTCTCATTTTACCTGTGCAGGCACTTGTGCGGCAGCCCCATCGAGGCAGCCGGCACGGCGCAACAACAGCGTGGCAGTGGTTGTGCAACGCCCTCTCGGCCTCGTCGGGCCCGTTCCCCAAGTGAGCGGGCAGTCCAGGCTGCGGGACGGAAGAGCAACGTCGTCAGAACCATGCCGTGTGGCCGCTTCAATATCAGGCGGTGCCGGTACAACAACAAGGTTTCACGACGTCAGGATGGAGGCTTGCGCCTGTGTCCTGGCGTCAGCGCCCAGGCTTTTTGTCCGGATGATTCCCCCAGTCCCCCTCACCCCCCGCCGCCAGCGTGCGCGTCCCGGCCTTGCCCGGACGCTGGTCACCGGCCGTGGGCGGGCCGTGCCTCCGATTCCGTCGGAGACATGCTTGCGGGCCGGAACAGACGGACCGGAGCCTGACGCGCACGCGCCAACGCTGCATCACTAAGCGGACGTTCTGTCCGTTGTCTGCAGTCCAGGGCGATTCCTTCCTCGGTTCTCTCGCGTTTCTCGTGCATCGGTTGAATCGCCCGCCGGTCTTACTGAACTTCCGGCGGCGGTTCTGATGTAGTTCGGTCGAGAACATGCTCGGCCGTGGAGGAGAACTGATGAAACGCATGCTGATCAATGCGACGCAGCAGGAAGAGCGTCGCCTGGCCATCGTCGATGGACAGAAGCTGCTGGATTTCGAAACCGAAATCGAAGGCCGCGAACAGCGCAAGGGCAACATCTACAAAGCGGTCGTGACGCGGGTCGAACCCTCGCTCGAAGCCTGTTTCGTGGATTACGGCGAAGACCGCCACGGCTTCCTGCCCTTCAAGGAGATCTCGCGGCAATACTTCCGCGAAGGCGTGGACGTCCGTTCCGCCAAGATCCAGGACGTGATCAAGGAAGGCCAGGAACTGCTGGTCCAGGTCGAAAAGGAAGAACGCGGCAACAAGGGCGCGGCCCTGACCACCTTCGTCTCCCTGGCCGGCCGCTATCTGGTGCTGATGCCCAACAACCCCCGTGGGGGTGGCGTGTCCCGCCGCATTGAAGGCGAAGACCGCGAAGAACTCAAGGAAGCGCTCGACCAGCTGGACTACCCCAAGGGCATGTCGCTGATCGCCCGCACCGCTGGCATCGGCCGCAACGCCGCCGAGCTGCAGTGGGACCTGAACTACATGCTCAAGCTGTGGACCGCCATCGACGAGGCGGCTCATGGCGGCAAGGGCGCCTTCCTGATCTATCAGGAATCGTCGCTGGTCATCCGGGCCATCCGGGATTACTTCACCGCCGATATCGGTGAAATCCTGATCGATACCGACGACATCTTCGAACAGGCCCATCAGTTCATGACCCATGTGATGCCGGAGACGGCCCACAAGGTCAAGCGCTATCGCGACGATGCGCCGCTGTTCTCCCGCTTCCAGATCGAACACCAGATCGAGACGGCCTTCAGCCGCACGGTGAACCTGCCGTCCGGCGGCGCCATCGTGATCGACCATACCGAAGCGCTGGTGTCGGTGGACGTGAACTCGGCCCGCGCCACCCGTGGCGGCGACATCGAGGAAACCGCCACCCGCACCAACCTGGAAGCGGCTGATGAAATCGCCCGCCAGATGCGTCTGCGGGACCTCGGCGGCCTGATCGTCGTGGACTTCATCGACATGGAGGAGTCCAAGAACCGCCGTGATGTGGAGCAGCGCCTGCGCGATGCCCTGCGTCAGGACCGCGCCCGCGTCCAGTTCAGCTCCATCAGCAAGTTCGGCCTGCTGGAACTGAGCCGTCAGCGCCTGCGCCCGGCCCTGAGCGAAGGCAGCCACATCACCTGCCCGCGTTGCAACGGCACCGGCCACATCCGCGACACCGAATCCTCCGCGCTGCAGATCCTGCGCATGGTGCAGGAGGAATCGATGAAGGACAACACCGCCGCCGTGCATGTGCAGGTGCCGGTGGAAGTGACCAGCTTCCTGCTGAACGAGAAGCGCACCGAGATCACCAAGATCGAGCTGAAGCAGCGCGTGACCGTGCTGCTGGTGCCCAACAAGCATCTCGAGACGCCCAACTACAAGCTGGAGCGCCTGCGCCATGACGATCCGCGTCTGGAGAATCTGCAGGCCAGCTACACGATGATCGAAGAGCCGCAGGACGAGGTGGGCATCACCCGTCGCGGCGCCGAGAAGGCCAACAAGCAGGAACCGGTGATCAAGGGCATCCTGCCCGAACAGCCGGCGCCGATGCCGGCTCCGGCCCCGGTCAAGCCTGCTGCGGTGGAACCCGCGGTGGCGGCACCGGCCGCTCCGGCCGCTCCGGTGGAAGCCGGCGGTGGTTTCTTCGGCTTCATCAAGCGTCTGTTCGGCGCATCGCCTGCGCCCGCTCCGGCGCCGGAACCGGAAGTCAAGGCGGCGGAACCGGCACGCAAGGAACGCGGGGAGCGTTCGGGCGAGCGTGGTGGACGCGGTGGTGACCGTCAACGTCGCGGTGAGCGCAATGAGCGCGGCGGTGAACGTGGTGAACGTGGTGAACGCGGTGACCGTGATGCGAAGGGTCGCGACGGCAAGGGCCGTGGCGAAGCACGCGGCGAGGGTCGTGGCGAGGGCAAGCCCCAGCTGGACGGCACCCAGCGCGCCGAGCGTGGTGAACGTGGTGATCGCGGTGATCGCGGTGATCGCGGTGATCGCGCCGAACGCGGTGACCGCAATGAGCGCGGTGATCGTGGCGAGCGCAGCGACCGCGGTGGCCGTCGCAACGAAGCCCGTGGCGAGAAGCCGGACACGGTCGGGGCCGAAGGCGCACCGCGTCAGGACCGGGGTGACCGCGCAGAGCGTGGGGAACGTGTTGAGCGCGGCGAACGTGCTGAGCGCGGAGACCGCGGTGATCGCGGTGAGCGCGGTGAAGGCCGTCGCCGTCGTGAAGAGCGTGGCGACCGTGCCCCGCGTCAGGATGTCGGTGCCGACGCTGCCGTGCAGGACCAGGTGCTGAGCCTGGCCGGCACCGAAGCCGCTCAAGCCGAATCGCCGACCGCTTTTGCCGACACGCTGCCGGATGGTCTGGCGCTCAACACCGAAGCCGGTGAAGAGCGTGGCGGTCGCCGCCGTCGTCGTCGCGGCCGTGGTGACCGTGCGGAAGGCGCTGAAGGCGTCGAGGGTGGTGAAGGCCTGGAAGGCAGCGCCACCGTGGACATCGACGCCGCTGGCACTGCCGAACCGGTGGCCGAAGGCGTGGAAGGCGAGGCTCCGGCCGGTGAAGACGGTGAAGGCCAAGGCCGTGACGGTCGTCGCCGTCGGGGTCGTGACCGTTATCGCCGCGACCGCCGTGACGGTGAAGCGTCGGGCCAGGAAGGCGTTGCCCAAAGTGCTGTGGACGGTGCCGTGGACGGTGCTGCCGAGGCAGCGGTCCACGGTGCTGCCGACATCGCCGCCCCGGCTGGCGAGTCCGCAGCCCGCGACCTGCGCGCTGAAGCCCCAGCGCCGATGAGCGCACCGGCCCCTGCCCCTGTGGCCGCGCCTGTCGCTGCCGCTGAGGTGGCACCGATCGCCGTCGCTGCTGCCCCGGTGGCCGCACCGGCGCCGGTGGCATCCGCCCCGGCCGCTCCGGTGGTGCCGCGCTTTGAACTGCCGATCGCCGCCCTGAATGCGGTCGCCGAAGGCGCCGGCCTGGTCTGGGTGAACAGCGACGCCGACAAGATCGCCGCTGTCCAGGCCGCCATTGCCGCCGAGCCGAAGGCCGCCCCGCTGGGCCGTGCACCGGCCCCGGTGGTGGTGGTGGATGAAGGCCCGCTGGTGCTGGTCGAGACCCGCAAGGATCTCAGCCAGTTCAAGCTGCCCTTCGAAGCCTGAACCGACTGAAGACGCTCCAGGTTTCCTGGCGTCTTCCGTCCGCGCAGCCGCCGCGGCCTGAGCCCGGCGGCTCTTTTTTGCCTGCTGTTTCTGTCATCGGCACCACCGTGCCGTTTCCGCTGGCCACTTCTGTGGCCTTGTTCTCGCTGGGAGATCCCCTTGAGTCAAACCACCTCCACTGTTTCGGCTGCAGGCGCCGGCGTGGCCGCCACGGCTGCACCGAAGATGCCGTCGCAGATCCCGTTCATCATTGCCAACGAGGGCTGCGAGCGGTTCAGCTTCTACGGCATGCGCAACATCCTGACGGTCTTCCTGATGACCAGCCTGCTGCTGGCCATTCCCGAGCCGCTGCGCAAGGGCGAAGCCAAGGAGATCTTCCACACCTTCGTCATCGGGGTCTATTTCTTCCCGCTGCTGGGCGGGTGGCTGGCCGACCGGTTCTTCGGCAAGTACAACACCATCCTGTGGCTGAGCCTGGTGTATTGCGCAGGCCATGCGTGTCTCGCGATCTTCGAGGACAACCTGCGCGGCTTCTACACCGGTCTGTTCCTGATCGCGCTGGGCTCGGGCGGCATCAAGCCGCTGGTGAGCTCGTTCATCGGCGACCAGTTCGACAAGACCAACCGCTCGCTGGCGCAGAAGGTGTTTGACGCCTTCTACTGGATCATCAACTTCGGCTCGTTCTTCGCGTCGCTGCTGATGCCGATCTTCCTGGACAAGTTTGGCGCCAGCGTGGCCTTCGGCATTCCGGGCGTACTGATGGGTCTGGCGACGCTGATTTTCTGGAGCGGTCGCCGCCGGTATGTGCACGTGGCACCGACCGCCGCAAAGGATCCGCATTCGTTCCTGAAGGTGGTGCGCACCGCGCTGATGGCCCGTCGCGACGGGGAAGGCCGTCCGGGCCTGACCATCGCCGCCATCGGCGCCCTGCTGGCCATCGGCTCCCTGGCGATGTCGCCGCAATGGGGCTTCGTGATCGCCTTCTGCTTCGCGCTGGTACTGGTGATGCTGTTCGGCGGCATTGGCGCCTGGATCCAGCTGCCGCGCGCCCGCGGCGTGCATCCGGACGAAGCGGTGGAAGGCGTGCGCACGGTGCTGCGCCTGCTGGTGCTGTTTGCGCTGGTGACACCGTTCTGGTCGCTGTTTGACCAGAAGGCTTCGACCTGGGTGCTGCAAGCCGACCAGATGAGCAAGCCGGAGTGGTTCAAGTCTTCGATGATGCAGGCGCTGAATCCGGCGCTGGTCATGATCCTGATCCCCTTCAACAACATCGTCCTCTACCCGCTGCTGGAACGCGCAGGCGTGAAGCTCAATGCGCTGCGCCGCATGGGCGCGGGCATCGCGCTGTCGGGCGTGGCCTGGATCGTGGTGGGTGGGCTGCAGCTGTGGATCGACGGCGGCCAGAACGTGTCCATCGTCTGGCAGGTGCTGCCGTATGCGCTGCTGACGCTGGGTGAAGTGCTGGTGTCGGCCACCGGTCTGGAGTTTGCCTACAGCCAGGCGCCCCTGGCGATGAAGGGCGTGATCACCAGCTTCTGGAACCTGTCCGTCACCATCGGCAACCTGTGGGTGCTGGTGGCCAATGCCAGCGTCAAGGGCGAAGCGGTGACCGGCTACATCAAGAGCACCGGCACCAGCGTCACCGCCTTCCAGATGTTCTTCTTCGCTGGATTCGCGCTGCTCGCGGCCCTGCTGTTTGCCTGGTATGCCAAGGGCTACCAGCTGCAGAACCGCTACCGCGACTGATCGGTCTGACCGGTCGGCTGCATCAGGTGCCCGGAGCCGAAGGCTCGCATGCCAGGAATGGCGGGCACCACTTCCCGCATCAGCGCCGCAAAGGCGCGTAGCCGCGCCGGCTGATGACGGCGTGACGGGAAGACCAGCGAGAACGGCAGCGGCATCGCGCACCAGCGAGGCAACACCCGCACCAGCCGGCCGCTGTGAAGGTCGTCCATGACGGCCCAGTGAGAGACCGCCGCCAGGCCCAGGCCCTGGCGGGCAGCTTCGATCAGGGCGAACAGGCTGTCGGTGCCGAAACGGAAGTTCAGCGGTACCGGCAGCACCTCCCCACCGCCCTGCGGACGCAGGCAGATCTCATCCCGATAAAAGGTGGTCAGGGCCAGCCAGGGCTGCTCCTGCAGCGCATCGGCCAGGGCCGGTGGCGGCAGGTCGTCCAGGCCCGCGGGTAGTTGGGCGACGACCTCCGTTGCGGCCACCAGCACCCGCGGCACTTCGGCCAGCGGCACCATGATGAGTTCCGGCCGCTCGACCTGACCCACCACGACGGAGCAGTCCACCGGTTCCCGGCTGAAGTCGGGCAGTTCGTCCTGCAGCGCCCATTCGACGGACAGCAGGGGATGCTGCTTCATGAAGGTGGCCAGCACCTCCATCAGCTGGTACTGGCCAAAGGCATGCGGCACCCGGACGCGCAAGCGGCCACTGAGCGGCTGGTTGTGCTCACTCATGTCCTCGCTGAGGCTGTTCCAGCCGTCGATCAACGGCCGGGCCTGCGCCAGGCAGCGACGGCCTTCCTCGGTCAGGCGCAGGCCGCGGGTGGAGCGCTCTACAAGCCGGGCGCCCAGCAGCGATTCCAGCATCTGCAGGCGCCGACTGACGGTGGGCTGGGTGGTGCCGAGCTGCTGGGCGGCGGCCGAGAAGCTGCCCGCCTCAACCACCTGCAAAAACGTCTGCAGCAGCGAGATGCGGTCCTGGCCGCCCAGGTCGCGGATTGGGTCATTCATGGCGGAGCCCTCCAGATCAATCAGCCCACTCGGCCATTTGGCTAGTTCGACCATCCTGCGGGCCAATGTCCTTATTTATACGCCAAATGTATAGCTGCTGTACAACCCAGCCGGCTTCTGCAAGCGCTGCTGCATCGCAACAATTCCAACCAATCTCCGAACTCCCCCTTCTCTGATCATGTCCGTCCTACCTTTATCCCCCACACCAGGCGCTGCTTCGGCTTCGTCCATCCACCCGGGTCAGACGCCCCCAGCGGACGTTTTCTCCTCTGAGACCCAGGGACCCTCCGCCGCGCTGATCGTGGTGATGGCCGCGTCGGCGGGTCTGGGCGCCGCCTCGCTGTATTACAGCCAGCCGATCCTCGCCCAGCTGTCCGACGACCTGCACGCCACCCCGGCGCAGATTGGCGCGGTGCCGATGCTGACCCAGCTGGGATACGCCGCAGGCATTTTGTTGCTGACGCCGCTGGGGGACCGTTTCGACCGCCGGAAGGTCATCCTGACCAAATTCGTGCTGCTGATCCTGACCTTGCTGCTGTGCGGCCTGGTGCCGGCCTACACCCCGTTCCTGCTCGCCAGTGCGCTGCTGGGCCTGACCGCCACCCTCGCCCAGGACGTCGTGCCGATGGCGGCAGCCCTGAGCCCTGCGGAGCACCGCGGCCGGATCGTCGGCCAGGTGATGACCGGTCTGCTGCTGGGCATCCTGCTGTCGCGGGTGATGAGCGGCGTGGTGGCGGAGGCCTTTGGCTGGCGCTGGGTGTTTGTGCTGGCGGCTGCCGCGTTGACGGTGGTGGGCGTGGTGAGCTGGCGCCAACTGCCGTCGGTGCGTCCGGCGGTGCCGACCACCTATCCGGCCCTGATGCGCTCGCTGGGAGGCCTGTGGAAGGCTTATCCCTCGCTGCGCCGGGCGACGGTGGCCCAGGGCCTGATGTCGCTGGCTTTCAGCGCCTTCTGGTCCACCCTGGCGGTGATGCTGCATCAGCGTTTCGGGCTGGGCAGCGCCGTGTCCGGTGCCTTCGGTCTGGCCGGCGCTGCCGGTGCCCTGGCCGCGCCGCTGGCGGGCCGTGTGGCGGACCGTCGCGGCCCGGGTCTGGTGACGAAGCTCGGTGCGCTGATCACCGCCCTCTCCTTCGCCGCCATGTCCCTGACGCCGCTGCTGGACCGCTCTGCCGCGATCGTCCTGCTGGTGGTGCTGGCCATCGTCTTCGACTTCGGTGTCCAGGCCACGGTGGTGGCGCATCAGACCATCGTGTATGGGCTCGATCCGGCCGCCCGGAGCCGCCTCAATGCGATCCTCTTCACCGGCATGTTCATCGGCATGGCGGCGGGGGCAGCGCTGGGCAGTCTGCTGCTGAGCCGCTTCGGCTGGGTGGGCGTGACGGCGCTGGCCACCTTCGCAAGCCTGGTCGCGCTGGTGATCCGGATGACGGCCGAGAGGGATTGAACGAGGCGGTCGGCGAGGTCCATCCGTGTCTCCGCGCGGCGCAGCGACCACGCAGGCGTCTGACAGCACCAGGCGCCGATCCGGGAACAGCCCTTGCCGCCTGCAAGTCATGAACGCCCCCGACCGCACCGTCCACCTCTACCTGTTCGATGGCTTCGCCGACTGGGAAGCCGCGTTTGCCACCGCAGGGATCCAGCAACCCGACTTCCATCAGACACCTGGTCGATGGCAGGTCAAAACGGTCGCCGCGGCCGGTGCCGGGCTGGTTCGGTCTGCGGGCGGCCTCTCGGTGATGCCGGATATGCGGCTCGACTCCCTGTTCCCGCAGGACAGCGAACTGCTGATCCTGCCCGGCGGCCCCGGGTGGGATCGCGGCGAACATCTGAATGCCGCCAACAAGGCCAAGGATTTTCTGGATCAGGGGCGGCGCGTGGCGGCCATCTGCGGCGCCACCGCAGGGCTGGCGCGTGTGGGTGCCCTCGACCAGCGCCGCCACACCAGCAATGCCGCGAGCTATCTGAACGGCACCGGCTATGCCGGCGGGGACCACTATGTGGACGAGCCGGTCGTGCTGGACCAGGGCTTGATCACCGCGGGTGGCATGGCGCCAATTGAGTTTGCCCGCGCCATCTTCGAGACGCTGGACATCTACAACGCCGAGACGCTCGACGCCTGGTATCAGCTCTACAAGACCGGCAAGTCGGCCTGGTATGCCCGCATGGCGCAGCGGGCCACCGAGTCGCCGGACAGCTGAGACTGCAACCGTCGAACTGGGTAGAACCTCAGGGCAGACGCGCCAGCGCTTCCAGGTAGCGCGGTGCCAGCATCAGCTCGTCCCAGGTCAGCGGCGCCGACTGCGGCAGCAAGGCCGCACGCCGTGCTTCACTGTCGATGGCCGGGGCCCAGCGGCCCTCCGCCTGCGCCTGGGTCAAGCCGTCCAGCAATTCGTCAATCGACTGGCCACCGGCTTCCAGGCTCTGGTTGCACAGCAGCACCAGATCACAGCCGGCGTCCAGCGCTGCCAGCGCCGCTTCGGTGAAGCCCACCGGCCGCCCTTCGATCACTCGCGCGCCGGCCATGCCCAGATCGTCACTGAAGACCGCGCCGGCAAAGCCCAGACGCTCCCGCAGGATCTCCTGCAGCCAGCGACGGCTGAAGCCCGCCGGGCGGCTGTCCACCTTCCGGTAGACCACATGGGCGGGCATCACCGCCGACAGGCTCAGACTGAGCCATTCGAAGGGCCGCGCATCCTCCGCCAGAATCGCCTTCAGGCTGCGCGGATCCACCGGCACATCCACATGCGAATCGGCCGTCACGAAACCGTGACCCGGGAAGTGCTTGCCGCAACTGGCCATGCCGGCCAGCGCCAGGCCCTGCATCACGCTCTGACCCAGCAGGCTCACCACGCGCGGATCACGATGGAAGCTGCGCGAGCCCACCACCGCACTCAGCGATTGACGTGCGTCGTCCTGATGGTCCAGGTCCAGCACCGGCGCAAAGCTCATGTCCACACCACAGGCGCGCAGTTCCAGCGCCAGCACCAGGCCCGTCGCGGTGGCGGCCTGGATTGCGCGCATCGCGTCGTCCATCCACAGCTCCCCGAGCGACCGCATCGCCGGCAGCGCGGTGAAGCCGTCGGTGCGGAACCGCTGCACCCGGCCGCCTTCCTGATCCACCGCAATCAGCAGATCCGGCCGCAGGGATTTGGCTTCGGCGCACAAGGCCGTCAGCTGGGACCGGCTCTCGAAGTGGCGGGCGAAAAGGATCAGACCGCCGGTCAGCGGATGCTGCAGACGGCGCCGATCATCGGCCGTCAGTGACGTGCCGGCGATGTCCAGGATGACAGGCGCGTGCAAGGATTCAGTCATGCTCGGTTCACTCTCGGGTCTCCACGACCACAAAGGCCGCGGCATAGTCGGTTTCATCGGTGACGGTGACATGCGCCGTCAGTCCCTTGGCATCAAACCAGGCCGCCAGCGCATGGTGCAGCCGGATGCCGGGTTTTCCGCTCGGAGCCTTCACGATCTCGCAGTCCCGCCAGGTCATCGGCATGCGCATGCCCATGCCGATCGCCTTGGAAAAGGCTTCCTTGGCCGAAAAACGGGTGGCCAGGTAAGCGATGCCCCGGGCCGGCACCCGTTGATACCGGTCGTGGAACACCGTCAGCTCATGCGGTCCCAGCACCTTCTCGGCAAACCGCACGCCACGGCGCTCGAAGGTCTCGCGGATGCGGCGGATGTCGCAGATGTCGGTGCCGATGCCGTAGATCATGGGAGGTCCTTTTGGGGGCGACGCTCAGCGCGCATAGGCGCGCTGGATGCAGCGCTGATAGTCCCGCACCGCCTCGGCATAACCCAGCTCCAGCGCATCCGCCACCAGTGCATGGCCGATGGAGACTTCGGCCACGCCGGGCACGTCCTGCAGGAAGCGGGTCAGGTTGTCGCGGTTCAGGTCGTGGCCAGCATTGATCGACAACCCCTGCGCCAGCGCGGCCCGCGCGGTGTCCGCAAAGCCCGCGAGCACCTCAGCCTCCCGCGCGGTGCCAAAGGCACTGGCCCAGGTCTCGGTGTAGAGCTCGATCCGATCGGCGCCCAGCGCCGCCACATGCGGCATGGCCGACGGCACCGGGTCCATGAACAGACTCACCCGCACGCCCAGCGACTTGCATTCGGCGATCATCGGCCGCAGGCGCTCCGCATCGGCCGGCAGATTCCAGCCGTGGTCCGAGGTGAACTGGTCTTCACTGTCCGGCACGAAGGTCGCCTGATGGGGACGCGTTTCGCGGATGAAGTCCATCAGGTTCTGGGTCGGGTTGCCCTCGATGTTGTATTCGGCATGGGGCCAGGACTTCAGCAGTTCGGCCAGTTCCCGCACATCGTCCGCGCGGATGTGGCGACCATCGGGCCGCGGATGCACGGTGATGCCCTGCGCGCCCGCTTCCAGGCACAGCTGCGCCGCCCGGGTCACGCTGGGAATGCCCAGGTGCCGCGTGTTGCGCAGCAGGGCCACCTTGTTGACATTGACGGACAACGCGCAGCGCGCGTCATGGCGGAAGCCTTCAGGGGCCATCAGGGGATTCATGCGAAAAAACTCCGTTCAGTTCAGGAGCT
This sequence comes from uncultured Roseateles sp., assembly GCA_966211495.1. Classification (GTDB taxonomy): domain Bacteria; phylum Pseudomonadota; class Gammaproteobacteria; order Burkholderiales; family Burkholderiaceae_C; genus Roseateles. The sequence continues at coordinate 6,127 of CBIHOT010000053.1, read as the reverse complement.
TCTGGACATCCAGGAGCACCTGTCGCGTGCGCAGCGGTCGATGTCCCAGATGATAGTGAAGCAATGCGCGCAGCAACGGCTTCAGGGACGATCCGGCGTCTTCACAGGCCGCTCGCAGCGCGGGCATGCTGCCGTGCATCAGCGCTGCCTGCAGTTGCACCAGGGACTGACCGCTCAGCTGCGGCGCGTCCTGCGTCGGCACGACCACGCCGGCTTCGGGCGAGAGCATGTAGAGCCGCTCCGGATCCAGCGCATTCTGCGTCGTGGCCAGCACACTCAGATCGGGCAGCAGGCCGCAGTCCGCCAGCAGGCGCAGTTCAAAGGCGCGCAGCGCCGCCTGGGCGCCCTCACCACTGCTGAGCAGCGGCATCAGGTCGGCATAGGCGTCAAACAGGGCGGTATGGGGATCCTGACGGGGCAGGAACTTGAGCAGCAGCTCGTTGACGTAATAGCCGCTGAACAGCGCCGCGCCGGAGGGCAAGGTCTGGCCGCCCACCCACTCCGCGCCGCGCAGGGTGCGCACCTCGGCGGCGCCCTCCTCATTCATCTTGGAGGGTTTGCTCAGCGTCACCTGCAGCCGCAGGAACGGCAGCAGCACCCCCCGCAATTGGGAATAGGGGCGCTTGGCGCCTTTGGCGACCACCGCCAGCCGGCCATGGTCGCGGGTGAAGAGATCCAGCACCAGGCTGGTTTCGCTCCAGTCGTAATGGTGAAGCACATAGCCCTGCACCATCAGCGGCTCACTCACTCATAGCCGTAGCTGCGCAGATGCTCTTCCGAATCAGCCCAGCCGGAGCGGACCTTGACCCACAGCTCCAGGAAGACCTTGGCATCCATCAGCGTTTCCAGCTCCTGACGCGCTTCCGAGCCGATGCGCTTCAGCCGCTCGCCGCCAGCGCCGATGATCATGCCCTTCTGCGCATCCCGCTCCACCACGATGGTGGCGGCGATTCGGCGCAGATTGCCCTCTTCCTCCCAGCGGTCGATGACCACCGTGGCGCTGTAGGGCAACTCGTCGCCGGTCAGGCGGAAGAGCTTTTCGCGGATCATCTCGCTGGCAAGGAACTTCTCGCTGCGGTCGGTCAGCGCTTCCTCGTCATAGAACCACTCCTGCTTGGGCAGGTAGGGCTTGAGGATCTGGAAGAGGCGCTGCACGTCCGAATCCTTGCGGGCGGACAGAGGCACGAACTCGCTGAAGTTGCGGCGCTCCTGCATGCTCTTGAGCCAGGGCATCAGCTCGGCGCGGCGGGTGACGGCGTCCAGCTTGTTGGCGATTAGCACCACCGGCTTGTCCTGCGGCAGCAGCGACAGCACCTTGGCATCGTCCAGGCCGAACTTGCCGGCTTCCACGACGAAGAGCACCAGGTCCACGTCCGACAGCACGCCCTGCACCGTGCGGTTCAGGTTGCGGTTCAACGCGGAGCTGTGACGGGTCTGGAAGCCGGGGGTGTCGACGAAGACGAATTGCGCTTCCTCGACCGTGCGCACACCGGTGATGCGGTGACGGGTGGTCTGCGCCTTCTTCGAGGTGATGGACACCTTCTGGCCAACCAGGGCGTTGAGCAGCGTCGACTTGCCGACGTTGGGACGGCCCACGATGGCGATCAGGCCGCAGCGGTTGTCGCCCTCGTAGACCTGCACCGGGGGAGCGCCCCGGCCGCCGGTCACGCCATGGTCGTCGCCCTCTTCGTCCTCATCGTCGTCGTCGTGGTCGCCGTCGTGGTCCTCGTCGTCGTGGTTGCCCTCATGGCCCTCGTGCGCTGACGCCAGCGCGTCCTGCTCATCGTCGGCGATGCCATCCACCGGAACCTGGTCGTCGGCGTCATCACGGGCGTGGCCCAGGGCTTGCGCGTCGAGCGCGGTCGGGTCAGTAGCAGCCGGGCCGGAGACCGGGCCGCCGCGGGAAGTTTTTTTCATGGGGGTGCCTTTTGCTTAATCGCGCAAACCCGTGCCGGGCTTGTCGCCAGCCAGCAGCTCATCCAGGAGCTGCCGGGCCGCTTCCTGCTCCGCCATCCGGCGGGAGCGGCCATCGCCAGTGCGCGCGAGGCTGAGCGCGGGCACCTGACATTCAACGGTGAAAGTCTGGGCATGGGCCTGCCCGCGAGTCTCGACAATGCGATAGACGGGCACCGGCAGCTTGCGCGCCTGGAGCCATTCCTGCAAGGCCGTCTTGGCGTCCTTGGCCCATTGGTCAATGCCGCTGCCGGCGATCAGGTCGCCCAGCAGCCGACGCACGATGTCATTGGCGGCCTGGTAGCCGCCGTCCAGAAAGGCGGCACCGATCACCGCCTCCAGCGCATCCGCCAGGATGGACGGACGCTGCCCGCCACCGCCGCGGGCCTCCCCTTCGCTCATGCGCAGGGTGGCCGGCATCTGCAGTTGCAGGGCCAGTTTGTGCAGGCTGTCCTCCCGCACCAGGTGAGCCCGGATGCGGGTGAGGTCGCCTTCGTCGGAGCCGGCGAACCGCTCGTAGAGCAGCGCCGACACCGCCAGATTCAGCACCGCATCGCCCAGGAATTCCAGGCGTTCGTTGTGCTGCTGCCCGAAGCTGCGATGCGTCAGCGCCCGCTGGAGCAACTCCGCCTGTGTGAAGCGGTAGCCCAGTCGCTGCTGGAGTGCATCAAGCGCTTGCGGGTTCATCGGCATCCTCAGCGAGTCTCGCCCTTGTATTTGATCAGCAGAAACACCGGACCGCCCAGCGACACTTCCTTGTCGTAAGCAAAACTGATCTTCACCTTGTCTTCCTTCTTGGTGATGACCAGATCGTTGGGGGTGATGCTGACGATCGAGTATTCAACTTCCTGCGTACGGGCAAAAGCCGCACGTGCGTCGGCCACCGAACCGGGGCCGCTGCTGGCAATTTTTTCCACCGTCTTGAGGATGGTGAAGTATTCCATCACCGTCGGGGCGACCCGCATGCCCACCACGGCCAGAAACGCCAGGATGACGCCCCAGAACAGCAGCCCGAACAGGCTGATGCCGCGCTGGCGCCTTGCGGCAGTCCCGGCGCGCGACGGGGCGGTCGTGGTCGTGTCCATGGTGGTGATGTTGCTGGCTCCGGTCATGTGTGATTCTCCCAATCCTCGAATGTCTGTGTGTGGCACGGTCTTGCCGGGTCGGTCGTCCCGACCTTATTGAATGCCGCCGATGCGCTTTGGATTCCCGAAATTCATCCACACCACAAAGGCCCGGCCGACGATGTTCTCATCCGGCACAAACCCCCAGAAGCGGGAATCCTGCGAGTTGTCGCGGTTATCGCCCATCATGAAGTAATGGCCCTCCGGCACCTTGCAGGTCACGCCTTCGAGCGTGTAGGTGCAGTTCTGCTGGTAGGGGAACGGGGCGATCGGGCTGAGCGGGCCGTGCGGCTGGGGATCCACCGCGATCTGGTGTTCCACCGGACCGAGCTTTTCGGTGAACAGCGGGCGGATGCGCATGGCGCTGGGATCGTCATCAAAGAAGTCGCCCTGCGCCTGCGTTTCGATCAGCTTGCCATTCACATACAGCTTCTGGTTGGCATAACGGATCTCGTCACCGGGCAGGCCGACCGCGCGCTTGATGTAGTCCACGCTGGGGTTGAGCGGATAGCGGAACACCACCACATCGCCCCGGGCCACGTCGTGATTGCTGATGATCTTCTTGTTGATCACCGGCAGACGGATGCCATAGTGGAACTTGTTGACCAGGATCAGGTCCCCGATCCGCAGCGTCGGCACCATCGAGCCGGACGGAATCTTGAAGGGCTCGAACAGGAACGAGCGCAGCAGGAAGACGATCAAGATGACCGGGAACAGGCCCGCGGTCCAGTCCAGCCACCACGGCTGGCGCAGATGCGGCTCGGCGACCACCTCGCGGGCGGCCGGATTGGGTTCGGCACCGCTCCAGCGCTGTTCCTTCTCCCACGCGTCCGCCACCACCTGCGCCTGACGACGCCGCGCCGGCTGAAAGTAGACCCGTTCGGCCGTCCAGTACCCCAGCGTGACCAGCGTCAGCACAAACAGGAGCAGCGAGAAATTGCCGTTCCAGTAGCCCGAGAACCAGCCGCCCAGATAGGCGATCAAGACGGCATACAGCAACCCGGTCAGTGCACTCATCACGTTCATTCTTCGACTTGGAGGATGGCCAGGAAGGCTTCTTGCGGCACCTCCACCGAACCGATTTGTTTCATGCGTTTCTTGCCGGCCTTCTGCTTCTCCAGCAGCTTGCGCTTGCGGGTGATGTCACCCCCATAGCATTTTGCCAGCACGTTCTTGCGCAGCGCCTTGATGTTCTCGCGGGAGATGATGTTGGCACCGATGGCGGCCTGGATGGCCACGTCGTACATCTGGCGCGGGATGATTTCGCGCATCTTGGCCGCTACCTGGCGACCGCGGTACTGGGACTGCGACCGGTGCACGATCAGCGACAGCGCATCGATCCGATCGCCGTTGATCAGCATGTCGACCTTGACCACGTCCGAGGCACGATATTCCTTGAACTCGTAGTCCATCGAGGCATAGCCGCGGGAGACCGACTTCAGCTTGTCGAAGAAGTCCAGGACGATCTCGGCCAGCGGGATTTCGTAGGTCAGCATGACCTGACGGCCGTGATAGGCCATGTTCAGCTGCACACCGCGCTTCTGGTTGGCCAGGGTCATCACCGGGCCCACATATTCCTGCGGCATGTACAGGTGAACGGTCACGATCGGCTCACGGATTTCGCCGATCTTGCTCTGCTCCGGCATCTTCGAGGGGTTCTCCACCTCGATGATCTCGCCGTCGTTCAGCTGCACTTCATACACCACGCTCGGGGCGGTGGTGATCAGGTCCTGGTCGAATTCGCGCTCCAGACGCTCCTGCACGATTTCCATGTGCAGCAGGCCCAGGAAGCCGCAGCGGAAGCCGAAGCCCAGCGCCTGGGAGACTTCCGGTTCGAAGCGCAGCGAAGCGTCGTTGAGCTTGAGCTTTTCCAGCGCGTCGCGCAGCTGGTCATATTCGCTGGCTTCGGTCGGGTAGAGACCGGCGAACACCTGCGGCTGGATTTCCTTGAAGCCGGGCAGCGCTTCGGTCGCCGGGCCCAGGTTGTTGGGCTGCTTCTTTTCGACGGTGATGGTGTCGCCCACCTTCGCCGCCGCCAGTTCCTTGATGCCGGCGATGATGAAGCCCACCTCACCGGCGTTCAGACGGTCGCGCGGATCGGACTTCGGGGTGAACACGCCCAGATGCTCTGCGGGATAGACCGCGTCGGTCGCCATCATGCGGATGCGTTCGCCCTTGCGCAGCGTGCCATCCACCACACGGACCAGCATCACCACACCGACGTAGTTGTCGAACCAGGAGTCGATGATCATGGCGCGCAGCGGCGCCTCGACCTCGCCCTTGGGCGCCGGCATGCGGGTGATGATGGCTTCCAGGATGTCGTCCACGCCCATGCCGGTCTTGGCGGAGCAGGGAATCGCATCGGTCGCATCGATGCCGATCACGTCTTCGATCTCGGCCTTGGCACCGTCCGGATTGGCCTGCGGCAGGTCCATCTTGTTGAGCACCGGCACCACTTCCACACCCAGCTCGAGCGCGGTGTAGCAGTTGGCCACGGTCTGCGCTTCCACACCCTGGCTGGCGTCCACCACCAGCAGCGCGCCTTCGCAGGCGGACAGGGAGCGGCTGACTTCATACGAGAAGTCCACGTGCCCCGGGGTGTCGATCAGATTGAGGTTGTAGACCTGACCATCGCGCGCCTTGTATTGAAGGGCGGCGGTCTGGGCCTTGATGGTGATGCCGCGCTCACGCTCGATGTCCATCGAGTCCAGCACCTGCGCTTCCATCTCCCGGTCCGACAGGCCTCCGCAGCGCTGGATGATGCGATCGGCCAGAGTGCTCTTGCCGTGATCGATGTGGGCAATGATGGAGAAGTTGCGGATGTGGTTCATGGACTCAGTCGGAGGCCGCTGACCAGGAGACTGCCGTGAGACCCGTGTGAGAGCAACAGGTCCCGGGTCTGCCCCTGGGCGGCGAAGCGTGGACCCTCACCGGGCCCACACGGAACATACGAGGAACTCGGGTGCCACCGTGCCACAGGCACCCCTGCGGGACATAAAAAAAAGGCACGTCGAAACGGTGACGCGCCTTCCAACAAAACGTATGGCAAC
>CBIHOT010000052.1:0-30914 GCA_966211495.1 uncultured Roseateles sp. | reverse complement strand
CAGCCCCAGCCCCAGCCGAGGATGCCATCCGCTTCGCGGCCCAGAGGGCTGCCTGCGTCGGGGCAATGTCGGTCCAGCGCGCAAGCGTCGCATCGATCCACGCCGCGCGCAGCGAAGCCTCCAGACCGGGGGTCTGATCCAGCCCCTCCAGCATCCCCTCAAACATCCGGCGCTGCCACAGCGGTTCCAGCAGAGGCTCCACCAGCGTCTGCGCCCAGTCCGGACGCCTTGCTGCCCACGCCAGCGCCTGCTGCCAGGCACGTTCGGGCGACTGGCCCAGCATCGCGGCAAGCTGTGCCTGCCATTGCGACAGGGAAGCGTCCGCCGCGTCCGCATCGGTGGCCGGCAGGCCGCGTTCCGCCTGTGCCGTGGCTGCGGCCAAGTGGCGCCACGGGTCGGAGGCGGCGGCAACGGCTGAAGGGTCCAAGGTCCCGGTGGACCAGACCCTCACTGCCAAGCTGATCATGGCGATCAGGGTCAGCACGGCCAGCACGGCCCACAAGGGCCGCCAGCCGGATCGCGGCAACCGGGGTCGAACGTCCGCGGCGACATCGTTGCGGACGTCATCGACGCTGCGCTGGACCGCCAGCTTTGGCGATCCGAATGCGCCACTGGCGGACCCTGTGCTCTGACGACTCGCTCGGAGCGGAGTCAGCCGGGTCGCCGAGCCTTCGATGAAGTAGGTCTGTCGCATGAACCCTCACACGCTTCAAGATGGTTGGGGACACGGGGGCATCCAGGCGCCCGCAGCACCTGGATGCGACGTCCCCGGCGGCATGACAAGCACCCATCTGAAGACGGGTGCTGCGGCGCCTCACTTCAAGATGCAAGCCCGCGCAATGTTGCTGCTGTTCGTGTCCTTGCCAGGCTCGCTACCCTTGCCGGTACCGACATAGGTGTCGCACTTGGTCTTGGAGCCTGAATACACAAGGTCCGAAATCGTGGCCACGTCGTACTTGCCGGAGATGCCGGACTTGCTGTCGTAGCTGCTGTTCACCCCCACCACGGCCACGTTGACCGATCCGATGCGCACGCCGGACACCGTCACCTTGCGGGCGTATTGGGTGGAGCAGTTGCCGCAGGAGCGGTAGAGCTTGCCCACGTTGTCCACATAGAAGTCGGAGATGACCACCGTGCCGTCGCCGTTGTGCTGGAACACCTTGTCGGCGGCCTTGAAGGCGGCACCGCCGGAGATGGTCAGCTTGCTGGTGACGCCACTGAGCTTGATGGCGGTGGCAGCGTCCTCGCCCACGTCGGCCCAATACACATTGGTGATGTTGCACTGGCCGTAGCAGTGGACACCGTCCGCGCCGCCGGCGGCGAGGTTGGTGCCGCTGCCCAGCGATCCGTCGCCAATGACGACGTTCTTCACCGTGGCGCCGTTGTTCAGCTTGAACATCGGAATCTGGCTCTCGCTCTGGGTGCCCTTCATGTTGGACGCGGTGCCGACCAGGCAGACCCATTTTCCATAGATGGCGGTGCCGTCCCAGGTGGCGCCGGCGGCCACTTCAATCGTCGAGCTCACATTGACCTTGGTGCAGCTCGGCACCGAGCGCACGCCAGGCGCTGCATGGGCCGGTCCGGCCAGGAACACCGTCAGCAGAGCGATCACGGCCAATGCGGCCTGCAGCAGCGCGCCGAACGAGCGGCGTTCAATCAATCGGTTCATGGTTTTCCCTTGAAGAAAGTGGATGAAGGATCACCCGGGAAGACGATGGGCAGTTGCCACCGGGGCCTGGAGCGGAGACCACTGTGTGGCGTCCGCAACCCGTGCATCCGGGGCCTCTGGTACATCTGGTACATCTGGTGAAGCCGATCACGGCGAGGGGTCGTCAGGACCCGTCTGTCCGATCGATCAAGGCTGTCGGCCGCTGCTTCGTCCCGCGCAGGGGGGCGAGCAGGGAAAAAGAAGGTGGATCACGCGTTTGCACGGACCGGATCACCGTCCGTGTGCCCGTGTGATCTGTTGCGTCTGGCGTTGTCTCCCTGGGCCAGCCCATTGTGGAGATACCGGTACCGCGGCTCTACTGTAAGAGCTTGCAGGGGAGCGGGAATTGCCGGGAGCGGGCACACGGTGCACCAGCACCGGCCGTGATGGAGCCCTTGACCCATGCCTACCTCCCGTGCCCGAACCTCGTCAGACAGCAAGACGACCCCGGCGTCCAAATCCTCCAGGACCAGCTCCCGGACCACCGCCAAAAATACATCCAAGTCAGCGGGGACAGGCGCCAAGGGGCGATCGTCGCGATCATCCAAATCCTCCGCTTCGGCCACCGCGCCGGACGCCGCACCCGCCCCGCGCCGGGCCATCTGGAAGGGCGCCATCAGCTTTGGCCTTGTGCATGTGCCGGTGGCGCTGTATCCCGCCACCCGGGATGAGTCGGTGGACTTCGACTGGCTGGACAAACGCACCCTCGACCCCGTCGGCTACAAGCGCATCAACAAGCGCACCGGCCGGGAGATCGACAAGGAGCAGATCGTCAAAGGGGTGAAGCAGGAGAACGGGGATTACGTCGTGCTGAGCGATGACGAGATCCGGCAGGCCTACCCGGCGACCACCCAGACCATCGCCATCGAGACCTTCGTGCCGGCGGACCAGATCTCCTTCGTGTATCTGGAGCGACCGTATTACCTCGCCCCGGTCGGCAAGACCGCCAAGGTGTATGCGCTGCTGCGTGAGGCGATGTCGCAGGCTGGACTGATCGCCGTGGCGCGGCTGGTCATCCACAGCAAGGAGCATCTGGCGGCACTGCTGCCGGCCGGCCCGTCGCTGATGGTCGGGCTGATGCGCTGGGCCAGCGAGATCCGCCCCGCGGAAGACCTGGACCTCCCCGCTGAAGGGGTCAATGCCAATGGCATCAAGCCCGCTGAGCTGAAGATGGCTCGGCAACTGATCGAGGAAATGACGGCGGACTTTGAGCCGCACAACTATCAGGACGAGTTCGCCGTCGCCATCCGCACGCTGATCGACCGCAAGGTCAAGGCTGGCGAGGCGCAGTCGGTGGAGCCGCTGGAAGAAGCGCCGGCAGAAGCCTCGGGCAATGTGGTGGATCTGGCCGACCTGCTCAAGCGCAGCCTGGGCGGTGGACGCAAGCCGGCCAAGCGGGCCTGAGCGTCGCTGCCGAGCGCTGGCGGAAGTTTCGGGCAATGGGGCGAATGTGGCCGAGCTGCTAGCAGCCTGAACGGCACCGCCGAGCCGCCTGGCGCCGGGGGAGGCGACGAGGGTGCTTTCGCCACAGGCGCGCCATTTGCTGCGCAATCCACGTCACCCGACCCGGTTGCATCCAGGGATCTGACCTATGCCATCACGCGCCCCCTCCACGGCTGAAGCGCCGCTCAGCCGCTACATCGCCAAGCGCAACTTCGAGAGTACCGCCGAGCCCAAGGGCCAGGTGGTGCGCCGCAAGGGACAGCAGCCGCTCAGCTTCGTGATCCAGAAGCACTGGGCCAGCCATCTGCATTACGACTTCCGGCTGGAACTGGACGGGGTGCTGCTGAGTTGGGCGGTGCCCAAGGGCCCGTCCTACGACCCACGCCAGCGGCGGATGGCGGTGCAGGTGGAAGATCATCCGGTGGCGTATGGGAGCTTTGAGGGCACCATTCCGCCCAAGCAGTACGGCGCCGGCGAGGTGATCATCTGGGACAACGGCACCTGGGAGCCGGTGGGCGATCCACATGCGGGCCTGACGGCCGGCAAGCTGGTGTTCCGGCTGCATGGGCAGAAGCTGGCGGGTCTGTGGCAACTGGTGCGCACCTCCAGGGACGATGCCAAACGGGCGCAGTGGCTGCTCATCAAGAAGCATGACCCCTGGGAGCGGGCCCATGACGACTATGACGTGACGATGGAGTTGCCGGACAGCGTGGTGGCGCAGCCGCTGGGGCTGCTGGAGATGCGGGAGCCGAAGGAGGGGGGGACGTCCCCGTCGGCCTCTATGGCGCCGGAAGGCGACGGTGCAAAGGGCCAGGCGCGGTCCGGCAAGTCCATCAATTCCGCCAACTCCACAAACTCCACCGGCTCCGCAAGCTCTGGCAGGTCTGCCGGCTCAGCCAATGGCAACGGATCGGCGCGGGCCGCCAAAACACTGGCCTCGACAGCTTCAGCCCGGGCTGGGGCTGCCGGGGCTACATCAGCCGCGAGCGCATCGGATAGGAAGGCGTCCACTACGAAAGCTTCCGCTGGCGCCGCAGATCCTGAGGGGGAGGACGTCGCTGCGCCCGACCTCTCCAAGGCGCGCAAGACCCGCCAGCCGACCGAACTCACGCCGCAACTGGCCACGCTCGTCACCAGCACGCCGCCCGGCGAGTGGATCAGCGAAGCCAAGCTCGACGGCTACCGTCTGCTGACCCGCATCACCAAAGGCCGGGTGCAGCTGATCACCCGTGGCGGTCACGACTGGTCGGACCGGATGCCGACGCTGGTCCGGGCCCTGGAGGGCCTGGAACTGGATTCCGCCTGGCTGGACGGCGAAGTGGTGGTGCTGGGCCCGGAAGGCGCCCCGGAGTTCAACCGGCTGCAAAACGCCATCGGACGGTCCGGAGGGACGGGGCGTGGCGTCAAAGGTGCCAAAGGTGTGAAGGGCGGGTCTTCCGGCCCGGGTGAGCAGGACATCGTCTACTTCCTTTTCGACGTGCCCTACCTGCAAGGTTATGACCTGCGGGAAGTGCCACTGCGGGAACGCCGCCGGGCCTTGCAGGCGCTGCTGGCCGACCAGCCTGATGAACATGTGCGTTTCAGCGAAGCGCTGGATGCGCCGCCAGACCAGATGCTGGCCGCTGCCTGCCAGATGCGGCTGGAGGGGTTGATTCTGAAGCGTCCGGACGCGCCCTATGTGTCCGCCCGCAGCGACACCTGGGTGAAGTTGAAGTGCCAGTTGCGGCAGGAGTTTGTGGTGGTGGGCTTCACGCCCCGCAGCGATGCGCCCAATGGCCTGGGCAGTCTCCTGCTGGCAGTGCGGGATGCGCAGGGCTCCCGCGACGGCAACGCGGACGACAGCAGCGACAGCCAACGCCGCAGCAATGGCAGTGGCAAGGCCGGTGGTAAGGCCAGCGGCAAAGCGAGTGGCAAGGCTGGTGGCAGGGCTGGTGGCAAGGGCAACGGCCCGGACGACGCCAAGGGCGCCGGCTGGCGATATGCCGGTCGGGTGGGCACGGGCTGGTCATTGGCGCAGGGCGGGGTGCTGCGCAAGCACTTGAACGCGCTGGAAACCGACCAGCCGCATTTCAGCGCGGAGGACATCAAGCGCAGTCACTGGACCCGCCGGCCGGGCGGCGACGAGCACTGGGTGCGACCGGAGATGGTGGTGGAAGTCGCCTTTGCGGAATGGACGCCGGACGGGCATATCCGGCATGCCGCCTTCCAGGGCGTGAGAGAAGACAAACCCGCGGAGGAGATCGGGATGGAAGCAGCCAAAGCACCCGATGAAGTGTCGCGAGGCCCCACCAAGGCCGCATCCAGGGCTTCCACCAAGGCCGAAGCAAAGACCCCCACGAAGGCAGCGACCAAGGCGGCCGCCAAAGCTGTCAAGAAGGCCACCAAGAAGGCCCCCCAGCAGGCCGGGTCCGATCCCGCGCCCAAAGCCAAAACGGCTGCATCGGCCAAGTCCACCAGCGCTGCCAAGCAGCCCGCTGCCGCACCGCCCGCCACCAAGCGCGCTCGAGCAGCCTCCACCTCCAGCCAGCTTCGCATCACCCACCCGGACCGCGTCATCGACGAAGCATCCGGCACCACCAAGATCGAGCTGGTGCGTTTTTATGAAAGCGTCGCCGACTGGCTGATGCCCCACCTGGAACAACGCCCGCTCGCCCTGGTCCGCGCCCCGGAAGGTGTCGGCGGCGAGCTATTCTTCCAGAAGCATGTGGAAGGCAACGACCTGATCGTGGTGCGCAACATGGCGGAGGTGCTTGCCTTCACCCAGCTCAACACCATCGAACTGCACACCTGGAACAGCCGGTCGGACAAGCTCGACAAGCCCGACCGCATCATCTTCGACCTGGACCCGGGGGAGGGCGTCGCCTTCGCTCAGGTGAAGGAAGGGGCGCAGCTGGTGCGCGCGCTGCTGGAAGAGCTCCGCCTCCAGTCCTGGCTGAAGACCAGCGGTGGCAAGGGCCTGCATGTGGTGGTGCCCTTGACCCGACGTGCGGATCACGAGACCTGCAAAGCCTTCAGCCGCGCCGTGGTCGAACATCTGGCCGCCACGCTGCCCAAGCGCTTCTCCGCCAAAAGCGGCCCGCGCAACCGGGTGGGCAAGATCTTTGTGGACTACCTGCGCAACGGGGAAGGGCAGACCACCGCATCCGCCTTTTCGGTGCGGGCGCGGCCGGGGCTGGGCGTGTCGATGCCCATCGCCTGGGGCGACCTCGCCGCACTCAAGGCCGGCGACCAATGGAAGGTGCGGGACGCCCGCGACCACCTGAGTTTTGTGAAGCAGGACCCCTGGGCTGACTACTGGACCTGCCGCCAGACGTTCACCGCCGGCCAGAAGATGCTGGCAGCGGACGAGTGAGCGCCGCGCTGACGCCCCGCTCGCGCCCGTTCACGCCCCTCTCACGCCCCTCTCACGCCCCGCTCAAGCGCGGCTCACACCGCGTTCACTGCAGCGCTGCAATCGTCCTGAGCAACGTATCCGGATCGGCCGGCTTGACCACATGCGCATCAAAGCCGGCCTCCAGGGCCCGCTCCCGATCCTCCTGACGGCCATACCCCGTCAGGGCAATCAGCCGCAGCGTCGCCCATGCCGGCTCCGAACGGATCTGCTGCGCCAGTTCGTAGCCACTCATGCCGGGCAGGCCGATGTCCAGCAAGGCCAGATCCGGCACCGCTTCCGACAGTTGCCGCAGCGCATCGGCCCCGCTGTGCACCTGCGCCACCTGATGGCCTTCCATCGACAGGATCATCGCCAGCGACGCCGCGGCGTCTTCGTTGTCGTCCACCACCAGGATGCGCCGGGGCGCGCCGGTCGGGAGGGTGGTCGGGGACAGCTCCGTCGCATCCTCCGCCAGCAGCGGCAGCCGTAGTTCGAAGCGAGCGCCCCGTCCCGGACCTTCACTGAAGGCCGCCACCGAGCCCTGATGCATCTCCGCCAGCCGGCGCACCAGCGACAAACCGATGCCCAGCCCGCCCTGCGACCGGTCGAGCGCACGCTCCCCCTGCACGAACAGGTTGAAAATCTGCGGCTGAAGTTCGGGCGGGATGCCGATGCCGTTGTCCGTGACGGTAATGACGGCCTGCTCGCGCGGCCCGTCTTCCTCCATGCTCAGATGGATCCGCCCCTCGGGGTCGGTGTACTTGGCGGCATTGGTGAGCAGATTGGCCACGCATTGCACCAGCCGGGCCTGATCACCGCGCACTCGCAGCGGCCGCCCGCTGGTCATCGAAAACTGATGCCGACGCTCGCGCATCAGCGGCTCCACCGTCTCCACCGCCTGGGCCAGCACATCCACCAGGGCCACCGGACTCAGCCGTAGTTGCACCCGTCCCTGGGTGATCCGGGAGATGTCCAGCAGGTCATCCACCAGCCGGGTGAGCGTGCCCACCTGACGCTGGATGATGCTCACCATGCGCCGGGGTCGCTCGTCCGGCAACTCCAGCCGGGTCAGCACGTCGCTGGCACTGCGGATGGGCGCCATCGGATTGCGCAGCTCGTGGGCGAGCATCGCCAGGAACTGATCCTTCTGCCGGTCTGCCGCCTCCAGATGCTGGCGGGCCTGGACATGCGACGAAATCTCCTGGAAGTAACACACGACCCCCAGCCCGCCTTCCGCCAGCGGAATTCGGTGGATCTGCCAGTCGTAGGCTTCCAGCCGGCCATGGTCGCTGCGTCTGGCAATGAACTCCGGCGCGTGGAAGCTGTTGCCTGTGTGCAGCGTGGACCAGAAGTTCTCAATGATCTCTTCGGCCAGCCCGTTGCCCCACTGGCGATGCAGCATGGCTTCGAAATCACCGCCTGCGGCATCCTCCGGCCGACTGAAGGTGGCCCGGGCGGCGGGATTGGCATCGCGCAGATGCAGGCGCCCGTCCACTTCATGCACCAGAAACACACCGATGGGCGCCGCATAGAGCAGCGTCTCGAACTGCGCATTGCGGCGGCGCGTCGCTGCATCGGAGGTCTGGCGCATGTGACGCAGCTCCAGCAGGGCCCCCAGCCGTGCCAGCAGCTCCCGGGAGGAGAACGGCTTGATCAGGTAGTCGTCCGCGCCAGCGTCCAGGCCTTCAATGCGGGATTCCTCACCGGCGCGGGCGGACAGCAGCACCACCGGCGTCGGCCGCAGCGCAGCGTCCTCCCGGACCGCCGCCAGCAGGCCCATGCCGTCCAGGCGGGGCATCATCACATCGGTCAGGATCAGGTCGGGCGGATGGCGGCGGGCCGCCTCCAGCGCGGCCAGGCCGTCCGGCACGGCTTCGACCTCGTAATAGGGCGCCAGCAGCTCGCGCACATAGCCGCGCATGTCGGCGTTGTCGTCGGCCAGCAGGATGCGGGCGCCAAAGGTGTTCGCAAAGCGCTGGTCGGTGGAGGCCAGGGGCGCCGGCGCCAGGACTTCGGCGGCCAGTACCGGCTCTGCATCGGGCAGCCACCGCATCGCTTCATCCACGAAGGCGCGTGCGGCCGAAGTGCGGGCGATACGGCCGGGCTGTCGACCACGTTGCTGGTCCGGCGGCACGTGCGCTTCGCCCAGCGGCACCGTCAGCCGGAAGGTCGTGCCCTGATGCGCCACGCTGCTGGCCTCGATCCGGCCGCCATGCAACTGCACCAGTTCCTGCACCAGCGCCAGGCCAATGCCGGAGCCTTCATGGGTTCGGCCCTCGACGCCGGCAATGCGGTGAAAACGCTCGAACAGTCGCGGCAGCTCGTCTTCGGCGATGCCCACGCCGGTGTCGGCAACCGTCATCCAGACCTGGCCCTCGTCCTGGCCCATCCGCAGAGTGACGCCGCCTTCCAGGGTGAACTTGAACGCATTGGAGAGCAGGTTCAGGACGATCTTCTCCCACATGTCCCGGTCCACCATCACCGGCTCGTCCATCGGCGGGCAGTCCACCTCGAACCGCAGTCCGGCTTTTTCCATGGCGGAGCGGAAGGTGCTGGCGATGTCGCGGGTCAGAGCGGCCAGATCGACCGGCTCGAAATAGGCCTGCGCACGGCCGGCCTCCAGACGGGAGAAGTCCAGCAGCGCATTGACCAGGCGTTGCAGGCGATTGGCATTGCGCAGGATCAGCGAGAGCCGCTGGCGCTGCAAGTCGGTGAGATCGCCGCCCACCGTCAGTTCTTCCAGCGGGCCCAGCATCAAGGTCAGCGGGGTCCGGAACTCGTGGCTGACATTGGAAAAGAAGGCGGTCTTGGCCCGGTCCAGCTCTGCCAGGGCTTCTGCCCGGCGGCGCTCTTCCTCATACGCCTGCGCATCCGTCAGCGCGGCGGACAGTTGACCCGCCACCAGGTTCAGAAAGCTCCGATAGCCTTCGTCCAGCGGCCGGCGCGGGCTGCAGCCCACCATCAGGAAGCCGGTCAGTTCAGCACCGGAGCCCTTGAGCGGCAGCAACAGGCCCTGACGCACCGGCTCGGCCCAGTCGTCAATGCGCAGCTGCAGGGACAAGGCTTCGAGCGAGGGCAGGTCCTGCGCGGACTGCTGCTGATAAAGCGCGGACAGGGGCCAGCCGCTGGGGGCGTCGTCCAGCGACATCACCTCGGGCAGTTGCGCAGCCTGCGCGGCATTGGTGGACAGCGCGAGCCGCGCGGTCCGCTCGCCGGGCTGGGTCAGATACACCGCGGCGAAGGGCACGTCCCGGGGATAGTCGCTGAGCACCTTGCAGGCATGGTGGCAGCATTGGTGAAGATCTTCGGCGCCGGTCGCCCGGGCAGCGAGATCCCGCAGCACCCGCAGGCGCCGCTCATCGATCACCCGCTCGGTGACTTCGGTCACCACGCACAGCATGCCCGCGACCTGATCGTTGTCGTCGAAAGCCGGACTGTAGGAAAAGGTGTGATAGGTCTCTTCCTTGAAGCCACTGCGCTCCAGATAGAGCAACAGGGCTTCATCCCATGTCGCTTCTGCCTGGGTCAAGACGTGTTCGATACGCGGGCCGATGTCCGGCCAAATCTCTTCCCACACCTTGTCGGCGCGTTCCCCCAGCGCCCAATCGCGCTTCATGCCGAGGGTGGGCATGTAGGCGTCATTGCAGAAGAAGCGTAGCTCCGACGACCAGGCCATCCACATGGCGTAGCGTGAGTCCAGCATGATCCGGACATGCGTGCGCAACGACTGAGGCCAGCCGTCCGGCGGGCCGAGCGGCGTCCGCGACCAGTCGTGGGCCCGCATGAGCGCGCCGACTTCGCCGCCGCCCCGTAGGAAGGGCGGTGTGATGACACCGAGGCTCGTTCGGCCCTGGCCCGATTCATTCAATGGTGTGGCGCCGGTCGTGTCGCCGGCTGTGCCACCAAGCGGGGAAAGCATGCGGTCAGGCTCCCAAATCCAGATCGCTGATCGGACGAGTCTACAGGGCTGATCCACCGCCCACCGCCGTTATTTGAACCTGTGCGAGGGAAGTACCGAGAGGGTTTGCGATCCCGGCGGCAGGCTCACCGTTTGCCCTGCCGAACAATGTATTGAAGGATGGTCATGGATCTGATCTTGTGGCGGCATGCGGAAGCCGTCGAACCTGGACCCGGCATGGACGACATGTCCCGGGTCCTCACCACGCAGGGCGAACGCGACGCCGGACGCATGGCCGAGTGGCTGCACCGCCATCTGCCCCAGGACACCAGCGTGCTGGTCAGTCCCGCCGTGCGCACCCGGCAGACGGTGCAGGAGTTGCGCCGACCGACGCGGATCGTCGAGGACCTGGCGCCCCGCAAAGGCGCGCAGGCCATGCTGGAAGCGACCGGCTGGCCGCATGCCGGCAAGCCGGTGGTGGTGGTCGGCCATCAGCCCACGCTGGGCATGCTGCTGGCGCATCTGGTCGGCGGCGTGCCGCTGCAGCAGGCCATGCCGTGGCGCATCCACAAGGCGGGCCTCTGGTGGATCCGCTGCGAGCATCCGCGTCAGGACCGCCCCGGTGTGGTGGTCATGGCGGTGCGCATGCCCGATCTGCCCTGAACACCGGGACCTGCCCGGGGGCAGACGCAAGCATGAGGCATGGCAGGCCCTGAGCCGCCCGGTACACTGGCGGCTGTTCATACTCCGAAAGCTGCCTTGAGTTCCAGCCTGCTGTTGATCGTCGTCCTGATTGCCGCCAGCGCATTTTTTTCGATGGCGGAGTTGTCTTTGGCCGCGTCCCGTCGCCTGAGGCTGCGGCAACTGGCGGATGAGGGAGACAGTCGGGCCGCGCAGGTGCTCAAGGTGCAGGAGCAGCCGGGCTACTACTTCACCGTGGTGCAGATCGGGGTGAACACTCTGGCCATCCTGGCCGGGGTGGTGGGCGAGGGCGCATTGACGCCGCATTTCGAGACGCTGCTGCGTCCGGTCATGGAGATCGACAATGCGCAACGGCTCGCCTTTGCGCTGTCTTTCGGTTGCGTGACCATGATGTTCGTGGTGCTGGCCGACCTGCTGCCCAAACGCCTGTCGATGAACGAGCCGGAGCGGGTGGCCATGACGCTGGTCGGCCCGATGATCTTCCTGACGCTCGTGCTGCGGCCGGTGGCCTGGGGCCTGAATGCGCTGACCGATCTGTTGCTGCGCATCCTGGGCCGTCCGGTCAAGCCGGACAACACCATCACCCATGCAGACATCCTGGCGCTGGCGGAAGCCGGGCATCAGGCCGGTGTGGTGGCCGATGCGGAACAGCAGGTGATCGAAAACATCTTCGAGCTGGACACCCGGACGGTGGAATCCTCGATGACCTCGCGCGAGCGCATCGTCTACTTCTCGCTGGACGACGACGAGACCCTGGTCCGCACCCGCATCGCCGAATCGCCGCATTCCACCTACCTCGTGTGTGAGCAGGACATCGACCAGGTTGTCGGTTATGTTGATGCGACCGACCTGTTCCAGCGGGTGCTGCGCGGAGAACCGATCAGCCTGCGGGCCGACCCGGCGCTGATCAAGAAGGTGCTGATCGTGCCGGACCGGCTTACGTTGGCCGAGGTGATGACCCAGTTCCGCCAGGCCCATGAAGACTTTGCGGTCATCGTCAACGAATACAGCCTGGTGGTGGGGGTGATCACCCTCAATGACGTGATGTCGACGGTGATGGGCAGTCTGGTCCATACCGATGAAGAGGAGCAGCAGATCGTCCGCCGGGATGACGGCAGTTTCCTGGCCGACGGCATCACCCCGATTCCGGATGTGCAGCGCTCGCTGGGCCTGGACGAGTTCCCGCATCCCGGTCAGTACGACACGCTGGCCGGCTTCCTGATGGTCATGCTGCGCCGCATCCCCAAGCGCACCGATGTGGTGGAGTGGGAGGGATGGCGCTTTGAAGTGGTGGACGTGGACAGCCACCGGGTGGACCAGGTGATGATCACCCGGCTGCAGCCGCCGTCCAAGGACACGCCGCATGACGGCGCGGGGCGCTGAGCCTCAGCGCCCCCGCATCAGCGCACCATCACCTCAGCGCACCATCACCTCAGCGCATCAGCAGCGTCCTGCCGTCATACCGGTTGGCCTGCACCGGCACCGGATAGCGGTGTGACGCGGTCAGCGCCAGCATGTAACCCGGGGTGCGGGTACGCATCAGGTCGTCTTCCATGCCGCGGAAGGCATATTGCACCTTGCTGAGAATGGCGGTCTCCTGCTGGCTGGAGAGGTGGCCGATGAAGAAGTTCTCGGTCTGAGCCAGCAGGTCATGGTTGATGGTCGAGGGCGACTGCGTCGAATACACGATGCCGATGTTGAACTTCGCGCCCTCCTTGGCAAACCGCGAATAGACGTCGATCACGTTGCCCGCATTGGGCGGGAAGATCATGTGCGCCTCTTCAAAATAGATCTGCACATACCGGCCCGCCATTTCATTGCGGACGAACTTGCCTTCCTGATGCACAAAGAGCGCGCTGGACAGCGTCTTGGCGAAGTACCGGATGATCCGTTCGTTGGCACTGCCCAGGTCCACGATGACGGTGCCACCCTGATCGACGGTGGCCAGGATTTCGGTGATGAAGTTGTCCACCCGCGGGGAGTGGAAGGGCGTGGCCGGGCGGAGCACATAGGCGCCTGCGCCGGCCTGCGGATAGATGAAGTGCGCCATGATGTCCTCATCGGAATCGAAGAGGAAACCGCCGTGCTTGCGCAGTGTCGGATCGTTCGGATAGCTCAGACTGAAGCGCAGCATCAGGGAGATTTCCGCCACCATGTCGGCGAATGAACGCGGGAGCGGTGGGGGGCTGGAGCCGTTCACCGCCTGATAGGCCGACAGCCGCAGCGGCTGGGTGAAGCCCGGATTGAACGGCTGGGTGTATCCGTAGGCATGCAGGGTCTCGGTCAGCCGTTCCTCGTCATGCTCGAAGCCGGCGTGATGCAGCACCGTCCAGAAAATCATCAGCTTGCGCAAGCGGCGCTGCACCACCTCGGCCGCCTCATCCGGGTTGAAGCGCAGACCCGGCAGGCGGCAGGAGAGCAGCGGGCGGACATAGTCGGACTCCGACACATCCGCCGGCAGCAGCTCGCGCAGCGTGGCCATCGCGTCTTCCGGCCGCTCATGGAAGTTGAACCGCAGCAGTTGGCTGTTGGGTCCGGCAATCTTTCCCTCGGAGAGGTAGTAGAGGCTGCAGCGGTCGGCATAGACGCTGCCGATGTTGTCGGCGCCATCCTGCGGATTGCTGTTGGCATATTCGCCGTTCACATCAAAGATCAACTGGCCGACATCCCGCCGCTCGGCGGTGACATCCATCATTCCCTGCACCAGCAGCTTGACGACGTTGGACTTGCCCAGTCGGGTCTTGCCGAACATGGCGGTGCGGCGGCCGCGGATGTCCAGCATCGACAGGACACTGGTGACCGGGTGCTGCTGGTAGACCTGGGATTCGTCATGCCGCAACAGGCCGAAGCGGATCCGCTGCTCCGCGGTGACCGTGCCGTTGATCAGCAGGTCCTGCATGCGGGGTGTGGGAGCGAAGACGCCGTAACGGTCGGCGTGCAGCATGTGACCCGGTTCGCCGGCGAAGCGGGGTGCGCTGGAATGTGCGGTGGGAAGCGAGGTCGAAAGCGAGGTAGACGGCGAGTTGGATGGCGCGTGGGACAGTGGGGCGGAAGGAACGGCGCTGATGGAGGCCGGTGTGGCGTCCCGGTAGTAGGCGCCCAGTACCGAAAAGCGCACCAGCATCACCTCGCTCTGCGGTGTTCCGCTGCGGGAGTGGCGCTGCATCAGGGTGTCGATGCGTTCCCGCGCGCCGCTGCCGGCATCCGGCCAGGCGGGAAAGTCCAGCAGGCGCAGCAGCACCAGGCGATTGGTGCGGACTTCCTGGTGCTTGGGAGGATGGTCCAGGCGCAGGGCCGTCTCGCGCGCCGATGTTTCCACCATGTAGCAGAAGGCGCCCCGGCAGAGCGCCGCCTGATCGTCCCAGTGGGCGCGGTCGACCATCATCAATACCTGGTCATGACACAAGGTAACCACGGGTCCCAGCCACTGGCTGGGCAGCATGTCTTCGGGATGAACGAGCATAAGAAGGTGAACAGACAGGAACAGGAGGCCGACGCTCGCGAGCGCGCGGCCGGGGCGGGACCTCGCCGCGTGCTCGCGAGCGCTCGGCCAGGGTGGGACCTCGCCACGTCAGGGCGAGGTTTGGAAAGAGGGCTGCGGTTCCGCCTGGGCCGCGGCGGAGAGGGCACGGGGCGGGCTCAACTGATACAGGCGCTGGAGCACCTTCCCGGCATACGCGGCCCGTTTGACCGGGTCACGGGCGTTGTAGGCGCCCAGCGCCTCCACCGTCGGACCGAGGCGGACGAGGTTGTCCCCAAGGATCCAGGCGCCCACCAGGATGTTGGTGCAGGGATCCCACAGGTCCTCGGTGCGGATGCCATAGCGGGCCAGCACCGGGGCCCAGCTCGAATTGATCTGCATCAACCCGATGTCGGTGGAACCGTTGGTGTTGCGATTGACGGCACGCGGGTTCAGGCCGGATTCCTGCAGGGCGATCGCGTGCAGCAGGTGGGCAGACATGCCGTAGCGGCGGGAGGCCCATTCGAAGCACTGGGCCATGGCCGGTGTGAGGG
This sequence comes from uncultured Roseateles sp., assembly GCA_966211495.1. GTDB lineage: Bacteria > Pseudomonadota > Gammaproteobacteria > Burkholderiales > Burkholderiaceae_C > Roseateles. The sequence goes on along the minus strand of CBIHOT010000052.1, from coordinate 15,776 downwards.
CGTGGACGGCCGGGCGGCTGGCGGGGGGACGTGCCGAAGGAGGGGGCGTCGCCCGCGTGCTGGTTTGCGTGGTGGGGGTGGCGGCCGGCGATGCGGTCGGACGTGAAGCAGGCCGGTGGGAGACCGAGGATGATTCGGCTGGCCGCGCCCGGAGGGCCGCGCCACTGCCCGCCGACTGCGGAGCAGCGGCGGCGGTCGCAGCCAGACTGAGCAGCAGCACGTGAAGCGGCCCACAGCGCAGCCCCTGCATCGCCCGGTGAAGCCGCCCATCCCCCCAGGCGGAGATCCGCCCGGTGTTCATCGCGTTTGCACCGTCGGCGCCTGCTGAATGCCGCTCTGCATTTCGAAGGCAGTCGCAAAGAAGCCGGCCATCATGCCGGCCAGGGTCAGACCCGCCACCGCCATCAGCGTCGAATTGAGCTTGCTGGCCGATGCCTGGATGCTCCGTTCGATGCGGTCGATCGAGCCCACCCCGATCTTGACGAAGGCCGAAATCGGGTCCCGCCGCTCCGAGGCGTCCTGCACCCGGTCTTCCAGCGCGCCATTCAGCACACCGGTCGAGAAGGCTTGACCGAACTGAGTGGATTGTTCCGATGACAGCCGGGACAGGATTTCCCGCAGATGCCATCGCATCCAGGGTGAACTGAAACGAGCCGCCCGCTCCAGCGCCGAACGCAGCGACACACCGGCCCGCATCAGCGATGAAATCGAGACGATCAACATCGCGCCTGAGAAGTCCCGGTACAGGCTGTAGGGGGCGATCCGGTCCAGGCGCCTTCGCATCGGCCCCTGCCAGCGGGCCAGGGACATGCCGAACGCCACCAGCAGCGCCACCACGCCCAGCGCGATGAGAATGCCATAGTGGCTCACCACATAGGACACGGCGTACAGCGCGCGACCGATCGCCGGCCATTTCTCCGGCGGCAGCAGTTCCGCCAGCACGGGCACCGCGAAGAGGGAGAAACCCGTCATCAGACCGGCAAACAGCACCAGCAGAATCAGCGGATACATCACCGCCTTGCGGACCGTGGCGATCATCCGGTCCACCTTTTCCACCGTCTCGGACAGGAAGTACAGCCCGCGCGCCAGGCCGGCGTCGCCACTGCCCTGAATGGCGTCAATCAGGATCAGTTCGGTGGTGGGTACGACACCGATCAAGGATTGGGAGAGCGATCCACCCATGGCCTGCCGCAGCATGTGCCGGTAGAGCAGGGCATCGCCCCGGGAGCGGGTGCGGCCGCGGGCTTCGTATTTGCGCAGGATGGTGAACAGCGGCACCTTGTCTTCCAGGGCGCTGGCCATGTCGTAATAGAAGTCCGCCCGGCGCTGCTTGAGCCGATGCGCGGCGGCGCGGAACAAAATCCAGTCAATGATCTGCATGGCGGCGGAGGGGTGTCTTGAGGCGGGAAGCTCCAAGGCGGAGCTCGGTCCGGCGACTTAGAGGAGGGACTGGGCCAGTAGTGAAGCCCGGCCAAAGGTTCGTTCGAAGTAAAAAGGGTCGACACGGCCCTGAGACAGGTCATACAGCACATGTCCCCAGGCTTCTTTGCCGTCCATGTCCGGATCGGTGAAGGGGGCCTTCTGTCGGCTCCGCCAGTAGCGGCGGGCTTCCAGGTCGCGACGCTCCAGCAGCAGCTCCAGCAGGCGCAGGTCCGGAACAATGACCTCCGCGCCCACCTTGAGTCCCATGGTGCCGTTGCGCTCGGCGACGCTGTAGTCGATCAGCGGCTTGCGGCAATGCGGGCAGCCGGTGTCGCTGGCGCAATGGATGTTGTCGATGTTGAGGCCGAAGCCGAGGGCGTAGACCTCCAGCGCTTCGGCCGTCATCACTTCACGAGCGGGGCGTTTGCAGTGATCGCAGTTCAGCGGCACCAGCACCTGGTAGACCAGGGCGGAGATGAACTCCGGGCTGCACAGGTCGTCGCGCTGCAGACCGACGATATGGGAGTTGAGCCGGCTCACCACGCCCAGGGCCGAGGTGGCATGGACCGTGGAGAGGATCTTGTGACCGGTCTGGATGGCCACCTGCGCCATGTTGGCGGAGAGTGAATCGCGGATTTCGCCAAACAGGCCGACGTCCGGGTCCATGCGCAGGAAGGAGAGCATGGCGCCGTGGAAGGGGTTGCTGCCCGCGGTGGCTTCCAGGGCGCCCCGCTGGATGGACAGATGGGACGCCCCGGGCAGCTCATATTCCACCGGGTCTTCGATGGTGATCAGCTTGCGGGTGCCCTCCCGGGCCAGATAGGCCAGCATCGTGTTCAGGGTGGTGGTCTTGCCGGATCCGGTGATGCCCGACACGAAGATGCCGCCCCAGGAGGAGCTCAGTGCGTCATGCAGCCGGTCAACCTGCCACGGGGTGAAGCCCAGCCGGTCCAGCGTGAGCTGCTGGGTGCGGGCGGCATTGTTGGAGCGCAGGATGCGCATCACCACATCCATGCCACCGACGGCCGGATGGCTCTGGTAGCGCAGCGTCAAGCGCAGGTCGGGCAGGTCCAGCGGGATCATGGCCGTCTGCGGTACGCCGCCGTTGAAGGCGACTTCGCTGCGGGAGTTTTCCTCGGCCAGGACGGTGTAGGCGGCGGACACCGCATCCATCACGATGCGGGCGGGGAAACTGCCCAGGGTGCGCATCAAACCGTCCAGACGCACCCGTGCGCGACCGATCTCGCCGCGCAGCTCCAGATGCAGGTCGCTGGCGCCGGCGAGCACGCAGCGGTGGATGAGGGTGCGGAACCATTCCAGCGGGGAAGAATTCGCGACCATCGTTTCGATGGCGCGTGCGGCTTCCCCCGCCCCGTCGCTCACGTCCCGACGCTCGCTGCGGTAGGAGATGAGCTCAAAGATCTCGGGCTCGGCGGTGAAGAAGCCCTGGAAGTCGTAGCCCAGCCGCTTGCCGGCCTGCACCACGTGGTACCAGTCGGGGCTGCGGAGTTCGTCCTCGGTGGACAACACCAGGAAGCGCTGGGCCGGCAGGGCCAGCGCCATCAACTTGTTTTCCTTTTCGCGGGAGACTCGCACCTGCCGTTCATCCCGGCCCGCCATCACGTTGTCCGACACGACCGACAGCACGCGGTCGAAGGGCGGCAGGTGGGCATAGTCGGTCAGATGGCGGGACGAGGCAGCAGCGGCGCTGGCCGCCCCGCGACCCGGGGTGTCGCCGCTGGCGGTGTCCCGGTCGGCGACCTCTCGTCGCGAGGCATTCGCGCCCGCTGAAGGGGGCTCCACGGTGGCGTCGGTGCTCATCTCATTGGCCCTGATGCTGGGAGAGCGCCATCTGCCCCTCCAGAGGCAGGCGGCTGGCGCGCAGGGCGGAAGGCGGCAGTGCGGCGCTGTTCAATGCGTTGGCGGGTAGGGCTTCGGCGCCACCGCCCACGCCGGAGAACGAAAACGCGCCCATGGAGCTGCCACGCGTCGGCGCAGCCAGCACCAGCGACGATGACCCCTTGCCTCCGCCCGCCGAATGGCCAGACGTGGAGACGGTGACGCCGCTGGGGCTGATGGCACGCACATGCCAGGGGCCGACCTGAGGCGTATAGCCCGGGCTCAGGGCAACGCGGTGGATGCGACCTTCATAAAACAGCTCGGCCTGCAGGCGCTGGCCGACGCCGGTCAAGGACCAGACGCGGGGTACTTCCGGGTTCTTGGTCGAGGTTGAGGACGGGGGCGGGGCCGCTGGTGCAGGCCCGGCGGCGGCGGCAGGCGGGGCCTCGGTGCCCAGCAGGCGGCGCGCGGCCGCATCGAGCTCCTGGGCCTTCTTGCGGCGAGCCGCCTCGATGATCTGCTGCATGGAGGTGGACGCCGCCGTGCCGCCGTCCTCGGCGGCGAATGCGGCCGGTGCCAGGACGAACTGGGAGAGGCTCAGCACCAGCAAAGCGCCTGCGGCACGCAAGCATCGCCCCTTGGAGGACGCGCCCGCCCGCGTGGCCGGTCCCACGGTTGGCGTGGGTCGGGCCAGGCAGGCAGCGCTTGCAAGAGCGCCTGTAGGTGCGCCGACAAGGCCGCCGGCAAAAGCGCAGGCTAGGGCGGCGTCCACGATCGGTCGGCGCGTCACGGAGACGTCAGAAGTTTTTGCCTTTTGCATAGATGTGTCCGGTGAGGGTGTAGGTGATCTGGCCGGCGTTCAGTTGAACCGTGAGGGTGTCCGGCACGGCCGTGGGCGGCAGGTCGATGGAGGGCAAGGACCAGAGTCCGTCGCTCACCTGCCAGGCCAGACGGACCACCGGGCGGTGAAGTGCCTTCAGGTCAGTGACGGTGGTCGGACCGAAGAGCTGGGCGGGTTTGAGCATCGCCGCCTGCTGGCTGCCGGCCACCAGCGAGACGTCCTGCAACCGGCTGCCCCAGCTCTCGGTCACCGCCGCCACCTGCGGCAGTTGCTCGCGCGTCAGGACCTCCGCCACCGGGCCGCTGTCGCCCCAGGTGTAATGGGTGGTGATGGTGGACCCGAGCAGGTCGTTGCTGGCGTTGTCGGGATTCAGTTGCGGATCGGGGCTCTTGCGGTCCTGCGGCGGCCTGGTCAGAAAGTCGTTGAAGTTGCCGAAGTTGCGGCTCCAGGTGGCCTCGCAGTCCGGGCTGGACTGGGTGCAGGTGAAGCGTTGCAGCGCCCAGCCTTCGCGGCTCAGCGGCACCCGGTTGAGCATCGCCCGCCACCGGTCGAGCACCGCATTGCCCGGCTGGCCGGCACTGCGCAGCATCGGCTCGATGGACCGCTCGTACAGGCGATTGGGATCGTTCTCCTGCGCCAGCCGGGCGGCCTCTTCGGCGGCCTTGCGTTCCTGATACTGGCCCCAGAGCACGTAACCCAGCCCCGAGCCGAGCAGCACCGCAGCCGTCACGCCGCCCGCCACGGCACGGCGCATCACCCGGTTGACGAGGGGGCGCACCAGCGAGCTGGCCTCGGGCATCTCGAAGACGGTCTGCACCTCCAGCGGCTCGCCGTTGGCCACGACGTTGGGCAGGTCGGTGGCGACCCGCACATCCTGGTCGATGTGGATGTCCCGGAATTCCTTGAGCAGCGCCAGCGCCGATTCGAGGCTGTTGACCAGCCGGTCAAAGCCGGGCACGGGTCGCCGATCCATCAGACCGATGAAGGCCACCCGGTTGCCAGCGGACAGCAACACCGCTTCCGCACCGCCGGAGGCGAAGCGCTCGATCAGCATCACCACCGCCGAATGCGGCCGACCGGGGCCGGGCTGCAGCCCGCGGGCCAGGCCGACCAGGCTTTTGTCCGGCAGCATGGTGGCGAAGCTGTAGCCGAGTTTGCGGGCGCGCTGGAACTCTGCATCCGGATGCCCGCGGTCCTGCGTGGGGCTCCATTCCAGTTCAAAGATGACGCGGGTACCGGCAATGATGCAGGTCTTGGCAAAGGCCGCAGCAGCGGTGCCGTTGCTGGAGCCCTCCCTGGAGAAGCCGTCCGACGCACCGGGAAACTCACCGCGATTCATGCCGCCGGAGCTACCGGCGCCAGGATTGAAAGCCATGGCTCTCCCTTTCAGCGGTCAGTCAGACGCGGCGTGATGAGAATGACGGTGCCCTGCTTGCTGCGACCGCCGCGCTTGGCGATGGGCAGCAGGCCGCGGACCACATCGGTGTCATCCGCTTGCGCCTGCTCCCGCTCGTAGCCCACCATGACCAGGGTCTGCCCGGCCGGCACGCTGACGCGTTGCAGCGACGCGAAGCTGACGGTGTTGGGCAACTGGATGGACTGCGCCGAGGAGCCGCTGCCGCTGGTGAAGGCCTTGATCTCGCGCAGTTCGCTGACCTGCATCGCGGTTTGCAGCAGCACGCGGTTGGAGTCGAGGATGACCGGCAGGATCATCAGACCGAGGCCGGTGGAGATGGAGCCCGGCACCAGCGAACCGGCGGTGGTCACGCCGGTGGTGCCGTTCACCACCGGAGCGGTCGTCTGCTTGACGTAGGACTGCGTCTGCAGTGAACCCACAGGCACCGGCATGCGGTTGGTGGTGGTCACCACGCTGGAATAGGCGGTCGAGACCTTGCCGTATTCCTGCAGGGAGTCGGCCACCAGACGGCTCGCTGAGCCGCGGGAGGAGGAGGGTGCCAGCAGGAAGGACAGCGACCCGGGCGTATTGCCGGACAGAGCGCCGGGGCCTTGTGGGCTGGTGAGGCTGAACTGATTGCCTGTCGCCTTGCCAAGCACCGCCTGCCAGTTGATGCCGTTGCTGTATTGGTCGGTCAGGTCCACCTGCAACACTTCCACTTCCAGCACCACCTGACGCAGCAGCGAGGTGTTGACTTCCTGCAGGAAGGACTCCACCCGTTCGACGTTGCTCAGCGCGTCCGTCACCGTCACCAGACCGGAGCGGGGATCGACCTGCAAATGGGCGCGGGCAGAGAGCATGCCCTTGAGCGAATCACGCAGGCCGCTCCAGTAGTCGCTCTCGGTCTGGAAGTCGATGTTGAGCGACCCCGAATTGGAGCTGCCACCGCTGCCGCTTCCGCCGCCGGACCCGCCGCCACCTCCGCCACCGCCGCTGGAGCCACCACCGCCACCAAAGACGTCAATGGTGCCGCTGGTCTTCAGGCCGTTGGGCAGCGCCTTCACCAGGATGGATCGGGTGACCAGACGGCTGAAGATGATCTTGCCGCCGTTGTATTCCCATTGCAGACCGGCGCGGGTGGCCACGAGATCCAGCAGGCCGGAGAGGGGGCCGGAGTAATCCAGCTCCATCGTGTTCTGCAGGTCGCGGCCTTGCACGGCCAGTGACAGGGCACCGGCGGCTTCCGCCTGCTGCGCCAGCGTGGTGTGATCCACAACGCCGGGCGTGGTGGGGCGACCGGCCGCTGCCTGCGCTTCGTTGGCGGCGAGACCACCGGGGGCGTAATCGCTGGCGCTGGTCATGGCATCCGGGGTCATGATGACGGGGATGTCGATCAGGCGGGAGATCAGCTCGACCACCGTCGGCAAGGGATGTCGTCCCGGATAACGCAGCGTGACCTGACCGATGTGGGTGGGCAGGGTGGACGCGCGCTGCAGCGGCACCGAATGCCGGGCAAAGCGAGGCACGGTGTCCGCCTGGACCAGGGGAGGCAGACGCTGGGGTTCACGTGCAACGGTCTGGAACTGCCCGAGGCGGTTCTTGTTGTCCGTGTATTCCTGCTGGGTGAGATGGGTGGACTGCACCGCGCAGCCAGTGGTGAGCACGCAGCCCAGGGTCAGGGCCAGGCGTCCCGGCATGAGGCCGGAAGCCCGTTGAGGGTGGGGCAGTCGGATCAACGCCGTTCTCCATCGAGCATGTAACGCACCACGCGGACAACGCGGGTGTCGGGATTGATGCGGGCCTGCACCGGATAGTCGGTGTCCCGCAGGGAAGTCATGGCCTGGTTCAAGGCGTCCAGGAAATTGCCGTTCAAGGTGACCTGGGCGTCAATGGCGAAGTCGCGGTCCACTTCCCAGACCAGTTGCCAGTTGGCAATGCGCGTCCAGCGCAGCAGGGTCTGGCGGAAGGTCTGGTCCGAGAGCTCGACCGTCCATTCGGAGGGCGCTTCACTGCGAAGCCCGTCCAGGGCGCGGTCCTGCGACGACGCGTCGGGCCGTGACAGTTGTGCCTGGGCGCGGGGTGTGCGCACCCATTCCACTTCGCCGTAACCGGGGACATCGGCCGCGGCGCTCATCGCAGGGCCACTCTGGCTGGCCATGGCAGGCGTGCCGGATGGGCTCGATGCGCCGGAGGTGCCTCGCGTGTCAGCACGGTTGGGGCCACGGTTGCCCGCACTCGCAGCGGCCTTGGTGCTCCAGCCGGCCGTGGTGCTGGCGGAGGCGAGGGCCACGCGATTCCTGGGGGAAGATGCTGTGGCGGAGGCGGAGGAAGTGGTGCGGCTGGTGGGATCGACGTTGGACGTTGTCGCCGGTGCCTCGGGCTTGCCGGCGGCCACAGACGGCGCCGACGGCGAGGAGGGAGCCGCTGGGGTGGACGGCGACGACTGGGAGGACGCCGGCGTCGACGACGATAGCGATGACGGTAGCGATGGGGATCGCGACGACGATGAGGACGAGGATGACGATGATTCGACCTGAGCCGATGCGGGCGCAGCCTGCGCACCCGCGGTCAGGCCCAGGACGAGCAACGGGAGCAACCTGAGAGTTTTCATGGGGAGCCGTTCAGGACGAACCAAAGTCCGGGCCTGCGATGTGCAGGCCCGGACCGCTAGGGAAAATTACAGAGGGATGAAGGCGTTGATGATGCGAGTCGTGGCAGTGCCACCGCTGCACTGAGTTGCCAGGGAACCCAGATTGACGGAGCTGTTGGCGTCAGGGCCCTTCACCAAGGTCTTGGTCGTGAAGTCGCTGAACGGCTTGTCATAGCTACTCAAAGTAGGAGCGTTGGTGCCACCTGCATCGATCCACATGGCTTGTGCGAGCGGAGCCAGGCCGTTCACAACAGTCGCGCACATTTCATTCGGAACGCCCGTGGCAACGACAACGTAGCCGCGATCCGCGCCACCGACGCCATCGAAGTTGGCTTGGTTGCCCTGGATGAACACGGCACCGCCGAAAGCGTTGGACACAGTGGGAACGCCTTTATCGTCCCGCTTCACCGTGTTGGGCGAGAAAGCGCCGAGGGCCACGGCTTGCGTGGTCGTGATGGTCTCGAAGTTGGAACTGTTCACCGCTGCGCCGACCAGGGCCGCATTGATCCGAGGCACTTCGGCCAGCAGATTGTTCGCACGGTTGTTGGCCAGAATTCGCTGCACGCCATACAGCGAGCCGACGATGATGACCGAGATGATGGCCAGCGCAATCGACAGCTCAATCAGCGTGTAACCCTGCTGACGCGCGGCGCGGACGGTGAACTTGCGAGGAAATGAAGATCGTTTCATAAGTAGTCCTAGGTGGTGGAGTTCACAGCGCGCCACGGTTGCTCCGAATGACTGTGTGGCGGCCGATGTGATCGCTAAAGGATCAACATGGGACGGGATCGTAGGAGTTGATGTGATAAAAATAACTTCCAAGACTTGATAGAAATGACAGCCTGCTTGAGCTATTTGTGACGCATGCAGGCGGGCCACTTCAGCAAACTCGCAGCGCTGCAAGTGACCTCCGTCCCAGTGGCGCTGAGCCACAATCCGGGGCATGAATTCCGATCGTTCCCACGAGGCTGTCCCCCAGGAAGCTGCCGCCCGTGCCGCGGCACTGCGCGAGCAACTGCACCACCATGCGCATCTGTATTACGTGCTGGATGCGCCGGCCCTGCCGGACGCCGCCTACGACCAGTTGTTCCAGGAACTGCAGGCGCTGGAGACCCGCCATCCGGCGCTGCTGACGCCCGATTCACCCACGCAGCGGGTGGGCGGCAAGGTGCTGGACGGCTTTGTGCCGGTGCGTCACACCGTGCCGATGCTGTCCATCCGCACCGAGACCGACACCGAGGCCAGCGGCGCTGAAACCTTCGATGCGCGGGTGCGCCGCGAACTCGATCTGGACCCTTCGGCGGCGCCCGTGGAATACGCGGCTGAGCTCAAATTTGATGGTCTGGCCATCAATCTCCGCTACGAGCATGGCGTACTGGTGCAAGCTGCGACCCGCGGCAATGGCGAGACCGGTGAAGACGTCACCCAGAACGTGCGCACCATCGGTCAGATCCCTCTGCGTCTGTCTGGCGACGGTGCCAAGGCCCCGGTGCTGGAAGTGCGCGGCGAGGTCTACATGCGCCGGGATGACTTCGAAGCGCTGAATGAGCGGCAGCGCGCCGCGAATGAAAAAACCTTCGTCAACCCGCGCAACACCGCAGCGGGCGCCATCCGACAACTGGATCCCCAACTGGTGCGGCAGCGGCCATTGAGTTTTTTCGCCTACGGGCTCGGGGATGTGCAGGGTTGGGACATCCCGGGCACTCACGCCGGCCTGCTGGATGCGCTCAAGTCCTTCGGTCTGCCGGTCTCGGAAGATCGCGCCGTTGTGCGGGGTGCTGAAGGGCTGGTGAAGTTCCACCAGCAGATGGGCGCGAAGCGGGACGAGTTGCCCTTCGACATCGACGGTGTGGTCTACAAGGTCAACAGCCGTGAGCTGCAGCGCCGGCTCGGCTTTGTCTCCCGGGAACCGCGTTGGGCGGTCGCGCACAAATATCCGGCGCAGGAGCAGATCACCCGGCTCAATGCCATCGATATCCAGGTCGGTCGCACCGGCAAGCTGACGCCCGTGGCCAAGCTGGAACCGGTCTTCGTCGGCGGCACGACGGTCAGCAATGCGACCCTGCACAACGTCTTCGAGCTGCGCCGCAAGCGGGTGCGGGTGGGCGATCAGGTGATCGTGCGACGGGCCGGGGATGTGATTCCGGAGATCGTGGGCAAGGTGGACAGCCCCCGCGAGCAGTACGTGGCCAACTTCCACATGCCCCGTCACTGCCCCATCTGCGGCAGCGACGTGCTGCGGGAGAAAGGCGGCATCGACCACCGCTGCAGCGGCGGCATCTTCTGTCCGGCGCAGCGCAAGCAGGCGCTGCTGCACTTTGCCGGTCGCCGTGCGATGGACATCGAAGGTCTGGGCGACAAGCTGGTGGACCAGCTTGTGGATGGCGGCATCGTGACCAGCCTGCCCGGGCTCTACAAGCTGGGCGTGGCCAAGCTGTCGGCCCTGGAGCGCATGGGAGAGAAGAGCGCGCAAAACCTCTTCGATGCCCTGCAGAAGAGCAAGACCACCACCTTGCCGCGCTTCCTGTATGCGCTGGGCATCCGGCATGTCGGCGAGACGACGGCCAAGGACCTGGCGAAGCACTTCGGGAACATGGACGCGTTGATGGCAGCCACGGAAGAGCAGCTGCTGGAGGTCAAGGATGTCGGGCCGGTGGTGGCCAAGAGCATCGCCGCCTTCTTTGCGGAGCCGCACAACCGTGAGGTGGTGGAGCAGCTGATCGCCGCCGGCGTGGACTATCCCAAGACCGACGGCGCCGCGGCGGAACCGCAAGGGCCGCAGCCGCTGGCGGGCAAGACGCTGGTGCTGACCGGCACCCTGCCGACCCTGTCCCGCGACGAAGCCAAGGCCTTGATCGAGGCGGCGGGGGGCAAGGTCAGCGGGTCCGTGTCCAAGAAGACCAGCTATGTGGTGGCCGGGGACGAAGCCGGCTCCAAGCTGGACAAGGCGCAGGAGCTCGGTGTGACCGTGCTGGACGAAGCCGGTCTGCACGAACTGCTGAAGGGCTGATCGGCGCTTCGGCTCATCCGCGCATTGGCGGATCTGCGGATCGGCGGATCGGCGGATCGGCGGCGGGGCAGATGGGCCGGAACACGGACAGGGCCACCTGCCGCCGCGTCCCTGCGTCGCTCCGATGCGCCTGTCGAAGTTCTACTTCGCCGTCCTCGTCACCGGCAGCATCGGCAGCCTCAGCACGCCCACCGCCAGCCCGGTGCCGAGCAGCACCACCAGACAGCCGATGGCCATCATCACCGTCAGCGTTTCGTGCAGGAACAGGAAGCCCCAGATCAACGCAAACACGGGAATCAGGAAGGTGACGGCAATCGTGTTGGTCGGTCCCACCCGCTTCATCAGGCGGAAGAAGAGGATGTAGGCCACGCTGGTGCACAGCAAAGCGAGTAGCGAGACAGCGCCCCAGGCGCGCATCGACGGCATTTGCGCCGGCTGATGCAGCCAGGCCGGCACCAGCAGCAGCAGGGCCGCGGCGAACTGGCTGCCGCTGGCCACCGCCAAGGGCGAGGCCTGGCTGAGGAAGCGCTTTGTGCCGTTTGCTGCCACGCCGTAGCTCAGGGTCGCCAGCAGCACCGCCAGAATCGCGAAGCCGCCGCCGCCCGGTTTGAAGGAGGCCTTGTCCCAGGCCAGCACCACCACGCCGATAAAGCCCAGCGCCAGACCCATCAGCCGGGAGGCGTCCAGCCGCTGGCCGAACCAGACCCAGGCCACCAGCGCGCCCCACATCGGCGTCGTGGCATTCAGGATGCTCGACATGCCGGCATTGATCGACAGCGCCGCAAAGCTGAACAGCGCAAAGGGCAGGGCGCCGTTGAGCAGTCCCACCAGCAGCAGCCCCGGCCAGAAGCGGCGCAGATCTCCAAAGCCCTCGCGCATCAGCAGCAGCGGCATCAGCAACAGCGACGCGCCGGCCACCCGGACGAAGGCGGTGGCGATGGGGCCGAACTCCGGTGCGGCGATGCGCATGAACAGGAATGAGGCGCCCCAGATGGCCGCCAGCAGCGTCAATTCACTCAGGTCGCGTTGCTTCAAGCGCCTGCTCCTTCAAATGAGGTGAATAGGGAACCTTGGGGCCCGGGACTGGAGGCCAGTGGACTTGGCGTGGCAGTAGGCGCCATGGCCGGGGCGGGGGAAAGTGGAGCAAGTGCACCTGGGTCCGTTGCACTGGCCTCCATCGGCAGCAATTGGCCGTGTTCCAGCGCCAGCAGCGCCTGCTTGCGCGGCAGGCCGCCTGCGTAGCCGGTCAATTGTCCGTTGCTGCCGATGACACGATGACAGGGCACCAGCACCGACAGGGGATTGCGTCCCACCGCTGCGGCCACCGCGCGGACCGCGGCCCGGCAGCCCAGGCGGTCGGCCAGTTCGCCATAACTGACGGTCTTGCCCGACGGGATGTCGAGCAGGGCCCGCCAGACCGATTGCTGGAAGGGTGTGCCGATCAGAGACATCGGTGGCAAGCCTTCTGCATGCTCGGCGGTATGTGTGCCGCCCGCGAAGTAGCTTCGCAGCCAGACGACGGCCTGACGCAGGGCGGGATCAGCCTCGTCATGCGGGACCGGCAACGGTCCGGGGTGGTACTTCTGACCTTCGAACCACACACCACACAGGCCTTGCGCATCCCGCGCCAGGAGCATGCGACCGAGCGGCGTGTCCACCTCGGCCTGACTGATCATCCGTGTCTTGAGCATCACAGGGTTCCTTCCAGATCTTGCAACTGTTCCGATGCTTGCGGAGAGCGCGGGGCCTCGGCGGCGACTGTTGGCGCAGTGTCTGGCTTTCCAGTCGAAACGGATGCCCTGGTGGCCACCTTGGCCGGACGCCCCAGCGCCGTCGCCTCCCGCCACAGCTGCAGCACCGCATAACTTCGATAGGGCGCGTAGACCTGCGCCGCAGCGGCCAGCGCCGCGGGGCGCAGCGGCTCACCGGCACGGCTTTCCAGCCGCTGGCGCAGGATCACGTCGCCGGGCAGGAAGGCATCGGGCCAGCTCCAGCCCCGCATCAGCATGTAGTGGGCGGTCCAGGGGCCCAGCCCAGGCAGCGCCGCGAGTTCCGCGATGGCGTTGTCGATGCTGCCGCGCCCTTGCGCGAAGGCCAGCCGCGGCCATTCGGCGGCGAGGTGGATCAGCGCCTGGGCACGCCGACCCGGCATGCCCAGGCCAGCGATCTCATCGACCGATGCTGCGGCCAGTCGGGCGGCGGAGGGAAACGAGTGGGTGACCGGCGCCGGTGCGCCCAGCTCCCCTGGCAGTGGCTCTCCGAAGGCGGCCACCAGTCGCGTGGCCAGCGTCCGTGCCGCGGCCACCGTGACCTGCTGCCCCAGCACCGCGCGGACGGCCAGCTCGAACCGGTCCAGCGTCCCGGGCAGGCGCAGGCCCAGCGCACTGGGTCCGAGTGTGTCGCCCAGCGCCGATGCAACCGCATGCGGATCCGCATCCAGGTCCAGCCACCGCCGCAGACGCGGCAGCAGGGCCGCCACCTCCGGCCACAAGGAGGCGCTCATGCGGACGCGGATCTGGGGGCGGTCCGCGCCGTCGGGAGGAAATTGAACGGACAGCCAGCCTAAAAGGTCCGAAGCGTCCGGCTCCACCGCTCCCGGCCGTGCATGGAGCGACGCCCGGAGCGCCGGCGGGGTGGGCGCCGGTGGTGTCTGCGATAGCCGCAGACTGCGATGCACCTGCAGCCCCTCCACATCCACCCATTCCACCCCGGGCACCGCCCGCGCCGCCAGGAATTGCAGCAGGGCGGTGGTCTGCAGCGGCGGACGCAGGTCCAGCCGCAGCTCCGGCGTTTCGTCCTCCGCCGACGCACGCCGGCGCGCGCCGCCGTCCCGCAGCGCGGTCGGGCTCAGCCGGTAATGCTCCAAAAACGCCGCATTGAAGCGGCGCAGGCTGGAAAACCCGGCCGCCAGCGCCACCTGGGCCACCGGCAAGCGGGTGTCGGTCAGCAACTGCTTGGCCAGCAGCAGCCGTCGCGTCTGCAGATATTGCAGCGGCGCCACCCCATGCACCGCGGTGAAGATGCGACGCACATGCCGCTCGCTCACCCCCAGATGGGCGGCCAGCGCCGGCAGGCTGGCCTGGTCCGGGGCGCATTCATCCAGCCAGCGGGCGGCTTCCCGCGCCAGCACCTCGCTGGCGTCCATGCTGCTCCAGACGCGGGCAGCCGGCGCCAATTCAGGGCGGCACTTCAGACAGGGCCGGAACCGGGCCGCCTCCGCCTGACTGGCGGTGGAAAAGAACAGGCAGTTCTCCATCTTGGGTGCCCGCACCCGGCAGATTGGCCGGCAGTAGATGCCGGTGGTTTTGACCGCCACGAACCACTGGCCGTCAAAACGCGCATCCCGGGCCAGCAGGGCGGGGTAGCAGTGGTGGGGCGCCAGGGAGGAGGTCATGGAACGCATCATAGGGAGCGCTCCGGAGGACCGCTGGCCGTTTTCGGACATGTCCCTGACACCCCGTGGCAGTTGCGTGGGAGCCGCCTGTCGCGACCGCCTGTACCCACCCGGGCCCGTTTCTTGCCCTCTCCGCCGCTGGCTGGAACAGAGTTTCGTGTGCTTGCCGGGCCCCGATGACATCCCACGACGCGATTCATCACCCCGGGTTACACGGGACAGTCGTTTCTACTGCCTACAATCCGCCCCAGTTTTCGTTACTTGATCACATTTGCACAGGGACGCTCATGCAAGTTCATGCTTCCATTTTCAAAGCCTATGACATCCGCGGTGTTGTGGGCCAGACCCTGAATGAAGAACTGGCCGAGCACCTCGGCCGTGCGTTCGGCACCGAGGCCAAGCTGGCCGGCGAAACGGCCGTGGCCGTGGGCCGTGACGGTCGCCTGTCGGGCCCGGGCCTGGTGGAAGCGCTGATCCGCGGTCTGACCTCGACCGGTCTGGATGTGGTGGATATCGGTGCGGTCACCACCCCGATGCTCTATTACGTCGCCGCCACCCGCGGCAAGCACGGCTGCCATTCCGGCATCCAGGTGACGGGCAGCCACAACCCCAAGGACTACAACGGCTTCAAGATGGTGCTCAAGGGCGCTGCCGTGTACGGGGAGCAGATCCAGGGCCTGAAGCGCCGCATCGAAGCCGAGGACTATGAAACCGGCAAGGGTCGCGTCGGCCAGATGGACATCGTCCCGGAATACAGCCACCGCATCGTCAGCGATGCGAAGCTGTCCCGCCCGATGAAGGTGGTGGTGGACAGCGGCAACGGCATCCCCGGTGCGACCGCCCCCGCCATCCTGCGCGCCCTCGGCTGCGAAGTGGTGGACATCTTCTCCAAGGTGGACGGTGACTTCCCGAACCACCATCCCGATCCGTCGCGTCCCGAGAACCTGGAAGACCTCAAGCGCGTGGTGCATGCCACCGACGCCGAACTGGGCCTGGCCTTTGACGGCGACGGCGACCGCCTGGGCATCGTCACCAAGGACGGCACGATGATCATGCCGGACCGCCAGATCATGCTGCTGGCCGCCGACATCCTCAAGCGCAAGCCTGGCTCCGAGATCATCTTCGACGTCAAGTGCTCGCAGCGCCTGGGCCCGTGGATCGAAGAACACGGCGGCAAGCCGCTGATGTGGATGACCGGCCACTCGCTGGCCAAGGCCAAGCTGA
>CBIHOT010000051.1:0-31196 GCA_966211495.1 uncultured Roseateles sp. | reverse complement strand
TGCAGAACAGCTACATCGTCATCATGGCGCTGGGCATGCTGCTGGTCATCGTGGCGGGCCATATCGACCTCTCGGTGGGTTCCGTCTGCGGGTTCATTGGCGCGCTCGCAGCGGTGCTGATGGTCAATTACAACTGGCCGGCCTTTCCAGCGGCCATGGTGTGCCTGCTGGCGGGCGCCTTGATTGGCGCGGCACAGGGCTGGTTCGTGGCCTATCTGGGCATTCCGTCCTTCATCGTCACCCTGGCCGGCATGCTGGTCTTCAAAGGTCTGGCGCTGGCGGTCCTGCAGGGTCAGTCCCTGGGGCCGTTCCCGGACGCTTTCCAGGCGCTGAGCGCCGGCTTCCTGCCGGAACTGTTCAATCAGGAAGATCCGCGTCCGACGACGCTGGGCCTCGGGCTGCTGTTGTCGGTGTCCGCCGTGGTGGTGGCCTGGCGGCACCGCAGTGCCGGTCTGACCCACGGCATGGAAGTCGAGCCCGGCCCGATCTTCCTGCTGCGTCAGGCGGTCATTGTGGTGGGCGTGATGGCCATGAGCTGGCTGATGGCGTCCTACAAGGGCCTGCCGACGGTCATGGTGGTCATGGTGGTGCTGACGCTGGCCTACGACTTCATTGCCGGCCGCACGACACTGGGCCGCCGGGTCTATGCGGTGGGGGGCAATGAAAAGGCTGCCCGTCTGTCGGGCGTCCGTACCGAGCGGGTGGCGTTCTTCACCTTCGTGAACATGGGCGCGCTGGCGGCGCTGGCCGGGCTGGTGTTCGCGGCGCGTCTGAATACCGCGTCGCCCAAGGCGGGTCTGGGCTTCGAACTGGATGTGATTGCAGCCTGCTTTGTGGGCGGTGCCTCCGCCTCGGGCGGCGTCGGCAAGATCATGGGCGCGGTCATCGGCGCATTCGTCATGGGCGTGATGAACAACGGCATGTCCATTCTGGGCATCGGCATCGATTACCAGCAGGTGATCAAGGGCCTGGTCTTGCTCGCCGCCGTCTTCATTGACGTGTACAACAAGCGGAAGTGATCACGGCCGGGCCTCGGGAGAGGCCCGGTCTTACAAATTCTTCAATCGCGGACGCACCGAAAGCGGGCAGACTCAGGGCTTCACGCACTGCGCAGTCCAGCATGAAGCTTGTCCTCATTGAAGATTCGGAAGTCATCCGCCGCCAGATGGTCCGTCTGCTGGCCGATGTGTCGGGGCTGGCCGTCATCGGGCAGGCCGACAATGAAGAAGCCGCGCTGACACTCATCCGCAGCACGATGCCGGATGTGGTGCTGGTCGACATCGGTCTGGCCGAAGGCTCCGGCATGAAGGTGTTGGAGCGGGCCCGTCAGATCGGCTTTGGCGGCAAGCTCTTTGTATTGAGCAATCGCGACCCCGACTTCTACGAAATGCTCTGTGCCCGTCATGGCGCCGATGCCTTCTATGACAAGGCCCACGGGTTGGACCGGCTGGTGGCCGATCTTCAAGCCACGGCGGACGCGCTGCGGGCGCAGCGAAGCGGGCAGGGCGCCGGACACTGATCGGCATCATTGGTTCGAGCAGTCGCACGGAATGGTCTGCAATCGCCCTGAACGTCGAACATTCGCCCGAATGAGGGTGTGATCGCCCGAAGTCAAACGAATGTCCCTCAAATCCAACAATTTGTTTCGGCCCCGCCGAGATTCGTGAATACTCCCAGGCACTCCATTCAATGACCGCTGGCCCTCCAGCCGGTGGTCGATGATCGTGACCATGCATTCCCACTCCAACATTTGCCGGGTCTCGAACCCGAGGGCTGCCGCCATTGACGGCGGGGCTGGCGTCACCATTGCGCGAGCGACCCGGACCACGGCGGCTATCCGTCGCGGGTGGGCCCTGGCGGCCGTCGCTGGCCTCGGTGCATTGGGTCTTCATGGCGCTGCGCAAGCGCAAGGCGGACTCACCCTCTATGGCTCGTTCGACGTGGCTGTCGACCAGATCAAGAAGAGTGAAGGCAATGTCCAGGGCACGCTGTTCGGCGTGGTGGGTGGGCGTCCGGTGCCCAATGCGCTGGCGTCTCCGGCCACCTCGACCAGCCGCATGTCCACCAGTTTGACGAGACAGTCCTATCTGGGCGTGAAGGGCAATGAAGACCTGGGCGGCGGCTATCAGGCGAAGTTCCAGCTGGAAGGGGGCTTCACCCCGGATGCCGGCGGGATCAGCAATGACGGCCGTTTCTTTGGCCGGGTGGCCTGGGTCGGGTTGACCACGCCAGTGGGTGAATTCCGGCTGGGGCGTCAGGCTGCGCCACTGCTGGTGGCCTATTACTTCAACAGTGTCGAGCGGCTCGGCTCCACGGACATCCTGGGGGCGGGCGTCACCGTCAACAACCTGCAGGTCTATCAGGACAACATGGTCAGCTATACGCTGGCCCAAGGACCGTGGCTGGCGCAGTTGACCTTCTCGCCCAATGCGGGTGTGGGCCCGCGGGTGAGTGCGGCACGATCGCCCAACTCGAATGCGAACACCGGCCAGATCATTGGGGGCGCCACCGCCGGCACGGAAGACAGTTCCGGCCGCGGGCGCGCGGTGGGCGCCATGGTCGCGTTCACCCAGTCTGACCTGACGCTGGTGGCCGGTTATCACCACAATCGGTTTGGGGTCCCGTTCGGTCTGGCGACGGCACAGGGCTTTGTGCCGCTGTTCAATGCGGAAAGCTTCACCAGCTACATGGCGGGTGCCAAATACCGCTTCAGCAGCACCGGCACGGAGGTGGCGGGCAATTTCTATCGCGGGCAGTTCAAGGAATCGGGGGACGGGGATCCACGCATCACCTCGATCAGCGCCGCGGTGAAGCAGTCGATTGGGCTCATCGACCTGATTGCGCAGGTCAGCGACAACAAGTTCAACAACTTCACCAAGGGCAAGAACCTCGCGTACACCTTTGGCGCGGAGTACAACCTGTCCAAGCGCACCGCCGTGTATCTGCGGTATGCGCAGGTGGAGGACAAGCGGGGCGATATCGTGCGCAGCCCGCTGAATCCGGCGCTCACGCTGGCGGGTGGTCCCACCACGATGCTGCTGCCGCTGGGCGCGCTGGAGATTCCGGTGCTGTCCGGCGCCGGGACGCAGATGGATGCGACGACACGTCTGTATGGCGTGGGCATCCGCCACGCGTTCTGAGACACACGCTCTGGAGGAACGGGCCGGCTTCGCCGGCCCTTGTCGTTTCTGGATGACGCGACGGTGGAACCGTTCCTGCGCTGGTCATCACTGCCGGATTGAACAAGGACGATGCGGAGCATCGATCGGTGCAGTCCTGCTGCTCACCCGCTGGCGGGCCAGGACGGCAATACCTGGCTTGGAGCAGCGCAATGGGGATCGTCAACAGTTGGTTCTGGCGAAACGTGCTTTGGCGTTTCCCGGACGAACGCTGCACGCACGACGCATTCTTCCGGGGATCATGCCGGGTTGTCTTTATTGATCAGCCGGTGTTGGGTGGTCAGCCGATTGACCGATTTCAGATTCAGTCCTTGTGCATGGCCCCTGCGGGCGCGACGGTGATCGTGAAAATGCAGAGCGATGAAATCGTCATGCAAGTGACTCATCCGAGGCTAATCAAAAAGGGCTTCACCAACGAGTTTTATATTCGTGCCGACCCAGATACTCAGGAGCTGTATCTCTACATTGAACTGGCCATGTTTGAGGGCGGCCCAAAGGGCTTGGGCGCCGTCGGATTTTTCCGATGTGCTCAAGTAGGTGCCGCGCTTGGCTTGGCACGAGTCGATTTACTGGCCGCAGGTGGCAAGAGCTACAAAATCGCCGGAGAGTGGAATCCCGGCTTCAATGGGTATTACAGCTGGGCTCGATTCGGGTTCAACGCGTCGCTCCATCCCTTGACCGCCGAGGCAATTGCTGCGGAACCCCGCCTCGTCGGCGCCACGGATCTCCTCGAAATCATTGAACGAGATCCTCATTGGTGGAGCGTCGAGGGGGGAGGTGGGGAAATGACCTTCGACTTGCGAGAGGGGAGCCGGTCGTGGCACACTCTTCGCACTTACCTGTCAAACAACGGGTATCGACAATGAACCTGAAATACTTTTTTACCCATATTCTGAATGTTGGTCAGCCAGCGAAGCAGGTCGCCAAGGTGAAGCTCGGAACCGTGGGTGCATCCGGCGCAAGTTCTGCTCGAAATGGCGATCATGTTGTTGACCTGGAGTTTTTAAAGCCAACTCCTCGCATGACTGCGGGTGATATCGAGGCTCGCGTCAAAAAAGGGCGGGTGGCAGAAATGTCACTTCACCAGGCAGGCCTGCAGTAACTGACTTTCCGGAGAGGCGACCTAAGGGTCGCCTTTTTCTTTTCCGCGCCCAATCGGCGTTCACACCTGCCCCCGCTCCGCCTCCAACTTCACCCGAATTTCCTGCATCCGCCGCTCCGTCAGCTCGAATCGGATCAGCGCCACCAGCGCAATCACCAGGCCGATGACCGGAATGCCGGAGAGCAAGATGCGGATCATGAAGATCGCATGCTCCGACTGCACCGGCAGCTTCGAATCGAACCCGGTGAACTGCAGGATCCAGCCCGATGCGCCCACCCCCAGCGCAATGCCCACCTTGGAAATCCACGACTGGCACGCCGAAAACGATCCCTCCCGCCGCTGACCCGTCTGCGTCTCGTCGTAGTCCACCACGTCCGCCAGCGTCGAGTTGTAGAGCGTCCAGAAGCCCGCACCGGTGAAGGCCACAAATCCGCAAGCCAGCAGTTGCAGCGCGGGCAGCGCCGGGTTGTAGAGCCACCAGTCCCCAACGAAGGCGCCAATCGCCAGCGTCAGCACCACGCCCAGACCGATGCGCTTGCCGTAACGACGCGCCACCCGGTTGAAAAACACAATGCCCAGGAAGCCGAACGCCATGCCGGAGAGCCCCATGGCCGTGTTCCATTTCGTCGCCAGGGTGATGTCCCCTTTGCAGACGTAATAGACGGTCGCGTAGTACCCCAGCGCCGCCACCATCGCCGTGCCGATGCCGTAAGCCAGATTCATGCACAGCAGATGGCGGAAGGGCCGGCAGCGCAGGGTGCGCCACAGCGTGTCCCGGAACGGAATGTGGCTTTGGGTACGCGCCACCAGATTCACGTAATAACGCTCGCGCACCAGCAGGAACATCGCAATGGCCACCACCACCATCACCGCACCCAGCAGCATGCAGTAGGTCTGCGCACCCCGCAGGATGTCCGGCTTGCCGTCCGCATCATGGAACCACGCCAGCGTGGTGAACTGGGCCGCAAAGAACATCGCCAGTTCCGGCAGCTTCTGGATGGCATTGCGCACCGACTGCACATTGGTGCGCTCGTGATAGTCCGGGGTCATCTCCGCGCCCAGGCTCACCCAGGGCATGTTGAAGCAGCTCATCACCGGCACATACAGGATGGTCGAGAACACCATGAACATGAAGTACTCGGTGTCGCTCCACCCCCGGCCCACTGCAAACATCAGCGGCAGTCCGATACCCGCGAGGACGCCCCCCACCAGAATGAAAGGCCGACGGCGGCCATAGCGGGTGCGGGTGTTGTCCGACAGCCAGCCGAAGATCGCGTCCGAAGCCGCATCCACCAGCACCTTGATCATTTGCGCGGTGGAGATCAGCCCGGGCGCGACCCCAAGAAACACGTTGTAGACGTGGAAGGCGAGGGCCGGATAGAGCCAGTGACCCCACAGGTCGATCAGCGAGCCCATCCCGTAGCCCACCTTCTGCGGCAGCGGCACCCGGTCCCGCGCGCCGATTGCCCCCGTCATCCCTGACGTTGTCCCCATCCCTGACCCATGGTGGGAAGAGGATCCGGCGGCGCCGTTGGCGCTGGCATCTTGGGAAACCGTCAAGGGAGTGGCACTCATGGCAGGGGCGGGCGTGAGCCCGTGTTCAGGTGATGCGCAGCGGCCCGGGCCGTGGCGCAGAAAGGGTGGCGCCGTCCACCAGCTCGGTGGGCAGCACGAGATTGGTGGCCGCGGGCGGCAGGCCTTCGCCGAGCTTGGCGTCGACGCTGGCCACCAGCAGCCGGGCGGCACGCTGGCCGAGCTCCCGCAGCGGCTGACGCACCGAAGCGAGGCGGGCGGAACGGGCCAGTTGGGTATCGTCAAAACCCACCAGCGAGATCTGCTGGGGAATCTGGATGCCGCGGGCCACCAGCACATCCAGGCAGCCCATGGCAATGGCGTCATTGCCGGCAAAGATCGCATGCGGCAATTCCTCGCCGCGATGTGCTTCCAGCCATTGCGTCAACCGGCGACGGCCCGACTCGGCATGGAATTCGCCTTCCACCACATGATCCGGCGGCGGCTCGACCCCCGCCTGCTCATGCGCCCGCAAATACCCCGCCACCCGGCGCCGGGCGCCCAGGGAGTGGTTGGGACCCGCCAGATGCAGGATGCGGCGGTGTCCCATCTCCAGCAGCCGGGATACCATCGCCTCTGCACCGGCCTCTTCATCCGACTCCAGGTTGATGACCCCGGGGATGATCACATTGCTGTGGATCGACAGAATGGGGGTGTGGTCCGGCAGTTGCTGCGCTTCCTGATCGTCCAGCAGCGGGGCCAGGAGGATCAGGCCGTCAATGCGCCCATCGCAGAAGGACGGAATGCGGGACGCATGCCGGTGCCAGTCTTCCAAAGCAAAGACGGTGGTGTTCTGGCCCATTTCCGCGCCGGCCTCCACCACGCCGCTGAACACTTCCAGGAAGTACTGGTTCAGCTCCTCGCGGTTGAGGGTGGTGGCCAGGCCCAGCGTATTCATCCGCCGGCTGGTGAGGGCCCGGGCGGTGGCATTGGGCCGGTAGTTGAGCTGGCGCGCCGCTTCCAGGATGCGCTCCCGGGTTTCCTCGCTAATGCGGGCCGAGGTCCGCGCACCATTGAGCACCGCCGAGGCCGCCATGGCCGACACACCCGCCGCCCGGCCGACATCGGCCAGGGTGGCAGCATGACTGGATTTGCGCGGTTTGGCGGGAGTGTTCATGGTCGTGCGGCGCTCGCAGGGCGCAGGTCTTGAGGTCAGCCTGCGAGCATGCCTCAAAGCGTGGCCCCACGCGTGCATCTCAGAGCACCCGCCGCTCGCGAATGACCTGGGCGTAGTACCGAGCCGACAGCTTGGGCGTGCGCTTGAGCGTTTGATAGTCGCAGTGCACCAGACCGAAGCGGCGGCGGTAGCCGTCCTCCCATTCGAAGTTGTCGATGAACGACCAGCAGAAATAGCCGTCCAGGGGCACGCCGTCCGCAATGGCACGGTGCACCTCGCGCAGGTGGCTGCGCAGGTATTCGCGGCGGTGCAGGTCCTGGACTTCGCCCTTGATCATCGGCTCGTCGTCGTAGCCGCAGCCGTTTTCGGTGATGAAGAGGGACGAGTGACCGTACAGCGCATGCGCCAGTCGCGGTGCCCAGTAGATCGACTGCGGCATCAGGTGCAGCCAGGGCGGGTCCGCACGGGGATAGGCCGGCGGCAGCGCCAGGGTTTCGTAGCCGTCCGGCGTGTCGGCGGCGCGCACGTAGTGGCCGGTGTAGATGTTCATGCCGAGGAAGTCGGTCGGCAGGTGGATCAGGTCGAAGTCGCCATTCGCCACCTTCGGCGCTGCCTTGCCGACCCGGCGGAGGTAATGCTCCGGATAGTGGCCGGCATGCATCGCCCCGAGGATGTGGGCATTGCGGTCCCGGAACCAGGCGGTCGCGGCGGCGATGTCAGCCGGTGTTTCGGTGACCGGCACGCAGACGTCGGAGTTGTCGGTGAGGCCGACCCGGGCCCCTTCGCCGCCCCATTGGCGCACGGCACGGACGGCCAGACCGTGGCAGACCAGCGCATGGTGGATGGTCTGGTTGACCACCGCCTCCGGTTCCTTGCGTCCCGGTGCCTTGATGCCCTGACCGTAGGCGAGCACGGTGAAACAGCGGATCTCATTCAGGGTGATCCAGTGCTTCACCTCGCCGGAAAAAGCCTTCACCACGGTCTCGGCGTAGCGGCCAAAGGCGTCGACCGTCTCTCGCGAGGTCCAGCCGCCCCGGGCTTCCAGCGGCAGGGGCAAGTCCCAGTGGAACAGGGTGACCCAGGGGGTGATGCCGTGCCGCTTCATGCTGGCGAAGAGCCGGTGATAGAAGTCGATCCCGGCCTGGTTGACGGTGGGGCCACCATCGGGATGGATGCGCGGCCAGGCGATCGACAGGCGATAGTCGCGGATGCCCATCGAGGCCATCAGCGCGAAGTCCTCATCGAAGCGGTGGTAATGGTCCACGGCGACGTCGAGCGTGTCACCGCCGAAGACGGTGCCGGGCTGGCGGGTGAAATGGTCCCAGTTGGAGAACCCCTTGCCGTCGGTGAAGGCGGCGCCCTCGATCTGCGGCGCGGAGGCGGACACCCCCAGCACGAAATGCGGGGGGAACGGCGACTGGTAGCCGAAGGACGGGGTGGGGGACGTCGGAGAGGTCGAGGACATCGAGGCGTTCATGAGGCAAAGCCACTCGGTGACGGCGCAAGCGCCGGGACTGCACAGGCATCGCGGCGGAGCGCGATGCGGGGGAAGGAAAGGCGGCCGGCCGGGATGGCCGGGACGCTGGGGATCATCGAGATGATCGAAGGGTGGGTCATGGTGAAGCCGACGAAGCTGTGCCCGCGGGCGGCTGCATGACGCCCGACGGCATGGCGGCCGGCGGTGGCACGACCGCCGGTGTCGTGCGCACCAGCTCGGCCAGCGTCGGGGCCATGGCCTCAGCCCAGAGGCGGTAGCCCTTCTCGCTGAGGTGCAGCCAGTCCGGCATCACATCGGCGGAGAGCGTGCCGTCCGCATTCATCAGGCTATGGCGGATGTCGAGGAACTGCACCGTGTCACCGTCGGCAAAGCCCGCGATGCGGCGGTTCACCTCATCGTTGATCGCCCGCAACGGACCGCCGGGTTTCTGTTCCCGCGGGAACACCGCCAGCAGCAGGATGCGGGTGGCCGGCAACCGCATGCGAAGCTCGCTGATGAGGCGGCGGATGCCTTCGGTGGTGGTGCGCGGATCTTCCATCCGGTCCCCGGTGTTGTTGGTGCCGATCATCAGCACCGCCACCTTGGGGGCGATGCCGTCGATCTCGCCGTGCTGGAGTCGCCACAGCACGTTCTCCGTATGGTCACCGCCAAAGCCCAGATTCAAGGGCTGATAGCGCGAGAAGTATTCGCGCCAGACGGGCGCCCCCACGTCTTCCCAGCCCTGGGTGATGGAGTCGCCGATGAAGACGACTTCCGGCAGTTGGCCGCTCGACCGCATCTGCTGCAGCAAGGCCAGCTTCTGCTCATGGCGGGGGATCCACCATTCCAGCGCCCAGGTCTGAAGCAGCGGGCTCGGCGTGACGGACTCGGTGCGGTGATCGGCGCAGAAGGCATTGGGCAGGCCGCGCTTGAGCACGCGGACATTGGCAATGGTGACTTGGCCGGTGCCGCTGGTGTCGACGCTGAACGGCTGGCGGACGGCGCTGAAGTCGTCGTCATCCCGCTTGAAGCAGTTGAGGGCGAAGGACAGGCGCTGCCAGCCTTTGCCCTCCAGCGCGCGGGCGGGCAGCAGGTAGTTGATCTTGCGTTCGCAGCCTTCGCCGCAGGCCAGCTTGACGCTCAATCCGCCCTTGGCCAGGTCGTCGACCTTGATGTCGAATTCGAGCGTGCCGTGGGCGAGGTAGGGGCGCAGATCCACTGGCGCGCCGCCTTCCAGACGCAGGGTGGCGAACCAGGACTCCTTCCATTGGAGGGTGAGGGCGTCGCCACGCTGGCTCTTGGTGGCGCGCAGTGCGTGGACCTCGCTGGCCGGCACCTGGCTGTTGGCCTGCTTCGGGACGGTGGCGCGCTCGCCGGTGAGGCGGGCGCTCTGCTCAAAGTCGGCCACGCCGATGGACCAGCCGGACAAAGGCTTGCCGACGAACAGCGGCAGTTCATCCGGGGCCGTGGCGGCGGCTGGGGCAGGGGCACCGCCCGCCGCGGTGGCGGCGAGGGAGGCAGTCAGGGTGGTGGCAGTCATGACCATACGCAGCAGATTCATGGCGGGTGGAGTCAGTAGGCAGTGGAAGGAGGGCCCGGCAGCGGCACGAGGGTGTCGTGTTGGCCGTCGGGCAGAGGCGTGTCGAGGGGCGGTGCCAGGGCGGTCGGCAGCTGGGACGAATCGGACGGCGCCGATGGCATCGAAGGCGCCGATCGTTTGGTGGTCCCGGATCTTGTGGAGGTCCCGGATCGCGCGGAGGGGGCCGACGACCCTTGCGGCACGGTGGGGGCGGTCTGCCTGCTTCGCAGTTGGCCATCCAGCACCAGGGCCCGCCCAGGCTGCACCAGCACCTGTCGGCGCCGGTCGCCATTGCGAACGACCACCGCTGTGGCGGCGGAGGTCGCGCGAATCGTGGCTTCCGTCAGGCGGCCGGCGGACCATTGCAGGTCCACTTCCAGCCCACCCCGGGCTCGCAGGCCGCGGACCCGGCCCTTGGGCCATGCCGTTGGCAGGGCGGGAAGCAGGTCCAAGACGTCAGCGTGCGACTGCAGCAGCTGTTCCAAAACAGCCGCGGTGGCGCCGAAGTTGCCGTCGATCTGGAAGGGCGGGTGTGCATCCAGCAGGTTGGCATAGGTTCCGCCGTGATTGTTGTGCTCCGTACCGGGGCCCTGGTTCTGGGCCGCGCGCGCCCCCGGCGTGGAGAGCAGGCCGCGCAGCAGGTGGTGGGCGTCATCGCCGTCGCCCAGTCGCGCACGGAAGGCCATCTTCCAGGCCATCGACCAGCCGGTGCCGGCATCCCCCCGTGCCTGTAGCGTGCGGCGCGCGGCGTTGGCCAGCGCGGGCGTGCGCTCCGCAGAGATCTGCCGTCCGGGGAACACAGCAAACAGATGAGAGATGTGCCGGTGGGTGTCGGTCGGCGTGTCCAGCACCGGGTCATCTTTCTCGTTCAACCATTCCAGCAACTGGCCCCAGCGCCCGATGCGCGGTCCGGCGAGACGGTCCCGCAACCCGGCGATGTGCTGACGCCATTCGGCATCGACCTGCAGCACCTGTGCGGCCTCGACAGTGTTGTTGAAGAGCTCCCACAGGATCTGCTGGTCATAGCTCACCCCGTCTTCCACCGGGCCATGCTCCGGGGACCATCCCATCGGCGCGACCAGTCGACCGTCTGGCAGCGGCTTGAGCTGGTCCTCCCAGAAATGGCAGACCTCCTTCATCAGCGGATAAGCGGTCTGTCGCAGGAAGGTCCCGTCCCGGCCGAAGGCGTAGTGTTCCCAGAAATGCAGGGCGTACCAGGCATTGCCGGTCTTGTTCCAGAGGTAGCCCATGACGCCGAAGGGATTCGATTCGGTGCGCACGGTCCAGCCGCGCACGGGGCGCCCATCAGCGGTCAGGAAGCGCTCCTCCGGCGGGCGCGCGTTGCCGGCGTGTGCGTCGATCGGGATTGGCTCGCGGGAGACGGGCTTGGCGGGCGAGTCGGCAGGTGCAGGCACGGCAGTGGCCTGGTTGCCATCGGTGAGCGCATCAGACTGCGCGAGGGCCAGGGCCCCACGGGCGGAGGACGCGGCCGATGCAGCCGACGCCGCCGATGCAGCGGCAGCAATGTCCGCGACGGTGCGGCGGTAGACCGGGATCTGGCTCTGCACGAACCGGAAGAATGGCTGCGCCAGTTCCGCCAGGTTGGCCGTTTCCGCCGGCCAGTAGTTCATCTGCAGGTTGATGTTGGTGTGATAGTCCGAGTTCCAGGGCGGGGTCAGGCTGTCGTTCCACAGACCCTGGAGATTCGCGGGCAGGGCGTCCCGCGAGCTGGCGATCAGCAGATAACGACCGTACTGCACATACAGCGCTTCCAGTTCCGGGTCCTGCCCATCGCGGGTGTAGCGAAGCAGGCGGGCGTCGGTCGGCAGCCGGGTGCGGTCCGCAGGGGATCGGCCCAGGTCGAGATGGACGCGAGAGAACAAGCGCTGATGGTCCTGCAGATGGGCACGGCGCAGTTGATCGAAGGATTGCGCTGCGGCAGCCTCGGCCTGCGCGGCCACGCGGGCGCGAGGGGAGTCGCCGAGAAAAGCACGTGAAGCCTCGGGGACGTAGCTGGTGCCTGCAGCCAGGATCAGGGTGACGCCGTTGCAGCCTTCGAAGACGAGGGACGCTCCGTCTTGCCGAACGCGTCCGCCCTCGTGCAGCACCTTCAGGCGGCTGGTGTATTCAAGCGCTCGCGGCTGGGGGGAGGCCTGCCGGGACGTGGGCGTCGGAAGCCCCGTGGCTGCTCCATGCATTGTTCCGACCTGCGGTCCGTCAGGCGCTGCAGCGAGGGACTTGACCTCGCCGGTTGGCAACAACGGCGCGAGCGCTCCCACTGCTTCGATGACGGTGTCGCTCACCAAGGCCGGCGCGCCATGACGGTCTTCCAGCCGGACGCGCCCGCTGTATTGACCCGGTCGGCTGGCCGTCAGGCGCATCACGATCACCTGATCCGGATGGCTGGCAAAGGTCTCCCGCTCGAACCACACGCCCCGATGGCGATAGCGCACATGGTGGACCGCTGAGGCGATGTCCAGCGAGCGCTGATATCCGCTGATCTGCTGATCATGTCCCGAAAGCTCCAGCACCACATTGCCGAACGGCTGGTAAGCACCCATCTGCTGCCCGTCGCCCGTCCACAGCGTGATGTCGTTGAAGGACACACGGTCCCTGGCCACGCCGCCAAACAGCATCGCGCCCAACCGGCCGTTGCCGATCGGAAGCGCCTGCTGCTCCCAGCCGGCAGGCGTGTCCGGGGCAGGGCGGTCATACCGAAGGGTCAAAGCCACGCTGGGAGTCAACGCCGGCGTGCCGCGTGCCAGCGGCGGTGGGCCGGAAGGCGCTTGCGCCGAAGCAAGGCCGCAGACGACCGTCAGCAGTGCCGCCAGCCCCCGCAGGGGCGCCCCCATCCGCAGCCATCTCGTCTCCAGCGGCAACGTCAACCGGAGGGCGGGCGCGCTCCAGGCACCAGCCTCCACGGACGCGGCTCCAACTGCCAGCGGCACCGCCACAGCATCAGTATCGACTCGGCCCATCCCCAATCGCATCGGCGTCATGCGCGCCCCTCCGGCCGTCCGACCAGCACCCC
Organism: uncultured Roseateles sp.; assembly: GCA_966211495.1. GTDB lineage: Bacteria > Pseudomonadota > Gammaproteobacteria > Burkholderiales > Burkholderiaceae_C > Roseateles. Next base: position 18,139 of record CBIHOT010000051.1, on the reverse strand, counting down.
ACGCCCATGAGGCGCGATGAACACAACCCCGTGCTCCCGTGGATGCGCCGCCATCTGCAGCAGCCGCCCGTATTGATGCTGGGCGTCGTTGATGCGGACGAAGGTCTGGCCGGCGTCGTCGGATCGGAAGAATCCCTCTTCCCCCTGGCCGCTGCCCGTGACGTTCCTCTGGGTATCGCTTTCCGCGTTCCTTTCGGTGTTCCTTTCCGCGCTAATCTGTCCGGCAGCGCCCATGCGGACGCGTCCCCACACATACAGCGCCGGCGTCTGCGCGCCCGGCGCAGCAGCGCCCAGCGCCAGCATCCACGCCTGCGAGACACGCGGCAGGCGTTGCGGCGTCTGGCCTGCGGCGCCAAAGCGCAGCAGCCCGTCGGGCAGCGCCATCCACAGGTCGCGAGCACGATCGGGCGCGGCGATCAGTTGCGCGTCCTCATGATCCTTCACCACAGGCAAGCCGGTCAGCATCGGACGGAACCGGGCACCGCCGTCGTCGGAGATCAGCACCGATCCGCGGGTGCGGTCATGCAGATAGAACACGCCTTCCTCCACCCGGTCGGCCACCGGCCACAGCCGCACGCTCGGGGACGCCGGCCAGCCCTGGCTGACGGACCATGTGCGCCCCAGGTCCGCCGACCACAAGGCCGGCTGCCCCTCCGGCGCCCAGAGCAGGAAGCCGCCCTTGCTCGACACCGCAACGATGCCGGTCGGCGCCCGGCCGCCGTGAGCGTTCCACGCGGGCCGCGACGAGGGCCCAAAGGCGCGCCACGAGAGCCCGCCGTCCTTCGACACATACCCGCCGGTGGCGCAGTGATCGGACGTCCGCGCCAGGATCTCCGGCACACGGCCGGCGAAGTCGATCGAGCGGTTGGTCTCGTTGCTCGGGGTGAGCAGTCGCCGGGAGGCTTGAACGTCCAGCCGGTCCCAGCCTGCACCCGACACATCGCCCATCGCCGCCAGCAAGGTCGCGCCGACCGGGGGGCACTTGATCTCCAGCGTCGCGGTTTCCTCCATGCCGTCGACCGCGAACCGCCACGGCACCTTCGGCGCTTCAGGACGGATGTCGAGGCCGTCGGTCATCCAGACACCATACCCGGTGCCGTAGGCAGCCCGGCGCCCGTTGAAGGGATCGATCTTCACATCGGCCAGCCAATGCCCCATGGGATCGGGGCGGCGCGTGTTGGCCTTGTAGTTGGCCAGCCAGGGATGGGTGCCGAGCTCATGCCGGGACCGTGCGCCCAGGGCGGTCCACGAAGCGCCGCCGTCCTCGCTCACGAACAGGTCGTCGCCGTCCATCCAGCGCTCAATGGTGGACACCACCAGCCGGCCGGGCCGTTGACGGTCCACATCCAGGCCGGAATAGCCGAAGCCCTGGCGCCCCGTCCCCGGCCGCACCGGGGTGATGTCGGTCCATTGGCCGTGGGCATCGCGTTTCCATACGCTGCCGGTGGTGGCGTAACTGGGGTTGGCCACGTGGCGGCCGTCCCCGAGCGAAAAGCTCACATACAGCACGCCATCGGGTCCGAGGGCCGCGTGCTGCGGCGCCTGGGCCGGTGTCTGCGTGACTCGCTGAAAGTGCTGGCCGCCGTCTTCCGAGAGATACAACCCGGGTTGATCGTGGCTGCCCACATAGATCCGTTGCGCGGCTTGACCGGGACCGCCGCTGGCAGCATCCAGCAGCACGAGCGAGACATGCCGTGGAGCAAAGGGCAGGGCTTCGAAGCTGCGGCCGCGGTTGCTGCTTCGCAGCAGGCCGTCCTGCGAGGTGCCCAGCAGCAGGATCTCGCCGCGCCAGGGATCGACCTGGAGCCGCTCCCCGCTGCCGCGTCCGGCCGAGTTGCCCCCCAGCTTCAACTGCAGCGAATGCACTGTCCAGGTGGCCCCGCGGTCGGCGGAGGCCATCAGGGCGCCGTCCTGGGCGGCAGGATCGAGATAGAGGCCACCAGCGGCGTAGAGGCGATCGGCGTCGTTGGGATCGACGGCGAGGCTGAGCACGCCCATCAGGTCGGCCTGGGCGCGGGGGAGATGGTCCAGCAGCGGGATCCAGCGCTGTGCGGCGGGGTCGTAGCGGTAGGCGCCGCCGATGTCGGTGCGGCAGTAGAGAAGATCCCGCTGCTTGGGATGGAAAAGGAGGCCGTCGACGTAGCCGCCGCCGCCAAACGGCACGGCGGTCCAGCGGTAGGGCGCAGTGTGGGGCGCATCGGCGGTGGCAGGGGCAGGTGACGCTGGGCCGGGCTGGGGGGCGGCCATCAGCGTGGGTGCTGCCCCCAGCAGCGTCGGCGCTGCGCTCCATGCGAGCAGACCTGCCGCAGCCTGGGCATGAACGGTCAGCCACTGGCGTCGCGCCTCAGCGAGACCGTGGCCGGGTTCGCGATGCTGGCCGTGATCGGGCTGGCCGTGATCGGGCTGGCGGTCGTCGTCGCAGGCCATGGCGCCCCGGATGTGCTGGTGTCTCATCAATACCGCCCCATCCGCACCCGCAGCACGGCACCCCGGGCCGGCAGGTTGAAGCCCCAGTCGACCTGGTCGCCATTCCAGCGCCGGGCCATCACCCAGCGTCCGTTTGAATCGAACTGGCCTTCCTCTGCGGACAGCAGCGTGTGCCCGCGCCCGCGGAAGCTGGCGTCCGGGGACAAGCGCAGCCGCACCCGTTGGCCCACCACGATGAATTCGTCCGGTCCGATCTGCGCCACAGCCACGCCGCCTGCGGGCGTCTCGCTGCCGGGGGGCGCATCGTCCTTGAGCTGCGGCCAGCTGCGCTCACCGAATTGCCATTCGCCAAAACTCAGCTGGGCGGTCCAGCCGTCGAAACCCAGGGTCTGTGGCGCATGGTCGTCGCCTTCAGCCGCGCCGCGAGTCCGTCCCTGCTGCGCCCATCCCGCCCACTGCGAGGCCATCGGCCGCAGCAGTCGGTAGACAGCCGCAATCGGCGCCGTCATGCGTTCATCGGTGAATCGGCTGCCCAGCGGATAGTTGCTGTAGTCCGCATAGTCGACGCCAAACGGAGAGACACCGATGCCGCCGCGTCCCACCACCTGCCACAGGTAACGGGCATAGCGCTCGGCATTGCCGATCTCTGGCACCCACAAGGCGTTGTCGGGGCGCTGGAATTGGTCGAGCACCCGCGTCACCTTGGCCGACTCCGGCATGTAGATGTCGGGGCCGATCACGTCGATGTGGGGTGCTGCCGCCTTGTAGAGCCCGAGCACATCGTAGGTCGGTCCGCCGCTGGCGAAATTCTTCTTCCAGGGCGCCAGCGGTTCCAGCGGGTCCCGCAGCGCGTTGTTCACCGACATCGGCAGCGGATGCACTGCCTTGCCAGCCTCGGCGATGCGGTCGATGTAGCGGGCGATGGCCCAGCTGTGAAAGTACTGGTCGGCATCCTCGCCATACACCTCGCGCCAGTTACCGCGGCCGCGGCCCGACGTCTTGGGCGGCTGGCCCTTCAGGATGGCGTCCGGCACGGGGGCGTTGAATGCTGCTTCGGCGGCGGCGCCGTGATCCCGCGCCAGACCGTAGGTGCCGACCTCGTTCTCCACCTGCACCATGATGACGGTGTGCCGGTCGCCGTCGACCTGCTTCAGATGCCGCATCAGCGCCACGAAGGCCCGCCGATCCGATTCGAGGGTGGCCTCGCCGAAGGGGGAGAGACAGTAGCTCGGCTTGCCTTCCTCATCCAGCATCGGCGGAAAGCGGTCGGGATGCAGCTTCACCCAGGCCGGCGTGTACTGCGCGCTGGTGTTTTTCCAGGTGCCGAACCACAGCAGCACCAGCCGCACTTTCTGCTTGCGGGCCTGGTTGAGCAGGGTGTCGACAAAGCTGAAATCGAACCGGCCTTCCTCCGGCTCGATCTGCTCCCAGGCCACTGGCACCGCCACCGTGTTGGCATGGGCATCGCGAATGGCGGCCCAGACCTGGGGCAGGGCCCCGGTCCAGTGGCTGGAGTTGTGAACCTGGCCGGCCAGCATCAGGAAGGGCTGGCCATCCACCTGCATCATCCAGCGACCGTCCTGCTGGATCAGCCGGGGCGCCACCGAGGACTCCGCCTGCGCGGTCGCCCCCATCCCCAGCGCAGAGGCCAGCGCGCATGCCAGTGCCACAGCTTTCATGGCCCTGTGCCACTCAGAACGGCTTCGCATCGAGGGTTCTCCGGATCGGCGTGTCATGGGCATGTCACGGGCCGATCAGAAAGACATCCGGGCACTCAGCGTGTAGCGCCGTCCGGTGTTGAACCAGGCGCGGCCCATCATGCCGATGTGCTGCTGCATCAACTGCTTGTAGGTGGCGTCGGTGAGGTTCTGTCCTTCCAGACCCAGCGTCAGGTTGTCGTTCCACTTGTAGTAGACGCCGGCATCGAGCTGGCCGTAGGCATCGGCCCAGGTGGGCAGCGCCCAGCCGACCGACGTACCGCCGAAGGTCTGGCTGTTCGGATTGGTGTCCAACCCATCGCCGCCGTTGGTGCCGTTCACATTCACCGCCTGCAGGTACTTGGACCGCCAGCTGTAGGCCACGCGAGCCGAGATCGGACCCCGGTCATACAGCAGCGCCAGGTTGTAGGAATTCTTCGACAGGTTGGCCAGCGGCAGATTGCCGAAGGAGCGGCCGTCCGTGTCGCACCCGTTCAGGTTCAGGTTGAGGTTGGAGGCGCTGTTGCTGCCGGCGCAGTAGGCCGAGGTCACCGGGTTGTAGAGCTTGGTGCTGCTCTTCACGTAGGTGTAGTTGGCCTGCACCCCGAAGCCGGAGAGCCAGCCGGGCAGGCTGTCGAAGTAGGTCTGGAAGGCCAGCTCCACCCCATTGACCTTGGCCTTGGCGCCGTTGATCGGCGAGGTGACGGTGAAGTTCTGCGCCGCGCCAGTCACGTCCGGCACCTGCACCACCGTGGTCTGGTTGATGATGACGTCCTTGAGGTCCTTGTGGAAGGCGGCGACGGTGAAGGAGCCGGTCTTGCTGAAGTACCACTCGGCCGTCAGGTCGCCCTGGGTGGCGCGAACCGGCTTGAGCATCGGATTGCCGTCCGCCGTGCCGGTGCGGGTCACGTTGGTGACGGTGGTGACGTTGTTGGCGTCGGTGTTGGACGTGACCGTCTGCGAGAGCTGGGTGGTGGCCTGCAACTGGCTGAAGTCCGGACGCGACACCGCCTTGGCCAGCGCGGCGCGGAACTGCAGCTTCTCGGTGGCCTTGAAGCGCAGGTTCAGACTGGGCAGGCTGTTGGTGTAGGTCTGGCTGTAGTCCTGGGCCACCGCGAAATTCGGGATGGTCGGCACCGGCACGCCGATGGCGTTGACCGGCACCTGCGTTCCGGTGAAGGTGGTGTAGCCGGCCGCATCCATGCGGGTGCGCACCACCCGCAGGCCAAGGTTGCCGTCCACCGGCACGCCGAAGCTGTCGTCCAGCGCAAAACGCAGCTGGGCGTAGGCCGCCTGTGTCTTCTCGGTCTGGTCGTTGGTGCCGATCGGATCGGTGCCGAACGGCGCCGGGGCCCACTTCGTGCAACTGGCGCTGTCACCGGCATGCTGCGCCGCGCAGAGGATGTCGTGATAGGCGTGCAGCGCGGCATAGCTGTCCGGATAACCGGACGCCATATTGGCCGTGGGGAAGATCAGCGACGGCACCGAGGCCTTGCCGCCGAAGAAATTGTTGAAGTTGTAGACGTAGTGGTTGGCGTTGAAGCGCGGGTCGTTCAGGAAGGCGAGCTGTCCGATGTCCCAGCCCAGTTGCCACGGCTGCGAGATCGGCGACCAGAAGTACTTGGGCGTCGTGTTGATCGTCGTGGCGTCGCGTTCGGTGAAGCGCACTCCGAAGCGCAGGTCCTGCAGCACGCCGTCTTCAAAGCGGAAGCGCGCGTCGCCCTTCCAGGCTTTTTCAGTCGCCTTGCTCTTGTCCTGATGCTCCTGGGTGAAGGCCCAGTAGTAGCGGGAGGGGTCCAGCAGCGCGGCGCGCTCGGCATCGCTGAAAGTGAGGGTGGGGCGGCCGCCGCGAAGATCGATGGTCTCGCTCTCCATGAACATGCCCATGCCGACGGTCGAGTCGAAGGCACGGCTGTTGGCGCGGATGTATTGCAAATCCGAATTCAGCTGCCAGCGGTTGTTGGGCTGCCAGCTCAGCTTCCAGCCCAGATCCTGCGTGTCCGACTTGCGCCAGGCGGTGCGGGTGTCCGAGCCGAAGTTGATGCCGGTGCCATCGCTGTTGAAGAGCGTGCCGGACAGGAATTCGCCGTTGCTGCCGAAGACGCCATCCCGCACCCGCATCTTGTAGGGGTCGGACTGGGCGAAGATGGCGCGTTCGTCCCACGCCATCTTGTACTTGCTTTTGAAGTAGGTGAGAGACGACTCGACGGTGTCGTTCTTCCATTGCAGCGCGCCGTAGAGACCGTCCCGCTTGCGATCGAAGTCCAGCGTTCGCCAGGCCGAGCCCTTGGGCACCCAGCGATAGGTGCCGGCTGCCTGACCGTCGACCGCATTGGCCAGCGGATAGTAGGGCTCCACCTGGAAGGCGTCGGTGCGGGTGCTGCTCTTGGACGTGGCCAGATGCAGCAGGGCGCCGAACTGGCCGAGGTCGGTATTCCATCGGTTCGACACCAGCCCCGACAAACCCGGGGACGATTTCTTCTTCAGATCCGAATACGTCGTCTGGACTGACAACGCTGTCTTGAGGCCCGAAAAATCGAACGGCAGGGCCGTACGCAAATTCACCAGACCGCCGATGCCGCCTTCGATCTGCTCGGCCGACGGGTTCTTGTAGATGTCCACGGCGGACATCAGCTCCGGCGGCACATCCTCGAAGTTGAGGGCACGGCCGCCGTTGGCGCTGAAGGAATCGCGGCCGTTCATTTCGGAGCGGACAAAGGTCAGGCCGCGGATGGTGATGCCGGAGCCTTCGACCGAGAAGTGCTCGGGATCGTCCTTGGACATGGTGCGGTCCATCGTCACGCCAACGACCCGGGCCAGCACCTCGGTCACCGAGCGGTCGGGCAGCTTGCCGATGTCATCGGCCACGATCGAGTCGACCACCTCATCGGCGTTCTGCTTGATCCGCTGGGCGGAACTGAGCGCGGCGCGCTTGCCGGTCACCACCACCGTCTCGACCTTGGTGGGTACCTCCTGGCGGTTGCCGGCCGGGGCCGACGCGGTGGCGGCCGGGGCGTCCGGTGCTGGAGGTGGGGTGGAAGGACCTTGAGCCGCGGCGAGCTGGCTGAAGACGAGGCCACCGATCATGCAGGTGGCCTGGGCGGCGGCAAGGGATACCGCAGTCCGCTGGTGTGTGCGCATGTTGTCTCCAATCTCTTCTGGTGTGGGCCTCTTGCTCGATGGCGAGGCCTCATGAGGATTTGCGGCGATCCGTTGCCGGCCTGGCGGAGGCCGGCGGCGAAGCACCTTCATGGGCGCTGATGTCCTTGGGGACATCGGAAAAAACACAGACCCGCGCGGCTCTGGCCCTGGGGCCGCCACGGGAAGTTGTCAGCGTCAGGCTGAGGGACGACAAGGTCCCGGTGGACTCGAAGCCGGACGGCACGGAGGGCCGTCCGGCTTGGGGGCTGCAGTGGCGCATGGCGGACAAGCCACGCGTCAGCCGCGGGCCCGGCGCCTCAGGCGGCGCAGAAACGGTTGACGAGGTTCTCCAGATATTCCTGGCGGCCGGATCGCGGCGCCACATCGGTGTTGCGGCTCAGCACCTGGTCAGCCAGCTGTTCCAGCGTGCGGCGGCCTTCGAGGATGTCGCGCCCCTCGGATGTAGACCAGCCGGCGTAGCGCTGCTTGAGGGCCTCGGCCAGACGGCCATCCTGGATCATCTGTTCGGCCACCAGCAGCGCCTTGGCGCAGACGTCCATGCCGCCGATGTGGCCGTGGAACAGGTCCTCGGCATCCAGCGACTGGCGACGCACCTTGGCATCGAAGTTGAGGCCGCCGCTACCGAGGCCGCCGGCTTGCAGGATGTGATAGAGCGCGAGCGCCATCTCGGGCACGTTGTTGGGGAACTGGTCGGTGTCCCAGCCCAGCTGAGGATCGCCGCGGTTCATGTCGATGCTGCCGAGGATGCCCAGCGAAGCGGCCACGGCAATCTCATGCTCGAAGGAGTGGCCGGAGAGGGTGGCGTGGTTGGCCTCGATATTGACCTTGACCTCCTTCTCCAGACCGTAGCGGGTCAGGAAGCCGTAGACGGTGGCGCTGTCGAAGTCGTACTGATGCTTGGACGGCTCACGCGGCTTGGGCTCCAGCAGGATGGTGCCCTTGAAGCCCTTGCGGTGCTTGTAGTCCACCACCATCGACAGGAAGCGGCCGAGCTGGTCCATCTCCTGGTCGACATTGGTGTTGAGCAGCGTTTCATAGCCTTCGCGGCCGCCCCACAGCACGTAGTTCTCGCCGCCCAGACGCATGGTGGCGTCCATCGCGTCGCGTACCTGCAGGGCCGCCATGGCGAAGATCTCCGGGTCCGGATTGCTGGCCGCACCCGCCATGAAGCGGCGGTGGCTGAACAGGTTGGCCGTGCCCCAGAGCAGCTTCACGCCGGTGCGCTGCTGATGCTCGCCGAGCACGTCCACCATGCGGGCCAGATGCTCGTGGCTCTCGCGCGGGGTGCTGCCTTCGGGCGCCACGTCGCGGTCGTGGAAGCAGTAGTAGGGGGTGCCGAGACGGCTGAAGAAATCGAAGGCGGCCTGCGCCTTCATCTCGGCCAGCTCCATCGCAGAGCCGCCCTGGAACCAGGGCCGCTCGAAGGTGCCGCTGCCAAACGGATCCAGACCGGTCCAGCAGAAGCTGTGCCAGTAGCAGACCGCAAAGCGCAGGTGCTCTTCCATGCGCTTGCCCAGGACGATGCGGTCCTTGTCGTAATGACGGAAGGCGAGCGCTTCGTCAGAGCCGGGGCCCTGGTAGCGGATCGGTGCAATGTGGGAGAAGTAGCTGGTCATGATGAAGAAGAATGTGGGGTGGGGACCGTTCAATACGCGTCAGGGTGGGGCGACGAGTGTCAGGACGTCGGCTCGGCGGTCGGCAACGGGGGCAGCTGGCGCTGCTGCTGGTAGAGTGCCCGGAATCGCGCCAGGCGAGCAGCCAGGACTTCGCCGCGATCCGCGCGCGGCTGGAAGCGATCGCTGATGGCAGGACGCTGGCAGACGGTGCGCTCATCACCGCCGTCCGCCATCCAGGCCAGTCGCGCTGCGCCGAGGGCACCGCCGGCATCTGCGTCGGCATGGCGGACGATGTCCACGCGCAGCACATCCGCCATCAGCTGGGCCCAGTACGCGCTGCGGGAGCCGCCGCCGACAAAGGACAGCTCGGTCACGCTGGTGCCGGCCGCCTGCAGGGCCGCCAGACCATCGGCCATGCCGAAGGCAACGCCTTCAAGCACCGCATAACCGGCGTGGGCGCGGGTGCTCTCATGGGTGAGCCCATGGAACTGGCCGGTCGCAAAGGGGTCGTTGTGGGGCGTGCGTTCGCCGGCCAGATAGGGCAGGAAGAGCGGCGCGGTGGCGAGATCCTGCGTCGGCAGGGCTGCCACCTCGGTCAGCAGCGCCGCCTCATCGCTGGCGCCGCTGAAGTGACAGAACCAGCGCAGCGCACTGGCGGCCGACAACATCACGCTCATCTGGTGCCAGCGGCCGGGCAGCGCATGGCAGAAGGCATGGACCGCCGAAGCGGGGTTGGGCCGGTAACGGTCGTTGACGACGAACAGCACGCCGGAGGTGCCCATCGACAGGAAGCCTTCGCCGGGCCGCATTGCGCCGATGCCGATGGCACTGGCGGCGTTGTCGCCCGCGCTGCCGGCCACGACCACCTCGGGAGAGAGGCCCCAGTCGCGCGCCAGATCCGGACGCAGGGTGCCGCCGACATGGTTGCTTTCGACCACGCGTGGCATCTGCTCGCGGCGCAGGCCGCAGGCGGACAGGAGCACGTCGGACCAGTCCCGCGCGGCCACATCCAGCCACAGGGTCCCTGCGGCGTCGGAAGGATCGGTGACCTTGTCGCCGGTCAGCAGCAGGCGCAGATAGTCCTTGGGCAGCAGCACCGTGGCGGTGGCATCGAAGACCTGCGGTTCGTGGCGGCGCACCCACAGCAGCTTGGGCGCGGTGAAGCCCGGCATGGCGAGGTTGCCGGCAATGTCGGCGAGCTGCGGCGCAGCGGCGGTCAGCGCGTCACATTCCGCATGGCTGCGGCCGTCGTTCCACAGAATGGCAGGACGCAGCACCCGGTCTGCTGCATCCAGCAGCACCGCACCATGCATCTGGCCGGACAGGCCGATGCCGCGGATCTGCGACCACGCCTGCGGCGCCGAGGCGCGCAGCGCGGCCACCGCCTGCGACGTCGCGGTCCACCAGCTGGCGGGGTCCTGTTCGGACCAGAGCGGGTGAGGGCGCTGCACCGTCAGCGGCGCGCTGGCGCGGCCCACGGCCTGGCCCTGAGCGTCCAGCAGCAGGAGCTTGATTTCGGACGTGCCGAGATCGATCCCAAGATACATCAGAGCGACTCCTCGGTGTCTTCGTTGGTCATGGGGGCGCCACGGCCGGCACTGGCCTGTGGCAGTTGGGGGCGAGTGACGCGATAACGGGCGAGTGCAGCGGCACCCGCGGCCACGGCATCGGCGCCGAAACGGGAGGTGCGCACCAGCGGCGGGGCGAGGCTGGCGGCCTGCGCGTAGCCATTGAGCGTGTCCAGCGCGGGCTGGAGGAAGGGGTCTCCCAGCTCGACCACGGCGCCGCCCAGCACGATGCAGGCGGGGTCGTAGGCGGTGTTCAGGTTCTGCAGCAACACGCCGAGATAACGTCCTGCCGCCGTCACCGACTTGAGCGTGGCACGGTCTTTGTCGATCAACCGTGTCCGCACCTCGGCCAATGAATGGGGACCCGGCTCGGCGGCTTCGTCCGGGCGCAGCATGGCCCGCATGCCGATCAACGCTTCGGCGCATCCACGGCGGCCACAGCTGCACAGCGGGCCATCGATCTGCAGCACCATGTGGCCCACTTCACCGGCAAAGCCGCGGCTGCCTGTCAGCAGCCGGTCTCCGACGATCACGCCGGCGCCCACGCCCTGGTTGATGCTCACGTAGAGCAGCGGGTCCATCGGCTGCGGGGTCGGATTGAATTCCATCTCGCCGAGTGCGGCCACATCGGCTTCGTTTTGCAGGTAGAGCGGCACGTCGGCCAGCGGCGTGCCGGCCAGTCGCTCGCCGAGCCAGGCACCGACGGGCAGGTCGCGCCAGCCGAGGTTGGGGGCGAAATGCAGCACGCCTTGCGCCTCATCCACGCCGCCGGGCAGGCCGACGCCGATGCCGATGATGTTCTGCGAGGCCTGCAGGGGGCCGCAGACTTTCTGCAGCAGCGAGGCCAGCACGCCGATGCAGGCCTTGGCCGACCGGCTGGCGCCGTAAGCGCTGACGGCCCGCGCGCGGATCTCGCCGGTGAGGGACGTGGCCACCACCCGCACCGACTCGATGCCGACTTCGGCTCCGAGCAGGATCAGGCGGTCTGGATTGATGAAGAGCGGGGTGGGGCGGCGGCCGAGGTCCCCGGTGGCGACGACGCCGCTTTCCATCAACCAGCCTTCGGCGATCAGCTCCCGGGTGAGGGCGCTGATGGTCGATTTGGTGAGGCCCACCTCAACGGCCAAGTCCGCGCGGGACAGACCGGGATGGACGCATAGATGGCGCACCAGCGCCATGCGGTTGATGAGCTTCAGCCACTGCTGGCTGCTGCCGCCTTCGCTCTGCAAAGTTGTCTCCTGCCTGCTATGGGTGCGGGCTGAGACGGATATTAGTTCGGGCGCTGCACGAATGAAGGCGGGGAAACCCGAGGGGCGCCACTCGCGCGCTTTGCACAGCAGCAACATCGGCTTAAGCCGGGTCTAACACTCGCGGCGCACTCTTTGTCTCACGGCGCCAGGCGGCGCCCACAGGAGTACGACATGATCAAGACCTCCCCAATCCTGGCCCTGATGGCGGCTTTCGCCGCGGCGTCTGCTTCGGCAGCGCCTGTTCAGGACGATGAAGTTGCCGGACGTGAGCAGCGCCGGTCGCATCTGCAGCAGCAGTTGCGGGACGTGCGTGTGGAGCTCTACTGCTCGCATGAAGATCATGCGCTGCAGATGATGCGTCAGACGCGTCAGGCCCTGATTGCGCAGCACGATGAGGTGAGCGAGCGCGGGGTTGCGCATCTGGACAAGGCGATCTGGGCGGTGCGCCATGGCGATACCGAAGAGGCGCTGAACCTTCTGCAGGATGCGCATCGCCTTGGATAAGCGCTGACCGCCAGCCGCCATCAAGGCGGCCGACGGCAGGCCGATCAGAACCAGTGCTGATCTGCAGTCAGATTTGATGAGCCGTTTTCCACTTCCGGTCCGCCGGCCACTGCACTGAGTTCGGATGCGATGAGTTCGACCGGCTCGAAAACGCGCTGGTATTGCGCGTCGACAATCCAGAAGGCCTTGGCGTCGGCACTGGAAGGCAGCTTCGTCTGATCAGGTTGTTGCATGGTTCTCTCTCCTTGAATAAGACCTGAAAGGGCAGGTCGATTCCCTTGTTGGCGGTGGCGAATCATGGCAAACCACCAATGGATCGCACAAGTGGATCATTGCAAGATGCTTGGCAAAGCATTCACTACCGATCCCGGGGAGACGGTTCATGGAAGACCAAGCCATCGTGACTCACGCGTTGCAACGCCTATTTGCACTGGGGCGAATGCGGGCGTTCCGGTGGATTCATTGTGCGGTGGCCGGATGCCTGGTACTTCTGCAAACAACCGCCTGGGCCGGAGCGAACACCCCGGCCCTGCCAGCGTCGGTGGCAGGCTTCGAGATCGTCCAGACCACCGATCTTGAGCCCAAATATCCTGGCGCAGGTACTGCCGTCGTGTTCAAGGATCACGGCGGCTTTCATGTGAGCCTGTATGTTTATACGGCGGGGCTTTCGCCGTTTCCAACGTCGCTCGACGATGCGCGAGTCCGGCGCGATCACGACGATTCCGCTCGCAATGTGGTCGCAGCGGCGCAAAAGCGGGAGCCTCCTGCGGCGAATGAGCAGACCCGGGTGCTTTCATCCGAAAAGATCGAGATTCAGACGAATGGGCAGTCCTTGCCACTGCTCCGGGACGAGTTCCTCGTCTACGTCAGGGGCCAGCCCACGCGGGACTGGATGTATTACTGGGTGGCCCAGGGACACATCTGGAAGCTGCGGCTGACGCGGGTGGGCATTGATCCGCCTGCGGCGTTTCCGGAGGAGCTGCTGACGGCAGCCGCGGCGCTTTCCGTGGCGAATGAGCCGCACTGACGGGCACAAGTCCGTCACTTCATCGCGAGACCCTAGGGTCTGCACGCTCCCACCTTTATCGGCAGGATTGGAGAATTCGGAACGTCGTTCCAAAAATTGAGAATTCCATGATCCAGCGTGTGGCGGTCATTGGCGAATGCATGCTTGAACTGCAGGGCCAGGCCTTCGGACCGATGACCCAGACCTATGGTGGCGATACGCTGAATACGGCGGTGTATCTGCGTCGCTGCGGCCAGGCGGCCGGCATTGAGGTGGCGTATGCGACGGCGGTCGGCGAGGATAGCCTCAGCCAGGGTCTGCTCGAGCGGTGGGTGGGGCAGGGGCTGGACACAGGGCTGGTCCGTCGCATTCCCGGGCGGCATCCGGGGCTCTACATGATTCAAGTCGACGCGCGTGGCGAGCGGAGCTTCCATTACTGGCGCGACACCGCGGCTGCGAAAGCGTATTTCGAGGTCGATGAAACTCCGCTCGAACAGGCGGCGGAGCAATTCGATGCGCTGTATCTCAGCGGCATCACACTCGCCATCCTTCCGCCGGCGGGGCGCGAGAGGCTGTTTGCGTTGATGGCGCGGATGCGGTCCCGGGCGACCGTGGTGTTCGACAACAACTACCGTCCCCGGTTGTGGCCGCAGGTCCAGGAGGCACGCGAAGCCTTTGATCGGGCCTTCAGCCTCGCCACCGTGGCGCTGGTCACGGCCGATGATCATCAGGCGCTGTGGGAACTGCCATCACTCGACGCGGCCCTGACTCGCGCGCAGGACCTGCCGACGCCGGAACTGGTGATCAAACGGGGCGCGGAGCCGACGCTGGTTCGGGACGGCAAAGAGCCGAGCCGTTGGCTGACCGCGCCGACCGAACGCGTCGAGAGGGTGGTGGACACCACGGCCGCCGGGGATTCCTTCGCGGGCGGCTATCTGGCGCGTCGGTTGGCCGGCGGGTCGGCGGTGGAGGCTGCGACGTTTGGCAATCGGGTGGCGGCGCGAGTGATTCAGCATCCCGGCGCGGTCATTCCGGCTGAGGTCATGGCAGATCTGGTGCCAGACGCGCCGGTTCACAAGTCGGCATAGCGCGGCAGAAGATCCTGGTCGACGAGGCGAACTTCGATCGTGTTGGCGATGCGGGCGTGCTCGGGATTGGTTTCGTCGAAGGGCTCATCCGTCACGCTGACGATGATCGTGCCGATCTGATGCGGGATCTGGTGGTCGTCGTCGGCAGTGACGGGGACCAGGGAGCGAGCCTCGGGGACCTGTTGAGTGGTGAGTGCGCGTGGCAGATACAACATCCAGCCGACGCCGGGACGGTCGCTGAACGCGGGCTGGTAGGCGTGGTACGGGTTCCAAATCCAGGCGCAGACCGGCCTGTAGAGCTTGCAGGCGGCGATGAAAAACTCCACGACGTGCGCCGGCCCGCCCAGGCGGCTCACGCCAGGCGGCGAGTCAAAGCCGACATCTACCGTGCATGGACGACGATCCATGAGGGCGTACCAAAGAGACATCGAAGCGCCCTGGTTCAGTTCCTCATGCCCGTTCCAGAGAGTGGCCCATTTCGCGACTGCATGACTGCTGTTCTTCTCCGTCAAATATTGCAGAGCGCTTGCCCGTACTCCTGAGGCGCTGAACACGAGGTGCTGACGCGAACCCTCTCGATCTTCCGCTGCGATGAGCCAGTGCTCCGGGGCCAGCGTTGGATCTGCAGTTCCCGCCTGGGCGAGCAAACGGTGGGCGCGTTTCAGGTGTGCATCCAGTGAGGCAGCCCATGTGTCGGGCGGACGGTGCAGGATGTTCAGCGTGTATGACATCTTGGCTCAGTGTGGCAAAGGGCAGGACCACACTCGGTCGCGCTTCTTCACTTTGTGCGCGCGGCTATCAATGCAAGCTGGCGCGAAGCGTCATTTCACAAGTCGGCATAGCGCGGCAGAAGATCCTGGTCGACGAGGCGGACTTCGATTGCGTTGGCGATGCGAGCGTGCTTGGGATTGGTTTCGTCGAAGGGCTCATCCGTCACGCTGACGATGACCGTGCCGATCTGATGCGGAATATGGCGGTCGTCATTGGCCATGACCGGAATGAGCGATCGGGCCTCGGGGACCTGTTGAGTGGTGAGTTCGCGTGGCAGATACAACATCCAGCCGACACCGGGACGGTCACTGAACGCGGGCTGGTAGGCGTGGTACGGGTTCCAAATCCAGGCGCAGACGGGCCTGTATAGCTTGCAGGCGGCGATGAATACCTCGATGACCTGTGCTGGCGCGCCCAAGCGGCTCACACCGGGGGAGGCGGTCAGGCTGAGGTCCACGTCACAGGACCTGCCATCCGTGCGTGCAAACATGATGGCGAGCGAAGCCCCCTCGTCCACTTCCTCATGACCATTCCAGATGCAAACGGACTTCACCGCGTCGTTGTTCATGTTGTCGGCGACAAAGACGGCGAGCGCCTCTTGCCGCGCCGCATGTGCGTCGAAGACTGGATGCTTGTAGGAATCTTCGCGTTCCCCTGTGGCGATCAGCCAGTGTCCAGGGGCCAAGGTCGGATCCGCAGCCGCCGCCATGGCGAGCAGTCGGTGAGCGCGATCCAGATGCTGGTCCAGTGAGTCAGCCCATGTGTCGGGCGGACGGTGCAGGATGTTCAGGGTGTATGACATCTTGGCTCAGTGTGGCAAAGGGCACGACCACACTCGGTCGCGCTTCTTCACCTTGTGCGCGCGGCTATCAATGCCACCCGGCGCGAAGCGTCATTTCACAAGTCGGCATAGCGCGGCAGTAGATCCTGGTCCACCAGTCGGATTTCGATCGCGTTGGCGATGCGTGCGTGCTCGGGATTGGCCTCGTCAAAGGGCTCGTCTGTCACGCTGACGATGACCGTGCCGATCAGCTGAGGAACCTGGCGGTCATCGCCGGCCATGACGGGAACCAGCAAGCGGGCCTCGGGGACTTGTTGAGCGGTGAGTGCGCGGGGCAGATACAACATCCAACCCACGCCCGGACGGTCGCTGAACATCGGGCGGTAGACGTAGTAAGGGTTCCAGATCCAGGCGCAGATGGGCCGGTACAGCCTGCAGGCGGCGATGAAAAAATCGACGACCTGCATGGTAGTTCCCAGGCGACTGACGCCATGAGGTGAGTCCAGGCCAAGCTCCACGCTGCAAGGACGCCCATTCGTCATTGCGAATCTGCTGACGCATGAAGCTCCACGAGCCGGTTCTTCGACACCGTTCCAAATCGTGAAGGCTTTGGATACATGACGCTTGCTGTTGTCCGACTCGAATACTGCAAGGGCAGTCGCCAGCGCGCTCTCGGTGTCGAATACAGGATGCTTGGTTGACCCTTCTCGATCTCCAGTCGCTATGAGCCAATGCTCTGGAGTTAACGAGATGTCTCGTCGGGATGCGATCTGAAGCAGTTGTCGCACCAGATCAAGCTGGAGCTTTAGAGAGAAAGCGAAGTCTTCGCTGGGGCGATGCAGGAGATGGAGCGTTTGCCTCATCGCGAGCTCAAGGTTGAGAGCGCGCGCTCGTTGATCTCGTGCCAATCCAGAAAGTGATGAGGCAGGTGAGCCGGCTGGCCATCCAGAGGCTGCACGACGTCGCTGTGGCGCCGGTTGCTGTCTTCATTTTCCGAGGCGGCAATACCCGCCACAGTCTTCTCGTCATTGCTCATCGAATCAATTGCAGCGTGCCATGCGCCGGTTCGGTTGTTTCTGTCCAGACTCGCTGCAATGAGTGCGCAGCTCAGAGACCTGGTTCGAGAACCGATTCGACGATGTCACTGCATGGATTCGACGTCGCCTGCTCGGGCGCGCCGCGCGTTTGTCATAAGCAAACGCTGCTGAGAAGAGATTGACGCGGCCCGCCCTTCAGCGCATCCAGCGCCCGACCATGGGCACCGTCTGCGTCAACTGCTGCATGACCAATCCGGAAAACACATCGGCGCCCTTGGGACCCAGGTGGGTGTAATCAAACCCTGGATTCTTCGCGCCAACAGACGACGCCGGAGAAGCCGGAGGACCCGGAGGGCGCGGCAGCATGGCCAGCGTGTCGGCCTCGTCGGGCCCCATCGCCTGCACGGCGGCATGACTCACCGCATTGAGGTCAACCACCGGCACACCAAGCTCGGCGCCCACGCGCAAAGTCGTTTCCGCCCACGGCCGCAGGTCATTACGCAGCTGCCCATCCGAATCGAAACTGCGCCGTGTGAGCGGGGTCAACATCACCAGCTGCGCGCCAGTTGGCGCCACATCCCGCACATAGCCCGCCAGATTGGCCGGGAACTCCGTCGCCAGATCGGTCGACCGCCCCGGTTTGCCGGGCTGATCGTTGTGGCCGAATTGCAGCAGTATCAGATCGGTCTGTCCGGCTGGCCGCTCCCGCAGCAAAGCCATCACCTGATCCCACAGCCCTTCAGCGCGATAGCTCTTGGTGCTCCGTCCGCCCTTGGCCAGATTGAGGCATTGCACCTCCGGCTTGAAGCGTTCGCACAAGGCATCCCCATAACCGCTGCGGGGTGCCATGGTGGAGTCTCCCACCAGAATCACCCGGAGCGAATCGGCGTGGGCGGTTCCGCCCGTCAGCATCGCGGCCAGCGTCAGCAGCCGGCAGACGCGCTTCAAACGGATCGCGCCCAACATGTCCACCTTTCGTTGTTGTCCGACTCAGAACTTGTAGGCCATGCCGACCAGATACTCGCGGCCGGTGACGTTGTAGACCACCGGACTGTTGCGAGCACGGGAGATGAATTGGTCGTTCACCTCGTTGGTCAGGTTGACGCCTTCCAGGGTGAAGCTCAGCCGGTCGCTGTACTTGTAGCTGATGGACGCGTCCACATTGGTCGAGGCATTCTTGCCTTCCACGTCGTTATTGTTCTGGCCCGGGACGCGGGTCAGGAATGCGGAAC
>CBIHOT010000050.1:0-32365 GCA_966211495.1 uncultured Roseateles sp. | reverse complement strand
GTTCCACGGGATGATCTGGCCCACCACGCCCAGCGGCTCATGGAAGTGGTAGGCCACGGTGTGGGCGTCGATCTCGCTGAGCGCCCCTTCCTGCGCCCGCAGGCAGCCGGCAAAGTACCGGAAGTGGTCCACCGCCAGCGGCACGTCGGCATTGAGCGTCTCGCGCATCGGCTTGCCGTTGTCCACCGTCTCGGCGTAGGCGAGTCGCTCCAGGTTCTGTTCGATGCGGTCAGCAATGCGCAGCAGGACATTGGCCCGCTCGGCCGCCGGCGTGGCGCCCCATTTCGCGCTGGCGGCGTGGGCAGCGTCCAGCGCCAGTTCGATGTCCGCCGCGGTGGAGCGGGCGGCCTGGGTGTAGACCTTGCCGCTGATGGGCGTGATCACGTCGAAATACTGGCCCTCCACCGGCGCGACCCAGCGGCCGCCAATGAAGTTGTCGTAACGGGGCTTGAACTGCAGCAAAGCGCCTTCTTGATGAGGCTGGGCGTAGATCATGGACTGTCTCCGTTGTGGTTGATGAGCGGGGTCTGCATTGCAGGCACCGTGCCAGGACGCGGGGCAGGCGCTTGCGGCTGGGGTTCCGGCAGGAATCAGGCGGAACCGGGGCCAAGCGCAGGTCGGATCTGCGCAAATTCGGGGTTGGCCCCTTCCCATGCGGGGCCGGAAGGGTGAGGATGCGTCGGAGCACCTGCGCCGCGACAGCACAGGCGGAACAGGTGTTCCAAAACGGAACATCAGGCAGAACTTCAGCCAGAACATCAGGCAGGACGGCCAAAAGAACGTCCGCCAGGAGACAAGCGATGTCCAAGACTTCGATCGCCACAGTGGCGCCGGGGCGGCTGCGAGCCGCGCGGCGGGAGCTGCTGGAAACCGGTGAGTTGCGGCTGAACCTGCCGGACGCGGGCTTGAGTCGCAGCTGGCTGCGCAGCCATGCGGCTGGCCTCAGTCCGGTGGGCCGCACGCCGGGAGCGCCGCATGCGTCGTCGGCGCAACTGATGCGGGCGCTGGAGCAGCAGCATGAACTGGTGGCGCATGCACGGCCAGTGATGCAGGACCTGTTTGCCCAGACCCGTGAGAGCGACGGCATGGTGATCCTGTCGGATGGCCAGGGGCTGCTGCTGCAGGCGCTGGGGGATGGCCGGTTCGTGGACCGGGCCCAGAGGGTGGCCTTGCGGCCGGGCGCCATCTGGGACGAGCGTTGGCGGGGCACGAATGCCATCGGCACCGCGCTGGTGGAGCGCCGGCCGGTGGCGGTGATGGGCGGGGAACACTATCTGGAGCGCAACGGATTTCTGAGCTGCACCGCGGCGCCGATCCGGGATCCGCAGGGACGGGTTCTGGGCGTGCTGGACATCTCCGGCGATCAGCGCAGCTTCCATCGGCACACACTGGCTCTGGTCCGGATGGCGGCGCGGTCGGTGGAGCATAGGCTGTTCCAGACGCGGCATGCAGAGGCGCTGCGGCTGCAACTGCACCCGCAGCGCGAGGGCCTGGGGACGGCGGGCGAGGGTCTGCTGGCGGTCAGCGAGGAGGGCTGGATCATTGGCGGCAATGAGACGGCGCTGGGGTGGCTGGGGGCGGAGGCGTCGCGGTCGCTGCGGCTGGAGGCGGTGTTGCC
This sequence comes from uncultured Roseateles sp., assembly GCA_966211495.1. GTDB lineage: Bacteria > Pseudomonadota > Gammaproteobacteria > Burkholderiales > Burkholderiaceae_C > Roseateles. Next base: position 30,747 of record CBIHOT010000050.1, on the reverse strand, counting down.
GATCCCTTGGCCGCAATTACTGACCTGGGCATGCATGGACGATGCTGCGCCGCAGTGCGTGCGGCGCGAGGGTGATGCGACGGCGCTGTGGGTGCGGGCGAGTGTGCCGGCGGCCTGGCGTCGCACGTGGGTGGGGGTGGAGAGGCTGGCCCTGTCTGAGCGGAACGATGGAGGGGCGACGATCGGGCATGCACATCCGGATCGCGCGGCCGGCGCCGCTGCGCCCATCGCGGTTGACTGGAATGCGCCTGATGGCGGCCGTGGTGCGCCTGCCATGCCCGCCCCAAATGCCCCAAATGCCGCGAGTGCCGCAAACGCCGCAAATGCCGAGAAAGTCGGGAGTGTCGGAAAAGTCGCGGATGTCGCGAATGTCGCGAATGTCGCGAATGTCGCGGGTACTGCGGCGCTCGCCCCATCAGCGGGAGGTCTCCTGCCAAGCCGATGGGCGCAGTCACCGCTTCCCGGCGTTCCGTCCGCGACGGCGCGGGCTCCACTGCAGATGCCGGAGCACAGCCCCGACGCCGAGTGGCCTGCGCCGCTGGCCGCCCTTGATCTGGGCGACCCGGCGGTCCATCATCTGCTTCGCCGCCTCCACAAGGTTTTGAACAAGCCCATTGCCCTGCTGCTGCAAGGCGAGTCGGGCGTGGGCAAGGATGTCCTGGCGCGGGCGGTGCACGACAGCGGCCTGCGCTGCAAGGGACCCTATGTGGCGGTGAACTGCGCTGCACTGCCGGAAGGGCTGATCGAGGCTGAGCTGTTTGGCTACCGCGGCGGTGCTTTTACGGGCGCGTCGCGCGAAGGTGCTGCCGGACGGCTGCGCCAGGCCCACGGGGGTACGCTGTTCCTGGATGAGATCGGCGACATGCCGCTGCCGCTCCAGGCCCGGCTGCTGCGCGTTCTGCAGGACCGGCAGGTGCAGCCCCTGGGCGGCGGTGCGGCGGTGTCGGTGGATGTGCAGTTGATCTGCGCCAGTCATCGTCCGCTGCGGGCCATGGTGGAGGAGGGGCGCTTTCGGGAGGACCTCTATTACCGTATCAATGGTTTGGCCCTGACCGTTCCGCCGCTGCGCGCCCGCAGTGATCTGACCACTCTGGTGCAGCGGTTGCTGGGGCGGATACTGGCTGCGCAGCCCCAGCCCGGGCCACAGACCCAGGCTCAGGCACAAGCTCAGCCTCTGCCTCTGCCTCTGCCTCTGCCCCCGCTTCATCCGCTGCATCCGCTGCATCCGCATCGGCCATCGGCCGCGGGCAACGGTGACTCAGGCGTTGAGGTGTCGGTCGCGCCCTCCGTGATGACGTTGATGCAGCGCTACGCCTGGCCCGGCAACATCCGCCAATTGGAGCAGGCCCTGCGTGTGGCCGTCGCCATGCTGGAGCCGTGGGAGCGTGAGATCCAGGTTGAGCATCTGCCCGAGGATCTTCAAGCGGAACTCACGGCGGGTGGAATGGCGGCCGATCAAATGGCGGCCGGTCCAATGGCAACAGGTGACGTGCAGGTAGGTGAACTTACGGCGGATCAAGCGGCGGCAGGTGAAGTGTCGGCGGCTCACGTGAGGGCGGCTGACGTGAACGCGGCGCACGTCAAGGTGGCTCACGTCAATGTCGCTCACGTGAAGGTGGCTAACGTGAATGCGGCTGACGTGAATGCGGGTGAACCGGAGGCAAGTGAAGTGCCGGCCACCAACGACAGCCCTGCTCATGCGCGCGCTTCGTCAGACGCCGGCTCGACGCCGCCCTCCGCCGCCCTTCGCGGGCATGCCAAGGCCCACGCGCGCCAGGTGTTGACGGCATGTCACGGCAACGTCTCCGAAGCGGCGCGGCGCCTGGGGATCGGCCGCAATACGCTGTATCGGCTGCTGCGCTGAGTCCGCGAGGCCCATCACGACGCGGGGCGCTGTCCCCACTTTGCTGCGGTTTTGGAAGCGCGACCAACGCCTTGTCCGTCTCCGCTGTCAGTCATTGACTGACACGGCTTTGCTGGATCCTCCGAGGGGTCGAGGCGGTATCGTTGACTGGGCATCTCCGGTGGTGGCGCGTAATCTTCAACTCATGCGGAACGGAAATGGTGGCTGAACCGCAGAGGCGAAAGCCGGACGACTTTGAGGTGATGGGCAAAGGGATGGGGCGGACTTCTAGCGGGAGTCCGCCCTTCGTCTTTGTCGGACGCCGCACAATCTGACCCCATGTTTCGTCTTCCGACCACGGCCACTGCGCCGTTCTGCCCCTCCGAAGTCCACGGATCGATTCCGCTGCCCACCCAGGGCCCGTTATGGCGACGCCTGCTGAAGGTGGCGGGCCCCGGGCTGCTGGTCTCGGTGGGCTACATGGACCCCGGCAACTGGGCCACCGACATCGAGGCGGGCTCCCGCTTCGGCCACGCGCTGCTGTGGGTGGTGCTGGCCTCCAGCCTCGCGGCCATGGTGCTGCAGACCCTCGCCTTGCGGCTGGGCATCGTCACCCAGATGGATCTGGCGCAGGCCTGCCGCGCCCGTTACCGGCGTCCGGTCAACCTCTCCCTGTGGCTCATGGCGGAGCTGGCGATCATCGCCTGCGATGTGGCCGAGGTGCTGGGTACCGCGCTGGCGCTGCATCTGCTGTTCGGAATGTCGCTGATGAGCGGAGTTGCCCTGGCGGCGCTTGATACGCTGATCGTTCTGGGCCTGAAGGGGCGGGGCTTCCGGCAGGTGGAGGCCATCATCCTGGGACTGGTGATGACCATCGGGGTCTGTTTTGCGGTGCAACTGGTCCTGGTCGGGCCCGACTGGGCGGCGGTGATGCAGGGCTTCGTCCCCAACGGCGTGGCCGTGCACGACCGGCATGCGTTGCTGCTGGCCATCGGCATCCTCGGCGCGACGGTCATGCCGCACAACCTCTACCTGCATTCGTCCATTGTGCAGACGCGGCGCATCGGCCGGTCTCCGGCGGAGTTGCAGGACGGGCTGCGGCTCTGTACCTTCGACACGCTGGTGTCCCTCTCGCTCGCCTTGCTGATCAATGCGGCGATCCTGACGCTGGCCGCCACCGCCTTTCATGCGCGAGGCCATACCGAGGTCACCGAGATCCAGGATGCCTATCACCTGCTGGATCCGCTGGTGGGCAGTGCGCTGGCGTCGATGCTGTTCGGCATTGCGCTGCTGGCCGCGGGGCAGAGTTCGACCTTCACCGGGACGATTGCGGGGCAGGTCTTGATGGAGGGATTCCTGCAGCTGAAGATTCCGTGCTGGCAGCGGCGGCTGGTGACGCGGGCCATTGCGCTGGTGCCGGCGTTTGTCGGCGTGTGGTGGCTGGGAGAGGGCGGTGTCGGACGGCTGCTGGTGGCGAGCCAGGTGGTGCTGAGCCTGCAACTGCCGTTTGCGATGTGGCCGCTGATCCGCATGACCAGTGACCGGACGCTGATGGGCGACTTTGCCAACGGACCGTGGCTGCGGGGTGCTGCCTGGGCGATCTTCGGGGCCGTGGGGCTGGCGAATGTGGCCTTGTTGGCGTCGTTGCTGGACCTCGTCTGAGGCGACCGCCCGGTGAGCCGGGGATACAGGCCGGCGCTACTGTGGGGCCGCCGCGTCCTGTGAGGCCCGTGGCAGTTCCGGACCGCCCTGTCTGAGCGCCTCCAGCAAGGCGAACGCCTTCAGCAGTTGGTCCGCATCGCTGGGTTGGTTGAGATCCACGCCCGTTTGCGCGGCGACCTCAAGAAGGACGGCTTCGCGGCGGATGCCCAGCTTGTTGGCGACATGAAGAGCGCACGACCGCGCATGCGAGGCGCGGTGGCTCAGCGGCCTCGAATCGTCGAAAACGGCCTTGCGATGGCTACTGAACGACATGAGGTTGGGGATTCTGTGGGGGGCCGAGACCGTGGTGGTGGCGGCCCATTGTCAATGGGTCCATGCCCATCCGCCGCCGATCCCGGCCATCAACACCACCAGCGCCAGCGGCGGCCAGCGCAGTGGGATCAGCAGCACCAACGCGCCGGCGACCAGCAGAACGTCCGCGACACTGTGCAGCGCACTGCTGGCGACCGGCGTGATCAGCGCAGCCGTCAGCAATCCCACCACCGCGGCATTGATGCCGGTCAGCGCATTGCGGAACCCCGCACGCTGGCGCAACGCGTGCCAGAAGGGCAGGGCGGCCATCAGCGTCAGCCAGGCGGGTGCAAAGATGGCCAGCAGCAGGAGCCCTGCGCCGATCCAGCCGCTGGAGACGCCGGGGATCGGCACTGCGGCGCCCAGATAAGCCGCGAAGGTGAACAGCGGCCCCGGAACCGCCTGGGCGGCGCCGTAGCCAGCGAGGAACTGCTCGGCGCTCATCCAGCCGGTCTGCACGAAGCCTGCATCCAGCATGGGAAGCACCACGTGGCCACCACCGAAGACCAGCGCGCTGGCGCGGTAACAGGTCCACAGTGCCGCCCACAGGCGGAAGTCGGTGCCGTGAGCGAGCAGGGAAAGACCGGCCAGAAGGACGATGAAGGCGGTCAGTGCCGCCCATCCGGCACGGCGGCTGACCAACAACGACTCTGATGGAGGCCGCTGCGGTGATGCACTGGCGTGCGTGTGGCCGTCCTGTCGCGCTTGCGCTGAATGATCGCTCGTTCCGGCTCGGCCGAAGCGAGGCAGCGCCCACATCCCGGCCAACGCACCCAGCACCAGCGCCCCCGGCTGACCAACGGCCGATGGAAGCGCCAGCACCAGCAGCGCTGCGATGACGGCCAGCAACTTCCGCGGCAGATCGGGACACAGGCTGCGCCCCATCCCCCAGACTGCCTGGGCGACCACCGCGACCGCGAGCAGCTTGAGTCCATGCAAGGCCCCCAGCACCAGCGGCGACGAGCCCTGCTGCACCCCCAGCGCCACCAAGGTCAGCAGGACCGCAGACGGCATCGTGAAACCGACCCACGCGGCCAGCGCGCCCGCACCGCCCGCCCGCTGCAAGCCGAGCCCCATGCCCACCTGGCTGCTGGTCGGCCCTGGCAGGCACTGGCATAAGGCGACGAGGTCGGCATAGTCCGCCTCACTGAGCCAGCGGCGCCGCTCGACGAACTCCGCGCGGAAGTACCCCAGATGCGCCACCGGGCCGCCGAAGGACGTCAGGCCCAGCACCAGGAAGGCGCGCAGCACTTCCAGCGCCGAGCCAGTCGGGCGACCGCCGGATCCCTCGGATTGCGGCTCGGACGGAACAGCGGAAGAAAAACCCGACGGTGGAGTGACTGGCGCGCGCATGGCGCCGCATTGTGGCCAGCGTCGGTGACCCTGCAAAGGCGGGCGCTCCCTCGATTTGGTAACCTGCACCCCTTTCCTGTGCCTGTGATCGACCCGCGTTCCGCTGTGGTCTCCACTGCCCGAACCGCCTGATTCCTGATTGGAGACCTCATGACCATTGAATCCGAAGACGACATTGCTGGCCTCAAGCGCATTGGGCGCATCGTCTCGCTGGTGCTGCAGGAGCTGCTGGAGACGGCCGAGCCCGGCATGACGACGCTGGAGCTGGACCAGCTCGGCGGCCGGCTGCTGGAATCGCACGGTGCGCAGTCGGCCCCGAAGCTGACTTATGACTTCCCCGGCTACACCTGCATCAGCATCAATGAAGAAGCGGCCCACGGCATCCCCGGCGGTCGTGTCATCCGTGCCGGTGATGTGCTGAATGTGGACGTCTCGGCCGAGCTGGGCGGCTATTTCGCCGACACCGGCGGCACCCGCGTCATCCCGCCGACCAATCCGCAGAAGACCCGTCTGTGCCATGCCACCCGCACCGCGCTGGAGCAGGCGATGAAGCAGGCGCGGGCCGGGCGGCCGATCAGCGGCATCGGCGCCGCCATCGAGCGTGTGGCCAAGACCTACGGCTTCAAGATTATCGAGAACCTGGGCAGCCACGGCGTCGGCCGGGCGCTGCACGAGGCGCCGGAGCACATCCCCGGCTATTACGACCCCAAGGACAAGCGGTTGCTGCAGGAAGGCATGGTCATCACGATTGAGCCGTTCCTCTCCACCAAGAGCCGGATCGTCGAAGAGACCGATGACGGCTGGACGCTGGTGGGCGTGCCGGGCAACCTGTCGGCGCAGTATGAACACACGATGATCATCACCCGCGGTGATCCGATCGTGGTGACACAGCACTGAGTCAGGCCCCCTCGACGCGACGCCGCTGACCAGCCAGTGGCGCCATTCGTCCCGCCGGCGCGCCGGTCATCATCCAGGTCCCCCGCGCAGCGCGGCAGACGGACAAGATGCCTCCATCGAATCACTTCGTCCGATGGAGGGCGCCTTGAAGTTCTGCCAAAACGCCAAATCCCGTTTCAGCTCCGGACTGTTCGCGGTGGCCGTGGCCATCGTGGTCAGCCTCAGCGCCACCCGGCCCTGCGAGGCCGCCGTCACCGAATTCCAGGGCTTGCGGGTCGAGGTTCAGGGTCAGGGGCGTCCGGTCTTGATGATCCCGGGCCTGAACAGTGCCGCCGCCACCTGGACCGAGACCTGCGCAGCCCTGCAGCCGCAGGTGCAGTGCCATATCGTGCAGTTGCCGGGTTTTGCGGGCCAGCCGGCCGTCCAGACCGAGCAGTTCCTGCCGGCCATGCGGGACCGGCTCTGGGCCTACCTGGACGCGCAGCATCTGCAGCAGCCGGTGGTGATGGGCCACAGCCTCGGCGGTGCGCTGGCCCTGATGATGGCGGCACAACGGCCGGGGGCCATCGACCGCCTGATCATCGTGGATGCGCTGCCCTTCATCGGCGGCCTGCGTGGCCCCAGCGTCACGCCAGACCAGGCGCGGCAGATGGCCCAGGGAATGCGGCAGCAGATGCTGTCCATCCCGCCCGAACTCTGGAAGGACGGTGCGGCGCAGGGCGCGCGCGGCATGAGCCGCGATGCCGAACGCACGCGGCAGATCCTGGACTGGATCCAGACCAGCGATCGATTTACCAGCATCCAGGCCATGTCGGAGCTGTGGGGCGCGGACCTGCGCCCGCTGCTGCCAATGATCACCTCGCCGGTGCTGGTCCTGGCGGCCTGGGCCGCTTATGAGCCGATGGGCAGCACGATGGAGAGCACCCGCAGTCTGGTGGCGCAGCAATATGCCGGCCTGCCCCGGATGACGCTGGTGATGAGCGAGCGGGGCTACCACTTCCTGATGTGGGACGATCCGGCCTAGCTCCAGGCCCAGGTGCGCAGCTTCCTGGCGCCTGCCGAGCCGCCCAAGCCCCTGCCTTGACCTTCATCGTGGAGATACCCCGCATGCGATCTGGCCGCCGAGCGTTGATCCAGTGTCTGCTCTGGACGGTGTATGTCGTGATCTCGGTGACGATGGTGTCGAGCTTTCAAGGGCTGACGGGCTCGCTGGTCACGGTGATGGTGGCGCTCGGCGTTGCCTTGTGGGCGGCGACTGAAGGGCTGCGAGCCTGGGCCCTGCGTGCCGCCTGGCTGGACCTGCCGCCGAGAGCACTGCTGGTGCGGCTGATGCTGGTGCCGCCGCTGGTGGCCTTGGGGGTGCAGGCACTGCTGATGCTGTTCAATCTGGCTGGGTTGACCTTGGGCCTGCTGGAATTTCCGCGGGGCATGGCGCATGGGCCAGGCGTGTTCTTCAGCTACACGGCCAACACGACCATCGTGTTGTGGCTGTGGCTGCTCGGGTGGGCCGGGGCGCAGTGGTTGCAACGGTGGCGACAGGGGGAGATTGCCAAATGGCAGGCGGAGGCCGCCGCACGGGCCCTGGAGTTGCAGGTGTTGCGCGCGCAGATCAATCCGCACTTTCTTTTCAATGCGCTCAACAACCTGAGGGCGCTCATCAATGAAGACCCGGCCCGTGCCCGGGACATGCTGAGCCGGCTCTCCAACACCTTGCGGCACACCCTGCAGCACAGCGCCAAGGAACGTGTGCCGCTGGCGGACGAATTGAAGGTGGTGCGTGACTATGTGGCGCTGGAGCAGTTGCACCATGAGGACCGGCTCCAGGTCCACTGGGACATCGACCCGGCGACCGACGGCGCAACCTTGCCGCCGATGCTGCTGCAACTGCTGGTGGAGAACGCCATCAAGCATGGCATTGCCTGCACGGCCGGCGGCGGGGTGCTGGGCATTGTGGTGAAGCGGCAGGGGCCGCAGCTGACGATGATGGTCAGCAATCCCGGCGTGTGGGATCCGCAGGCGCGGTCCCTGCATGGCGCGCCCACCGACCCATCGCGAACGTCCACCGGGCTCGGCCTGCCGCATCTGCGTGAGCGATTGCAGCGTGCCGGAGGCGAGGGCGCCGAGTGCCGGATTGACACCTCAGGCGGGCACGTGCGGGTGACAGTGGAGCTGATGGCATGAGGATTTACATCGTGGAGGATTCGCGTCTGGCGCGGCAGGAGCTGCGCACCTTGCTGGCCGAGGTACCGGACGCCGACATCGTGGGCGAGGCCGCCGAGCTCGACGCCGCGCAGGAGGGCATCGAAGCCTTGCGGCCCGACCTGCTGCTGCTCGATGTGCAACTACCCGGGGCGACGGGTTTTGACCTGCTGGATCAGCTGCGGCACCTCCCGCTGGTCGTTTTCACCACCGCCTATGACCAGCATGCGCTGGCGGCATTCGAGCGCAATGCGCTGGACTACCTGCTCAAGCCGATCGACCCCGGCCGTCTGGAAGCGGCGCTCGACCGGGCGCGTGAGCGGCTCGCGGCGCAGCGGCTGCCGGCGGCTGCTGCTTTCGGGTCAGCCGCGAGCAGCAAGGGCGCCGAGGACATGGTCTTTTTGCGCGATGGCGACCGCTGCTGGTTTGTTCGTCTGGGCGATGTGTCCGGCTTCGAGGCTTGCGGGAACTATGTGCAGGCTTGGTTTGAGGGCCAGCGTCCGCTGCTTCAGCGCACCCTCAGTGCCTTGGAAGAGCGGCTGGACCCCCAGCTGTTTTTCCGGGCCAGCCGCAGTCACCTGATCAACCTGCGCTGGATCCAGGCCATTGAACCGTGGCACAACGAGGGCTACCGGGTGACCCTGCGGGACGGACATCAGGTGGAAGTGTCGCGGCGCCAGGGCAAGCTGCTACGGGATCGGCTGGAGCTGTGAGCGCAGGCGGCTGTGGAGTCGCCGTCCCGCATTCGAAGCCGATTACCATCGCCGGTGCATGCTTGGCCCTCGACACCGGCCCTGGACACCCCCCTTGATCGTCGCGTTACACCGGGCGGTCCCGGTGGAGCCGGCGCCTCTTCTGACGCTATGACAACACTGCAACCCACACCCACCGGCTTCATGATCGACCTCGACGGCACGATGGTCGACACCCTTGGCGACTTCGTCGCGGTGCTGTCCCGGGTGCTGGACGACCTGTCGCTGCCGCATGTCTCCCGCGAATTCGTGGAGCACACCATCGGGCAGGGCAGCGAGCATTTGATCCGCAGCGTGCTGCGGGAGGTCGGCGGCCAGCAGGACCAATACGAGCAGGCCTGGGCGCTCTACCAGCAGCACTATGAAGTGCTCAATGGCGAGCACGCCGATGTCTTCCCCGGTGTGGAGGAAGGCCTGCGCAAGTTGCGCGCCCTGGGTCTGCCGATGGCCTGCCTGACCAACAAGCCGGCCGCCTTTGCGCGGGATCTGCTCCAGCGCAAGGGGCTGTCGGGCTACTTTGATCAGGTGTTCGGCGGCGACGACTTCGAGCGCAAGAAGCCGGACCCGCTGCCGCTGCTCAAGACCTGCGAAGCGCTGCGCACCTCACCCGCGACCACCTGGATGATCGGCGACTCCAGCAACGATGCGAAAGCGGCCCATGCCGCCGGCTGCCCCGTCGCCCTGGTGAGCTACGGGTACAACCACGGCCAGCCGATCCGCGACGTGCCCGCCGCGCTATATCTGGACCGGCTCGACCAGCTGTTCTCGGATTGACCCGCCGCGCAGGCGCGGCGCCTCACTTCCCGCCGAGCAGCGCCGTCTTCAGCGAGTTGTCCGCCGGCGACTTGCCCAGCCAGATCTTCAGCAACAGGTTGAAGAAGGCCGGTTCCTTGATCGCCTCGCCGGGCATCGGCTTGCCGTTCACGAACACCACCGTCCCCGTGCCGGGGATGTAGTCCACCCCGAACGATTCGCCGGTGTTGAGCTTCTTCTTCTGCACGAAGATTTCGGACATCCGCAGCACGCCATTGATGGCGCTCGCAAACTCCGCGGGGGTGGCGTTCTGCTCCATGCCCTTGGTGAACAGCTTGCCCAGCTCTTCCCCATCGATGTCCCGCAGCATCTGGATGTAGAGGCGCTTGGGCCCGCCATTGGCCAGCACGCCGTCGGGCGTCTTGGCTGGTGCGGTCAGGTACAGCCCGGCCGTATAGACCTTGAAGATGGCCTTGTAGCGGATGCCCGCGCCATTGAGTACCAGCTTTTGGCCCGCGACCTCGGCCTGGCCGTCGTACTTGACGCCCGCCACCTCGATCGGATGAGGGACTGCGGCGGGGGCGGCCGGCGGTGCCGATGCCGTCGTCGGCGGCGTGGTGGTGCCGGACGCTGCAGGCGTCGCCGAGCCCGAAGCGCTGGATCCTGCCGCGGTCTGGCCGTGAGCCGACACCGACAACAGGGACGAAACCGCCAGCACGGCGGCGGCCATCAGGGTAAGTCTCATGTCTCTCTCCTTCCTCCTCGAGGATCGGCCGGCTCCGCACCTCACTTCACCCAGGCGGACCGGCTCTGCAAGAGAGTATGCGGGAAGCGCAAGCGCGAAGACATCGGGAGTCTTCCCCTGCTACACTGCCTGCCACTATGTTCATCACGCGCAAGCACATCAAGGGGTCGAACGACCGGGGAGCCTGGCCCTGGCGACGCCCGCACGACTTCACCTGAAGCCGCCTGCTGCTTGCCGCCCCGCGTCCACCTACAGCGGATCTACCGATCCCGGACCCTGGGCTACCGTCATCACTTCTGCACCCTCATCCACGGGGCAGGTCCAACAGGCGACCTGAGACGACGCACGCGTGTGCCGGATGCCGCTGATGGCGGCCCGCCACGCGTCTGACATGAGGTTTGACGACGTGATCACCGAACTCGAATTCCAAAGCCTGGCCGCTGACGGCTACAACCGCATCCCCCTGATCAGCGAAGCCTTCGCCGATCTGGAAACCCCCCTCTCGCTCTACCTCAAGCTCTGCGCCGGCAACGGCCAGGGCCGCCACAGCTTCCTGCTGGAATCGGTGGTGGGCGGCGAGCGTTTCGGCCGCTACTCCTTCATCGGCCTGCCGGCGCGCACGGTGCTGCGCAGCGAAGGCCGCACCACCCGCATCCTGCGCGACGGCGAGGTCATCGAGACCCACGAAGGCGATCCGCTTGCCTTCATCGAGGCCTACCAGCAGCGCTTCAAGGTGGCCCTGCGCGCAGGCCTGCCGCGGTTCTGCGGGGGCCTGGCCGGCTACTTCGGCTATGACGCGGTGCGCTACATCGAGCCGCGTCTGGCCGATTCCACGCCCGAAGGCGGTCTGCCCACGCCGGATGTGATGCTGCTGCAGTGCGAAGAACTCGCCGTCATCGACAACCTCTCCGGCAAGCTCTACCTGATCGTCTATGCGGACCCGGGCCAGCCGGAGTCTTACTTCCGCGGCAAGAAGCGGCTGGCCGAACTGCGTGACAAGCTCAGCTACTCGGTCTCCGCGCCGCGGGTGGTGCGCGGTCAGGCCCATCCGGTGGAGCGGGAATTCGCCAAGGCCGACTTCCTGAAGTCGGTGGACCGGGCCAAGGAATTCATCGCCGCGGGCGACTGCATGCAGATCGTCTTCGGTCAGCGGCTCAAGAAGCGCTACACCGAGTCCCCGCTCAGCCTGTACCGCGCGCTGCGCTCGCTCAATCCCAGCCCCTACATGTATTTCTACGACATGGGGGACTTCCAGATCGTCGGCGCGTCGCCGGAGATCCTGGTGCGTCAGGAGCAGACGCCGGACGGCCGCAAGGTCACCATCCGCCCGCTCGCCGGCACCCGTCCGCGCGGTGGCACGCCTGAACTGGATCAGGCGCTGGAAGTCGAGCTCAAGGCCGATCCGAAGGAGCGCGCCGAGCATCTGATGCTGATCGACCTGGCCCGCAACGACATCGGCCGCATCGCCCGCACCGGCACGGTGAAGGTGACGGACGCGTTTGCGGTGGAGCGTTATTCCCACGTGATGCACATCGTCAGCAATGTCGAAGGCCTGCTGCAGGAGGGCGTCGGCAACATGGATGTCTTCCGGGCCAGCTTCCCGGCCGGCACGCTCTCCGGCGCGCCCAAGATCCGTGCGATGGAAATCATCGATCAGCTCGAGCCCGTCAAGCGCGGCATCTACGGCGGGGCCTGCGGCTACCTGAGTTTTGGCGGCGACATGGACCTGGCCATTGCCATCCGCACCGGGGTCATCATGGACCAGATGCTGTATGTGCAGGCGGCGGCCGGCATCGTGGCCGATTCGGTGCCCGAGCTGGAATGGAAAGAGACGGAGGCCAAGGCCCGTGCGCTGCTGCGCGCGGCCGAGCTGGTCGAAGAAGGTTTCTGAGCGGAAGAAGGAGCGAAGCCATGCTGCTGATGATCGACAACTACGACAGCTTCACCTTCAACCTGGTGCAGTATTTCGCCGAACTCGGCGCCGATGTGAAGGTGGTCCGCAACGACCAGATCACACTCGACGAGATCGAAGCCCTGCGACCCAGCCATCTGGTGCTGTCCCCCGGCCCCTGCACGCCGAAAGAAGCCGGTGTCTGCGTGCCCGCCATCGAACGCTTCAAGGGCCGCCTGCCCATCCTGGGCGTGTGCCTGGGCCACCAGAGCATCGGGGCGGCGCTGGGCGGACGCATCATCCGCGCGCAGGTGCAGATGCATGGCAAGGCCAGCACCATCCGCACCGACCGCCGCGGCGTGTTCACCGGACTGCCGGAATCCTTCAGCGTCATCCGTTATCACTCGCTGGCCATTGAGCAGGACACGCTGCCGGACGACCTGGAAGTCTCCGCCCGCAGCGAAGACGGCGAGATCATGGGCGTGCGCCACCGAGGCCTCGCCGGGACGGGCACGCCGCTGGAAGGGGTGCAGTTCCATCCGGAATCCATCCTGTCGCAACATGGCCATGCCATGCTGCGCAATTTTCTGGAACTCGCCCCATGACCTCTGAACCGACCCGCGCCGGCGCTGTGGTGGACCTGCGCAGCGACACCGTCACCCGTCCGACCGCCGCCATGCGCGAGGCCATGATGGCCGCCGAGCTGGGCGACGATGTCTTCGGCGACGACCCGACCGTCAATGCCCTGCAGGAGGCGCTGGCGGACATGCTCGGCTTCGAGGCGGCGCTGTTCATGGCCAGCGGCACCCAGAGCAATCTCTGCGGGCTGATGAGCCACTGCCAGCGCGGCGACGAATACATCGTCGGCCAGACGGCGCACACCTATCGCTGGGAGGGTGGCGGCGCCGCGGTGCTGGGGTCCATCCAGCCGCAGCCGCTGAATCACGCGCCAGATGGCTCCCTGCCGCTCGCCGACATCGAAGCCAACATCAAGCCGGATGACGCGCACTTTGCCCGCACCCGGCTGCTGACGCTGGAGAACACCATCGGCGGCAAGGTGCTGCCGATGGACTATCTGGCCGATGCGACTGCGCTGGCCAAGCGCCGCGGCCTCGCCCGTCATCTGGATGGCGCGCGCCTGTTCAATGCGGCGGTGGCGATCGATGCGAACGACCCCTATGCGGCCGCCCGCCGCATCTGCAGCCATTTCGACAGCGTCTCGGTCTGTTTCTCCAAAGGCCTGGGCGCGCCGGTCGGCTCGGTGCTGTGCGGCTCCCGGGCCTTCATTGCGCAGGCCCATCGCTGGCGCAAGATGGTCGGCGGAGGTCTGCGCCAGTCCGGCGTGCTGGCCGCGGCGGCGCATCATGCGCTGACGCATCACGTCCGTCGCCTGGCCGACGACCACGCCCTGGCCCGCCGCCTGGCCGAGGGCCTGTCCGGCCTGCCAGGCGTGACGGTGGAAGCGCCGCAGACCAATATCGTCTTCGTGGATGTGGCGCCGACCCTCGGTGCCGGTCTGCTGGACCACCTGAAACAGCGCGGCGTGCTGGCCACCGGCCTGTACCGCCTGCGTTTCGTCACCCATCTGGATGTGGATGCCGACGGCGTGGACCGCGCCATTGCCGCCATCCGCGAGCACTGCCTGCGCACGGGAGCCTGAGGCCATGCCCATCACCGACAACGAAGCCCTGACCCGGGTCATCGAACACCGCGAGATCTTCCACGACGAAATGCTGGCCCTGATGCGCCGCATCATGGGGGGCGAGATGTCGCCGGTCACCGCCGCGGCCATCCTGATCGGCCTGCGGGTGAAGAAGGAAACCATCGGCGAGATCACCGCTGCCGCGCAGGTGATGCGCGAGTTCTCGGTCAAGGTGCCGCTGCAGCCCGGACCGCATCTGGTGGATGTGGTGGGGACCGGGGGCGATGGCGCCCACACCTTCAACATCTCGACCTGCTCGATGTTCGTCGCCGCTGCGGCCGGCGCGCAGATCGCCAAGCACGGCAACCGCAGCGTCTCCAGCAAAACCGGCAGCGCCGATGTGCTGGAAGCCCTGGGCGTGGCGCTGTCCCTGAGCCCGCAGGCGGTGGCGGACTGTGTGCACAAGACCGGCATCGGTTTCATGTTCGCGCCCAACCACCATCCGGCGATGAAGAACATCGCCCCGGTCCGCAAGGAACTGGGCGTGCGCACCATCTTCAACATCCTGGGACCGCTGACCAATCCGGCCGGCGCCACCAACATCCTGATGGGCGTGTTCCATCCCGACCTCGTCGGCATCCAGGTCCGGGTGATGCAGCGCCTGGGCGCCGAGCATGCGGTGGTGGTGTATGGCAAGGACGGCATGGACGAGATTTCGCTGGGCGCCTCCACCCTGGTCGGGGAACTGCGCAACGGCGAGATCCGTGAATACGAGGTGCATCCGGAGGACTTCGGCCTGCAGATGGTCTCCAGCCGCAATCTGCGGGTGAGCGGTCCGGAAGAAAGCCGCCGCATCCTGCTGGGGGTGCTGGGGGATGAGCCGGGCCCCGCCCGCGACATCGTGCTGCTCAATGCCGGTGCCACGCTGTATGCCGGCAATGTGGTGGACAGCATCGCCGACGGCATCACCAAGGCTCGTGAGGCCATCAGCAGCGGCGCCGCGCGCGCCAAGCTCGATCAGTTCGTGACCGCCACGCAGGAGGCCGCCCGTGTCTGACATCCTGGATCGGATCAATGCGGTCAAGCGCGAGGAAGTCGCCGCCGCTCAAGCCGTCAAGTCGCTGGCCGTGCTGCGCGCGGAAGCTGAATCGCGCCTGGAAGCCACGCGTGGCTTCGGGGACGCCCTGCGTCGCCAGGTGCAAGCCGGCCGCAGCGCCGTGATTGCCGAGATCAAGAAGGCCAGCCCCAGCAAGGGCGTGCTGCGTGAGGACTTCCAGCCCGCCGCCATCGCCCGCAGCTACGAGCAGCATGGGGCGGCCTGCCTGAGCGTGCTCACCGACCGGTCCTTCTTCCAGGGCGGCGTGGCCTATCTGCAGGAGGCGCGCGCTGCCTGCCAGTTGCCGGTGCTGCGCAAGGATTTCATGGTCGATCCCTATCAGGTCTACGAGGCCCGGGCGATGGGCGCGGATTGCATCCTGCTGATCGCTGCCAGTCTGAGCGATGGTCAGATGGCCGAGCTGGAAGATTGCGCGATGGGCCTGGGCCTGGACGTGCTGGTGGAGGTGCATGACGGCGACGAGCTGTCTCGCGCCCTACGCCTGAAGACGCCGCTGGTGGGCATCAACAATCGCAACCTCAAGACCTTTGAGGTGACGCTGGACACGACCCTGGGCCTGCTGTCGCAGGTGCCGCCCGACCGCTTGCTGGTGACCGAGTCCGGCATCCTCGGCCCGGCCGATGTGCGGCGCATGCGCGAGGCGAATGTGAACGCCTTTTTGGTGGGCGAGGCCTTCATGCGCGCCGACGACCCCGGCGCCGCGCTGGCTGCGCTGTTCCACTGATGGCGCTGCGCAGCGCGAACCTCGACTGGCAGGTCGGAGGGGGTTGGCAGCCCTGCATCGATGCATGGCGGGCCAGTGCGGACGGACAGCGGATGCAGGCGCTGCTGCAGGAGCGGCTGGCCGCCGGGGCGGTGGTGTATCCGGCCGATCCGCTTCGGGCGCTGCGGCTCACGCCGCTGGATGCGGTGCGGGTGGTCGTCGTCGGGCAGGACCCGTATCACGGGCCGGGGCAGGCGGAAGGGCTGGCGTTTTCGGTGCCGGCCGGGCAGAAGCTGCCGCCGTCGCTGCGCAACATCTTCAAGGAGCTGATGCGCGACCTGGGTCAGGCACCGGCCATGACCGGCCATCTGGGCGACTGGGCGCGCCGCGGCGTGCTGCTGCTCAACACCAGCCTCACCGTCGAGGACGGACAGGCGGGCAGCCATGCCCGCAAGGGCTGGGAATCGCTGACGGATGCGCTGATCGAAGCGACCGCGCGCGACCCCGGTCCCAAGGTCTATCTGCTCTGGGGTGCCCATGCGCAGGCCAAGGCGCCGCTGATCGCCTCCGCAGGTGGCTCGCGTCACCATGTGCTGCAGGCCAACCATCCGTCGCCGCTGTCGGCCACGCGTGGGCCCACGCCCTTCATCGGCTGCGGGCATTTCTCTGCCGCCCAGGACTGGCTCCGCACGCAGGGCGCTGACCTGGACTGGTCGCTCGACGCCTGAGGCGCGGCATCCGCCCGGGCTACGGGCTGATCCCCATGGCGGGATGCGGGGCAACTGGTATGTTGGTGGTCACGCAGTCCCGGCGGCTGAGCGTCCTTGGGCGTCCTTGGATGTCCGCATGGTTTCTCCTCGTGTACATCGTGTGTCCATGGGGATGGGACGCCTCTGAAAACGTCGGTCGGGAGGGCCTGCGAACTCAGGGTTAAGTCCAGTGCGCTACCAATTGACCATCTTCGATTTTTGGTACTAAACTGGTATTAATCATGACGCTATCCGCTCTGGTCGACGTTTGGTCGGCGCCTTTGTCCCCTCGCCATGCCGCTGTCCGATTCCTGGTCGGCGTGGATGGTGGCGGCACGGGCACCCGGGTGCGGCTGAGCGATCTGAACGGACGTCTGTTGGGACAGGGCCAGTCCGGGCCTTCCGCGCTGGGGCAGGGCATCGCCCAGGCCTGGCGCCATATTCAGGAAGCGGTCGGTGAGGCGGCCAAGCAGGCGGGTCTTGACCCGCTGCCGCTGGCGGAGACCGCCATCGGCCTCGGCCTGAGCGGCGCGGGCGTGCCGGCGCAGGTCGAAGCCTTCCAGGCGCAGCAGCCGGGATATGCGTGGCTGGTCGTCGTCAATGACGGCACCACGACCGTGCTGGGTGCTCACGGAGGGCATCCCGGAGCCGTCATCGCGGCCGGCACCGGCACGGTGGGTGAGGCCCTCCGCGCCGACGGAACGCTGGCCCGCGCGAGCGGCTGGGGCTGGATCGGCGGTGACGAAGGCAGTGGCGCCTGGCTGGGGCTGCAGGCGATGCGCCTGGCGCAAAAGGCGATGGACGGCCGTCTGCCGGCCGGGCCGCTGGCCCAGGCCGTCTGGCACGTCGCAGGCGCCGCCGACGCGCAAGACCGCGATGCCGTCTCCCACTGGGTCGCCCAGGCCGGTCAGCATGCGTATGCGCAGCTGGCCCCGTTGGTGTTCGACCACGCCGACAGCGATCCGGCCGCCCAGGCCCTCATCAATGCCGCGGTGGCGGAACTGGAATCCGTCGCCCTGGCGCTGGACCCCACCCAGACCCTGCCGCTCTCTCTCGCAGGCAGCATCGCACAGCGGCTGGGCAGCCGTTTCTCAGGCAACATTCGGGCCCGTTGCGTGTCACCTCAGGGTGACTCGGCTGACGGGGCGCTGCGGCTGGTCCGCGGCGCACTCTCTGACTCACGTTGATCGAGAACGCCCGATGAGCACCAAGCTGCCCTTCCAATTCAAGCCCGATCCCGCCGCCGCTTCGCCGCTGTACATGCAGCTGGCCCACAAGCTGGCCCAGGCCATCCGCGAAGGCCAGTACCAGGCCGACGAAGCCCTGCCGTCCGAGCGGGTGCTGTCGGAGTCGCTGGACCTCTCCCGCGTGACCGCCCGCAAGGCGATCGACCGGCTGGTGGAGCAGGGCCTGATCGTGCGCAAGCGCGGCTCGGGCAACTACATCGCCCCCAAGCTGGAACAGCCGCTGTCGCGCCTGACCAGCTTCTCCGAAGAACTGCATCAGCGCGGCTTCAAGCCGAGCAGCCGCTGGCTGACGCGCGGCTTTGCGATGGCCGCGCCGGATGAGCAGCTGTCGCTGGGTCTGACCACCGGCCAGAAGGTGGCCCGGCTGGAGCGTCTGCGTCTGGCCGACCAGGTGGTCATGGCCTATGAGCTGAGCGTGCTGCCCGAGGCGGTACTGCCGGAGCCGCAGAAGGTGGACAGCTCGCTGTATGAGCATCTGGCCCGCCTGGGCCGCGCGCCGGTGCGGGCGCTGCAACACATTCGTGCCATCAATGCGGATTCACGCCTGGCTGGCCTGCTGGAAGTGCCAGTGGGTCAGGCGGTGCTGTTCATCACGCGTGTGGGTTATCTGGATCAGGGTCAGGCGGTGGAGCTGACCCATTCGTATTGCCGCAGCGATTACTACGACTTCGTCGCGGAGATGAGGCGCGACGGATGACGGACGCTCAGCATATCGACGGATTCATTCTGACGCCTGCCGGATTCATCCGCGGTGTGCTGGAGCATCAGGAAGGCCGGATTTGCCGTATCGACGGCACCCCGGCCTTCGAAGAGGAAGTGCGCCACGGCGCCCAGGACCTGCCCCTGGTCCTGCCCGGTTTTGTGGACCTGCATGTTCATGGCGGCGGTGGCCACGACACGATGGAAGGCGGCGCTGCCGTGGCCGAGATGGCGCGGCTGCATGTCCGCCACGGCACCACCTCGCTGCTGGCGACGACGATGACGGCGCCGATGGAGGAAATCCGCGCCGCGATGCAGGCCCTCGCCGGCGTCTGCGCCGACCGCGGCACCGGCATGGCCCGGGTGCTCGGCGTCCATCTGGAAGGGCCCTACATCAACCCCGGCAAGCTCGGCGCGCAGCCGGACTTCGCTCGCGCCGCGGCGATGGACGAGGTGCGGGCCCTGCATGCCATCGCCCCCATCCGGCTGGTGACCCTTGCACCCGAGGTGCCCGGCCACCTGGAACTGGTGACCCAGCTGCGCGACGCAGGCTTTCAGGTGCAGATCGGCCACACGCTGGGCACCTATGAAGACGGCGTTGCGGCAATGGCCCGCGGCGCTGGCGGATTCACCCACCTGTTCAATGCCATGTCCGGCCTGCATCACCGCGAGCCCGGCATGGTGGGGGCCGCGCTGGCCCATGCCCACTATGCCGAAGTCATCCCGGACCTGCTGCATGTGCATCCCGGCGCCATCCGCGCCGCACTGCGCTGCATCCCGGGGCTGTTCTGCGTGACCGACTCGACCGCCGCCGCCGGCATGCCCGACGGCGAATACCGGCTGGGCCGTCATCGGGTGACCAAGTGTCTGGGCGGCGTGCGCCTGCCCGACGGCACGCTGGCCGGCTCCACGCTGACGATGGATCAGGCCCTGCGCAATCTGGTGCAGCGGCTGGGGCTGGGTCTTGAGGACGCATCGCGGCGGGTCTCCACCCATGCCGCGGATTTTCTGGGTCTGGAGGACCGGGGTCGGCTGACGCCGGGCGCCTGGGCCGATGTGGTGGTGTTGGACCGTGGCTTGCAGTTGCAACGCGTGGTCGTCGAAGGGGAATCAATTGACCTCGCGAATGCTTGAAGAGGCGCTGAGCGCGCCGCAGGCCGTGGCGCGCCAGCTGGCCGCCGATCAGCAGTCCTACCTGGCCCTGGGCCGTGTGCTGCGTGAGCAGCCGCCCAGCGCCCTGCTCACCGTGGCACGCGGCAGCTCGGACCATGCGGCCCACTACCTGGCCTATCTGGTCATGGCGCGGCTGGGCCGGCTGGTGACCTCGTTGCCGATGTCGGTGATCACGCTCTATCAGAGCCGCTTGGAGAGCCGCGGGCTGGTGTCGCTGGCGTTTTCGCAATCCGGGCAGAGTCCGGACCTGGTGTCGCCGACGCAGTATTTCCGTGCCAACGGCGCCCGCACCGTGGCCTTTGTGAATGCGGACGGCTCGCCGCTGGCCGAGGCCGCGGAACACGTCTTCCCGCTGCATGCCGGCGCCGAGCAGAGCGTGGCCGCGACCAAGAGCTACATCACCCAGCTGCTGGCGGGCGCCCGGCTGGTGGCCGCCTGGCAGGACGATCCCCATCTGGCCGCCGCCCTGCAGGACCTGCCGCAAGCGCTGGAGCAGGCCGCGCAGCAGCGCTGGGACGTGGCGGTGGACGTGCTGAAGAACGCCGACAAGCTTTTTGTGATCGGGCGCGGCACCTCGCTGCCGATCGCGCTGGAAGCGGCGCTCAAGTTCAAGGAAACCTGCGGCATCCAGGCGGAGGCCTTCTCCGGGGCCGAGGTCAAGCATGGCCCGATGGCGCTGGTGGAGGAAGGTTATCCGCTGCTGGTGTTTGCGCCGCGCGGTCCGGCGCAGGCGGGACTGCTGGCGCTGGCGGAAGAGATGCGCGGGCGCGGGGCCCGTGTGCTGCTCGCCGCGCCGGCCGGCACGCCCGGGGCCGAACTGCCCCTGAGCTGCACCGGCAGCGAAGACCTGGATCCGATCGCCGCCGTGCAGAGCTTCTATCCGATGGTGGAAGCGCTGGCGCAGGCGCGCGGGCTCAATCCCGACCAGCCGCGGCATCTGGCCAAAGTCACCAAAACCCACTGAGTGCCAACGAGCACACGCGCCATGAGTACTCGCCTGCCCCCGGACTTCGACGCCGGCCGCCTGGTGATGGTCGACATCACCGGCACTTCGCTGGACGCCGCCACGGCCGACTTCCTGCGTCAGCAACGCATCCGCGCCGTCTGCCTCTTCCGCAAAAACCTCGGCACCGAGGCGCAAGTCCGTCAGCTCACCCGCGATTTGCGGGAGGTGATGGGACCGCAGGCGCTGATCGGGCTGGACCAGGAGGGCGGGTCGGTGGTGCGCGCCACCTTCCTGCCGCAGCCGCCGTCGGCCATGGCGCTCGGCGCGGCAGACGACGAGGCGCTGGCCACCCAGGTCGGTGCGGCCGTGGCCCGTGGCCTGCGCGGCATCGGCATCAACTGGAATTTCGCGCCGGTGGTGGACGTCAACAACAACCCCGCCAATCCGGTGATCGCCGAGCGCAGCTTCGGGGAGACCGCCGAGACGGTGACGCGGCTGGCCGGGGCCTGGATGCAGGGATCGCTGTCCGAAGGGGTGGCCTGCTGCATCAAGCACTTCCCGGGGCATGGCGACACCCATGTGGATTCGCATCTGGACCTGCCGACGGTCGAGAAGTCCCGCGCGGAACTGGATGCGCTGGAGCTGCGTCCCTTCCGTGCGCTGCGCGATGCAGCGCCTTCGGTGATGACGGCGCACATCGTCTATCCCGCCATCGATCCTGACTATCCGGCCACGCTGTCCCGCACGATCCTGGGCGGCATCCTGCGAGAGGAGCTGGGGTATGACGGCGTGGTCATCACCGATGCGCTGATGATGAAGGCGATCGCCGACCGCTATGGCTACGCGCGTGCGGCCGTGCTGGCCATCCAGGCCGGCGCCGACATGATCCTGGCGCAAGGCTCGCTGGCCGAGCAGGCCCAGGCGATCCAGGCGCTGCGTGACGGACTGGGGCGCGGCGACATCGATCCCGCTCGCGCGCTGCAGGCGCAGGCGCGGCTGGACCGCATGGCGGACCGTTATCCCGTGCGCATGGACGATTACACCGGCGCGCCGCGGGCCGCTGATGACGCATTGATGCGGCAGGCCTGGGCGCGCGGTCTGTGCGCCGTGCGTGGCGCCCAGGCACCGGCGCGGGATCTGCCGCTGCGGGTGCTGGTGCAGGACGAAGTGCCCACCGACGGTGTCTCCGAGGCCGGTCCGACCGGGCAGCAGGTGCGGGCGCTGTTCCGCGACCATCCGCATGTTGAATTCGTCTCGCTGCAGGACATCACCGCGCTGGACTGGTCGTCCCTGCCGCAGGATGGCCGCTTCACCGTGCTGGCTTCCACCCACCGCGGGCGCTATGGTGAGCAGGCGCGGCACTGGACGCCCGACCTGCATCTGGTGCTGTGGAATCCATTCCAGGCGCTGGATGTGCAGGCGCCGACCGTCATCAGCTGGGGTTATGCCGACGGCGCGCTGGAGGCACTCAGCGCCTGGATGGGTGGCACGCTGACGGCAGCGGGCCGCGCGCCCGTGACGCTGGACTGAACAATCGTCTTGACCGATTGGACTGACCGAATCGAACAGGAGGCCTCCATGCGCCAGCCGTCTTCTCCTTCCGACGCCTCCGGCCTTCCTGCCGGGCGCGGCGCGTTCTCCGCCAACGGTCTGCCGGCCGGGAGCGAGCGGTCCCCGATGCGCTGGGTGCCGACGCTGTACTTCGTGCAGGGCATGCAGTTCTTCGTGGTGATGGCGCTGGCCAGCTTCATGCTCAAGAACATGGGCGTGGGCAATGAGCAGATCGCCCGCTGGACCAGCCTGCTGGGCACGGCGTGGGCCATCAAGCCGCTGTGGAGCCCCTTCCTGGAACTGGTGCACAGCAAGAAGCTGATCGTGGTGGTGATGCAGGCGGTCGGTGCGGTGGCGCTGCTGCTGATGGCGCTGATCCTGCAGACGCCGTGGTGGTTCGCCGGAACGATCTGTGTGCTGTTCCTGATCGCCTATGGCTCGGCCACCCACGACATCGCCTGCGACGGACTCTACATGGGCGCGCTGGATGCACAGCGCCAAGCGCGTTACGCCGGCTGGCAAGGGGCCTTCTTCAATGGCGCCCGCTTTTTCATGGTGGGTGTGGTGCTGAAGGTGGCGGGCTTGCTGGAAACGCCGATGGGCGTCTTCAATGCCTGGACGGTGGTGTTCCTCGGGCTGGGCGTCTTGCTCGCCGGGCTGGCGAGCTACAACGCGGTGATGCTGCCGGGGCAACTCAGCACCGGCCATGTGGCCCTGCAGGCCTCGGCGATCCGGAAGACGACGGAAGAGATCGTGCGCGACTTCTTCAGCAAACCCGGCATCCTGCTGGCGGTGCTGTTCATCGTGTTGTTCCGTTTTGCGGAGGGGCAGGTGCAGACCATCGGGCCGCTGTTCCTGATCGAGGCCCGCGCCAAGGGCGGCCTGGGCCTGACCACCAGCCAGGTGGCGGATGTGTATGGATGGGTGGGGACGGTGGCGTTCCTGACGGGCAGCATTCTGGGTGGGTATTTCACCGCCTGGCTGTCGCTGCGGCGGGCGATGCCGGTGCTGATCCTGGCGATGTCGGTGCCGAACGCGACCTTCTACTACCTCGCCGCGACCTTGCCGCAGGACATGTGGCACATCGGCGCCGCGGTGCTGGTGGAGATGTTCGGCTACGGCTTCGGCTTCGTTGGCATGATCCTCTACATCATGCAGGCGGTGGCGCCGGGGCGGTTCCAGACGGCGCACTATGCGCTGGGGTCCGGGGTGATGCAGTTGGGATTCATCCTGTCCCGCAGCGTCAGCGGGGACATCCAGGTGCATCTGGGGTATGAGCACTTCTTCCTCTGGACGCTGTTCTGCGGCCTGCCGGTGCTGGCGCTGCTGCCCTTCGTGCGGATGTCGGCGCTGGATCCGATCGGTGCCGACGAGAAGACGCCGGATGCAGGTGTGCCGGTGTCGAAGCCGGCGACGTGAGTCAGCGGGTGGCTGGGGACATGAGCGGGCTCGGGAGCAGGCGATGGAGCAGCCTGTTGAGCCGCCTATTGAGCGGACTATTGAGCGGACTATTGAACCAGTCATTCAGCGGACGGCCGAGCGGTGCAGGAGTAGACAGGTGCGCAGCCAATCGCCGAGCCCATCGCAGACTCCATCGAGCAGCCAAATGAGCAGCCAAATGAGCAGCCAAACGAACAACCCATCAAGCGGCCCAGAAAGCAGCCCATCGCGCGTCCCATCAGCCGGGGCATGGGGAGGCGAAGCGAGCCGCTCAACGAGCATCGGGTCGATGAGTCCTGTGGGGCGGATCTGCACCGCTGGATGGGTGGCGGTGTCGCTGGCGGGCATGCATGGCGCCGTCGATGCGACGGGGGCGGGCGACGCTCCTGCCACCAAGGCGCCGACCGCCTGGTTCTTCGATGACTTCAATTATCCGACCGTGCAGGCGATGCAGGAAGCAGGGTGGCAGATCCGCAGCGTGGCTGGTCATCCTGGCATTCCGGGTGCTCGGTGGGCGCCGGAGGGCGTGACGCTCGTGGACGACGTGTCGCCGCCTGCCTTCAGACCGGGTGTTGCGGGGCCGGCCAAGGGCCGCAAGGATGCCAACGGGTCCAGCGCCGTTCGGGCGACCCCAACGACGCAGGGTGCCACCCTAGCCGCCCCTCGGCGCCTCCTGATGCTGCGCGCTGCCACCGACGGCACCGGGCCGGGCACCACCCAGGTCCAGGTCTGCCACCAACGCAAATATCTCGAAGGCACCTATGCCGCGCGGGTGCGGTTCAGCGACCAGCCCGTGAGCGGCGCAGATGGAGATCCGGTCATCCAGACCTTCTATGCGGTCAGCCCGCTGCGCTTCGACTTCGACCCGGAGTTCAGCGAGCTGGATTGGGAATACCTGCCCAATGGCGGTTGGGGCAGCGACAAGACCCGGCTGTATGGCATCACCTGGCAGACGGTGCGTCTAGACCCTTGGCTGGCCTACAACCAGCAGCATGAGGAATTCGCGCAGCTGGGTGCGCCCGGGAATGAATGGCACACGCTGGTGATGCAGGCGGCGGACGGCCGCACGCGCTGGTTTGTCGATGGTCGGCAGGTGGCGGAGCACGGCGGGCGCAACTACCCGGTGGTGCAGATGTCGATCAACTTCAACCTCTGGTTCTCACCCGGAGGCCCCCTGCCGCAGGGCGGTGCGCCACGGGTTTATGAGCAGGCGGTGGACTGGGTGGTGCATGCGCGCCATGTGGTGCTGAGCCCGGAGCAGATTGAAGCGCAGGTGGCGCAGTGGCGGCAACGCGGCGTGGGACATGTGGATCAGGTGAGTCCGCCGATGATCCCGCTGGAGAATCGCTGCGATTTCTAGACACGTCGGGGGAGGGGAGATGCAGGCAGACCAGGATCGACGCGACACCGGGCTGCGGCCTGGCCCCGCAGGAGACGTCACGTCCTGTTCCGGCACCAGCGCTGTCAGCGGCTCTGCATCTTCATCTGCATCTGCCCCGGGCCGCATGCCCTCCGTGGATGCACTACGAGGCTGCACCGTGGCCGCCATGCTGCTGGTCAACAACCCCGGCAACTGGTCGCACATCTACCCGCCGCTCAAGCATGCGGCCTGGCACGGGTGGACGATCACCGACCTGATCTTTCCCTTCTTCCTGTTCATCGTCGGCGTTTCGCTCGCGTTGAGTCTGGGTGGAAAGCTGGATCGCGGGGAAGGGGATCGCAGGGGAGCGGATCGCGCGGCCATGCGCCGCGGCGTGCTGATGCGCGGCCTTCGGGTGCTGCTGCTGGGGCTGGCGCTCAATGCCCTGGCCTGGTGGTTGCTGGACCGGCCGGCCCTGCGCTGGCCCGGGGTCTTGCAGCGCATCGGCCTGTGCATTGCGCTGGCGGGTGTGATCGTGACGCTGATCCGCGGGCGCCGCCTGGGGGCGGTCATCGCTGCGCTCCTCGTCGCCCATGCAGCCCTGCTGATAGCCGGCGGTACGCTGGTGCCGGAGCTCGATCTGTCCAGCCGCGTGGATGCGTGGATCTTCGGCCCGCACGGGTATCGCTGGGATCCGAGGACCGGACTGGGGCGCGATCCCGAGGGTCTCCTCTCTACCGTCGGTGCGCTGGCCACCACACTGCTCGGTGTCGCGCTGGGAAGCGCGTTGCGGGCCGGGCAGGCTCAGCGCGTGCTGCTGGCAGGTGCCGTTCTGGCGGCCATCGGATGGGGCCTGGACGCTATCGGCGCCATGCCGATCAACAAGGCGCTCTGGACACCGCCATTCGTGCTGTGGACCGGGGGACTGGCGGCCATGGCCCTCGCCATCAGCCACTGGCTGGTGGACGTGCAGGGGTGGCCGGCCGTGGGTCGCCCCTTCGGGGTCAACGCCATTGCGGCTTATGCAGGCTCCTGGATGGGCAGCATCCTGCTTGCGGCGTCGGGACTGATGCCGCGTCTCTATGACGGCGTGTTTGCGACGCTCTTCGGCCGGTTCGGTCCTGAGGCGCAGTCCTTGAGTTTTGCACTCGCCACCGTGGCGGTGTGGTGGCTGGTGATGGTGGCGATGGACCGGTGGAAGATCTACCTTAAGCTGTGACGGCGCAGCATTCGCGCGATGCACCCGGTGGGTCTGAGGATGGTCGCAAGAAAATGGATGGCAGCCGCGGCGCTGGCAGGCTTGAACGCCGTGGGCGTGGCAGCAACTAGCGCTGACTTCGCCATCGCGAAGGTCGACAGCCAAGGACGGCTCTTGCTCATTACCGGCACAAAGCTGGATCCGAACGGCGTTGTGCACCTGCAATACCCAGCTGCCAAGGGGGATGCGGCCTGTTGCCAGCGGCTGAAGGCCAGCCAGTTCAAGGTGAGCCAGGAAGAGATCGTCACCGAGAACGAACTGACCCATCAAGACGCGCTCGTCTACGAGACACGCATTCCCGCAAGCTGGAAGCCCGGGCCCTACGTCGTCATGGCGGTGTTGGGCGACTTCCAACCGATGCGAAGCCGGCAGGACGTGCTGGAGGGCAGGGCGCCGAAAGGGCCGCTGTTGAGGGCGACCCTTTGCACCAGCTCAGAAGGTGTGCACCTGCAGGCTCAGCGCGGACCAGGGCTGCGGACGCATCTCTATCTGTGGATGGGCGAGAGCATCGCGGACCCGACGTGCAAGGAATGACGGCAGGGCATCCCCGGTCATCGACTGCGCGTGGGCCTGAGAGCGGCTGGTATCGCTAACCTCGCAGCGGTCTCGGATGCAGTTGCGGGCTTCGTTCGGGTTGATCTCTTCTGGGCCGTTGCCACACCGAGCTCCCTGCTGACGCCCTGCGAAGAGCAACAAAAAAGCCCCGCCATTTTCATGGCGGGGCTTTGTCCTTCGGTGATGGGTGATCAGTAACGGGCGCGCAGCGTCACGTAGTACTGGCGACCATTGCTGTAGAACGCGCGCGGCTGGTCCTTGTTGTCCCCGAAGTACTTCAGCGTCGGGTTGTTCAGGTTCAGGCCGTCCAGGCTCAGCGACAGGTAGTCGTTGATCTTGTAGTTGATCGACGCCACCAGCGTGCCCACGTCATCCATGTGCATCTTCACGCCGCGGTCGTAGCTGCCGTAGAACTTGGAACGGTAGCTGTAGGCCACACGGGCGCTCAGGACGTCGTTCTCGAAGTAGCCTTCCAGGTTGTAGGTGTTCTTCGAGTTGCCCGACATCTCGCCGCCGCCGTCCAGCTTGCCGCTGGCGTAGGTGTAGTTGGCGTTGATGCCGAAGTTGCCGAACAGCGGCTGCTGATAGCCCAGCTCGAAGCCCTTGTTCTTCGCGCCCACATTCACCGGCTGGGTGATGTTGTAGGTCTCGATCTTCTTGTGCAGATCGCTGAAGAACTGACCCTGCGTCACCCGGTAGTCCACGAAGGAGCTGAAGTCCTGGTAGAACACACCGGCCGACACCAGCGAACGCGGCGCGAAGTACCACTCCAGCGACAGGTCATAGTTGACCGAGCGCACCGGATTCAGGTTGGGGTTGCCGCTGCTGCCGGTGTTGAGCTGGTCGTTCAGCGAGGTGGTGGAGCTCAACGCGGTGTAGTCCGCACGCGCCATCGTCTTGGCCAGCGCGCCGCGCAGGACGAGGTCCGAATTCAGGCGGTACGACAGGTTGGCGCTCGGCAGCACGTCGGTGTAGTTGCGGTCGGTGTACTCCCGCACGAACGGACCGAACAGCGAGGTGCTGTCGATGACCGACGCCGGATCCTGCGAGTTGGGCGCCCGCAGCGTGGAGTAGTGGCCCTTGGTGCGCACCACCCGCACGCCGGCATTGGCCTTCCAGCGGTCGCCGGAGAAGAAGCCCATGACGTAGCCGGCATCGGTCTTCTCGCTCACATCGAAGTCGTTGGTCCACTCGTGACGCTGTGCCGGGTCGTAGTTGAAGACGGCATTCGGGTCGGGATTGGCCTGCGTCGAGATCGTCGCCCACTTGGCGATGTCGGCATTGCTCAGTCGCCACATGCCGGTGATCGGGGCGCCAAAGGCCGAGCCGAAGTTACCCGGATAGGTGGCGCCGCCCCAGGCGGGAATCGTCTTGTCGATGTTCGCATTGGCCCAGTTCGGACCGCTGGAGATCCAGTTGCCATTGGTGCGGCTGTGGTCGGTGAAGCGCACACCCGTCTTGATCGACTCCAGCGGGCCGGCATCGACCTGCCATTCGGCGTCCAGGCTGCCGTAGCTTTCTTCGTCCGGAACCTTGACCTTGGCGCCGTAGTTCCAGTTCCAGTACATGGTCTTGTAGTCGCGGAAGTTGGCACCGCTGGCGCTGGTGAAGCCGACCGACGGACCACGGCTGGTGCCGTTCATCAGGTAGCTCAGGGCCATCGGCGTGTTGCCGGCGCTGCCGACGTTGCCCACTTCCGATGCGAATTCCTGCGAAGCGCCGGTGCCCTTGGTGCGGCCGATCTGGCCGGTCAGGGTCAGGCGGTCGGTGGCGGTCCACTTGCCGTCGAGGTTGACGTAGTTGGACTTCTGCTCGGCGCCCGGACGGATGCCGCTGTCCACGATGATCGAGTTGGCCTTGCCGGTCTCGGGGAAGGTGGCGCCGACCAGGGTCTTGCCGTCCGCACTGGTGGTGGCGGTCAGCGGGGCGATGCCGGCATCAAACAACCACTTCGGCGAGGCCATGAAGTTGGTGTTCATGTTGGAGGCCTTGACCTTGGAGGTGAAGGCGCTCAAACCCAGCGTCAGGTTGTTGGTCGGCTTGATCTGCGCTTCGAAGGCCCCGCCCTGGCGGTGACGCTCCTGCTCGAACAGGCTGGCACCGATCAGGCTGGGGGCCTTGACGCCGTCCAGCACGTCGATCGACTGCACCGTGCCATTGAGGTTGACGGTGGTGCCGGTGGCGAACTTGGTCTTGTCGATGGTGAAGTAGCCCAGCACTTCATTGCCGTCGCGACGCAGATGCTGCTTCTGATCGAAGACCTGCAGCAGCACACCGAAGGTGTTGGAGGTGTTCTTCCAGGCGGCCAGGGCACTCAGCTGCGGATCGGTCTTGTCGGCCAGCGTGCTGTGCATGGCGCCAACCGACGCTTCCAGCGTCAGGTTCTTCTTGAATTCGAGCGGGCGGCGGGTCTGCACATCGACCGCGCCGGCCACGCCCCCTTCCACGAGGTCAGCCCGTGCGGTCTTGTTGATGGTGACCTTGCCGACCAGTTCCGAGGGCAGCAGGGAGTAGCTGGCGCTGCGGCCGACGGTGGTGCCGAACAGGTTCAGCACGAACCAGTCGCCGGTGGACACCGCATGGCCGTTGATCAGGGTCTGCGTCAGGCTGGGGCTGGTGCCGCGGATGCTGACGCGGTCGTTTTCGGAGAAGCCGCCCTCGCCACCGGCGCTGGAGGCGATGTTCACGCCGGGGACGCGCTGGATGGCGTCGGCGACGTTCTTGTCCGGCATCTTGCCCACGTCTTCAGCGGTGACCACTTCCACCAGGGAGTCGGCATTGCGCTTGGTGTTGAGCGACGACTCGCGCGAGGCCCGGATGCCGGTCACGACGACCTGTTCCAGCTGCTGGGTGTCCGCTTTCTTGTCGGCCTTCTGTTCTGTGGTTTGGGCCTGGACTGCACAGGCCACGCTCAGCAGAGTGAGCGTGACTGCTGCAGCGATGGGGGTCTGAATGACCTTCATGAACTGCTCCTCGAGTGGCCTTGATCTGGAATCCATCTTTTTGAATCCATGAGGCCGGGATGAACACTGGCACCCGAGTCACGACACCCATCGGCGGAGTGGCATGCAGCTGGCGCCCCCGAATACACCTTCGATACAACCAATGCCATGCCACTATAACGAGCGGTAGTGCCACTTTGCTACCAGTTTCAGGGCCGTGTTTTCCCTGCTGTGGCGGGGGCGCGACCGGCATGCAACGCCTGTTTCAGGGTTTATCCAGGGGGAAGGCGTTGCCGCGGAACGGGCGCTCACGCCCCGCCTTGGCGCATGAGCTTTGGTCGCTAATTGGTATTAGTCGCGAAGCGAATCGCCGGGTTCCACTCTGTGTGGTCAGGCTTGCGGCAGTGGCCTGCGGTGAGTCAGCGCCTTCTTGTTGAGGCCCCGCGCACCGCCCCCGATCGACGGCGCGGGTGTGCTGAAGATCGGGCTCAGCCAACCGGGACGTCGCGCGCAGCGGCGACGGAATCGGCGCTAGTGCCGGGTCGTGACAAGGGCATGACCTCTCTATGAAAAGAGGGGCTCCAATCGGTTTGGGCGCGCATCGCACTCCCGGAGACTTTCGCCCAAAAAATGTTTGCGCCAAAAAATAGTGGTGCTATAGTCGTGGGCTTGCCTCGGAGGGGTGCCCGAGTGGCTAAAGGGGGCAGACTGTAAATCTGTTGGCTTACGCCTACGCTGGTTCGAATCCAGCCTCCTCCACCAAAGGCAAACTAATGCAGAGATCCCGAAGCGGATGCGAAGAACGAAAGTTTGATGCATCTGCTTCGTGATTGAAGCGAAAATGAGAGACTTGAAAAACTCCCGGGCGGGAGTAGTTCAATGGTAGAACCTTAGCCTTCCAAGCTAATGACACGGGTTC
>CBIHOT010000049.1:0-33086 GCA_966211495.1 uncultured Roseateles sp. | reverse complement strand
AAGAGTTCAAGGGCACCGGCAACTGCGAAATCCATCTGGATCGCCGCATGGCCGAGAAGCGGGTCTACCCGTCCATCCTGCTGAACAAGTCGGGCACCCGTCGTGAAGAGCTGCTGCTCAAGCCGGAAATCCTGCAAAAGGCCTGGATCCTGCGCAAGCTGCTCTATCCGATGGACGAGATCGAGGCGATGGAGTTCATCCTCGACAAGATGAAGTCGTCGAAGAACAACCACGATTTCTTCGACATGATGCGCCGCGGCGGCTGATCGTTCAGCCGCTCTGCCGGTCGCAGCGCCGGGCCGGGTCTCCCCCTGCCTCGGCGTCAGGACTTCACGAAAGCCGCCCTGGAGGCGGCTTTCTCATTGGTGGCGCGACACCCCTCTTTTCCGCTATACTCGCCGTTTTTCCGCTGTCGACAAGTGCATCGCACGGTGCGATGTGGCTGGCGGCATCACAGCGAGGTTTCCAAAATGGCTAAAGAAGGCATTCACCCCAACTACCGCGACGTCGCTTTCGTGGACCTGTCCAACGGTTTCCAGTTCATCACCCGTTCGACCGTGGTGACCAAGGACACCATCAAGCTGGACGATGGCCGCGAACTGCCGCTGGTCAAGCTGGAAACCTCCAGCGAATCGCACCCGTTCTACACCGGCACCCAAAAGAGCGTGGACAGCCTGGGCGGCCGCGTCGAGAAGTTCCGCAACAAGTTTGCGAAGCTCACCCCGACCAAGAAGTAATTCAAGCGCATCCGCGCAGTACGGGCAGCCCTTGTGGCTGCTTCGTCAAAAAGGCAGCCTCCTGGGCTGCCCGGTCAAGAAGGCAGCCTCACCGGCTGCCTTTTTTCATGCAAAGTTGATCACGCCCCCGCTGCAACTGCGGCATGATCGCCACCGTCCCCGATAACGACAACGAGACAGACGCGCATGAATTTGCCCACCCCGGCCGTTGTGGCCGAGCGAAGCGCCCATCCCATCCCGCGCTGGCCCCTGTTGCTGCTGTGTGCCGCGTATGTGCTGCCCGGCCTCTTTGGCCGCGACCCCTGGCGCAATGCCGATTTGTCGGCCTTCGGATTCATGGCCAGCATTGCCCAGGGCCATGCCCCATGGGGCCAACCGGCCATTGCCGGCATTCCGGCCGAAGGCGGACTGCTGCCCTACTGGATCGGCGCCGCGTTCATCAAGCTGATGCCTTTCCTGGAGCCCTCCACCGCCGCCCGCATTCCCTTCGGATTGCTACTGGCCGCGGTGCTGGCGCTGGTCTGGTACACCTGTCTGCACCTGGCCCGCACCGAAGCAGCCCAGCCGGTCGCCTTTGCCTTCGGCGGCGAAGCGCATGCGGTGGATTACGCCCGCGCGATGGCCGACGGCAGCCTGCTGGCCCTGATTGCCAGCATCGGCCTGCTGCGCCTGGGCCATGAGACCACGCCGGAGATCCTGCAACTGGTGGGCATCTCACTGCTGATGTATGCCCTGGCGGCCGCACCGTTCCGGCGCTGGAAAGCGCGGCTGGCGCTGCTGCTGTCGCTGTCGGTGCTGGCCACCAGCGGCGCCCCGGCGGTGGCCGTGGCGCTGTCGGTCGGCGCCCTCTGGCTGAGCCACCGCTCCATCTACGAAGAAGCCCGCAAGCTGGTGCCGTGGCTGCTGGGCGCCGTGGTGCTGGCGGCTGTCGTGGCCTGGCCGATGCATGGCTGGGCCTGGCGCATTGATGCCAATGCCCGCAGCCTCTGGGCGTGGCTGCGTCTGGTGGGCTGGTTCTGCTGGCCGGCATGGCCGCTGGCCTTGTGGTCCCTCTGGCGCTGGCGCGGCCATTTGCAGCGCCGCCATGTGTCGGTGCCCATCCTGACCGGCGCCATCCCGCTGGTCTGCAGCCTGATGATGGACGCGGATGATCGCGCCCTGCTGCTGGCCCTGCCGCCGCTGGCCGTTCTGGCCAGCTTTGCCCTCCCCACCTTCCAGCGCAGCGCAAGCGCCCTGCTCGACTGGTTCTCGGTGTTCTTCTTCAGCGCGGGCGCCATCTTCCTGTGGCTCTACTACAGCGCGCTGCAACTGGGCTGGCCGGCCAAGTTCCTCGCCAATGTGCGGCGACTGGCCCAGGGCTACCAGCCGGAATTCGGATGGCTGACGTTCGTGACCGCCATCCTGGGCACGCTCGCCTGGATCTGGCTGGTCCGCTGGCGCACCGCCCGGCATCGCCATGCGATCTGGAAGAGCCTCGCGCTGCCCGCTGGCGGCGTGGCGCTGAGCTGGCTGCTGGCGATGACGCTGGGCCTGCATCCGCTGAACTACGCCCGCAGCAACTCGCCGCTGGTGGACCGGGTGGGCGCCCATCTGCCGGCGCAGGTGGACTGCATTGCGGCCCCGGGTGTTCCGCTGCATGTGCTGGCGGCGCTGGAGTTCCAGGGCGACTGGAAGGTCGATGCCACCCGGACGCTGGAGGCTTCCGAATGCCACGCCGGGCTGATCGCCCAGGGGGACGGCGCGCCCGTGGCACCGCCCGGCTGGCGGGTGGAAGCCATCGTGCGCCGCCCGACCGATCGGACCGGCAGTTTCATCGTGCTCCAACGTCAGTGAGGCCCGCCAAGGTCAGCATTTGCAACACGGGCTTGCAGCCTTTGAGCTGCTTCAGTCCAATTCACGGATGAAGGCCCGCTGCGCGGGCTCGTGTTGTCAGTTGCCAAGGACCCTGCATGCCCAGCGCGCGTATCCCCGGCCCGGTGGGCCTCTCCGACCAGAGCCCGCGTATCAATGACGGCACCCTCATCCGGGCCGCCTCGCCTGTGCCCGGCTCGGTGGGACTGACGCCACCCAAGCAGTCCAAGGAAGAAAAGGCCAAAGCTGCTGCGAAGGCACGCCTGCAAAGCAACCAGGACTACCTCAAGAAGGCCAATGTGAAGGCCTTCATCGGCGCCATTGCAGTGGCTGAAGGCGGCGACTACAACCTCAAGTTCGGCGGCGTCAAAGGCAAGAAGAACGACAAGTGGCAGTTCGCCGACTACAGCACCCACCCGGGCGCTGGGTCCGACGGCAAAACCACCGCCGCCGGCATGTATCAGATCAACAAGGACACCTGGAAGGAAATGGGCGGCAAGATGGGCCTGTCCGACTTCTCACCAGACACCCAGGATCTGATCGCCGTGGAAATCCTGCGCTCGATCAAGGTGGTGGACAACATCGTGGAGGGCGACATCAACACCGCGTTGAAAGCCGCATCCCGTCGCTGGGCTGCCTTGCCGCAGGGCCCCAACGAAGGGGGCCGCTATGCCCAGCCCTTCATGAAGTACGATGAATTTGCCGCCACCTACAAGCGGCTGGGAGGAAGCACCCAATGACGCGATTGCCCTCGTGGATGCCAGCGGCGCTGGCCGCTATGACGCTCCTGACCGGTGCCTGCGCCCAGGCGGAGCCGCTCAAGAAAGGCGCCCTGTTCACCCAGTCCCGCGCGCAGCTGCTGAAGGAAGGGTGGCGGCCGGTGAATGTGCACGCGGGTGAAGACTACGAGTACATCGGCACGGAATCGGTGCTCATCAAGGCCAAGATCCGGGAGGTGGACAGCTGCGCCATGGACCGTGCCCTGTGCATCTTCCACTACCAGAAAGCCAAGCGCTGCCTGCGCGTCATGACGTCCGGCGAAGAACTCGCGACGATGACGATCGAGAGCTGGGACCCCACCTGTCCCGAGACGAGCGGGGCGAAGGACAAGTAGTCCCCCGCCCGATCAAGCCCCGCGATCAGGCCGCCTCGTCGTCCTCTCTCGACGCCAGCATCGCCGGCGCCGATTCCTCGCCCATGGCAGGCGCATCCACATGCCGCAGACGGGTCGCGGGGAACAGCAGGCGGAAGGTCGATCCCTTGCCGGGTTCACTGTCCACGCGCAGCTCGCCGCCATGCCGCTGGATCACATGCTTGACGATGGACAGCCCCAGCCCTGTGCCGCCGGTATCGCGTGAGCGACTGCCGTCCACACGGTAGAAGCGCTCGGTCAGACGCGGCAGATGCTCCCGGGCAATGCCGGGTCCGTTGTCCACCACCGCCACCTCGCCGCCCTTCTCGCCCAGCCACCGCCAGTGCACCTCGATGCGCCCGCCTTCCGGCGTGTAGCGCACCGCATTGCTCACCAGATTGGCAATGGCACTCAGCAGCTCGGTTTCCACGCCGGCCACTTCCACCTGCGTCAGCCGGTCGCAGACCAGCTCATGGCGGCCGGCGGACAAGGCATGCGCATCGGCGGACACGCGCGACAGCAGCGGGTCCAGGGCCACCCAGTGATCCGGTGCCGGACGCGGACTGCCTTCGAGCTGCGCCAGGGTCAGCAGGTCCCCCACCAGGGTCTGCATGCGCAGCGTCTGCTGCTGCATCAAGTGCAGCACCCGCTTGCGTTCCGCTTCGGTGAGCTGCAGGCTGGCCATCGTCTCGATGAAGCCGGCCAGCACCGTCAGCGGCGTGCGGATCTCGTGCGACACATTGGCCACGAAGTCCCGCCGCATCGATTCATTGCGCTCCCGGTCGGTCACATCCGCCGACAGGATCAGCCGCCGGCATTCGCCGGCCACGCCATAGTCCCGCATCAGGACCTGCAGATGGGCCTTGCCCCGCGAGTTCTGCAAGGCCAGCGGAAGGTTGTACTGCCGGGACTGCAGGTACGAGACAAACGCCGGATAACGGACCAGGTTGGTGATGCGCTGCAGCTTGTCGCGCTGCGGATCCAGCTGGAAATGATCGGCCGCCAGGGTGTTGCACCACTGGATCTGATCCTGATCGTCCAGCAGGATCACGCCGTTCGGCGATGCTTCCATCGCCTGCAGGAACTGCTCCAGCTGCTGCCGCTCGCGCTCATACCGACGCTCGCGGTCCCGCAGGCCGCGCTCCATCCGGTAGGCGATCTCGCCCCAGATGCCGCCCAGCCGCGGCGCGTCATCGGTCTGATCACCGCGCAGCCAGTTCACCAGCCGGTGGGCACGCGCCGCGTCCCACAGGCCCATCAGCGTCACGGCGACGCCAGCCCCGAGACCGGCCGCCAGTTGCGGCGCCAGCATCCAGTGCCCCAACCACCAGCCGATCCACCCGCCGATGCAGGTGCCCAGCACCAGCATCAGCACCCGCGACAACAACCAGCTCATCGGGCGCGGCTCAGGCGGACAGCGCGCTGCTTTGCTGGGTCAGGCGATAACCGGCGCCTCGCACCGTTTCGATCATGCGCTGGCAGTTGACCTTCTCCAGCGCTTCACGCAGACGCTTCACATGGACGTCGACGGTGCGTTCCTCAATGAACACATGGTCGCCCCACACCCGGTCCAGCAATTGCGAGCGGCTGTGCACACGCTCCGGATGGGTCATGAAGAAATGCAGCAGGCGGAATTCGGTTGGGCCGAGCTTGACCTCCACCCCTTCGCGGCTGACGCGGCGGGTGCCCGGATCCAGCACCAGGCCGCCGACGTCCACCGCCGAATCCAGCGCCTCGGGCGCCTTGCGGCGCAGCACCGCACGGATGCGGGCCAGCAGCTCGTTGGTGGAGAACGGCTTGGTCAGGTAGTCGTCCGCACCGGCATCGAGGCCCGACACCTTGTCGGCTTCTTCCGCGCGGGCCGTCAGCATGATGATCGGCAGCTCGCGGGTGCGGGTGGCTCCGCGCCAGGCACGGGCCAGACCCAGGCCGGACTGCCCCGGCAGCATCCAGTCCAGCACCACCAGATCGGGCAGCACCCGGTCCACTTCCAGCTGCGCCTGCTCGGCATTGGCCGCCAGGGTGACCTCGAAACCGGCGTGCCGCAGGTTGATGGAGATCAGTTCGGCAATCGCGGATTCGTCTTCAACGACCAGGATACGGCTCATTCGCGGGTCCCCTTCTTCTCGACTTCTCTCAACTTCTCTGGACTTCTCTCAGGCTCACCCACGCGGGTCAGCGCACCATGTTTTCAACGGCATCCGGCGTGTTGTGACGCACGTCGGTGCCCTTGACCACATAGATGATCACTTCGGCCAGGTTCTTGGCATGGTCGCCCACCCGCTCGATCGCCTTGGCCACGAACACCAGATCGATGCTCGAGGAAATGGTGCGCGGGTCTTCCATCATGTAGGTGATGAGCTTGCGCATCAGGCCGTCGAATTCCTTGTCGATCTGGTCGTCCTGCTTGAGCACTTCCAGGGCGCGGTCCACATCCAGGCGGGCGAAGGCATCCAGCGCCTTGCGCAGCGAGGCGGTGGCCAGTTCGGCCTCA
The DNA here is from genome assembly GCA_966211495.1 of uncultured Roseateles sp. Lineage (GTDB taxonomy): Bacteria > Pseudomonadota > Gammaproteobacteria > Burkholderiales > Burkholderiaceae_C > Roseateles. Next base: position 26,872 of record CBIHOT010000049.1, on the reverse strand, counting down.
TAGGACAGGTCGGCCATCGGCAGCCGCAGGCGGCTGGAGACGCCGGTGTTGATCAGACGCTGCACCGTGCGGGCGATGCGGGCGGCTTCGTCCCCCACGCGCTCGAGGTTGGCAATGGTCTTGGACACCGCGATCAGCAGGCGCAGGTCGCGGGCGGTGGGCTGACGGCGGGCGATGATGGTGGACAGATCGCGGTCGATCTCCACTTCCATCGTATTGACCAGCTCTTCCTGCTTGAGCACATGGCTGGCGATCTCGCCGCTGAACGTGCCCAGGGCCTCGATGGCCTGCGCCACCTGCGATTCCACCAGGCCGCCCATTTCGAGGACGCGGGTGGAGATGCCGCTCAGTTCGGCATCGAATTGGGTGGAGAGATGCTTGTCGGTCATGGAGTTCTCCTGTTCTTGTGGAGCGGGGCGGCCATCGCCGCCCGGGGCACTGGGCACTCGGCGCCAGGCACTGGGAGCAGGATCAGCCGAAACGGCCGGTGATGTAGTCCTCAGTGTCCTTGCGCTTGGGCTTCATGAACAGCTCGGCGGTGGGGCCGAACTCGATCAGGTCGCCCAGGTACATGTAGGCGGTGTAGTCCGAGCAGCGGGCCGCCTGCTGCATGTTGTGGGTCACGATGGCCACGGTGTAGTCGTGCTTGAGCTCGTGGATCAGCTCTTCGATCTTGCCGGTGGAAATCGGGTCCAGCGCCGAGCAGGGTTCGTCCAGCAGCAGCACTTCCGGCTTGATGGCGATGCCGCGGGCAATGCACAGACGCTGCTGCTGACCGCCGGACAGGCCCGAGCCGCTCTGGTTCAGCTTGTCCTTCACTTCGTTCCACAGCGCGGCCTTCTTCAGCGCCCACTCCACCCGCTCGTCCATCTCCACGCGGGAGAGGGTTTCGAACAGACGCACGCCAAAGGCGATGTTGTCGTAAATGGACATCGGGAACGGCGTCGGCTTCTGGAACACCATGCCGACCTTGGCACGGATCAGCGAGACGTCTTCCTTGCTGGTCAGGATGTCTTCCCCGTCCAGCAGGATCTGGCCTTCGGCGCGTTGCTCAGGATACAGCTCGAACATGCGGTTGAGCGTGCGCAGCAGGGTGGACTTGCCGCAGCCCGAGGGACCGATGAAGGCGGTCACCTTGTTCTCCGGAATGTCCAGATTGATGTTCTTCAGCGCGTGGAAGCTGCCGTAATAGAAGTTCAGGTTCTTCACCGAGAGCTTCGCGCGCTCGGTCACCGGCATATCGACTTTGGCATCCATGGTCAGGGCCTTATGAATTCGTTTGACAGTGGGCGGCGCGCCTGGGCGCGCACCCGCTCAATGCTTGTTCTTGAACAACACACGCGCTGCGATGTTGAGCAGCAGCACGCCGATGGTGATGATGAAGACTGCCGCCCAGGCGAGTTGTCGCCAGTTCTCATACGGGCTCATGGCGAAGTCGAAGATCACCTTGGGCAGGTTGGCCATCGGGCCGGTCAGATCGGTGGACCAGAAGCGGTTGTTGAAGGCGGTCAGCAGCAGCGGTGCGGTTTCGCCGGACACACGGGCCAGCGCCAGCAGCACACCGGTCAGCACGCCGGCACGGGCGGCCTTGAGGGTGACCGTCAGAATGACCTTCCACTTGGGCGTGCCCAGGGCATAGGCCGCTTCCCGCAGCGCGTTGGGCACCAGGTTCAGCATGTTCTCGGTGGTGCGGATGACCACCGGGATCACGATCAGCGCCAGCGCCACCACCCCGGCCCAGCCGGAGAAGCCGCGGAAGCGAAGGACGATCAGGCTGTAGACGAACAGGCCGATGACGATCGAGGGGGCCGACAGCAGGATGTCGTTGATGAAACGCACGCTGTTGCCCAGCCAGGTCTTCTGACCGTATTCGGCCAGATAGACGCCGGACAGCACCCCGATCGGCGTGCCGATCACCGTGGCCAGCACCACCATCATCAGCGAGCCGAAGATGGCATTGGCGAGGCCCCCGTCTTCGGAATTCGGCGGCGGGGTCATCTGGGTGAAGGTGGCCCAGCTCAGGCCGCCCACGCCCTGCGTGATCGTCTCGAACAGGATCCAGACCAGCCAGATCAGGCCGAGGGACATGGCGCCCATCGACAGGGACAGCGCCAGCACATTGATGCGGCGACGCTTGTTGTACATGGCCATGCGGCCGGCGGTGGTCGCGCTCATGTGCGGGTTCCTTCGTTCTTCTTGAGCTTGTTCAGCAGCACCTTGGAGAAGGCCAGGACGACGAAGGTGATGAAGAACAGCACCAGGGCCAGGTACAGCAGCGACGCCTGATGCAGGCTCCCGGGACCCGATTCCCCGAATTCATTGGCCAGCACCGAGGTGATGGTGTTGGCCGCCTCGAACAGCGACAGCGAGTTGAGCTGGCTGGTGTTGCCGATCACGAAGGTGACGGCCATGGTTTCGCCCAGGGCACGGCCCAGGCCCAGCATGACGCCGCCGATGACACCGGTCTTGGTGTAGGGCAGCACGACGCGCCAGACCACTTCCCAGGTGGTGGAGCCCAGACCGTAGGCGGACTCTTTCAGCATCGCGGGGGTGACTTCGAAGACGTCACGCATCACCGACGCGATGAAGGGGATGATCATGATGGCCAGGATGATGCCGGCCGACAGGATGCCCAGGCCCACCGGCGGGCCCGACACCAGCGTGCCCAGCAGCGGCACATTGCCCAGCAGGTTCTGCAGCGGCTGCTGCACATAGGTGGCCAGCAGCGGACCGAAGACGAACAGGCCCCACATGCCGTAGACGATGGAGGGCACGGCGGCCAGCAGCTCGATCGCAATGCCCAGCGGGCGGCGCAGCCAGCCCGGGGCGAGTTCCGTCAGGAACAGCGCAATGCCGAAGCTCACCGGCAGGGCGATCAACAGCGCCAGGAACGAGGTCGCCAGCGTGCCGTAGATCATGGCCAGGCCGCCGAACTTCTCCTGCACCGGATCCCAGTCGCTGTTGACCAGGAAGCCCAGCCCGTATTGCTTGATGGCCGGGGCGGCGCCCATGATCAGCGACAGGATGATGCCGACCAGCATCGCCAGCGTGAGCCAGGCAGCGCCATGGGCCAGGATCGAGAAAACGGTGTCCGCCCAGGGGGCGACGCGGCGCCGGGCGGGCGGGCGACCCTGGGGATGGGCTCGCTCGTCGCCTCGCTGACGGTCGATGGTGTTGGCTGGGAGTATTGCGGCCACGGGGCCTCCGCTGGTTGCTGGGTGGTGCTTCTTCTCTTCTCTCTTGTGCAAAAGCCCGGTGGCCGTTCAGGGACACCGGGCTGCACGCAGAGGTGCCGATTTACTTCAGGCTGATGGCCTTGCCGGAGGCGTCCTTCAGGTTGTCCGCCCACTGCTTGCGGATCAGGTCCTTGACCGACGTCGGCAGCGCCACGTAGTCCAGGTCATCGGCCATCTTGTCGCCCTGGGTGTAGGCCCAGTCGAAGAACTTCAGCGCGGCTTGCGCGGTCGCAGCCTTTTCCTGTTGCTTGTGCATCAGGATGAAGGTGGCGCCGGTGATGGGCCAGCTCTCCTTGCCCGGCTGCTCGGTCAGCACCTGGTAGAACGATTCGTTCCACTTGGCACCAGCAGCGGCGGCCTTGAAGGCGTCATCGCTCGGGTTGACGAACTGACCGTCGGCGTTCTTCAGTTGAACGTAGGTCATCTTGTTCTGCTTGACGTACGCATATTCCACGTAGCCGATCGAGTTCTGCAGACGCGACACATACGAGGCCACGCCTTCGTTGCCCTTGCCGCCCACGCCAGCCGGCCAGTTCACCGAGGTGCCTTCGCCGACCTTGGACTTCCACTCGGCGTTCACCTTCGACAGGTAGTTGGTGAACAGGAAGCTGGTGCCGGAGCCGTCAGCGCGGCGCACCATGGCGATCTGCGCGTCCGGCAGGGTCACGCCGGCGTTCAGGGCGGCGATGGCGGGATCATTCCACTTGGTGATCTTGCCCAGGTAGATGTCGCCCAGCACCTGGCCGGTCAGCTTGATCTGGCCCGGCTTCACGCCGGCGATGTTGACCACCGGCACGACGCCGCCGATCACGGTCGGGAACTGGACCAGGCCGTCCTTGGCCAGTTGGTCGTCCTTCAGCGGAGCGTCCGAAGCACCAAAATCGACGGTCTTGGCCTGGATCTGCTTGATGCCGGCACCCGAGCCCACCGATTGGTAGTTGATGCGAACGCCAGTGGCCTTGTTGTAGGCGTCAGCCCACTTGGTGTAGATGGGCGCCGGGAAGGAGGCACCTGCACCGGTCACTTCCTGGGCCTGGGCCACCGAGAAGACGGTGGCGCACGCGGCGAAGAGCAGGCCAGCACGGAGTTGGTTCATGGTCATTCAGTCCTATCGCTAGGTTTGTTGGCGAACGGAACGGATGGTATGAACCGAATGTGACACAAGCGTGACGACTATGACAGCCCCGGCGAAGGTGACGCAGAGCGCCCAAAGCCCGGCTGCGCGGGCCTTTGCCGCCCTTCCCCACCCTTCCCAGGGGGCTGATGGACGGTTGTCATATTCGATTCACCCCGTTGTCATGTTCGCCTAGAGGCGACCGCAGCGGGGTGGGGATCAACCCTTGACCGCTTCCACCAGGCGCTCGGCGCAGCGGCGGGCCAGGTCAGCGTCGCTGGCTTCCACCATCACCCGCAGCAGCGGCTCGGTCCCGGACTTGCGGATCAGCACCCGGCCCCGGTCGCCCAATTCCGCGGTCACTTCCGCTTCGGTACGGGCCAGCGCCGGATTGGCTTTCCAGTCCTGCTGGTCGGCCTGCAGCCGGACGTTGATGAGGGTCTGCGGGAACAGCGTGACGCCGTCCAGCAGGTCGGCCAGCGGACGGCCGCTGCGCGCCACCGCCTCCAGCACCAGCAGGCTGCTGACGATGCCGTCACCGGTGGTGTGCTTGTCCAGGGCCAGCAGGTGGCCGGAGCCCTCCCCGCCCAGTTGCCAGCCGCGATTGGCCAGCTCTTCCAGGACGTAACGGTCGCCGACCTTGGCACGGACGAATTCGACGTCCCGCTGACGCAGTGCCAGTTCGACCGCCATGTTGGTCATCAGGGTGCCGACCGCGCCCGGCACCCGCTCGCCGCGGGCCAGGCGGTCCGCCACCATGACATACAGCAGCTCGTCGCCGTTGAACAGCCGGCCCTCGGCGTCCACCATCTGGAGCCGGTCCGCATCGCCGTCCAGGGCGATACCGTAGTGGGCGCCATGTTCCTTGACGGCAGCGACCAGGGCCTGCGGCGCGGTGGCCCCGACCTTGTCGTTGATGTTGAAGCCATCGGGTTTGGTGCCGATGGAGATGACTTCGGCGCCCAGTTCATGGAACACCGACGGCGCCACCTGATAGGCCGCGCCGTTGGCGGCATCCACCACCAGCTTCATGCCGCGCAGGCTGAGGTCGGGGCTGAAACTGGCCTTGCAGAATTCGATGTAGCGCCCTTGCGCATCGTCCAGGCGGCGGGCGCGGCCCAGGCTGGCGGAATCCACCCACACCGGGGCCTCTTCCAGCACCGCTTCGACATCCAGCTCCCAGGCGTCCGGCAGCTTCTCGCCCTTGGACGAGAAGAACTTGATGCCGTTGTCGGCAAACGGATTGTGAGAGGCGGAGATGACCACCCCCAGGTGCTGACGCAGCGCCCGGGTCAGATAGGCGACGCCGGGGGTGGGGAGCGGCCCGGTCAGCAGGACATTCACGCCGGCCGAGGCAAAACCCGCCTCCAGCGCCGATTCCAGCATGTAGCCGGAGATGCGGGTGTCCTTGCCGATCAGGACGCTGGGCTTGGCATAACTCCGCTTGAGCACCCGACCGACCGCATGGCCGAGCTGCAGCATGAAATCGGGGGTGATGGGGGTCTGGCCCACCGTACCGCGGATTCCATCGGTACCGAAATACTTCCGGCTCATAAGGAGCAACCTCTGACTGTTCGAACTGGAGCCGTCATTGTCGCCGATGCGAAGGGCGGATTTCAGGCCGTTGGTCTGACGAACGCCTGCCAGACCTTCAGCGCGTCCACCGTGGCGGCGACATCATGCACCCGCACCACCCGGGCGCCCTGGGCCACGGTGGCCAGGGCCGCGGCGACGCTGGCGCTCAGGCGCTCGTCAACGGCACGGCCGGTCAGCGCGCCCAGCGTGCTTTTGCGGGACCAGCCCACCAGCAGCGGGCGACCCATCGCCAGCAGCTCCCACTGGCGCTGCTGCAGGGCGATGTTCTGCTCCACCGTCTTGGCGAAGCCATAACCCGGATCGAGCGTGATGCGCTCGGGCGCCACGCCCTGCCCCAGCAGGCTGTCCAGGCGGGCCTGCAGAAAGTCCCGCACTTCGGCCACCACATCGGTGTAGACGGTCTGCTGCTGCATGGTGGCGGGGTCGCCCCGCATGTGCATCAGGCAGATGCCGGCGGCATCATGGCTGGCCAGCAGCGCTTCAGCGCCCTCGGCTCGCAGGGCCATGACGTCATTGATGATGTCCACGCCCAGATCCAGCGCGCGCTGCATGACCTCGGTCTTGCTGGTGTCCACCGACACCGGAATGCCCAGGCTGAGCGCCGCCCGCAGCACCGGTTCCAGCCGGTGCCATTCTTCGTCTGCAGAAACCTTGGGCGCGCCGGGGCGGGTGGATTCCGCACCGAGGTCCAGGATGTCCACGCCCTCCCCCAGCAGCCGCTCGCAGAAGTCGATGGCGCGGGCCGGGTCGTCATGCTGGCCGCCGTCGGAGAACGAGTCGGGCGTGACATTCACGATGCCCATGACCAGCGGACGCTCCGACAGGTCAAGGTCGAAGCGGGTGGTTTTCCAGATCTGGCGGACGCTCATGGGACGGATCAATCGATGCGGGGCCGGCGGCATGAAGGCCTTCGGACCCACAGTGCACCAACGAAAAAGGCCGGTTCATCAGAACCGGCCTTTCAAGATTACCGCATTCAGCCTGCGGTGACCCGTGTCAGGGTTTCAGGATCGCCCGCAGACGCTCAAGCTGCTGCGTGGGCGCTGCCCGTGCTGACGGCGGGAGTGCCACCGTTGTCAGGCTTGTTGCTCGGCGGGGTCCAGTCCTTGGGAGGACGCGGAGGACGGCCGTCCATGATGTCGTCGATCTGCTCGGAATCGATGGTTTCCCACTCCAGCAGCGCGGTCGCCATGGCGTGCATCTTGTCCTTGTTCTCCTCGATCAGGCGGCGGGCGGTGCTGTACTGCTCGTCGATGATCTTGCGGATTTCCTGGTCGACCTTGCGCATGGTCTCTTCCGACATGTTGGTCGTCTTGGTGACCGAGCGGCCCAGGAAGACTTCACCTTCATTGTCGGCATAGACCATGGGGCCCAGCTCGTCGGTCATGCCGTAGCGGGTGACCATGTCACGGGCGATGGCCGTGGCGCGTTCAAAGTCGTTGCTGGCGCCGGTGGTCATCTGGTCCATGAACACTTCTTCCGCAATCCGGCCGCCGAACAGCACCGAGATGGTCGAGAGCATGCGCTCCTTGTCCATGCTGTAGCGGTCGCCTTCCGGCAGCTGCATCGTCACGCCCAGGGCGCGACCACGCGGGATCACGGTGACCTTGTGCACCGGGTCGGTCTTGGGCAGCAGACGCGCCACCAGGGCGTGACCGGCTTCGTGATAGGCGGTGTTCTTGCGCTCTTCCTCCGGCATGACCATGGACTTGCGCTCGGGGCCCATCATGATCTTGTCCTTGGCCTTTTCGAAGTCCTGCATGTCCACCACGCGGCCATTGCGGCGGGCGGCAAACAGGGCAGCTTCGTTGACCAGGTTGGCCAGATCGGCACCGGAGAAACCGGGCGTACCACGCGCCAGGATGTCGGCACGGACGTCCTGACCGACCGGCACCTTGCGCATGTGCACATTCAGGATCTGCTCACGGCCACGCACGTCCGGCAGGGTGACATACACCTGACGGTCGAAACGGCCGGGGCGCAGCAGTGCGGGGTCGAGAATGTCCGGACGGTTGGTCGCGGCCATGACGATCACACCCAGGTTGGTGTCGAAGCCATCCATCTCGACCAGCATCTGGTTGAGGGTCTGCTCACGTTCGTCATTGCCGCCGCCCAGGCCCGCACCACGGTGACGGCCGACAGCGTCGATTTCGTCCACGAAGATGATGCAGGGAGCGCTCTTCTTGGCCTGCTCGAACATGTCCCGGACGCGGGCCGCGCCCACACCGACGAACATTTCGACGAAGTCAGAACCGGAGATGGTGAAGAAGGGCACTTTGGCTTCGCCGGCGATGGCCTTGGCCAGCAGCGTCTTGCCGGTGCCGGGAGGGCCGACCAGCAGCACGCCACGCGGAATGCGACCGCCCAGCTTCTGGAACTTCTGCGGGTCCTTGAGGAAGTCCACCAGCTCCTTCACTTCTTCCTTGGCTTCATCGCAACCGGCGACGTCCGCGAAGGTGGTGGAGTTGTTGGCTTCGTCCAGCATGCGGGCCTTGGATTTCCCGAAGCTGAACGCCCCGCCCTTGCCGCCTCCCTGCATCTGGCGCATGAAGTACACCCAGACGGCGATCAGCAGCAGCATCGGGCCCCAGCTGAGCAGAATGCCCATCAGGACCGACGGCTCTTCGCGCGGCTTGACGTCGAACTTGACGTTGTTGTTGATCAGATCACCGATCAGGCCACGGTCCAGGTAGGTGGCCGTGGTGCGCACCTTGGCGCCCTCGGAGTTCACAGCCACGATTTCCGTGCCGCTCGACCCCTCCTGCAGAGTGACCTGCTTGATGCGCTTGGCACGCACATCGTCGAGGAAGTCGGAGTAAGCGACCTGATTCCCCTGCGTTGCGCTGCGATCGAACTGCTTGAAGACGGTGAACAGCACTAGGGCGATCACCATCCACACAGCCACCTTCGAGAACCACTGATTGTTCACCGCGACTCCTTCATCTTTCCGTCCCCTGCAGCCACGACGAACTTCCGAGGCGCAGGACTTGGACGGTACATGGGGTTGATTCTAGGACAGTCAAGTCCCCGCCCCTGATTGGCAATTCCATGTCCGTTGATAGATATTGCCATGTTCATCGGCCAGGGGATGGCCTGAATCGGGGGTGCAAGGCCGATCTCATCAGGGTTTTGGCGATTTTTCGAACTTTTCACCAAGCCCGTCCCACCCCCGCCGGTACCGGGGATCAGCGCTTCAAACCGATGCCAACGAGAAAGTTTTCCGAAGATTTATCCCGGGAAGCCTTGGGTTTGGCAGTTTTGACCCGTCGAAACTGGTCCCGGAACGCCTGCACCAGTTCATCGTAACCCGCGCCGTGGAAGACCTTGGCCACCAGCGCGCCGTCCGGTTTGAGGTGGCGGGCGGAAAAATCGAGCGCCAGTTCGATCAGGTGGGCAATGCGGGCGGCATCGGTGGCGGCGATGCCGGACAGATTGGGCGCCATGTCCGACACCACAAGATCCACCGGCGCCCCATTGAGCGACGCTTCCAGCTGGGCCAGCACCTCGTCTTCCCGGAAATCGCCCTGGATGAACTCCACGCCCTCGATCGGCTCGAACTCCAGCAGGTCCAGGGCAATGATGCGGCCATTGAGCTGACCGGCCGCGGCGCCGCCCACCCCCGCCTCCTTCGGCGCGAAGCGCCGGCGCAGGTATTGGCTCCAGGCGCCGGGACAGGCCCCCAGGTCCACCACCACCTGACCGGGACGGATCAGCTGGAATTCTTCGTCGATTTCCTTGAGTTTGTAGGCGGCCCGGGAACGAAACCCTTCTTTTTGAGCCAGCCGGACATAGGGGTCATTCACGTGCTGATTCAGCCACGCCTTGTTGACCTTCTTGCTTTTGGTGTCGATTTTCATAGGGGGATTTTGCCTGAATGTCCCGCAGACGGCGCCGCTGCGGCGATCTGGCGCTTTCGCGAAGTCCGCCACTCACGGATAATGCGCGCCATGCCTGCTATTCAACTGACTCCTGCCCAGCGCAAGGACAAACGCGCCGACGCCCACCATCTGGATCCGGTGGTGATGATCGGCGCCGACGGCCTGACCCCGGCCGTGACCAAGGAAGTGGACGCCGCCCTGAAGGCCCACGGCCTGATCAAGGTGCGTGTGATGTCCGACGACCGTGACGGTCGCGAATCGATCCTGGCCACCCTGGCCGAGGAACTGGACGCCGCCCCCATCCAGCACATCGGCAAGCTGCTGGTGCTGTGGCGCCCGATGCCCGAGAAGGAAAAGGCCGTGCGTGAAGACGCCCGCCCTGCTCCCAAGACGGTCAAGATCGTCAAGTTCTCCAAGAGCGGCAACAACCGCCCCCAGATCAAGAAGGTGCAGGTGCTGGGCAACCAGCGTGTCACCCAGGGCGGCGAAATCAAGCGCGCCAAGAAGCCGCGCCAGACCAGCGTCAAGAAGTCCAGCGCTGCCTAAGCCCGGCGCTTTCTGACGAAAAAAAGGACGGTCCGTTGGCCGTCCTTTTTTCTGTCCATCGATATGTTCCTGCTGCGGCGGCCTCCATGCCCCGGCAAGAGGCCTGAACATCACGGCCCGGGCGTCACTGCCTCGGCATCACCCGCCAAGCCAGCACCACCACCGCCACCGTCCGCAGCCCAAACATCGCCAGCGAGACCGCATGCAGCTGCAGGAAGGTCCAGGACCCGAGTCCTTGCTTGGCCGATTCCATCAGCGGCTGCAGCCCGTAATAGACGAGCACCGTCAGGAACAGCGCCACCAGGGGCAGTACCAACGGCAGGCCCATCACCGGCCCCACCGACGCACCATCCCGCTGCAGACGACGCTCCATCAACACCAGCAGCACGGCGGCGGCCAGCGCGATGCGCGCATCCATCTCGAACAGGCGGCCGACATACAGCCCCGCCTGCGCCCGCTCCAGCGATGCAAAAGCATTGGGCGCCGCCAGAAACGCCACGGTGAGCAGTTCACCCGCCCACAGCGCCGCCAGCAGAGCCCTCAGCCGCAGCAGCATCAGAGATACCGGACGTCGACGATCTCGTAGCGCTTGATGCCGCCAGGGGCCTGCACCTCGGCCACATCACCGGCTTCCTTGCCGATCAGAGCCCGTGCAATGGGCGAGCTGATGGAGATCAGGCCCTGCTTCAGGTCGGCTTCGTCGTCGCCGACGATCTGGTAGGTGACGGCGGCGCCGCTTTCCTCTTCTTCCAGATCCACGGTGGTGCCAAACACCACGCGACCGCCAGCGTCCAGCTCGGACGGGTCGATCACTTGCGCAGCCGCCAGCTTGCCTTCGATCTCGAGAATGCGGCCTTCGATGAACCCTTGCTTGTCCTTGGCCGCTTCATATTCGGCGTTTTCGGACAGGTCACCTTGGGCGCGAGCCTCGGAAATGGCGTTGATCACGGCATGACGCTCGACCGTCTTGAGTCGATGCAGTTCTTCTTTCAGCTTTTCAGCGCCGCGCTTGGTCAGGGGGATCGTGGCCATGTGTTGAACCTAGAAATGACAAAACAAACCGCCGCTGCCGCCCAGGGATTCTGAGCAGCGGCGGCGGAATGGATAGCACCAGTTTAATGCAGTTCGGCGTGCAGTTCCTGCAGCGATTGCACCAGTAGACCGTCCTTGTGCTTCATGCCCTCCACCGCGGCTTCGCAGCCGGCCATGGTGGTGTAGTAGGTCACACGATTGGCCAGGGCGGCCTGACGGATGTGGCGGCTGTCGGCGATCGCGGCGCGGGTTTCATCCACGGTGGTGAACACCAGCTGGATGTCGCCGCCCTTGATCATGTCCACGATGTGCGGACGGCCGTCCTTGACCTTGTTGACCACCCGCACCGGAATGCCGGCCTCGGCAATCGACGCTGCCGTGCCTTTGGTGGCCACCACGCCAAAGCCCAGCGCCACCAGGTCGCGGGCCAATGCCACGGCGCGCTCCTTGTCGCTGTTCTTCACCGTGATCAGCACATTGCCCTGACGCGGCAGACGCGAACCGGCGCCGAGCTGGCTCTTCAGCATCGCTTCGCCGAAGGTGCGGCCCGCCCCCATCACCTCACCGGTCGAACGCATTTCCGGGCTGAGGATCGGATCCACGCCGGGGAACTTGTTGAACGGGAAGACGGCTTCCTTGACCGAGTAGTACGGCGGCTGGATCTCGACCGGCGGCTTGCCACCGGCAGCCTTCTGGTCCTTGAGCCTGGTGCCGGCCATGCAGCGGGCAGCAATCTTGGCCAGCGGCTGGCTGGTGGCCTTGGAGACGAACGGCACCGTGCGGGAGGCACGGGGGTTCACCTCCAGCACATACACCGTGGTGTCGGCCAGACCCTTGGTCACATCGCCCTGGATGGCGAACTGCACGTTCATCAGGCCGACCACCTTCAGCGCACGCGCCATGGCGGCCGTCTGACGGCGCAGCTCTTCCTGCAGCTCCTTGGACAGGGTGTAGGGGGGCAGCGAGCAGGCCGAGTCGCCGGAGTGGATGCCGGCAGCTTCGATGTGCTCCATGATGCCGCCCATCATCACGTCTTCGCCGTCGCAGATGCAATCGACGTCGACTTCCACCGCATCTTCCAGGAAGCGGTCCAGCAGCACCGGAGACTTCTCGGAGACACGCACCGCTTCGCGCATGTAGCGCTCCAGGTCCTTGTCGCCGTGCACGATTTCCATCGCGCGGCCACCCAGCACATAGCTCGGGCGCACCACCAGCGGATAACCGATCTCGTTGGCCAGCGCCACCGCCTGATCTTCATTGCGAGCGGTGCGGTTGGGCGGCTGCTTCAGACCCAGCGTGTGCAGCAGTTGCTGGAAACGCTCGCGGTCTTCGGCCATGTCGATGGAGTCCGGGCTCGTACCGATGATCGGCACGCCGTTGGCTTCCAGGTCCAGCGCCAGCTTCAGCGGCGTCTGGCCGCCGTACTGCACGATCACGCCGACCGGCTTTTCCTTCGCCACGATTTCCAGCACGTCTTCCAGCGTCACCGGCTCGAAGTAGAGGCGATCGGAGGTGTCGTAGTCGGTGGAGACGGTTTCCGGATTGCAGTTGACCATGATGGTCTCGTAGCCGTCTTCGCGCATCGCCAGAGCCGCATGGACGCAGCAATAGTCGAACTCGATGCCCTGACCGATCCGGTTCGGGCCACCGCCCAGCACCATGATCTTCTTCTTGTCGGTCGGGTTGGCTTCGCACTCCTCGTCATAGGTGGAGTACATGTAGGCCGTCTGGGTCGCGAATTCGGCGGCGCAGGTGTCCACACGCTTGTAGACCGGGCGCACATTCAGCGCATGGCGGGCCTTGCGGACCTCATGCTGGTTGGTGCCCAGCAGCTTGGCCAGCCGCTTGTCCGAGAAGCCCTTCTTCTTCAGCAGGCGCAGTTCGTCAGCACTGAGCGAATCCAGCGCACGGCCCTTCAGGCTCTGCTCGATCTTCACCAACTGCTCGATCTGGGCCAGGAACCACGGATCGACCGCCGTCTCTTCGTAGACTTCCTCCAGCGTCATGCCGACGCGGAAGGCGTCACCCAGGAAGAGGATGCGCTCCGGACCCGCCTCGCCGATTTCCTGGACGATCTCTTCCCGGTCGGTACTACGCTCGGTCAGGCCGTCGATGCCGGTTTCCAGGCCACGCAGGGCCTTCTGGAACGACTCCTGGAAGCTGCGGCCCATGGCCATCACCTCCCCCACCGACTTCATCTGCGTCGTCAGATGCGAGTCGGCCATCGGGAACTTCTCGAAGGCAAAACGCGGGATCTTGGTGACAACGTAGTCGATGCTGGGCTCGAACGACGCCGGAGTGATGCCGCCGGTGATGTCGTTGCGCAGCTCGTCCAGCGTATAGCCCACCGCCAGCTTGGCGGCGATCTTGGCGATCGGGAAGCCGGTGGCCTTGGAGGCCAGGGCCGACGAACGCGACACGCGCGGGTTCATCTCGATCACGATCATCCGGCCGTTGTCCGGATTGATCGAGAACTGCACGTTCGAGCCGCCGGTGTCCACGCCGATTTCGCGCAGGATGGCAATGGAGGCATTGCGCAGCAGCTGATATTCCTTGTCGGTCAGCGTCTGTGCCGGTGCCACGGTGATGGAGTCACCGGTGTGGATGCCCATCGGATCCAGGTTCTCGATGGAGCACACGATGATGCAGTTGTCCGCCTTGTCGCGGACCACTTCCATCTCGTATTCCTTCCAGCCGATCAGCGATTCTTCAATCAGCAGCTCATTGGTCGGCGACAGGTCCAGACCGCGCTTGCAGATTTCTTCGAATTCCTCGGGGTTGTAGGCGATGCCGCCGCCGGTGCCGCCCAGGGTGAAGCTGGGACGGATCACCATCGGGAAGCCGCTGCCGCCGATGTCCGCCTGGATGCGCTTTTGCACCGCCCAGGCTTCTTCCAGCGAGTGGGCGATGCCGGACTTGGCCGAGTCCAGGCCGATCTTGGTCATCGCGTCCTTGAACTTGAGGCGGTCTTCCGCCTTCTCGATGGCCTTCTCGTTGGCGCCGATCATCTCGACCTGATACTTCTCCAGCACGCCATGCTTGTGCAGGTCCAGAGCGCAGTTCAGCGCCGTCTGGCCGCCCATGGTCGGCAGGATCGCATCCGGACGTTCCTTGGCGATGATCTTCTCGACCACCTGCCAGGTGATGGGTTCGATGTAGGTCACATCGGCGGTGTCCGGGTCGGTCATGATGGTCGCCGGATTGCTGTTGACCAGAATGACCTTGTAGCCTTCTTCACGAAGGGCCTTGCAGGCCTGGGCGCCGGAGTAATCGAACTCGCAGGCCTGGCCGATGATGATCGGACCCGCGCCGATGATCAGGATGCTTTGAATGTCAGAACGTTTTGGCATTGCGGGTCTCCATCAGGCCTTGGACATCAGACCGATGAAGCGGTCGAACAGATAGGAAATGTCATGCGGGCCGGGGCTGGCTTCCGGGTGACCCTGGAAGCAGAACGCCGGCTTGTCGGTACGGGCCAGGCCTTGCAGCGTGCCGTCGAACAGGCTGACATGGGTGGCGCGCAGGTTGGACGGCAGCGTGTCGGGATCGACCGCAAAGCCGTGGTTCTGGCTGGTGATGCTGACGCGGCCGTTGTCCAGGTCCTTGACCGGATGGTTCGCGCCATGGTGGCCGAACTTCATCTTGAAGGTCTTGGCACCGGAGGCCAGGGCCATGATCTGGTGACCCAGGCAGATGCCGAAGGTGGGAATGCCCGCTTCAATCAGTTGTGCCGTGGCCTTGATGGCGTAGTCGCAAGGTTCCGGATCGCCCGGGCCGTTGGACAGGAAGACACCATCGGGTTCCAGGTCGAAGACCTCGGAAGCCGGTGTCTGTGCCGGCACGATGGTGATGCGGCAGCCGCGGGACGCCAGCATGCGCAGGATGTTGCTCTTGACGCCGAAGTCATAGGCGACCACATGGAAGCGCGGGGCGGTCTGCTCGCCGTAGCCCTTGCCGAGCACCCATTCGGTTTCGGTCCAGGTCTCACGATCAGTGCGGCTGACGACCTTGGCCAGATCCAGACCGGCCATGCTGGGAGCGCCCTTTGCCAGGGCGATGGCTTCCTGGATCAGCGCGTCGGTGATCTGCTCGCCGGCCTTCAACGCCAGGATGCAGCCGTTCTGGGCGCCCTTTTCACGCAGCACGCGGGTGAGGCGGCGGGTGTCGATGTCGGCGATGGCGACCGTGCCTTCGTCCTGCAGGTACTGGCGCAGGCTGCGGGTCTTGCGGAAGTTGGAGTCGAGGACGGGCGCCTCTTTGATGATCAGGCCTGCGGCATGGATCTTCGTGGCCTCGACGTCCTCGTCATTGACGCCATAGTTGCCGATGTGCGGATACGTCAGGGTGACGATCTGGCGGCAATAGCTGGGGTCGGTGAGGATTTCTTGGTAGCCGGTGAGCGAGGTGTTGAACACCACTTCACCGACGGTCCGGCCGGCGGCGCCGAGCGCGGAACCCTTGAAGACCGTGCCGTCTGCCAAGGCGAGGATCGCTGGGGGGGAGGAAAGCAGATCGGGCAGCACGGGTAACTCCGTTGTTGTGCGCGCGCCCAGCTCTGCTCCAGCCTCGGTGCAGCCATGAAGTCCGTGACGTGGGAGACACCGGTGGGGCTTGATGCTCGGGCGCGATGTCCCTGCCTGTTGCAGACGGGGGCGATGCGGACGGGGGCGAGCATGAAGCGGACCGGAGCGACTCTTCTGTCGGTCTCAAAGGTCGGCTGCGGGGAGGTCAATCCAGAAAGAGTGATTCCTTGCGAGGGGTGAAGTGTGCGAGGCGCGGTAGGTTGCGGGTAAACCTGCTAAGTATAGCCCGCCAGGGTATACACCGACCAGATTTGCGCAAACGAAACCTGGCAGGTGGGCGGGTGGCGACCCGCCTTGGCCGTGCGACATCCGAGCGGTCAGGGACACCCCCACGCAGCGCTGACGCCCGCCAAGCCCTGTTTGGCAAGGCTTGGCAAGGCTTGGCACCGGGCGATGCGCCGCCTCGCGCGCGGTCGAACCGGGCGGAAATCAGCCCAGTGCGGCGATGCCAGCCTTCGCCACTTGCGCATCCTCGGCGGACTTGACGCCGCTGACGCCGACCGCGCCGATGCAGTGGCCGTCCACCATCACCGGCACGCCGCCTTCCAGCATGCCTTCCAGCGGCACACTGAGGAAGGCCGCGCGGCCGTTGTTGACGATGTCTTCATACACCTTGGACTCACGGCGCCCCATCGCCGCGACCTTGGCCTTGGCGGGCGCGATCACGGCGGAGCTGGCCGCAGCCCCGTCCTGACGCTGCAGCCACAGCAGATGTCCGCCGTCATCGACGATGGCGATGGTCACGGCCCACTGGTGTTTGGCCGCCTCGGCCTCTGCAGCAGCAGCAATGCGCTTGACGTCTTCCAGGCTCAGGTAGGGCTTTTGCTTCATGGTGTTAAGGTAGAGGTGAACGGGAGAACCGCCACTTTAGCCAAGCTGGCGGCCCGCTCTACAATCACAACAGTTTCTTTTTCAAGGAGGTTTGGATGAACAACCAAGGTCTGCAAGAGCAACCGGGCTCGTTCGGTGGCTATGGGTCACTGGCGGTGGACCGTCAGCGGGTGCTGCGCAACACGTATCTGCTGCTGGCCGTTTCGCTGATCCCGACGGTGCTGGGCGCCTGGCTGGGGGTTCAGACCCATCTCTTCCAAGGCATGCGTCATGGCCTGAGCAGCCTGATCTTCTTCGCGGGCGCCATCGGCCTGATGTTCCTGGTGGAGAAGAACAAGAATTCCGGCTGGGGCGTCGCTTTCCTGCTGGGCTTCACCTTCTTCATGGGCCTGATGCTGTCGCGCCTGGTGTCGGCGGTGCTGGGCTTCTCCAATGGCCCGTCGCTGATCATGACGGCGTTTGGCGGTACCGCGGCCATCTTCCTGGCCATGGCGTCACTGGCCACGGTGGTGAAGCGGGACCTGTCGGGTCTGGCCAAGTTCCTGTTCGTGGGCGCGGTGATTTTGATGATCGCGGGGATCGCCAACATCTTCCTGCAGTCGTCTGCGCTGATGCTGACGATGCTGGTGGGCATGCTGGGTGTGTTCTCGGCCTTCATGCTGGTGGATGTGAAGCGCATCCTGGATGGCGGTGAGACCAACTACATCAGCGCCACGCTGGCCATTTACCTGGACATCTACAACGTCTTCCAGGCTCTCCTGTCGCTCCTCGGCATCTTCGGCGGAGAGCGGGACTAACCCCCCTACGCGCTGACGCGCGCCCCCCCAGGGGGCAAGTCGGAGCCCGGCAAAGCCGGATCTCCAGACTTCGGCTTGGGGCGGGTGGCAGGGAAACTGTCTCGGCCGCCCACACTCAGCGGCCACCCTTGGTTTGGTGAGCGCGGTGCGGTGAAGAAAAATGGGCCCCTCGGGGCCCATTTTTTTTGCTTTGCGCGGCGTGGTGGTGCTTGGTGCCGCGTGGTGCCGCGTGGTGCCGCGTGGTGCCGCGTGGTGCGGCATGGGCCCGGGAGGGCCCATGCTGTCTTTCAGCGTTCGAAGACGGCGATGCTTTCGACGTGCGCGGTGTGCGGGAACATGTTCACCGCACCTGCATTGACGCAGCGGTATCCCGCCACGTTGACCAGCAGGCCCGCATCGCGGGCCAGGGTGGCTGGATTGCAGGAGACGTACACGATGCGCTTCGGGGGGACATAACCCGGCGCCAGGGACGGGTCTTGCACCAGATCCGCCAAGGCCTTCGCCAGCGCAAACGCGCCCTCGCGCGGAGGATCAACCAGCCAGCGGTCCGCATTGCCGTCAGCCGCCAGCAGCTGCGGCGTCATGTCGAACAGGTTGCGGGCCACAAAGGACGCCTTGTGGCTCAGGCCGTTGCGCTCCGCGTTCTCGCGGGAACGCTGCACCAGGGCTTCGCTGCCCTCAATGCCCAGCACCTCACGCGCCTGCGTGGCCAGGGGCAAGGTGAAATTGCCCAGGCCGCAGAACCAGTCAATGATCCGCTCCTGCGGCTGAACACCCAGCAAGCGCAGCGCACGACCCACCAGCACCGTGTTGATGTGGTGATTGACCTGCGTGAAGTCCGTCGGCTTGAACGGCATCACCACACCAAACTCAGGCAGCGTGTACGCCAGCTCAGGGCCACCCGTGTCCAGCAGGTGCACAGTCTCCGGCCCCTTGGGCTGCAGCCACCACTGCACCCCATACTCGGCAGCAAAAGCACGCAGCTTGTCCACGTCGCCCGCACTCAGCGGCTCCAGGTGACGCAGCACCAGCGCAATCACCTGCACCCCGCTGCTGTCACCAATGGCCAGCTCGATCTGCGGCAGGCGGTCCCGCGCCTCCATCGATCCCACCAGCTCCCGCAGCGGCGTCAGCATGTCGCTCACCCGCTCCGGCAAGACCTTGCAGACCTGCATGTCCGCGATATAGCGGCTTTTGCGCTCGTGGAAGCCCACCAGCACATGCCCCTTCTTCGGCACATACCGCACCGACAAACGGGCACGATACCGATAACCCGTCGCCGGACCCTCAATCGGACGCAGCAACGACTCCGCCTTCACCTTGCCCAGATGCCACAGGTTGTCCTCCAGCACCCGCTGCTTGACCGCCACCTGCGCACCCGGATGCAGATGCTGCATCTTGCAGCCCCCGCACGCCCCCGCATGCAAACCAAAATGAGGACAGACCGGACGCACCCGCTGCGAACTCTCGCGGCGCATCGCCACCAGAGCCGCCTGCTCCCAGTTGTTCTTCTTGCGGCCGACGCTGACCTGCACCTCTTCACCCGGCAACGCGCCTTCGATGAAGACGACCTTGCCTTCGCTGTTATGGGCCACGCCCTGCGCTTCAAGGTCCAGCGATTCGACCTTCAGCCATTCGGAAACATCAGTCATAACCGCGCATTATCTGGCATGACCGTCTGAGGCCAGCCCCGCCACTTCCAACGCGCGAAGAATTCAGAAGATGGAGTCGCGGTTGATGCCCTGCCGGAGCATGTTGCGCTTGAGCTTGGCCTGCGCTTCGATCTGGATCTGCCGGATCCGCTCCCGCGTCAGCCCCAGCCGCACCGCCAGCACATCCAGCGTCTCCGGCTCCCGGTCCGCCAGCCCGTATCGGCCCGCGAGCACCTCACGCTCCCGGTCGCTCAGCGACGCCAGCCCAGCCTTCAGCAGCCCTTCCAGCTCATGGGTGAGCCGCAACCCGGCCGGGTCCATCGCCTGCTCGTCCGCCACCAGATCCAGCATGGACTCGCCGCCTTCGCCATTGCGGTCCACCGGCGAATCGAGGGAACTGGGCAGCTCCGCATAGGCCAGCAAGGCCGCAATCTCTTCCACCGGCCGGCCCAGTGCCCGTGCGATGTCTTCGTCCCGCACCTGCGATTCACCGCCCTGCCCCGCCGACAAGGCTTCCAACGAACGCCGCGCCTTGAGCACCTGATTCAGCTCGCGCACGATGTGCACCGGCAGCCTCACCAGTCGCGCCTGATGCATCAGCGCCCGCTCCACCGCTTGCCGGATCCACCAGCTGGCGTAGGTCGAAAACCGGAAGCCGCGCTCGGGCTCGAACTTGCCAATTGCATGCATCAGCCCGAGATTGCCTTCCTCGATGAGATCACTCATCGGCAGGCCTCGCCCCAGGTAGTTCTTGGCGATGCTGACCACCAGCCGCAGGTTGTGCTCGATCATGGCCTGGCGAGCCTCGAAGTCGCCAGCACGGGCCCGGGTGGCCGTCTCGAATTCCTGCTGCGGCGTCAGTAGCGGGGTGCGGCGGATGTCACGCAGGTAGGCCTGCAGCGCATTGCCGGGGTCGCCGCCTTCCATCGGAGCCAGCAGCGGCTGGCTGGCCCGCCCCTGCTCCGGCGCGTCGGACGCTTGTGTTTCGTCAGGATCGGCAGCGAGGTCCCCCGCATCGCGGGCCTCACCCGCATCGATCGCAGCGCCCACTGGCACTTCCATGTCGGCGTCGGCCGCCAGCAGGAGGTCGTCATCATCCAGGACGTCGGGCAGCGGCTCCACGCTGTCTTCGCCGACTTCGAGCAGTTCAACGGCGAGGTCTTCGCCATCGCCATCGCCGGAATGGCTGCGGTCGTCGAGTGCGCCGAGGTCTCTGGCGTCACCAGCATCCCCGGCATCCCCGGGAGAGCGCCTGTCGTTGATGTCCGGGACATCCAGGCGCGCGCCCTCCATCCCGGAGGGCGGTCGTGCCGCCAGTGAAGGCGGCATGGGAAAGCGGCCAGCTTCCTGGCCTGCAGACAAGTTGGGCAAGTCATGCCCATCCCTTGAGGCGGCGCGTTGACTCATGTCGCGGCGCCTCCTTCAGCGCCTGCTAACGGTTGGGCAACAGCTTGGCAGGGTCGATTGGCTTGCCCTGCTTGCGCACCTCAAAGTGCAGCTTGACCCGGTCCGTGTCGGTATCACCCATCTCAGCGATCTTCTGACCCTTGCGCACGACTTGATCTTCCTTTACCAGCAGCGTCTGGTTGTGTGCGTAAGCCGTCAGAAAGTTCGTGCTGTGCTTGATGATGATCATGTTGCCGTATCCGCGCAAGCCCGCACCCGCGTACATCACGCGGCCATCGGCTGCCGCGAAGACTGGGTCACCCGCCTTGCCCGCAAATGCCAAACCCTTGTTGCGGACTTCGTCAAAGCCTGCTACCACCTGACCGGCTGCCGGCCAGCCCCAGCTGATGTCGTCATCGTCCTTGATGACGGGCGCCGTCGGAGCGGAGGCGACCACGCCGGTGGGGCTGCTGGACGCGACCGCACCGGAGGGGGCGCCGGACGGTGCAGAGGCACCGCTGGCGGTGGTGGCAGACGGCGTCACCGCAGGTGCCTTGCCGTCCAGCGGACGGCTTTCCACCCGGGTGGAGGCCAGCGGACGGGTGCTCACCGAGCTCGGATCCACACCCGGCGGCACCACTCGCAACACCTGACCCACTTCGATGATGTTGGGATTGTCCATGCCGTTCCAGCGCGCCAGTTCGCGCCAGGACTGGCCGTTGTCCAGGGCGATGCGGATCAGCGTGTCACCGGGCTTGACGGTGTAGTAGCCCGGCTTGCCGGCATTCTCGGCACCCAGCAGCGGCTTGGGCGGCTCGGCGGCCGGCGTGACGGCGGGCGCGGAGGTCGTTGGCGCGGGCGGTTTGCCCACGGTGCGTTCCTCCACCGGCGCGCGGTGCGGCGTGACGGTACACCCGACCAGCGCCAGCAACAGCACGGAGATCCCTACAAGCGGAAGACGATGAAGATGTTGCATGCGCTTTTGTTTGTCGTTACAGAACGCTGTAGCCGGAGTTGTCTACCGGTTACATGACGCCCGATTTTAGGGGCACGAAGAGGACGGGCTCATGCAAGCTGCGCACAAAGCGAGATCCCTGCGCATCGCGCAGGTGATCGATCAGCACCAGCACCTGCCCGCGACCGCTCGGGGCGGTCATCGGCGCCACCAGCCGGCCCCCGGGCGCGAGCTGGTCGAGCCAGGCCTGCGGAATGTCGTCGCCACCGGCGGCGGAGATGATGCTGTCATAAGGCGCCGACGGGGCGTGGCCCAGCATGCCATCCCCATACACCAGTCGGACCCGGTGGTAACCGACCAGGTGGCCACCGGCCTTGTCGTGCAACGGTTTGAGACGCTCGACCGACACGACCTGACGCGCCACCTGCATCAACAAAGCGGCCTGATAGCCGCAGCCGGTGCCGATTTCCAGCACCTTGCCCAGATCCCCGCGCGCCTGCGCACCCGGGGCGGCCAGCATCAGCGCCATCATCCGGCCGACCACCGACGGTTTGGAAATGGTCTGGCCGTGGCCGATGGGCAGGCTGGTGTCCTCGTAAGCCTGGATGGCCAGCGCGGTATCGACGAATTCATGACGGGGCACCGTGGCCAGCGCATTCAGGACGCGCTCGTCCGACAGCCCTTCCCGACGCAGCCGCTGCACCATGCGCTGGCGAACGCCGGCGGAATCCAACCCCAGGCCGCTGGGCGGCAGCGTTCTGGCCTTGAGGGCCGCCGCCTGCTGCCAGTGCCCCTGGGGCTTGAGCGGCTCCCGTGCGGAGGCTGGTGCGACCGTCTGCGCCGCAGGCGCCTTGGTCGTCCCGGCAGTCCCGGCGATCCCCTTGGGCGTCGTCCCCAACTGGTGCAGCGACAGCGGGAACCGCTTGGCGCGCGGCGGCGAGTCGCTCATGCCGCGCCGTTCAGCTTCAGGCGTTGACGCCAGGCCCCGAGGCTGGCGTGTTCGGTCAGGTCCACCTGCAGGGGCGTGATCGACACATGGCCGTTGGCCGTGGCGTGGAAATCCGTGCCCTCCCCGGCTTCGCGCGCATCGCCGGCGGGGCCGATCCAGTAAATCATCTCGCCGCGCGGGCTGCGCTGCTGGATGGTGGCTTCACTGGCATGACGGCGGCCCAGCCGGGTCACCTGACGCGGAAGCTGTGCGGCATCCGAGCGATTCGGGATGTTCACGCTCAGCAGGAAGGGATTCCCCAGTCCGCCGGCAATCACCTCCTGCACCAGCTGACGGGCCATGGCTGCGGCCGCATCCAGGTGGCCCCAGCCCTTCTCGACCTGCGAGAACGCGATCGAGGGAATGCCAAAGAGATAGCCTTCGGTGGCGGCGGCCACCGTGCCGGAATAGAGCGTGTCGTCGCCCATGTTGGCGCCATTGTTGATGCCGGAGAGCACCAGGTCCGGACGGTAGTCCAGCAGCCCGGTCAGGGCCAGGTGGACGCAGTCCGAGGGCGTCCCGTTGACATATCGGAAGCCGTTGGCCGCGGTGAACACCGACAGCGGTCGGGTCAGCGTCAGCGAATTCGAAGTGCCGCTGGCATTTTGCTCAGGGGCAATCACTTCAATCTGCCCCAACCCTTCGCAGGCACGCACCAGCGCGTGCAGACCAGGGGCGAGGTATCCGTCGTCGTTGGCGATAAGTATGCGCATGAACCGCATTGTAGGCAGACGTCACCTGTGGGACGCAGCGGCCTGTGGCGCCTCCCTATCATCCATGAACCTTTCTTCATCCGGCGTCCTGACGCCCGACCCGCGAGGCGCTGGCGTTTCGCTGAACAACCCGTGCAAGGAGCAACCCATATGAAGGCTTGGCTGTGCGAGAACCCGACCGGGGTCGAAGCCCTGCAATGGAAGGAACTGCCTCAGGCACAGCCGGGACCGGGCCAGTTGCGGGTGGGCATCCGCGCCGCCAGCCTGAACTTTCCGGACCTGCTGATCATCCAGAATAAGTACCAGATGAAGCCGCCCCTGCCGTTCGTGCCCGGGACGGAGTTCGCGGGTGTGGTGGAGGCCGTGGGAGACGGCGTGACCGGCTTCAAGCCCGGCGACACGGTGGCCGCCTTCACCGGCACCGGCGGCTTCGCCACCGAAGCGGTGGTGCCTGCGGCGCTGGCCATGCCGCTGCCGGCCGGCTTCCCCTTCGAGGATGCGGCCGCCTTCATCTGCACCTATGCCACCAGCCACCACGCCCTGATGGACCGTGCGGCGCTGCAAGCGGGTGAGACGGTGCTGATCCTGGGCGCGGCCGGCGGCGTCGGCACCGCTGCCATCCAGATTGCCAAGGCGGCCGGCGCCCGGGTGATTGCCGCCGCCTCGACCGATGCGAAATGCGCCCGCTGCAAGGAACTGGGAGCCGATGCGACCATCAACTACGGCAGTCAGTCGCTGAGGGACGAGCTCAAGGCGCTGACCGAAGGCCGCGGCCCCGATGTGATCTACGACCCTGTTGGGGGCGACCTGGCGGAGGCCGCTTTCCGCTCCATTGCCTGGCGCGGTCGTTATCTGGTGGTGGGCTTTGCGCAAGGCCAGATTCCGTCGTTGCCGCTCAATCTGGCGCTGCTCAAGGGCGCGGCCATCGTCGGTGTGTTCTGGGGCGAGTTCGCCAAGCGGGAGCCCAAGCGCAATGCGGAGATGATGAAGGCGCTGGCCACCTGGTATGCCCAAGGCAAGATCAAGCCGGTGATTGACCAGGTGCTGCCGATGGAGGACCTGCCGCAGGCTTTCGCCCGCATGAGTGGCCGCGCGGTGGTCGGCAAGCTGGTCGTCGTCAACCGTACCTGAGGTCAACAGCGCGGCAAGGGGTACAGTTGACACCCACTGCCCCATAAAAAAGCCGACGCCCACCCTCTTCGCGGGGGCGTGGGCCCCCAGCGCGTGCGATAGGATGCCAGGGCTCAAGCTCACGCATTCCCATGGCCGTCAAAGTTCTCATCGTCGAAGACAACCCGGTAGCCCGCAGCTTCCTCTGCCGGGTCGTGCGCGAGAGCTTCAGTGACGGCATGGAAATCACCGAAGCCGGTGATCTGGAGGGGGCCCGCCAGCAGCTGGCGCGAGCCGATGCTGAGCCTGGCGGGCCGGGCTTCAAGCTGATCCTGATCGACCTGGAACTGCCGGACGGCAACGGCATGGAGTTCCTGGGCGAGCTGGCCAACCGGCCGGCGGTGAAGATCGTCACCACGCTGTATTCGGATGACGATCACCTCTTCCCGGCGCTGCAGCGCGGTGCCGACGGCTACCTGTTGAAGGAAGACCGGTTTGAGGTGCTGGTGGAAGAGTTGCAGCGCATCGTGCGCGGGCAGCCGCCACTGTCACCGGCGATTGCGCGGCGCCTGCTGTCGCACTTCCGGCCGGGTTCCAGTGGAGATTCCGGCCCCATGGGGCTGAATTCGGGATTTGGCAATCTGACGTCCAGCGCCACACCCAGCGGCCGCGGCGTCACGCTCGATCCGCTGCCCGAATGGGAGCGCCTCACCCCGCGTGAAAACGAGGTGCTGACCTACCTGAGCAAGGGTTTCACCATCAAGGAAATTGCCAACCTGATGGGCATCAAGTGGTTCACCGTCAACGACCACATCAAGAGCATCTACAAGAAGCTCAATGTATCGAGCCGCGCGGAAGCGGCCGTACTGGCCAGCAAGCAGGGTCTGGTCTGAGATTCCTGGCCTGGCGCTGACGCTTCGTCGCGCCCTCCTCTCCCATTCGGGGCATGCATGCCCTTGTCGGCGGCAAGGCTCTCCCACCTTGGGCTAAGCTGGGTTCAAACCGATCCATCCGGATCGAACGAACCTGGAGAAGATGCATGGCAATGTTCCTTGGGATTCCATCAAGCCTCGCGCTGCGGCGCAATCCTTGGACGGCCTTGGTGGCCACCGCGATGGTCGTGGGCCTGAGCGCTTGCGCCAATGGCCCGGCCGAACCCACGACCCCGGCAGGCAGCCTGCCACACACGGCGCGGTGGGATCAGCAGGAATGGGTGGTGACGGCGCTCAATGGCGCCGAGTTGCCGGCAGCCGGCCCGCGGCCGACGCTCCGCATTGAGGACGGCGTCGCCTCCGGCACCGATGGCTGCAATCGCTATCGAACGCCGCTGAAGCCGGCGTCGGATGTGCCATCCGCCCTGCGGTTTGATGAGGCCGGTGGCGCGTCCACCCGCATGGCCTGTCCGGGCGAAGCGGACTCGGTGTCTCGCGGCTGGCGTGCAGCGATGCAGGCGACCCGGTCGGTGCGCACGGAGCCGCATCGGCTGACGCTGGTCGATGAGAGCGGCAATATCGTGGCTCGGCTGGGCCGGTGAAGGCGGAAGAAGCCAAGCGCTAAGCCGCCGCGTTCAACATCGGTTGCCTGATGCCGCTTGATCGGTATCCCTCCGGATAAAGTCGGTGGGATCTCCATTCGCGCGCGGCCATGCCGGTGGCGCGCGCGCCAGGCATCAGGCATGAAATCAACGATGGCGAATATCTTCTTCGGGCTGCTGGCCGCCGCATTCGCTTTGTTTGCACTGTGGATGCTGTATGGCTCCATCAGCACCCTGATGAAGTCATGGCGAGCCACGTCATGGCCTACTGCGTCGGCAGAGGTCCAATCCGTCGCCCTTGAGCACCATTCACATTCGAGGGGCCGGACTTACCAGGTGGTCGTGACTTACACCTATGTGGTCGATGGGCGCACGTACACCGGCGACACGATTGCGTTCGGATACGGCGGCTCCAGCGCACAGTCCGAGCATGAACAGCTTTTTCAGAAGCTGGGGACGGCCCGACTGGTGAAGGTCCACTACAACCCTCGGCAGGCGGCGGAGTCGTGCATCGTTGACGGCGTGAGCAAGTCCCAGTTCACCCCGCTCGCGTTCTCGCTGATGCTGCTGGTGTTTGTCACCGGCTTCGCATTGATGTGGTGGCTGGGCTCCCGCAGCGAAGAGCGCTTGCTGCAACGCATCGAGGTGATGGAGACGCGCGAGCTGCCGCGCTGAAGCCAGCCGCGCATACGGAGAGATCCCTCCCCCGCACCGCACGGGCGGCCGCTCTTCCCTTGGGAGGGCCACGCCGCATCTTGCACACAGGTTCAGCACAACCTTCGAGCCACAAACAAAAACGCCGACAAGACTTTCATCTTGTCGGCGCTTTGGGCACTGGCTGGCATCACTGCCTGCTTGCCTTATCCGGTGGGGTGGCTGATGGGACTCGAACCCACGACAACCAGAATCACAATCTGGGAC
>CBIHOT010000048.1:0-36023 GCA_966211495.1 uncultured Roseateles sp. | reverse complement strand
GCCTGCCCCGGCTGCGGCCGCACCACCAGCACCACCTTCCAGGAGCTGGCCAAGCAGATCGACGACTTCCTGCGCGCCCAGATGCCGATCTGGCGCGGCAAGTATCCCGGCGTCGAGAACATGAAGGTCGCGGTGATGGGTTGCATCGTCAACGGCCCGGGCGAGAGCAAGCATGCCGACATCGGCATCAGCCTGCCCGGCACTGGCGAAGCCCCGGCCGCCCCGGTCTTCATCGACGGCCAGAAGGCGCTCACCCTGCGGGGTGACAACATCGCCAGCGAGTTCCACGCTTTGGTCGAAAACTACATCGAAAAACGTTTCGGCGGCCAGTGAGGCCGCGCCCGCAATGACAGACGTGAAGAAGCTCCCGCCCCTGCAAGCCGTCAAGGGCATGAATGACATCCTGCCGCCGGAATCGGCGCGCTGGGAATGGCTGGAAGGCCTGATGCGCGGCGTGCTGCAGCGCTATGGCTACCAGAACGTGCGCACCCCCATCGTCGAGCCGACCGCCCTGTTCGTGCGCGGCATCGGCGAGGTGACCGACATCGTCGAGAAGGAGATGTATGCCTTCGAAGACCGTGCGGACAAGAACGGCCAGGCCGAGCATCTGGCCCTGCGCCCGGAAATGACCGCTGGCGTCGTGCGCGCCATGATGGAGCATTCCTTCCTGCGCGACTCCGGTCGCCGTCTGTACTACTTCGGCCCGATGTTCCGCCGGGAGAAGCCGCAGAAGGGGCGGTATCGCCAGTTCCACCAGATGGGCGTGGAAGCGCTGGGCTTCTCCGGTCCGGACGTGGACGCCGAAGTCATCCTGATGGGCAGCCGCCTGCTGCATGACCTGGGTCTGAAGCAGGGTGATCATTTCGAGCTCGAACTGAACTGCCTGGGGCAGCCGGACGAGCGCCGCGCCCACCGCGAAGCGCTGATCCAGTATCTGCAGCAGCATGAAGAGCTGCTGGACGAAGACGGCAAGCGCCGCCTGCACACCAATCCGCTGCGGGTGCTGGACACCAAGAATCCGGCGCTGCAGGACATGGCCAACAACGCGCCGCGTCTGCTGGACTTCCTGGGTGAAGCGTCGCTGGCCCACTTCAACGGCGTGCGAGCCATCCTGGATGCGGCCGGCGTCAGCTACCGCATCAACCCGCGCCTGGTGCGGGGCCTGGACTACTACAACCTGACCGTCTTCGAATGGGTCACCACCCGCCTGGGCTCGCAGGGCACGATCTGCGGCGGCGGCCGGTATGACTACCTGATCGAGCAACTGGGCGGCAAGCCGTCCCCGGCGGTCGGCTTCGGCATGGGCATGGAGCGGATGCTGCTGCTGCTGGAAGAAGTCGGCACGCTGCCGGCCCCGCCCGCGCCGGATGCCTATGCCGTCATCCCGTCTGCGGACGGATTGCCCCAGGTCATGGTGGCCCTGGAGGCGCTGCGCGCCGCCGGGGTGTCCGTCGTGATGCACCCGGGGCAGGGCAGCATGAAGTCCCAGTTCAAGAAGGCGGACGGCTCCGGCGCCCGCTTTGCGCTGATCTTCGGCCAGGACGAACTGGCCCGCGGCGAAGTGGCGGTCAAGCCGCTGCGCGCCGAAGGCGGCGAACAGGTCACTCGGTCCCTTTACCAAATCGCTGACTGGGCTGGCGAACTCCGCACCGCATAATCGCGGCTCTTGCACACTCAACCGACCCCCTCTCTCTCATGGCGTCTCATCTCGATCTCGAAGAACAGGAACAGTTGGAGCAGCTCAAGGCGTTCTGGCAGCGCTGGGGCAATCCCATTGTGTGGGTGCTGACCGTGTGCCTGCTGGCCTACGCCGGCTGGACGGGCTGGAACCTCTGGCAGCGCAACAAGGCGGCCGAGGCGTCGGTGCTGTTCACCCAGCTGGAGCAGGCGGTCAAGACGGGCGACCTGAATGCAGGTCAGGGTCTGTGGGTACAACTGCAGAAGAACTATGCGTCCACCGCTTATGCCGCGCAGGGCGCCCTGCTGACGGCCAAGCTGCAGCTGGACAAGGGCAAGACCGACGAAGCCAAGGCTTCGCTGAACTGGGCCGCCGCCAACGCCAGCGATGACGCCTACGCCGACGTCGCCCGACTGCGCCTGGCCGCCATGCAGATGGATGCCAAGCAGCTGGACGAAGCGCTGAAGACGCTGGACACCGTCAAGGGCGCCGACTTCGCGCCGCTGGTGGCCGACCGCCGCGGCGACATCGCCCTGCTGCAGAGCAAGCCGGACCAGGCCAAGACCGAATTCAAGAAGGCCTATGACGGCATGGACAAGCAGCTGGATTACCGCCGCATGGTGGAAATGAAGCTGGCCAGCCTGGGCGTCGCCGTGGATGGGGACAAGGAGGCTGCTCAATGAGCCGCCGCCTCCTTTCGCTGACCCGCGTGGCCGTGGTCGTCGGCACCGTGGCGGTGCTGGGGGCCTGCTCGCTGTTCAGCAGCTCCAAGGAAGCCAAGCCGGCGCCGCTGGAAACCTTCACTCCCGCGCTCAACGTGCGGGTGGGCTGGGAAGCGCGGGTCGACAGCGTCAAGTTCCCGCTCTCGATCACTGCCGTGAACAACCAGTTCGTGGTGGGTGACTCCGACGGCGTCGTGACCGCGCTGGCCGCGGACACCGGCAATGTGCTGTGGCGGGTCGAAATCGGCAAGGGCATGAATGCCGGCGTCGGCAGTGATGGCCGCTTCGCTGCCGCGGTGAACCGCGACAACGAACTGGTGGTCAACGAAGGCAGCAAGATCCTGTGGCGGAAGACCCTGACCGTGCCGGTCATCACCGCCCCCTTCGTGGCCGGTGAGCGGGTGTTCGTGCTGACCCTGGACCGTATGGTGCAGGCCTACGACGCCCTGGACGGCCGCAAGCTTTGGGAACTGCGCCGCCCCGGCGAGCCGCTGACGCTGCAGCAACCCGGCGTCCTTGGCGCCTATCAGAACACGCTGCTGGTGGGGCAGGGGCCGCGTCTGGCCGGTGTGGATCCGCTGCGCGGCACGCTGCAGTGGGAAGCCACCGTCTCCAACCCGCGCGGCACCAACGAAGTCGAACGCCTGGCCGACCTGGTCGGCCCGATGGGGCGTGACAACGCCATCTTCTGCGCCCGCGCCTTCCAGTCGGCCGTCGGCTGCATCAATGCAGACCGTGGCAATGCCATGTGGACCCGTAACGTCGGTGGCGCCCGCGGCGTCAGCACCGATGCAGTGATGACCGTGGCGGCCGATGGCTCCGACCGCATCTCCGCCTGGGGCACGCCCACCGGCGATGTGATCTGGACCGCCGACCAGTTCCTGAACCGCAAGCTCAGCGCGCCGCTGGTGACCGACAAAGCGGTCATCTTCGGCGACAGCGAAGGCTATGTGCACTTCCTTTCCCGCGACAAGGGCCAGACGATCCAGCGTCTGTCCACCGACAGTTCCGGCGTGGCGGCAGCGCCGGTGCGCCTGGGCAATGTCGTGCTGATCGCCACCCGCAACGGCAAGCTGTTTGCGTTGCGCCTCGATTGATTGATTGATGAAACCAGTGATTGCCCTGGTGGGCCGCCCCAATGTGGGCAAGTCCACGCTGTTCAACCGGCTGACCAAGAGCCGTGACGCCATCGTCGCGGACTTCGCCGGCCTCACCCGCGACCGCCACTACGGCGACGGCCGCCTGGGCGATCGCGATTACATCGTCGTCGATACCGGCGGCTTCGAGCCGGACAGTTCCACCGGCATCGTCAAGGAAATGGCGAAGCAGACGCGCCAGGCCGTGGCCGAGGCGGATACCGTCATCTTCGTGCTGGACGTGCGCAACGGCCTGTCCGGTCAGGACCAGGACATCGCCCGCTATCTGCGCCAGTGCAACAAGCGGGTGCTGGTGGCGGTGAACAAGGCCGAAGGCATGGCCGACTCGCCACTGCTGGCCGAGTTCCACGAACTCGGCATGGGCGAGCCCCACCCGATCTCGGCCGCGCACGGCCAGGGCATCCGCAGCCTGCTGGAAGCCGCGCTCGAAGGCTTCGAGCCGGAAGAAGAAGATCCTTTCGATGCCGAAGAGGCGGACAAGCCGCAGGTCATCCGCCTGGCGGTGGCCGGCCGTCCCAACGTCGGCAAGAGCACGCTGATCAACACCTGGCTGGGCGAAGAGCGCCTGGTGGCGTTCGACATGCCCGGCACCACGCGGGACGCCATCAGCGTCGACTTCGAGCGCAACGGACAGAAGTTCAAGCTGATCGACACCGCCGGCCTGCGCCGCAAGGGACGTGTCTTCGAAGCCATCGAGAAGTTCTCGGTGGTCAAGACGCTGCAGGCGATTGCCGATGCCAATGTGGTGCTGCTGCTGATCGATGCCACTCAAGGTGTGTCTGACCAGGACGCCCACATCGCCGGCTACATCCTGGAAAGCGGACGTGCGGTGGTGGTGGCCATCAACAAGTGGGATGCCGTGGACAGCTACCAGCGCGAGACGCTGGAGCGGCAGATCCAGACCCGCCTGGGCTTCCTGCGTTTCGCGCCGATCCTGCACATCTCTGCGCTCAAGCGTCAGGGCCTGGGCCCGCTGTGGAAGGCCCTGGCGGACGCCTACTCATCGGCCTACCGCAAGATGACCACGCCGGTGCTGACCCGTCTCGTGCACGAGGCCGTCGAGCATCAGCAACCCAAGCGCTCGGGCACCTTCCGTCCGAAGCTGCGGTATGCCCACCAAGGGGGCATGAACCCCCCGATCGTGGTGATCCACGGCAATTCGCTGGAGCATGTCAGCGACGTCTACAAACGCTACCTCGAAGGCCGCATCCGCGATCACTACAAGCTGGTCGGGACGCCGATGCGCATCGAAATGCGTTCCTCCAAGAACCCGTTTGCAGACGAAACCTGATTCACCGCCGGTCCGGGGAAACCCGGGGCTGTGATAAGGTCCGGGTTCCAACACCTTCTCCCCCTCTCACAACACGGAGCATATCGTGAGTAACAAAGGA
This sequence comes from uncultured Roseateles sp., assembly GCA_966211495.1. Lineage (GTDB taxonomy): Bacteria > Pseudomonadota > Gammaproteobacteria > Burkholderiales > Burkholderiaceae_C > Roseateles. The sequence goes on along the minus strand of CBIHOT010000048.1, from coordinate 31,075 downwards.
CAACTCTTGCAAGACCCCTTCCTGAACCTGCTGCGCAAGGAGCATGTGCCGGTGTCCATCTATCTGGTCAACGGCATCAAGCTGCAAGGCCACATTGAGTCCTTTGACCAATACGTGGTGCTGCTGCGCAATACGGTCACGCAGATGGTCTACAAGCATGCCATCTCGACGGTGGTGCCGGGCCGTGCCGTGAACTTCCACGCCGGCGACGGCGGCGAAGCCAACTAATTCAGGCGGCCTTCGGGCCAGTCTGACGCGGGCCTTGATTGGACGTCGTCCACCCCCATGTAGGGTGAGCATGCATCAGTCGTTGCATGGGTTTTTGAACGCCGTCCGGACGAGGCCCCCCACACATCCATCTTGAACAGCCAAGATCCTACTCATCAGTCGCCGCCCCCCGAGGCGGCGCGCGCCATTTTGGTGGGCGTCGACCTGGGCCGCGGTGAGCCCTTCGATCCGACCCTCGACGAACTCGCCTTGCTGGCCGAATCCGCCGGCGACACGCCCGTGGCCCGCATCGTGGCCAAACGCAAGGCGCCCGACGCGGCGCTTTTTGTCGGGTCCGGCAAAGCCGACGAAATCAAGCTGATGGTGCAGGCGCATGGCGCCCATACCGTCCTCTTCGATCAGGCCATCTCTCCCGCCCAGCAACGCAACCTGGAGCGCCATCTGGGCGTGCCGGTGGCGGACCGCACCGCGCTCATCCTGGAAATCTTCGCCGCACGGGCGCAGAGCTTCGAAGGCAAGCTGCAGGTGGAGCTGGCGCGACTGCAATACTTGGCCACCCGGCTGGTGCGGCGCTGGAGCCACCTGGAGCGTCAAAGCGGCGGCATCGGCATGCGCGGCGGCCCGGGCGAGCGCCAGATTGAACTGGACCGTCGGATGATCGACGACCGGATCAAGACCATCAAGGAACGGCTGAAGAAGGTCGAGCGCCAGCGCAGCACCCAGCGCCGCGCCCGCGCCCGCAATGGCGTCTTCCGGGTCTCGCTGGTGGGCTACACCAACGCGGGCAAGAGCACGCTCTTCAATGCGCTGACCAAGGCCCGCACCTACGCCGCCAATCAGCTGTTCGCCACGCTGGATACGACCACCCGCTCGCTCTACCTCGAAGAGGCCGGCAGCAGTGTGTCGCTGTCCGACACCGTCGGCTTCATCCGCGACCTCCCGCACAAGCTGGTGGAAGCCTTCAAGGCCACGCTGCAGGAAGCCGCCGACGCCGACCTGCTGCTGCATGTGGTGGACGCCGCCAGCCCGGTGCTGACCGAGCAGATGGAAGAAGTGGAGCGGGTGCTGGCCGAAATCGGCGCGCAGCACATTCCGCAGATCCTGGTCTACAACAAGCTGGATCTGCTGGAGGAGACGCAGCGTCCCCGCGAGCTGCAGGACTGGCTGCCCCGGTTGGGCGGCGAGCATGGGGGGCAGCGTCTGCCTCGCATCTTTGTCAGCGCCGCCGGGGGCGAAGGGCTGGATCTGCTGCGCACACGGATTGCTTCGCTGATGCAGGCCACCCCGGTGCCGGAACATGCGGAGGCTGCGGAACACGCCCCCCCGGCACACGACGACCCGGATTCCGATTTCAAGAGCGACGAGCTTCCGCAAGACCTGACCCAGGATCTCCCCGCACCGAAGGACGCTTCAGGGCATGATCCAGGGGAATGACGGCTGGGATGCCCGATACTTGCAACAAGACTTCCTCACCAGGATGCGTATGAACCAACACAACAGCATGCCCGCCGGCCACGGCCGGACGCCCCAGGGAGGCACCCGCATCGGAGGGCGCCTGCGTCAGTGGGTGGGCCTGTGGATGAGCAATGGCCGCAACGAAGGTCCGCCGGATCTGGACGAGCTGTGGCGCGACTTCAACCGCAAGCTGTCCCGCCTGTTCGGCGGCCGCGGCGGCAATGATGGCAACAACGGCAACAGCGGCGGCGGTGGCAACAACCTGCAGCCGGACATGCGCGGCGCCGGCATCGGCGTCGGCCTGGTGATCGGTGTGGTGTTGCTCGGCTGGCTGGCCAGCGGCGTCTTCATCGTGCAGGAAGGTCAGCAGGGCGTGATCACCTCGTTCGGCAAATACAGCCGCACGGTGGACGCCGGCATCCAGTACCGCCTGCCGTATCCGTTCCAGGCGCATGAAGTGGTGTCCTTCACCCAGCTGCAGTCCAAGGAAATCGGCCACAGCCAGGGCACGTCCGGTGGCTTGAAGGATTCGTCGATGCTGACGCAGGACGAGAACATCGTGGACATCCGCTTCACGGTGCAATACCGCCTGAAGGATTCGCGCGAATTCCTCTTCGAGAACGTGGACGCCGACCAGGCGGTGGTGCAGGCCTCTGAATCCGCCGTGCGCGAGATCGTGGGCCGCAGCAGCATGGACTCGGTGCTGTACGAGCAGCGCGACGCCATCGCGGTGGACCTCAGCAAGTCCATCCAGGCGCAGCTGGACCGTCTGAAGACCGGCATCCAGATCGTCAGCGTCAACGTCAACGGCGTGCAACCGCCGGAGCCGGTGCAGGCCGCGTTCGACGACGCGTTCCGCGCCAACTCGGACCGTGAGCGTCTGAAGAACGAAGGCGAAGCCTACGCCAACAAGGTCATCCCGACGGCCCAGGGCCAGGCCGCCCGTGTGCGTGAAGAAGCCGAGGCCTATCGCGCGAAGGTGGTCTCCACCGCCGAGGGTGATGCCGACCGTTTCCGCAGCGTGCTGAGCGAATATCAGAAGGCCCCGGGCGTGACCCGCGACCGTCTCTACATCGACGCCATGCGCGACATCTATTCCAACGTCACCAAGGTGATGGTGGACAGCCGCAACAACTCCAACCTGCTGTATCTGCCGCTGGACAAACTGATCCAGCAGCAGGGCGCCGGTAACTCCAGCGTCACCAGCAGCACGCCAAGCGCGGTCGCTCCGCAGGATCCGACCACCAGCGGCAGCACCATGCTCACGCCGGACAACCGCTCGCGGGACAACCTGCGCAGCCGTGACCGCGACAGCCGCTGATCGAAGGGGAGACTCAGACAATGAACCGCATCGTTTCCGTCGTCCTCGGCCTGCTGATCCTCTTCATGGTGGCCAGTTCCACCCTGTTCGTGGTGGATCAGCGTCAGTTTGCCGTCGTCTATTCGCTGGGTGAGATCAAGGAAGTGGTCACCGAGCCGGGCCTGAAGTTCAAGCTGCCGCCGCCGCTGCAGAACGTGATCTTCCTGGACCGTCGCATCCAGACCCTGGACAGCCCCGACACCCGCCCCATCTTCACCGCTGAAAAGAAGAGCCTGGTCATCGACTGGCTGGTGAAGTGGCGCATCGTGGACGCCAAGCAATTCATCCGCAACAGCGGCACCTCCATGCGCAACCTGGACAACCGGCTCAGCCCGATCGTGCAGGCCGCGCTGAACGAGGAAGTGACCCGTCGCACTGTCCGGGCCGTGCTGGCCACTGAGCGGGAGAAGGTCATGAATGACGTTCGCAAGCGCCTGGAAGAAGAAGCCCGGCAGTTCGGCATCGAGATCGTGGACGTGCGCGTCAAGCGCGTGGACTTCTCGCCGACCATCACCGAAGCCGTCTACAACCGCATGAAGTCCGAGCGCATCCGCGTGGCCAATGAACTGCGTGCCACCGGCGGTGCCGAAGGCGAGAAGATCAAGGCCGATGCCGACAAGCAGCAGGACATCATCCTGGCCGAAGCCTATCGCGACGCGCAGAAGATCATGGGTGAGGGCGATGCCAAGGCGTCGGCCCTGTATGCCGAAGCCTTCGGCAAGGACCCGAACTTCGCCCAGTTCTACCGGTCGCTGGAGGCCTACCGCGCCTCCTTCCGGAAGAAGAGCGACATGATCGTGGTGGACCCCTCGTCCGACTTCTTCAAGGCGATGCGGGGCTCCGGCGGTGGTAACGCTCCGGCCGCTTCGCCCAAGAAATAAGCAGCACACACAGGCGCCGAAAGGCGCCTGTCTCGTTTCATGGACGGCTCGACCTGGTTGGCGGCGCTGGCCCTGCTGCTGGTGGCAGAAGGGCTGATGCCTTTGCTGAATCCTTCCGCGTGGCGGGAGATGTTCACCCGGCTGCTCGCGATGAGCGACGGTCAATTGCGTTTCATCGGCCTGGCCAGTGTGGGCTGCGGCCTGGTGCTGCTGGCCTGGGCGGCCAGTTAGGCATCGCCACGGCCCCAAACGTGGCGAATTACCGCCGTCCTGGCTTCGGCCGACGGGGTGGGGGAGCCTTGCTCGTGCGTTCAGCAGCGCCATCGACGCGGGACCCCGGTACAATGCCGTTTTTAACCCCTCCCTGAACGTCCATGGCCTCTGCTTGGCTGCTGCCCGAGCACATTGCTGACGTCCTGCCTTCCCAGGCCCGCCGCATCGAAGAACTGCGTCGCGACCTGCTGGATATGGCCCGGACCTACGGTTGCGAGCTGGTGATGCCTCCCATGTTGGAGCACCTGGACTCGCTGCTGTCGGGTACCGGCCAGGCATTGGACCTGATGACCTTCAAGCTGGTGGACCAGCTCTCCGGCCGTAGTCTCGGCCTGCGGGCGGACACCACGCCGCAGGTGGCACGCATCGATGCCCATCTGCTGAACCGTGAAGGCGTGACCCGGCTGTGCTACTGCGGCCCGGTGCTGCACACCCGTGCGGAAGGCCTCACCGCCACCCGTGAACCGCTGCAGTTCGGCGTTGAGATCTACGGCCATGCCGGCCTGGAAGCCGACCTGGAAGTGCAGGAGCTCGCGCTGGATGCGCTGCATCGCGCCGGCCTGACCGACTTCACCCTGGACCTGGGCGACGCCCGCCTCGTGCGCGGCGTGCTGGGCGACCATCGCCTGAGCGAGGAACGCCTGGCGGTTCTGGTCGAGGCGATGGGCGCCAAGGATGCCGGCGGCGTCGCCTCCTTCGCGGGGGAACTGCCCGCGTCGGTGATCGACGGTCTGCAGACGCTTTTGGGTCTGTACGGCGACGTCGCACTGCTGGCCCAGGCCCGTGAGCGGCTGCCTCGTCACCCGCTGATCACGGCGGCGCTGGACGATCTGGACTGGCTGGTGCGCCACCTGCGCGCCACCCACCCGGAACTGCGCATCGGCCTGGACCTGGCCGACCTCCCCGGATATGCCTATTACAGCGGCGTGCGTTTCGCCCTGTACGCCCAGGGCTGCAGCGATGCGGTCCTGCGTGGCGGCCGCTATGACGAAGTGGGGGCCGTCTTCGGCCGTCGCCGTCCGGCGGTGGGCTTCAGTCTGGACCTCAAGACCCTCGTGGGCCTGATCCCCGCCACCCAGCTCCGGGCGGCGGTGCGGGCGCCCTGGGGTGTGGCGCCGGACCTGCGCGCCGCGGTGCGCCGCCTGCGGGAGCAGGGCGAGACCGTGGTCTGCGTACTGCCCGGCCACGAGCACGAAAACGACGAATTCGAATGCGACCGCGAGCTGGTGAACACCAGCGGTCAATGGGTGCTGCGAGCGCTGTAAGCCTCGCCCCCGCCAACAACCTCTTTGATCGGATGAACAACATGCAAAGCACTGAGATCGCGCGCGGCCGCAACGTGGTGGTCGTCGGCACCCAGTGGGGTGACGAGGGCAAGGGCAAGGTCGTGGACTGGCTGACCGATCACGCCGAAGGCGTGGTGCGTTTCCAGGGCGGCCACAACGCCGGTCACACGCTGGTGATCAAGGGCGTGAAGACGGCCCTGCAGCTGATCCCCTCGGGCATCATGCGCGACGGCGTCGCCTGCTACATCGGCAACGGTGTGGTGCTGGACCCGACCCATCTGCTGTCCGAGATCGAGCGCCTGGAAAAGGCCGGTGTCGAAGTGCGTTCGCGCCTGTTCATCAGCGAGTCCTGCCCGCTGATCCTTCCCTTCCACGTCGAAGTGGACCGTGCCCGTGAAGCGCTGCGTGAAAGCAGCGGCAGCGGCAAGATCGGCACCACCGGCAAGGGCATCGGCCCCGCCTATGAAGACAAGGTGGCCCGCCGCGCCCTGCGCGTGCAGGACCTGAAGCATCCGGAGCGTTTCGCCAAGAAGCTGAAGGAACTGCTGGACCTGCACAACGTGGCCCTGTCCGGTTATCTGAACTCGAAGCCGCTGGAATTCCAGCCGATCTTCGACCACGCCATGTCCCTGGCGCCCCAGATCAAGCCGATGATGGCGGACGTTGGCTACATGCTCCACAAGGCGCATCAGGCAGGCCACAACATCCTGTTCGAAGGCGCGCAAGGCACGCTGCTGGACATCGACCACGGCACCTATCCGTATGTCACCTCCAGCAACTGCGTGGCTGGCAATGCCGCCGCTGGCGCGGGTGTGGGTCCGCAGATGCTGCATTACATGCTGGGCATCACCAAGGCCTATGCCACCCGCGTCGGTTCGGGTCCGTTCCCGACCGAGCTGGACTGGGAGAACCCGGGCACCGTCGGCCATCACCTGTCCACCGTCGGCCAGGAGCGTGGCACCGTCACCGGCCGTGCCCGTCGCTGCGGCTGGCTGGATGCGGCGGCGCTCAAGCGCTCCATCATCATCAACGGCATCACGGGCCTGTGCCTGACCAAGCTGGATGTGCTGGACGGCCTGAAGGAAGTGAACATGTGCGTGGGCTACGAGCTGCACGGCGAGCGCATCGACATCCTGCCGCTGGACGCCGACGACATTCTGGCCTGCAAGCCCATCTATGAAGTGTTCCCGGGCTGGACCGAGAGCACCTTCGGCGTGACCTCGTGGGATGCGCTGCCGGCCAATGCCCGCTCGTACCTGAAGCGTGTGGAAGAGGTGATTGGCGCGCCGATCGCCATGGTGTCCACCGGTCCGGATCGGGACCACACCATCTTGCTGCAGCACCCGTTCAAGGCCTGATGGCCGTTTTGTTGACCCCTACCTGTTTCTTTCCTGAGGAGCCCTCCCCATGTTGACCGACGACGGCAAGCATCTGTATGTGTCGTGGGATGAATACCACTTGCTGATCGAACGCCTGGCATTGAAGGTGCACGCCTCGGGCTGGGAATTCGATCAAATCCTGTGTCTGGCCCGCGGCGGCATGCGTCCGGGCGATGTGCTGTCGCGCGTGTTCGACAAGCCGCTGGGCATCATGTCCACCAGCTCGTACCGCGCGGAAGCCGGGACGATCCAGGGCCGTCTGGATATTGCCAAGTACATCACCATGCCCAAGGGCGAACTGGCGGGCCGCGTGCTGCTGGTGGATGATCTGGCGGATTCGGGCGTGACGCTGAAGGCGGTGGTGGAGCGTCTGCGCGGCATGCCGGCGATTCAGGAACTGCGCTCGGCGGTGATCTGGACGAAGAATGTGTCGACGTATACGCCGGACTATTACGTGGAGCTGCTGACCACAAGCCCGTGGATCCATCAGCCGTTCGAGGACTACGATTCGTTGCGGCCGGACGCTTTGGCCAAAAAATTCGCGATTTAAGCTCCTCCCCCTACCGGCTGACGCCGGCCCCCCCACCGGGGGGCGAGCGTGGCGGACTGGCAAAGCCAGATCCGCACGCTCCGCTGGAAGGGCGGCGGCGCTTCGCGCGCCTTGCAGTGTGACGCCTTGCAGTGTGAGTGTGGCGCGGGGAAATGAAAAAAGGGTCAGCGAAAGCTGACCCTTTTTGAATTTTGGTGCCCAGGAGAGGACTCGAACCTCCACGGAGTTACCCGCTAGTACCTGAAACTAGTGCGTCTACCAATTCCGCCACCTGGGCAAGGTCCCCGCCTCAACATCACCGCCCATCTCCGCCAAGTCGATTTATCTCAATCGACTCATCCGAGATGAAACTGACGCCGGGTCAGGCATCAAAAGCACGGTCTCATTCAAAAGCTCGGTGCGCTGTAGAACTCACCTCAGTCATATCCAGTCATGGCCAACTCGTGGCGTCCTGCCTGAACCTAAGGTATCCTAGTCATCAAGCTCTCGAGAAGCGCTTTTGCGTTTCAGGAAAGACAAGGATCATACTATCAAAAACTTCAAGAACGCAAGCTCGCAATCGCCAAATCAATTGATGGGCGAAGTCGAAGGGACAGTGCAAGGCCATCGCGATGGCCACGGGTTTCTGATGCCGGATGACGGCCAGCCCGACGTCTATCTGTCCTCCCAGGAAATGCATGCCGTGATGCACGGCGACCGGCTGCGCGTGCGCGTGGTGCGCTTCGACAAGCGCAACCGCCCCGAAGGCCGCGTGCTCGAAATCCTGGAGCGTCGCAAGAAGCCCATCATCGGCCGCCTCCTGCTGGAATCCGGCATCTGGCTCGTCGCCCCGGAAGACAAACGCTACGGCCAGGACATCCTCGTCCCCAAGAACGCGATTGCCAATGCCACCGCCGGCCAGATCGTCGCCGTCGAACTGACCGAACCCCCGTCCCTCTACTCCCAACCCGTCGGTCGCGTGACCGAAGTGCTGGGCGAGATCGACGACCCCGGCATGGAAATCGAGATCGCGGTCCGCAAGTACGAGGTGCCCCACGCCTTCAGCGCCGACACGCTCGCCCAGGCCGCCAAGCTGCCCGACAAGGTCCGCGCCGTCGACATGAAGAACCGCGTCGACCTGCGCGACGTGGCCCTGGTCACGATCGACGGTGAAGACGCCCGCGACTTCGACGACGCCGTCTACTGCGAACCCCACAAGCAAGGCCGCGGCAAGAATGCCTTCAAGGGCTGGCGCCTGCTGGTGGCCATCGCCGACGTGAGCCATTACGTGAAGCCCGGCGAACCGCTGGACCGCGATGCCTACGAACGCGCCACCTCCGTCTACTTCCCCCGCCGCGTCATTCCGATGCTGCCGGAGAAGCTCTCCAACGGCCTGTGCTCGCTCAACCCGGACCAGGACCGCCTGTCCATGGTTTGCGACATGCTCGTGGACGAAGCCGGTGAGGTGCAGGCCTACCAGTTCTTCCCCGCGGTCATCAATTCCCATGCGCGACTGACCTACACCGAGGTCGCCGCCATCCTGGGCAATACCCACGGTCCCGAAGCCGCCAAGCGCAGCGACCTGGTGCCGCATCTGCTGCATCTGCATGAGGTCTATCGCGCACTGCTGTCCCAACGCGCCAAGCGCGGGGCAGTGGACTTCGAGACCACCGAAACCCAGATCGTCTGCGACGACAACGGCCGCATCGAGAAGATCGTGCCGCGCACCCGCAACGAAGCCCACCGCCTGATCGAAGAAGCGATGCTGGCCGCCAACGTGTGCGCCGCCGACTTCATCGCCGGTGGCAAGCATTCGTCGCTGTTCCGCGTGCACGAAGGACCCACCCCGGAGAAGCGCACCGCGCTGCAGGCCTACCTGCGCGCGCTGGGCATCGGCATGGGCATCAGCGATGATCCTGCCCCCGGCGAATACCAGGCCATCGCCCAGGCGACCAAGGAACGGCCGGACGCGACGCAGATCCACACCATGCTGCTGCGCTCGATGCAGCAGGCGATCTACACGCCGGCCAACTCCGGCCACTTCGGGCTGGCCTATCAGGCCTACACCCACTTCACCAGCCCGATCCGCCGCTACCCGGATCTGTTGGTGCACCGGGTGATCAAGGCGCTGCTGGCCAACAAGAAGTACACGCTGGACGCGCACAAGATGGAAGCGGCCAAGCCGCTGCCCAAGCGGCCCGGTCGGCCGACCAAGACGCTCAACCCCGCCACCGCCTCGACCGAGGCCGAACGCTGGGAAATCGTCGGCGCCCATTGCAGCGCCAACGAACGCCGGGCAGACGAGGCCTCGCGCGATGTGGAAGCCTGGCTGAAGTGCCGCTTCATGCGCGACCATCTGGGCGAAGAGTTCAGCGGAACCGTCAGCGCGGTGACGACCTTCGGCCTCTTCGTGCAGCTCGATGCGCTGTATGTGGAAGGGCTGGTCCACATCACCGAACTGGGTGGCGAGTACTTCAAGTTCGACGAAGTGCGCCAGGAACTGCGAGGCGAACGCACCGGCATCCGCTACGCCACCGGCGCGCGGGTGCAGGTGCAGGTCAGTCGCGTGGATCTGGACGGTCGCAAGATCGACTTCCGTCTGGTGCGCGAGCAGGACGAGGTTCGGCTGCTGCAGCGCGCGATGCGCGACAAGCACGGCGACAACCGTCGGCAGGACCGTCGCGGCGGCAAGCGCGGGGCGCCCAAGCCGCTGGCGGACATCGTGAGCGCGCCGGAAGTCGGCTCGGAAACGATGTCGGCGGTGGAGCAGCTCGAACGCATCGAGAAGGTGGACCGTGCACTGAAGGCGGAGCGCCGGACGGCGGAGCGTGCTGCCAAAACCGTGGCGGCGCATCCGGTCAAGGCGGCGAAGCGCACGGCCCGGGGCGCCAAGCGTCCGGCGGCCAAGGTGGCGAATGCGTCCGCACCCACCAAGGCGCCGCGGAAGAAACGGACCTGATGCGCTGAGCTCAACGGATGGATGGTGTCCACCTCAGGCGCGCCTGAGGTGCCGTATCGAGCTGCAAGGCGCGGTTCTCTTCAATCCCGATGCAGCGCTGCCATCGCCTCGATGAGGTCGCCCGCTCTGAGTGGGCCTTTGTGATGCTGCGCGGCCGCGCCGTGCCACAACACGGCGGTGCGCGCCACCTCGTGCGGGTCGGCATCACGCGCTTGCGCCCAGAGGCCGCCCGTCCATCCGGCCAGCACGTCGCCCGTGCCCGCGGTGGCGAGCGCTGCCGAGCCGGTGCTGTTGATCTCGGGCAGATGGCCCGGCGATGCAATCACGCTGCCAGAGCCCTTGAGCACCACGGTGCAGTCGAACTTTTCCGCGAGGGCGCGGGCGGAGGCCAGGCGATCAGCCTGCACCGCCGCCACGCCCGACAGGCCCAGCAGGCGAGATGCCTCCAGCGGATGCGGTGTGAGCACTGTCTGCAGACCATGGGACCGGCGTGCGGCAAGGCGCCGTGACAGGCCTTCGTCCTGAGCCACCAGATTGAGTCCATCGGCATCGAGCACCAGATGCCGCGCATCGTGCAGCACCGCATCCAGCCAGGGCAGCAGGGCCGTTCCGCCGCCGCAGCCCGCCACCACGACCGGCTCGCGCCAGGCATGAGGCTCGTGCCATCGATCCTTGGGCCAGTGCATCAACTCCGGTCGCGAGGGCCAGGGTTGGCCGTCGTCCTCGGGCAGCGCGGCATACACGCGGCCGGCGCCAGCGGTCAGTGCGGCGGTCGCGGCCAGCCACGCGGCGCCGCGCATGCCCGGTGCACCGCCGAGCACCACCACGTCGCCTTGACGCCCCTTGTGGCTGGTCGTGCCGCGCGGGTGGGTGTGGTGCCAGTGTGTGAGCGCGTCGAGGCCGATGAAGCGGGCTGTGGGGTGGGTCGCCGCGCTGCCGGGCGTGTGGTCAGCCGAGTGTTTGGCCACTCCAAGATCGTCGAACCAGATTCGACCGGCGTAGGCGCGACCTTCGCCGGTCAAAAGACCCGGCTTGAGGGTGAGTAGCGTGAGCGTGTGGTCCGCGCGGATGGTGTCGTTGCCGCAGGCCTGCCCTGTGTCGCCATGCAGTCCGCTGGGCAGGTCGATCGAGAGGGTCGGGGCCGGATGCGCATTGGCGATCCGGATCGCCGTGGCGATGTCGCCTTCGGGCGGGCGGTGGGCACCGAGTCCGAGCAGACCGTCGATCCAGAGATCGATCGGCGTGGATGGCGTTGGCGACGGCGGCCCGGCATGGACGGTCAGTCCTGCATTGAGGGCAGCCTGAAGCGCGTGCTCCGCATCGCTGCCCGGCGTCGGCACCGGGCCCATGCGGTAGATCTGCAGGGTCCACCCCCGTGCCGCCAGCCAGCGGGCGGCGATCAGTGCATCGCCGCCGTTGTTGCCGGGCCCGGCCAGCACAACAGCATGGCGTCCATGGGGCACCAGCGCCATCGCCAGTCGGGCCACGGCTGCGCCAGCCTGCTCGATCAGCTGGTGGGCGGGCCGCTGCCGTAGCGCCGCCTGCTCCAGGGCACGGCTGGCCGCAATGTCGTGGACCGGCCAACTGGCCTCTTGAGGGGGAAGCAAGGCGCGCATGCGCCGACTCTAGCGCAGGCGACTCGCTTCCAGCGCCGACGCATCCAGCCCGCCATCGCGCCCGGCCAGGCGCTCGCCCAGCCACTGGGCCGCGCCGCCGGACAGCGCCCATCCCGATTCGCCATGGCCGACATTCAGCCAGACGCCCGGCAGGCCGCTGGCGCCGATCACCGGCAGTTCGTCCGGCAACAGCAGGCGCGAGGCCTTCCAGCGCTGCTGTCCGCCCGCCTGAAGGGCGCCCGGAAACCAGTCGTGCGCGGCCTGATGCAGCGCGCTCATCGACGGGGCGCCCGGCTGGCCGGCGGTGCCGCCCAGTTCCTGTCCGCCACCGATGCGCACCCGTTGGCCGAGTCGCGTCATGCTCACGCCCAGCGCCATGTCGATCACCGTGCTGCTCGGTCCGAGGTCCGGATGCGCTTCGAGCTGGCGAAGCGGTGCGGTGAGGGTGTGCGTATGCACCGTGCCCCACGGCATCCGCAGCCCCAGCGGCGACAGCAGTGCCGGAGCACCCTTGCCGGCGCAGACGATCACGGCGTCCACCCGCTGGGCCGGTCCGGTGGCCAGGTGGAGCGAAGGCTGCTGCCCCGGCTCGATCTTCAGCACGTCCGCATTGAACTGCCACCGTGCGCCCAGGCGCTGCGCTTCCAGCTTCAAGGCCTGGCTGAATTGCCGGGCATTGGCCGATTCGTCCTGCGGCAGATGCAAACCGCCGTGCAGACGGGTGTCAGGATTGAGGCCCGGTTCCAGTGCGAGGCAGGCGGCGGCGTCCAGTTCCCGGTAGGGCAGCTGGGCCGCCTGCAGCCGGGCGATCAGCGGCGCCGCCTGTTTGTAATCCTTGGCGGTGCGCCACAGCAGCGTCACACCGCTGCGCTGTTCCACCTCCAGTTGCAGCGCCTGTCGCCAGCCGGCCATGACTGCCTGACCCTGAGTGGCCAGTTGCAGGACCGCAGCCGGAACGGGCAGGGCCTGTTTGTCGCTGGCCCGGCGTGCGCGCCAGTGGGCCCAGCGCCAGCCGAGTTGCCGAGGGGCGCCCCGCCAGGCCATGCGCAAGGGCGGACGGGCGGCGAGCAGGGCGGGGGCGATCAGGCCGGGCGGCGCAAAGCTGGCGCCCGTGGCCACGCTGGTGTCCTTCTCAAACACCTGCACTTCGTGCCCCTGGCGGGCCAGTTCGTAGGCGGTGGTGACGCCGGCCAGGCCGGCACCGATGATGGCGACCCGCATGTCAGTGGCCCTCCGCCATGAGGCGATCCCTGGGGCTGATCCAGTCCAGGCGGCCGTGCAGGCGTGCGCCTGCCAAGCCGGGTTGCAGGCAGCGATGCAAGAGGTCCGGAAGCGCATGCAGGGCATCCAGAGCCCATGGAAGGGGCAGGGCAGGGGGCGGAACCAGGCCAGCAAGGGCGTGCGTCATGTTGTTCTTGTCAGGGAAGCCTCGGGGAAAATCAGGGTTGCGCAGCAGGCTGTCTTGCGCGCGGCGCTCATGGTGCCAGGGCGCGGACCGGTCGCCGCCCATCTTGGTGGGTCCATGTTGCACTTCAGTCACGTCTGACACATCAAGTTCACACCTGGGAGGCGGGTGTCGATGGACGACGCCCCTCAGGTTGGGCCCTGCTCCGTTCCCGGTGCTCGAAAGGGGCAGATTCCGGGTTATACTCTTCGGGTTTTTGCCAAGGTCGCCTCTGGGAGGCCGGGCAAAAACGCGGTGACGACGCTGAATGCACAGAAATGGGTTCTGCGCGACACGTCACATCGCAAATTCGCGAATCCGGCAATTGCTGACGCATCCGAGGATGACCGTCGGTGATGACAGGCAGCGTCAGCGCTCCATCGACTTTCGAGACTCTACGGAATCTCGGACGCGCGGTGGAGGCACTGGTGCCGTCCACGAGGTGTTGCAGGTGTTGTCCTGCAATTCGTGCCGGGTTCCAGAAACAACCTTCGGAGTTACTTCATGTCCGTCACGATGCGCGAGATGCTGGAAGCAGGCGTCCACTTTGGTCACCAAACCCGCTTCTGGAACCCCAAGATGGCCCCGTATATCTATGGCCATCGCAACAAGATTCACATCATCAACCTCGAGAAGACGCTGCCCGCGTTCGAGGAAGCCCTGAAGTTCGTGCGCCAGCTGTCGGCCAAGCGCGGCACCATCCTGATGGTGGGCACCAAGCGCCAGGCTCGCGACATCGTCGCTGAAGAAGCCGCACGCGCTGGCGTGCCGAGCGTGAACCAGCGTTGGCTGGGCGGCACGCTGACCAACTTCAAGACGGTCAAGACCTCGCTGAAGAAGCTGAAGGACATGCAGACTCAGGTGGATGCTGGCACCCAGCCTTCCATCAAGAAGGAAGCCCTGATGTTCCAGCGCGACATCACCAAGCTGGAAAAGAACATCGGCGGCATCCAGGACATGGCTGCTCTGCCGGACGCCCTGTTCGTGATCGACGTGGGTTACCACAAGATTGCCGTGGCTGAAGCCAAGAAGCTGGGCATTCCCGTCATCGGCGTGGTGGACACCAACCACTCCCCCGAAGGCATCGACTACGTCATCCCCGGCAACGACGACTCCGCCAAGGCTGTCGCCCTGTACGCCAAGGCCGTGGCTGACGCCGTGCTGGAAGGCCGTGCCAACTCGACGCAAGAGCTGGTCCAGGCTGTCGCCGCTGAAGGCGACGAATTCGTCGAAGTGAACGAAGGCGCTTGATCGCCGCGTCCCCGCAAGGGTTCGACCAGGGGGCTGATTCAGCCCCTTTTTTCTAAGCGATTTTCCAAGCAAGATTTCGCAGGTGCCCGAGCTTCCCCTGAAGGGCGGGGCCTGCAACACACGGAGATTGAAATGGCAGCAATTACCGCAAGCATGGTCGCCGAGCTGCGCGCCCGTACCGACGCTCCCATGATGGAGTGCAAGAAGGCCCTGACGGAAGCCGACGGCGACCTGGGTCGCGCGGAAGAAATCCTGCGTGTCAAGCTGGGCAACAAGGCTGGCAAGGCCGCCTCGCGCATCACCGCTGAAGGCGTGGTCGCCGCAGCCGTGGTGGGTGGCGCCGGCGCCGTGATCGAAGTCAACTGCGAAACCGACTTCGTCTCCAAGAACGACGCGTTCCTGGCCTTCGTGAATGCCCTGGCCGGTCTGGTGGCCGAGAAGAACCCGGCCGATGTGGACGCCCTGTCCGCCCTGCCGCTGTCGCAGGAAGGCTTCGGCCCGACGGTGGAAGATGTTCGCAAGGGCCTGATCGGCAAGATCGGCGAGAACATGACCATCCGCCGCTTCAAGCGTTACGCTTCCGGCGCCAAGCTGACCTCCTACCTGCACGGCACCCGCATCGGCGTGATGGTCGAGTTCGACGGTGACGATGTCGCCGCCAAGGACGTCGCCATGCACGTGGCCGCCATGAAGCCGGCCGCCCTGTCGTCGGCTGAAGTGCCGGCTGAACTGGTCGAGAAGGAACGCAAGATCGCCACCGAAAAGGCGGCTGAATCGGGCAAGCCGGCCGACATCGTCACCAAGATGGTGGAAGGTTCGGTCCAGAAGTTCCTGAAGGAAGTCTCGCTGCTGGATCAGGTCTTCGTGAAGGCCGCCGATGGCAAGCAGACCGTCGCTCAGATGCTCAAGGAAAAGAACACCACGGTGAAGTCCTTCACCCTGTACGTGGTGGGCGAAGGCATCGAGAAGAAGGTGGACGACTTCGCTGCCGAAGTGGCTGCCCAGGTGGCCGCCGCCAGCAAGGGGCAATAAGCTCCGGAAACAAAAGGGCGCCCCCGGGCGCCCTTTACACTTGTGCCTGCGCCAGGCGGATGGTGCCTGTGCGCGCGCAACTTCATTGCCTTCAGTGGCTGTATTGACGAGGTAACAATGCCCGCGCACAAACGCATCCTGCTCAAGCTCTCCGGTGAAGCCCTGATGGGGGACGACGCCTACGGTATCAATCGCGCCACCATCGTGCGCATGGTCCAGGAGATCCAGGACGTCACCCGTCTGGGCGTGGAAGTCGCCGTCGTGATCGGTGGCGGCAACATCTTCCGCGGCGTTGCGGGCGGCTCGGTCGGCATGGACCGTGCCACGGCCGACTACATGGGCATGCTGGCCACGGTGATGAACTCCCTGGCCCTGGCCGACACGATGCGCCAGGAAGGCATGACCGCCCGTGTCATGTCCGCCATCGCCATCGAACAGGTGGTCGAGCCCTACGTGCGCCCCAAGGCGCTGCAATATCTGGAAGAAGGCAAGGTGGTGGTCTTTGCTGCCGGCACCGGCAATCCCTTCTTCACCACCGACACCGCCGCCGCGCTGCGCGGCGCCGAAGTCGGCGCTGAAATTATGCTGAAGGCCACCAAGGTCGATGGCGTCTACACCGCCGATCCCAAGAAGGATCCGACGGCCACCCGTTACAGCCGCATCACCTTCGATGAGGCCATCAGCAAGAACCTGCAGGTGCTGGATGCGACCGCGTTCGCCCTGTGCCGGGACCAGAAGCTGCCCATCCGGGTGTTCTCCATCTTCAAGCCGGGCGCCCTCAAGCGCGTGGTGCAGGGTGAGGACGAAGGCACGCTGGTGCACGTCTGAGCGGGTCGGCGCGTTAACTGATCCAGGGCGCCCGTCAGGGGCGCCACGCCGTCCCCATTGATCGAGGAAAAGAACATGAGCATCGCCGACATCAAGAAGAACGCCGAAGCCAAGATGGCCAAGTCCGTCGAGGCGTTCAAGAACGAACTGCAGAAGATCCGTACCGGTCGCGCCCACCCGGGCATCCTGGACCAGGTCCATGTGGACTACTACGGCTCGCCGGTGCCGATCTCCCAGGTGGCCAACGTCAGCCTGCTGGACGCCCGCACCCTGAGCGTGCAGCCCTGGGAAAAGGGCATGGGCCAGAAGATCGAGAAGGCCATCCGTGAATCGGACCTGGGCCTGAATCCCTCCAGCCAGGGCGATCTGATCCGCGTGCCGATGCCGCCGCTCTCGGAAGAGCGTCGTCGCGACCTGACCAAGGTTGTCAAGGGTGCTGCTGAAGATGCCAAGGTCGCTGTCCGCAACCTGCGCCGCGATGCGAACGAGCAGGCCAAGAAGATGACCAAGGACAAGACGATCACCGAAGACGACGAGCGTCGCAGCCAGGACGAAGTCCAGAAGCTGACCGACCGTGTCATCGCCGAGATCGACAAGCTGGTGTCGGCGAAGGAAGCCGAGATCATGGCGGTCTGAGCCCACACGACGTGAGTGCAGACAAAAAGGCGGGTGTCCCCCGCCACGTCGCCATCGTCATGGATGGCAATGGACGCTGGGCCAAGAAGCGCTTCCTTCCGCGCTTCTTCGGCCACAAGCAGGGGGTGGATGCGCTGGTGCGCGTGGTGCAGGCCTGCATCGATCGTGAGATCGAGTACCTGACCGTCTTCGCCTTCTCCAGCGAGAACTGGAAGCGCCCCAGCGACGAGGTCTCCGGACTGATGGGGCTGGTGCTGGCGGCGGTGTCTCGCTATCTGGCCCGCATGGGCGCGATGGGCGTGCGCATCCGCATCGTCGGGGACCGTGAAGCGGTGTCCGACAAGCTGCGCGCCGCCTGGGCCGAGGCCGAGAACAGCACCGCGCACAACAGCAAGCTGACGCTGAATGTCGCCTTCAACTACGGCGGCCGCTGGGACATCGTCCAGGCCTGCCGCAAGGCGATCGAGGCAGGCGTGCCGGCGCAGGAGCTGACCGAAGCCAAGCTGTCCGAGTACATGGCGATGAGCTATGCGCCCGACCCGGACCTGTTCATCCGCACGGGGGGCGAGCTGCGCATCAGCAACTTCATGCTGTGGCAGACCGCCTATACCGAGTTCGTGTTCTCCGACTGCCTCTGGCCGGAATTCGGCGAAGCGCAGCTGGATGAGGCGATTGCGGCCTTCCAGGCGCGCGACCGTCGTTTCGGCGGTGTCAATGTGCCCGGCGTCGCAGGCGCCGTCCAGGAAGCCTGAGTCCTCACCGGAAAGGTCCGCGCCCATGCTGTTGCCCCGCATCCTCACAGCCCTCGTGCTGCTTGCCGTTCTGCTGCCGGCGCTGTTTGCGTCCACGCCGCTGCCGTTTGCCCTGCTGACCCTGGTGATGATCGCCGCGGGCGGCTGGGAATGGTCCCGCCTGAACGGCCGCCCCGGCGTGCCGGCGCTGGCCTTCGGTGCGGCGCTGGCGGCCGTCTGCGGCGTCTGTCTCTGGGCGGTGGGCTTTGCCCTGCCGGCCTGGTGCTGGTGGCTGGCGGGCGGGCTGTGGGTGCTGGGCGGTGCGCAGGCGCTCAAGACCGGCGTGGCCGGTTGGCCGCAGCTGCCGGTGGCGCTGCGTCTGGTGCTGGGAGCGGTGCTGCTGTGGGCCGCCTGGCTGGCGCTGATCAGCGCCCGTGCCCGCGGCATCAACTTCCTGCTCTCGGCCATGTGCCTGGTGTGGATGGCCGACATCGCCGCCTACATCTTTGGCAAGCTGTTCGGTCGCCGCAAGCTGGCGCCGGCCATCAGTCCGGGCAAGAGCTGGGAAGGCGCGCTGGGCGGCCTGTTCGGCGTGGTGGTGATGGCGGCGCTGTGGGTGCATGTCATCGACGTCCATCTGCCGGTGGATGGCCCGAGCCTCTATCAGATCCTGGTGAAGCGCCTGGGCTGGCTGTCGCTGCTGGCGGTGGTCTTCCTGACCGCGATGAGCGTGGTCGGCGACCTGTTTGAATCGCTGGTCAAGCGCGCCGCGGGCGCCAAGGACAGCAGCCAGCTGCTGCCCGGTCATGGCGGCGTGCTGGACCGTGTGGATGCCTTGCTGCCGGTGCTGCCGCTGGCCATGGCCCTGAGTTCCCTGTGATGGTTGTGTGATGACTGCTTCTTCCAATGCTCCGCAGCAGGTGTGCGTGCTGGGATCCACCGGATCCATCGGCACCAACACCCTTGATGTCATCGCCCGGCATCCGGACCGCTACCGTGTCTTCGCCCTGTCGGCGATGAGCCGGGTTGATGAACTGCTGGCCCAGTGCCTGACACACCAGCCCCGTTTTGCGGTGCTGCCCGATGCCCGCCTGGCGGCTGATCTGCGTCAGCGCCTGGCCGACGCCGGCAGCCGCACCGAGGTGATGGATGGCCTGCAGGCCCTGTCGGACATCGCGGCGCATCCGGAAGTGGATGCGGTGATGGCGGCCATCGTCGGTGCAGCCGGTCTGGCGCCCGCCATGGCCGCAGCCCGTGCCGGCAAGCGGCTGCTGCTGGCCAACAAGGAAGCCATCGTGCTGGGGGGCGCGCTGTTCATGCGCGCGGTGGAGCAGGGCGGTGCCACGCTGCTGCCGATCGACTCCGAGCATTCGGCCATTTTCCAGTGCCTGCCGGAAGACCGCAGCACCTGGCATGCGCGCATCGATCACATCGTGCTGACGGCCTCCGGGGGCCCGTTCCGTCAGCGGGATCCGGCGTCGCTGGCCGATGTCACGCCCGAGCAGGCCTGTGCCCATCCCAACTGGGTGATGGGCCGCAAGATTTCGGTGGATTCGGCCACCATGATGAACAAGGCGCTCGAGGTCATCGAAGCCCGCTGGCTGTTCAATCTCCAGCCGGAGCAGGTGAAGGTCCTCATCCATCCGCAGAGCATCATCCATTCGATGGTGGTCTGCCGCGACAACTCGGTGCTGGCCCAGCTCGGCACCCCGGACATGCGTGTGCCCATTGCCTACGGCCTGTCCTTCCCCGAGCGCATCACGTCGGGGGCCAGCCGGCTGGACCTGCTCGCGACGCCAGGTCTGAGCTTCGAAGAAGCGGACGAGCGCCGTTTCCCTGGTCTGCACCTGTCCTGGCGCGCGCTGCGTTCGGCCGAAGGCAGCACGGCGGTGCTCAATGCGGCCAATGAAGAAGCAGTGGCCGCGTTCCTGGATCGCGGTCTTCGGTTCGATCAGATCTGCCGGGTCAACCGCGAGACGCTCGATGCCGTCGCACCGCAGGCGGGTGAGGTGGATAGCGTCGAAGGGCTGCTGGCCCTGGATGCCCGCGCCCGGCGCCACGCGCAGACCCAGATCCAGCGACTGTCGAGCGCCACCTGATGTCCACCTTGCTCGCTTTCGTGGTCACCCTCGGGGTGCTGATCATCTTCCACGAATGGGGCCACTACCGGATGGCCCGTGCGTGCGGCGTCAGGGTGCTGCGGTTTTCGCTCGGCTTCGGCCCGGTGCTGGGGCGCTGGAAGCGCGGGGCGGACGGCACCGAATTCGTCCTGAGCCTGCTGCCCCTGGGGGGCTATGTCCGCCTGCTGGATGACCGCTTTGATGCGGTCCCGCCCGACCAGCTCCATCAATCCCTCAACCAGAAATCGCTCTGGCAGCGCTCGGCCATCGTGCTGGCGGGCCCGGTGGCGAACCTCGTGCTGGCGGTGCTGCTCTTTGCGGCCTCCGGCATGGTGGGACAGGAGGAACCCAAGGCGCAGTTGGGCTCCCCGCAGGCAGGCAGCCTCGCCGAGGCAGCCGGACTGCGGGCCGGCGACACGGTGCAGGCCTGGTCCGAGGACGGCCAGGACTGGCAGGACGTGCGCGGCATGTCGGATCTCTCCTGGCAACTGGCGCGTGCCGTCGGTGACCGCCGCCCGCTCTACCTGAGCGTGAGCAGTGGCGAAGGTCGCAGCAGCCGGCAGGTCACGCTGGAGACCCAGACCCTGGCCAGCCGCGACCTGGACGCGGACAACGTGCGCCGCATCGGTCTTGGCGGCGTATGGATGGAACCGGTGCTCGGCGCCATCCAGCCGGACAGCCCGGCCCAGGCCGCAGGCCTGCGCGCCGGTGACCGGGTGCTGTCGGTCAACGACCGGCCGGTGCCCGATCTCTCGGCCTTCCAGCAGGCGGTGCGACAGTCCCTGGTGGACGGCTGCGTGCAGGCGATGCGGCTGCAGGTGCAGCGCGGCGGCGAAGTGATCGACACCGTCGTGACCCCCCGTCTGGAGGGGGCGAACGGCCAATTCATTCCCCGCGTCGGTGTCGGCTTCGGCGGCCGTCCGGCGATGGTCACGGTGCATTACGGGCCGCTCGAGGCGGTGCAGCAAGGACTGACCCGAACCTGGCAGTTCAGCACTCACTCGCTCAAGACCCTCTGGCGCATGCTCACCGGTGAAGCGTCGGTAAAGAATCTCAGCAGCTTCATCACCATCGCCGACTATGCAGGCCAGTCCGCCCGCCTGGGAGCCGCAGCATTCCTGGGCTTTCTGGCGAGTGTCAGTGTGAGCCTTGGCGTGCTGAACCTGCTGCCAGTGCCGATGCTCGATGGCGGACACCTGATGTATTATCTTTTCGAGGGTCTGAGTGGCCGCCCAGTCTCCGAGCGGTGGCGCAGGTTGCTGGAACGCGTGGGTATCACCGTCCTGCTGCTGATGATGAGTCTGGCCCTTTTCAACGATCTGACCCGTCAGCGGGTCCGCACTGAAACTTCCGCATGTCCCGATTCCTGCCTGAGCCAATGCGCCCCCAAGTGATCCAACTGGCGGTGCTGGCCGCCGCGATGCACGCGGGTGCCGCCTGGGCCGTCGAGCCCTTCGTCCTCAAGGACATCCGCGTCGAAGGCCTGCAACGGACCGACCCGGGTACGGTGTTCGCGGCGCTGCCCTTCCGCATCGGCGACACCTACAACGACGAAAAGGGTGCGGCCGCGCTGCGCGCCCTGTTTGCCACCGGCCTGTTCAAGGACGTGCGGATCAACATCGACACCGATGCGGTGGTGGTGGTGATCGAAGAACGTCCGATCATTGCCAACGTCAACTTCGTCGGCCTGAAGGAATTCGACACTGAAGCGCTGACCAAGTCGCTGAAGGACGTCGGCATCGGCGAAGGCAAGCCTTTCGACAAGGCCCTGGCCGACCGTGCCGAGCAGGAACTCAAGCGCCAGTACCTCACCCGCAGCCTCTACGGCGCGGAAGTGACCACCACCATCACCCCGATCGAGCGCAACCGCGTCAACGTCAGCTTCCAGGTGACGGAAGGCGAGCCGGCCAAGATCGCGGAGATCCGCATTCTGGGCAGCAAGGTCTTCAGCGAAAGCACGCTGCTGGGTCTGCTGGAGCAGACCACCAGCGGCTGGCTGACCTGGTACACCAAGACCGACCGCTATTCGCGCGCCAAGCTGAATGCGGACCTGGAAACCATCCGCAGCTACTACCTGAACCGCGGCTACCTCGAGTTCAACGTCGAGTCCACCCAGGTCACCATCTCGCCGGACAAGCAAAGCATCAGCATTGCGATCACCGTCAGCGAAGGTCAGCCCTACACCGTCAGCGCCATCAAGATGGAAGGCGAGTTCCTCGGTCGTGATGAGGAATTCAAGCGCCTGATCGCGCTCAAGGCCGGCCAACCCTATCAAGGCGAAGCGGTGGCCCAGACCACCCGCAACTTCCAGGATCTGTACGGCACCTTCGGCTACGCCTTTGCGCGGGTTGAAAGCCGTCCGGAAATCGACCGCGCCACCGGCCAGGTGGTGGTGACCTTTGTCGGTGAGCCGCAGCGCCGCGTGTATGTGCGCCGCGTGCTGGTCTCCGGCAACACCCGCACCCGCGACGAAGTCATCCGCCGCGAATTCCGCCAGTTCGAATCGTCCTGGTATGACGGCGCCCGCATCAAGGCCTCGCGCGACCGCGTCGAGCGTCTGGGCTACTTCAAGGATGTCACGGTGGACACCTCGGAAGTGCCGGGGTCGCCGGACCAGGTCGACGTCACCCTGACCGTCACCGAGCGCCCGACCGGCAACATCCAGATCGGCGCCGGCTACTCCAGCGCCAGCAAGCTGTCGCTGTCCGGTTCGATCTCGCAGGAAAACGTCTTCGGCTCCGGCAACTATCTGGGCATCCAGCTGAACACGGCCAGCACCGGCCGCTCGCTGGGCGTCTCGACGGTGGACCCGTATTTCACCGTGGACGGCATCTCCCGCGCGGTGGACGTGTTCTACCGCACCGTCAAGCCGATCAACAACCTGGGCGAGCAGTACGAACTGGCGTCGTATGGCGGCTCGGTCAAGTTCGGCGTGCCCTTCTCGGAAGAGGACACCGTCTTCTTCGGCATCGGCGCGGAAAACACCCGCATCACCACCTCCAAGGGTCTGCCCAACAGCTACCTGCTGTTCCAGCAGGCGTTTGGCGGCTCGGCCCTGTCCATCCCGCTGACCATCGGCTGGAAGGCGGACAACCGGGACAGCGTGCTGACCCCCACCTCGGGCTCGATGAAGCGGGTGAACCTGGAAACCTCGGTGGTGGGTGATTCCCGCTACGCGATTGCCAACATGCAGTACCAGCAGTTCATTCCGCTGGGCCGCAAGTTCTCGCTGATGGTCAACGGCGAAGTGGCCTGGGGCCGCGGCCTGCTGGGCCGTCCGTACCCGATCTTCAAGAACTTCTACGGTGGCGGTCTCGGATCGGTGCGGGTGTTCGAATCCGGAACGCTGGGTCCGGTGGACATCACCGGCTCCTACACCGGTGGCAACCGCAAGTTCAACCTGAACACCGAACTGTATGTGCCGGTGCCCGGATCGGGCAACGACAAGAGCTTCCGTCTCTTCGGCTTCTTCGACGTGGGTAACGTCTGGGGGGTGGATGAGAAGCTGAACTTCGACCAGACGCGTGCGGCGGCTGGTATTGGTATCAGCTGGCTGTCTCCGATGGGTCCGCTGCGCCTGAGTTACGGCACGCCGATCCGCAAGCAGTCCACGGATAGAATCGAGCGATTCCAATTCCAGATCGGGACGTCATTCTGATGAAGAGCACGCTGTTGAAGATGGTGGCCGCTGTCGCCGTGACAGCAGCCACGGCTTTGGCTGCCCAGGCCCAGGAACTGAAGATCGGCTACGTCAACAGTGAGCGGATCCTTCGGGAGACCAATCTGGCCAAGGCGTCCGAAGCCAAGCTGCAGGCGGAATTCAGCCGTCGCGAAAAAGCCCTGCTGGACCAGGAAGGCAAGCTGCGCTCGGCCGCCGAGAAGCTGGACAAGGACGGTCCGGCCCTGACGGAGACCGAACGCGGACGTCGCCAACGAGAACTCATCGAGCAGGACCGTGACCTGCAGCGCAAGCGTCGAGAGTTCAACGAAGACGTCGCCCAGCGGAAGAACGAAGAGCTGTCTGCCGTGATCGAGAAGGCCAACAAGGTCATCAAGCAGATCTACGAGCAGGAGAAGTACGACCTGATCGTGCAGGACGCGGTTCATGCCAGCGCGCGAGTGGACATCACCAAGAAGGTGATCGACACCTTGAATGCGCAGAAGCCTTGAACCCTCCGTGAGGTAAACAGCATGACATCGGTCTCGGTCTCGGACCTGATCGCCGCCTTGGGCGGCGTTTCTGTTGGTGCATCAGACACCGCCATCCAGCGCATTGCGCCCCTGGATGAAGCGGGTCCGGACGCCATCTCCTTTCTCTCCAATCCCAAATACGCGCCGCAGTTGACCCGCACGCAGGCGGGCTGCGTCATCGTGTCGCCGGCGGCCCAGGAAGCGGCCGCGGCGCGCCGCGGTGATGGCGAAGCGGCCTGCTGCATCGTCACGCCGGACCCGTATCTCTATTTCGCCCGGTTGACGCAATGGTGGGTGCAGCACATGCGTCCCCAGCGTCCGGCGCCGTCGGTGCATCCGACCGCCAGCGTCGCTCCGGACGCGGTGCTGGGCACCGGCGTGGACATCGGCCCGTTTGCGGTCATCGAATCCGGCGCCCGCATTGGCGACGGCGCGCGCATCGGCGCTCACACCGTGGTGGAGCATCATGCGGTGGTGGGCGAGGGCGCCCGGCTCGAGCCGCGGGTGGTGCTGGGCTTTGACTGCAGCGTGGGTGCGCGCTCGCTCATCCACAGTGGCGTGGTGATCGGTGCGGACGGCTTCGGCTTCGCGCCGACCAAAGGCGAGTCCGGCATGCGCTGGGTCAAGATCGAGCAGCTGGGGGCGGTGCGCATCGGGGACGATGTCGAGATCGGCGCCAACACCTGCATCGACCGGGGCGCGCTGGGCGACACCGTCATTGCCGACGGCGCCATCATCGACAACCTGGTGCAGATCGCTCACAACGTGAAGATCGGCAAGGGCACCGCCATCGCGGGTGCGGTGGCGATTGCCGGCAGTGCCGAGATCGGCGCCAACTGCATCGTGGCCGGCGCGGCCCGCATCAACGGTCACATCAAGATCACCGACGGTGTGCAGATCGGCCCCACGGCCAACATCAGCAACAGCATCGACAAGCCCGGCGCCTATGCCGGCATGTGGCCCTTCGAGGAAGCCGCATCCTGGCAGAAGAATGCCGCCGCGCTGCGCGGGCTCTACGAGCTGCGTCAGCGTGTGCGAGCCCTTGAGAAGAAGACGACATGAACGAGAGCAGCAAAATCGACATCCACGGCATCCTGGCCAAGCTGCCGCACCGCTATCCCATCCTGCTGGTGGATCGCGTGCTGGAAGTGGAGAAGGGCGTGCGCATTCGCGCGCTGAAGAACGTCAGCATCAATGAGCCGTTCTTCCAGGGCCACTTCCCGCATCGGCCGGTGATGCCGGGTGTGCTGATTCTGGAAGCGCTGGCACAGGCCGCCACGCTGCTGGCGGTGCAGAGCTACGACTTCTCGCTGGACGAGAACCATGTCGTGTACTTTGCCGGCATCGACGGCGCGCGCTTCAAGCGTCCGGTCGAGCCGGGTGACCAGCTGCTGCTGGATGTCACGCTGGAGCGTGCCAAGGCCGGCATCTACAAGTTCGGTGCCAAGGCCCTGGTGGGCCAGGACATCGTGGCCGAAGCCGGCCTGATGTGCACCATGCGTCGTCTGGACTGCTGATCGTCCGCACCATGGCCAAGATTCACGCCACAGCGCTGGTGGACCCCAAGGCCCAGATCGACGAAGGGGTCGAGATCGGTCCGTATGCGGTCATCGGTCCGGAGGTGCGCATCGGCGCGGGCACGCGCATTGGTCCGCACACGGTGGTGGAGGGTCGCACCACCATCGGCCGGGACAACCAGATCTTCCAGTTCGCCTCCATTGGCGCCATGCCGCAGGACATGAGCCATGGCGGTGAGGTGACCGAGCTTGTCATCGGCGACCGCAACACCATCCGCGAGTTCTGCACCTTCAACACCGGCACCTTCAAGGAGCAGGGGGTGACGCGGGTCGGGTCGGACAACTGGATCATGGCCTATGTGCATCTGGCGCATGACGTGGTGGTCGGTGACCACTGCGTGCTGGCCAACAATGCCACGCTGGCCGGTCATGTGCATGTGGGCGACTGGGCGACCATCGGCGGCCTGACGGGGGTGCATCAGTTCGTGCACATCGGCGCGCACGCGATGATCGGCTTCCAGGGGCATGTTGCGCAGGATGTGGCCCCTTACATGACGGTGGACGGTAATCCGCTCACCGTGCGGGCCGTCAACCTGACGGGGCTGCGCCGGCGCGGTTTCAGCAATGAGCGCATCGGCACCATCCGCCAGATGCACAAGCTGCTGTTCCGGGATGCGTTGACGCTGGAGCAGTCAGTGCAGCAGATCGAAGCGCTCAAGGCCGGCCAGGACACCGAGACGGTGGCCGATATCCAGCTGATGCTGGACTTCCTCGCGGCGGCCAAGCGCGGGCTCGTACGCTGACATGAGCAGGATCACGGACCCTCGACTGGGCCTGGTGGCCGGCGAGGCCTCCGGGGATCTGCTGGCCAGCCTGCTGCTGCAGGCCTTGCAGGAGCGGTGGCCCGGGCTCACCAGTGCCGGCATTGGCGGCCCAAAGATGCAGGCCCTGGGTTTTGAGGCCTGGTGGCCCAGCCACAAGCTGTCGATCTTCGGCTATTGGGATGCGCTCAAGAACATCCGTGAACTGCTGGCCATCCGTCGGCAGCTCGGCGACCGTCTGATCCAGGAGCGCCCGTCCGCCTTTGTGGGCGTGGACGCACCGGACTTCAACTTCGGCCTGGAGCAGCGGCTGCGGGACGCCGGCATCAAGACCATCCATTTTGTCTGCCCGTCCATCTGGGCGTGGCGGGCGGAGCGGGTGCACACCATCAAGCGCAGCGCCGACCATGTGCTGTGCCTCTTCCCGTTCGAGCCCGAGCTGCTGCAGAGGCATGGCATTGGCGCCACCTATGTGGGCCATCCGCTGGCGGACAAGATTCCGATGGAGCCGCCGCGCACCGAAGCTCGCAGCCTGCTGGGCCTGCCGCAAGACGCCACGGTGGTCGCGGTGCTGCCGGGCAGCCGCCGCAGTGAACTGAACTACATCTTCCCGCCGCTGCTGGATGCGGCGCGACGGATGCTGGCGCAGCGGCCCGGTCTTCGCTTCGTTGTGCCGGTGGCACCGGGCGTGCGGGAACTGGCCGAGGCGCTGGTGCGTGAGCACGGCCAGGGTCTGGATTTGATGCTGCTGGACGGACAAGCGCATGACGCGCTGGCCGCCTGCGATCTCACGCTGGTGGCCAGCGGCACCGCCACCCTGGAAGCGGCGCTGTTCAAGCGGCCGATGGTGATTGCCTACAAGCTGCACTGGTTCAATGCCTGGCGCATGAAGGGCAAGGCGCTGCTGCCCTGGGTGGGTTTGCCCAATGTGCTGGCGCGTGAGACGGTGGTGCCGGAATGCCTGCAGGATCAATGCACCGGCGAAGTCATTGCGCGTGAAGGTCTGGCCTGGCTGGACGATGCGCCGCGTCGGGAGCGGCTGCGCCAGCGCTTTACCGAGATTCACGAGACGCTGCGCTGCAATACCGCGCAAAGGGCGGGCGATGCGATCGCGCAAATCCTCGGCGCCTGAGCAGCTCGGTCTGGACTGGCAGCGTGAAGGGCTGCTGGCCGGCGTGGATGAAGCAGGTCGCGGGCCTCTGGCGGGGCCGGTGGTGGCTGCGGCTGTCATCCTGGACGACATGAACCCGATCAAGGGGCTGAACGACTCGAAGGTGCTCAGCGAGAAAAAACGCGAGCAGCTCTACGACGAGATCCGCGCCAAGGCGCTGAGTTTCTGCATTGCGGAAGCCTCGGTGGAAGAGATCGACCGCATCAACATCCTGCAGGCGACGCTGCTCGCCATGCGGCGCGCGGTCGAAGGCCTGCGGCTGACGCCTGCGCAGGTGAAGGTGGATGGCAACCGGCTGCCGGTGCTGCGCATTCCGGCGGAGGCCATCGTCAAGGGCGACGCGCTGGTGCCGGCCATTTCCGCCGCCAGCATCCTGGCCAAGGTCCACCGCGACCGAATGTGTCTGCAGATGCATCAGGCGCATCCGCAATACGGTTTCGACAACCACAAAGGCTACGGCACGCCGGAGCATCTGGAAGCGCTGCGCCTGCATGGCGCGAGTCCCTGGCATCGCACCAGCTTTGCGCCTGTGCGCATGTGCCTGGAGACGGTCTCGGTGAGCACCACCACGCAGGTGATGCACACCGACCCGATGCTTCCGGAAGCGCTGAGCGGGCGGTCCACCACGACGGTGATCCGCCGCACCACCACGACGACGACCTTCACCTCCGCGGTGGACCACGAATGAACACCGGCCCGACCTGGCATCCCATCACCGCCCGCGACAACCCGCAACTGCAGCGCTTGCGCAAGCTGGCGCAGGACGCCACGGCCTATCGCAAGATGGGCGGCGTCTGGCTGGAGGGGGACCATCTGGCGCGGGCGGCGCTGCAGCGGGGGATGCGTCCTGCACTGGCGCTGATCACCGATGCCGCGGCGAACGACGAATCGCTGCGGGCGCTGGCGGATCAGGCGATGAAGGTGCTGGTGGTGTCTCCGTCGCTGTTCAAGACGGTCTCGGGTCTGGAGTCCCCGGCCCAGATCGGCTTTGACCTGCAACTGCCGCCGCCGCTGCGCATCGAGCCGCAGGCGGATTCGGTGGTGCTGGACCGGCTGCAGGATGCGGGCAATGTCGGCACCATTTTGCGCAGTGCTGCGGCGCTGGGATTCCGTCAGGTGCTGGCGCTCAAGGGCACGGCGGCCCTGTGGTCGCCGAAGGTGCTGCGCGCCGGCATGGGCGCCCACTTCGGGCTGCGCCTGGTCGAAGGGCTCAGCGTGTCGGACCTGGACGGCCTGAAGGTGCCGCTGCTGGCCACCAGCTCGCACACCGATGCGATGCTGCATGAAGCCGAGCTGCCCTCGCCTTGCGCGTGGGTGATGGGGCATGAAGGGCAGGGCGTGGACGATGCGCTGATGGCGCGCTGCGCCTTGCGCATCGGCATTCCTCAGCCGGGCGGCGAGGAATCGCTGAACGTGGCGAGCGCCGCGTCGATCTGCCTGTACGAATCGGCCCGGCGCCGGCTGGTCCGGGCCTGACGCCTCAGTACATCAACCGATCCGGACGGATGTCCCGAAGGATGGTGGTGGCGATTTCTTCGATCGACTTGTGGGTCGAGGACAGCCACGAGATGCCGGCCTTTTTCATCATCGTCTCGGCCTCGCGCACTTCGTAGTGGCAGTTCATCAGGTCCGCATATTTGCTGCCGGGCCGACGCTCATTGCGCACCTGGGCCAGGCGCTCCGGATCGATCGTCAGGCCGAAGCACTTCTTCCTGTGGGGCACCAGCAGCGAGGGCAGGGCGCCGCGCTCGAAGTCTTCCGGGATCAGCGGATAGTTGGCGGCCTTGATGCCGTGCTGCATGGCCAGATAGAGGGAGGTCGGCGTCTTGCCGCAGCGGCTCACGCCCACCAGGATCACATCGGCCGAATCCAGATTGCGCGCGGACTGCCCGTCGTCGTGGGCCAATGAAAAGTTGATCGCCTCGATCCGGTCGTGATATTCCTGGCTCTTGGCCACATCCGAGAAGCGGCCGACGCGATGGTTGGACTTCACCCGGAACTCGTCTTCCAGCGGTGCGATGAAGGTGCCGAACATGTCCAGCACCAGGCCTTCGCAGTGCTGGCGCACCACATTCAGGACTTCACGGTTCACCAGGGTTGCGAAGACGACGGGGCGCTGACCTTCGCGCACGCCGGTCTCGTTGATCTCCTTCACCAGTTGCTGCGCTTTTTCGGCGTTGTCCACGAACGGACGCCGCACATGGCGGGCCTTGACCGAAAACTGGGCCAGGATCGAGTTACCGAAGGTTTCGGCGGTGATGCCGGTGCCATCCGAGACGAAATAGACGGTGTGCTGGGTCATGGCGTGCCTGTTGGGCCGAACGGGGGCCGCAAATTTGGGAGGTGGGAACGAGGGGGCGAAGGTGCCAGTCGGGCACGACACATGCCCACAAGCGGCGGACCGGACGCGCCCAGTCCCCGAACCGGGGTTTACATCATAGAGGCGCTAACCCGTAGAATCGTCCGCAACTTGCCCCTGCCCATCATGAACGCCCCGCTGCGCCGCCCACAAGAATCGACAACAGCTGTCGCGCGCGCCGTTCTGTCTGCCCGCTGTTCCACCCGCGCCCGCGTCCATGCGAACGCCGCCGCCTGGTCGGATCAGCTTCCTGGCTTTGGGGCCCCGGTTTCTCAACATCACGGAGTTTTCCCATGTCTGATGCACGCTTCGAGGCGACCGCCCTGGTTGTACCCTTCGAGAAACTGAGGATGACCGACGTCGAGTCGGTGGGCGGCAAGAACGCCTCGCTCGGCGAGATGATTTCGCAACTGGCGGATGCCGGTGTGCGCGTGCCTGGCGGCTTTGCCACCACGGCCCACGCCTTCCGCGAATTTCTGAAGTACGAAGGCCTGGATGCCCGCATCCAGAAGCGCCTGGCCGACCTGAACACCGATGACGTCCGTGCCCTGGCGGAAGCCGGCGCACAGATCCGTGGCTGGGTGGAAGCGCAGCCCTTCCCGCAGGATCTGGAAGCCGCCATCCGGGCGGAATTCGCCCGCGTCACCGAAGGCCAGCCCGAGGCCTCCTTTGCCGTGCGTTCTTCCGCCACCGCGGAAGACCTGCCTGACGCTTCCTTCGCTGGCCAGCAGGAGACCTTCCTGAACGTGGTGGGCATCGAAGACGTGCTGCACAAGATGAAGGAGGTGTTTGCATCCCTCTACAACGACCGCGCCATCAGCTATCGCGTCCACAAGGGCTTTGCCCACAGCGATGTGGCTTTGTCGGCGGGTGTGCAGCGCATGGTGCGTTCGGACCTGGGCGCTGCGGGCGTCATGTTCACCATCGACACCGAATCCGGCTTCAAGGACGTGGTCTTCATCACCTCCAGCTACGGCCTGGGCGAGACGGTGGTGCAGGGCGCCGTCA
>CBIHOT010000047.1:0-40534 GCA_966211495.1 uncultured Roseateles sp. | reverse complement strand
GGCCTTCGCTAGGCACAAACAGTCCACAGGACTGTTTGTGTCCGAGCTCAGTCCCTTCTGCCCCGCTACGCCGGTCATTCATTCCTAATACTTACGGAAATGGGGTCCCAAGTCCCTCCCCCGCATTCCACTGAGGCCGGCGAGGGAAATGCTTCTAGCGGGAGTCGCGAGTAGCGCTTTTCCGATTGGCCTCAGTCCCTCGCCCCCGGCCTGCTGCACGCTGCTTGCTGGCTTGCTGGCTTGCTGGCTTGCTGCCTGCTGCCTGCTGCCGTTAGCCGGGTATCGGCGGGGCTGGGCGTCAGCGGCGGTCTCTGCGTCAGGCCGCTTCCGTGGATGCGTTGACGTCCTTGGCATCGTTCTCTGTGAAGCCCTTGAATCGACCCTTGCGAAGGTGGATGAGCAGCAGGGAGATCGATGCCGGGGTGATCCCGGAAATCCGGGAGGCCTGGCCCAGAGTCTCCGGACGATGCTTGTTCAGCTTCTGGCGCGCCTCGAAGGAGAGGGCCGTGACCAGCCCGTAGTCCAGATCTTCAGGCAGTCGCAGATGTTCATACGTGGAGGCGCGGGCGACATCGTCTTGCTGCTTGCTGATGTAGCCGGCGTATTTGACGCTGATCTCGACCTGCTCAACGACGGCGTCCGCCAAGGTGTCGCCGAGCTGTTCCGACAGCGCGGTCCGCGAGACGCCGGCATGGGGTCGGGCAATCGAGGCGACTTCCTCAAGGGTTGCATAGGTCACGCCGGGGCGACGCAGCAGGTCGATGAGGTTGTATTCGCGCTCAAGGGCTTTGCCCACCAGTCGCTCGGCGTCCGCTGCGGGCAGGATGTTGGGGTTCACCCAGGTGGACTTCAGCTTCTCTGTTTCACGTGAAACAGCGTCGCGCTTGCGGTTGAAGGCGTCCCAGCGGACGTCGTCCACCAGGCCCAGTTCGCGACCGACTTCGGTGAGGCGGAGGTCGGCGTTGTCCTCGCGGAGTTGCAAACGGAACTCGGCGCGGCTGGTGAACATGCGGTAGGGCTCGGTGACGCCCTTGGTGATCAGGTCGTCCACCAGGACGCCGAGGTAGGCCTGGTCGCGGGTGGGAACCCAGCTGGACTTGCCCTGGACCTGCAAGGCGGCGTTGAGGCCGGCGAAGAGGCCTTGTGCCGCCGCCTCTTCGTAGCCGGTGGTGCCGTTGATCTGGCCGGCGAAGAACAGGCCCTGGATGGCACGGGTCTCGAAGGTCGACTTGAGTTCGCGCGGATCGAAATAGTCGTATTCGATGGCGTAGCCCGGACGCAGGATGTGCGCCTGTTCCAGACCGGGAATGGATTGGACCGCCGCCAGCTGAATGTCGAAGGGCAGAGAGGTGGAGATGCCGTTCGGGTAGAACTCGTGGGTGGTGAGACCCTCCGGCTCCAGAAAGATCTGGTGGGAGTTCTTGTCGGCGAAGCGGTTGATCTTGTCTTCGATGGAGGGGCAGTAGCGCGGGCCGACGCCTTCGATGACGCCAGTGAACATCGGGCTGCGGTCGAAGCCGGAGCGGATGATCTCGTGGGTGCGTTCGTTGGTGTGGGTGATCCAGCAGGGCAGTTGCTTCGGATGTTGACCGGCATGGCCCATGAAGCTGAACACAGGCACCGGGTCGAGGTCGCCCGGCTGTTCAGTGCAGCGAGAGAAGTCGATGGTGCGACCATCCAGGCGCGGCGGTGTGCCGGTCTTGAGTCGCCCTTGCGGCAGCTTCAATTCCTTGAGTCGGCCCGACAGGGTGACCGCTGGCGGATCACCCGCGCGGCCAGCCGCGTAGTTGTCCAGGCCGATGTGGATGCGGCCATCGAGGAAGGTGCCGGCGGTCAGCACCACGGCACGCGCACGAAAGCGCAAGCCCGACTGGGTGACGGCACCGACCACGCGGTCGCCTTCGACCATGAGGTCGTCAACGGCCTGCTGGAACAGCATCAGGTTGGGCTGGTTCTCCAGCCGCTGCCGGATCGCTGCCTTGTAGAGGATGCGGTCGGCCTGCGCGCGAGTGGCACGGACCGCGGGGCCCTTGGAGCCATTGAGGATGCGGAACTGGATGCCGCCCTCATCGGTTGCCGCCGCCATCGCCCCGCCCAGCGCATCGACCTCTTTGACCAGGTGGCCCTTGCCGATGCCGCCGATGGACGGGTTGCAGCTCATCTGCCCGAGCGTCTCGATGTTGTGGGTGAGCAGCAGCGTGCTGACGCCCATGCGCGCCGCAGCCAGCGCGGCTTCGGTGCCGGCATGGCCACCGCCAACGACGATCACATCGAACTCTTTGGGATAAAGCATGGCAGGTACCCTGGCGCGGCAGACGACGCAGACGACGGTCTGATGCCAGGTGAATGGAGGCTGGAGGGAAGGGCGCCGATTTTACGCGGGGCTGTGGATAAGTCCCAGCAGAATGGGTATCTGCATCAGCCCTCGCAGCGACAATTGGCACGATGGAATGCCGTCCCTTTTGCGCTGCCTGCTGCATCGCACCGTCGATCAGCAGTGCCATTCCCGGAATGCCGCAAGGCAAGCCGGCGGGCGTGCGTTGCGTGCAGCTGGATGAGCAGAACCGCTGCCGGATCTTTGGTCATCCGGACCGACCTGAGGTCTGCGGTTCACTGATGCCCAGCGAGGACATGTGCGGGGATAGCCGGGAGCAGGCGATGCGCTGGCTCGGCTGGATGGAAGAAGCGACTGCGCCGCCTTGTGACGGCCGCGAATGACCACCACGAATGAAACTCGCCGCTCCAGCGTGCAGGCTCAACCCCTCCCGGGACAGAACCCGGTGCCAGGGGCACCGGATGCCGTGGTTGAGCCTGCAGGCGGAGTGACTCCTCCCTGATCGCCTGAATGTCCGCGCCGGACGGTTGGGATCTTGGCCCCGTGGGTCCGGACGGCTCAGGCGTTACGCGATGACAGCGATGAAAAAAGGAAACCCAGGTCTGCCCGCGAGCAGCCTGGGTGTGGGCGCCCATCGGCGCCACCATGACACTGCCTTCCGTTCGCGGCGTCAATGCGCCATCACGGCGCGATCAACGCGACGCGCTGGAATTACCAGGTGCCCTTGGGCGTGGGGCCGGTGTCCACAGCAGAGGCCGTGGCAACCGGATCTTCATTCCAGGTGCCCTTGGGCGTTCCGCCGCCAACATGGACCAGGACTTCCAGGTCCAGCTCGACCAGCGCTTGTTCTTCGGTGTTGGAAATGACAGAAGTTTGTTGGGCTTGCATGAGAGGCTCCAGATTCGGTGGGGTGCATCACTTCCGGTGAGCACAGGACCTATTGAATCAGCGGCCATCCGTCCGCATAACTGTCAGCTCTTACAGTGTTTGCCGGCTTTCGGACCGGGCAGCATCAGCGAATCAGGCCCAGCCTGAGCGCTTTCAGCACCGCCTGATGCTTGTTGGTACAGCCCAGCTTGTGCATCGCATTGTTGATGTGCAGCACCGCCGTCCGTTCCGTGATGGACAGGATGGTGCCCACCTCCCAAGCCGTCTTGCCTTCCATCGTCCAGTGCAGGCACTGGAGTTCACGCGGGGTGAGACGCGGCGCATCGACGTCGCTCACCGCATGCGGATGCGGCAACAGCACCCGCAGCGCCGCATCCACTGCATGCACCGCAAACAGCTGCAGATCCGCCACCATCCGGGTGAGCGTGACCGGATTGTTCGGCAGCGTCTGCTCCCGGTTCACACCCAGCACGAAATGCCGACCCTCGGGCAGGTGCAGCGCCAGCGAAATACCCACCTTGTAGCCGAACTGGGCCTGCGCTTCCCACAGCTCGGGGGCGTCATGCTTCTGGTAGGTCTGCTGGTTCCAGACGATGGGCACGCTCTGCCGCTTGCAGTGCTGCATGACCGGGTCTTTTTTGCCCAGCCGGGGATCATTGAAGATGTTGGTGAAGCCCGCGGGCGTGTTCTCCACGGCAATGAAATCTGAACTGCCCATGGCGCGATCCACGACCAGGATGGCCGAGAACCGTTCGAAGTCCAGATCATTCGCAAACCGCGTGATCTCGCTCCGGAATTCATCCCGTGAGCGCGCCTCGAGCACTGACTGGTATCCGCCTTGCAGCATCGATCGCCTCGGCCTTCATGGCCGTCCCTTGTATCTGACCTGCAGTGTGCCTGAAGCGCCGTGACGCATGCACGCCCTGCTAGGGTTTACAGCTGGCGGTGAGGGCACTTCCTGCCCACACTGTGAGGCATGGGAGCACCCGCTCGCCAGTCAACTGAACAATTCCGACAATGACTCCAGCCTGGATTGTGTACGCATGGCCGCGAATATTGTGTGATGTGCAGCGGCTTCCCCGCCTGCAGTTCGCGCATTTGAGCACGCGCGTGCTGGTCGTGGGAGACGAGGAACAACCAGCCATGGGACAAACCCTGTGGTCCGGTGAATCGGAGCTGGGCGCGGCCGGTGTGGCCTGGGATTGGGTGTGCATGCCGTATGGGATGGTGAGCATGGTCGACCCGATGGCGCTGGTGACGAACCTGCAGTTCCTCAACCGCGCCGGAGAGGTGCTGGCCCCGCTGGAATCGGCGATCCAGCTCAATGGCATCGTGCATACGCTGCCGTGGCAACAACACGTGCAACAAGCGTTGCAAGCCCCCGCAGGGCACTGATGCCCCCGCTTGATCAGCCTAGGGCTGATCAAGACCGCCCCCCGAGGGGGCTGAGGGGCCACCTTGGGGCGGCCCGGCGGTGGCCCCCTTCAGCGAACCAGCAGCCCCGCTGGCACGACGCTTCGCGCGTGCTGCGCGACTCAGTGCCACCGGGTGCTGTGTGGATACGCAGCTGTGGGACGGGCTGGGGCAGAGCCCCGAGCCCTTGGGTGTGGAGGCGGCCCGCTTGGGGCCGCCGTGACTTGCAGCTTAGCGGGACACCGCTGCGCGCATCGAGCGGGTGACGAAGAGCAGGCCCGCCAGGGTGAGCAGGGCGCCTACGGCAATGCTCGGCATCACCTTCATCAGCGTCAGGGGCTCGCCCTTGAGCACCGTCATCATCAGCGCGTTCTGCGCCAGGCCCGGAATCCACAAGTGCCAGTTGGCCTCGGCACCCGGGTTCATGATCGAGACCATCGGCGTCAGGGAGACCGCCGTCATGACGAGCGTGGCACTGGCCTGCGCTTCCTTGAAGGTCTTGGTCCGGATCGCCAATGCCATCAGCACCGCCGACAAGCCCGCCCCCAATGGCATCTGCAGCAGCAGGAACTTCACCGCCTCCGGCCATCCAAACTGGAACATCGCTTGCAGACTGTCACTGCGCATGAGCTGTTGCGCGGGCAAAAAACTGATGTTGGAAAGCAACGCCACCATCATGCCCATGAGGAACACCGCCCCCCATTTGCCAGCCACGATCGCACCATGCGGCGCAGGATTGACCAGCAAAGGCTCCAGCGAACCCCGCTCACGCTCACCCGCCGTGCTGTCCAAAGCCGCCGTCAGCGCCCCATACAACACCGCCATCATGATGAACATCGGCAGCATGACCGTGATGCGCGTCGCCCGCGCCTGCTGACTCGCCAGATCACGCTCCTCCACCTTCAGCGGTCGCAACTGATCCGTGCTGATGCCCCGCAGCGCCAGCATCAGCGATGCCCGCTCCTGGCCAAACCCCTGCAGCAGGCGACTCAAAGTGCCCACCCCCGACGAAGCACGCTGGTTGGCACTGTCACTGACGATCTCCACCGTCACCGGCCGTCCGCCCGCCAGCATCACTTCAAAATCCGCCGGAATCACCAGAATCGGATCCCCCAACCTGGCACTGCGCAACTGCGCCTCATAGTCCGCCGGGGGCGCCTTGATGGTGTAGGTCTGCCGCTCCAGGTAGTTGCGCAAGGTCGGCGCATGCTCGATGCCAATGACCTGGATCTCCCGCTTCTCCGCCCGTTCCTCAAACGAGGCGACCAGCCCCGACATCATCATCAGCATCAGCGGACCCATCAGCAGCGCCGGAATCATCAGACGCAGCAAGGTGCGGCGGTCCCGCATCGCATCCACCACCTCCTTGCGGAAGACAGTCAAGAAAGCTCTCAAGGTGGCACTGTTCATGCGGACATCTCCTGGGCAGCCGCCGGAACCATCTCCGGAAAAGCCAGCGCCACAAAGGCATCTTCAAAGCGGTCGGTCGACGTGCGGGCCTGCAGCTCCGCCACCGTGCCCGTCGCCACGCTTCTCCCCTGCGACATCACCACCACCTGATCACACAACTGCTCCACCTCCTGCATGATGTGGCTGGAAAACACGATGCACTTGGCCCCGCCCGCCGGTGATCGCAGATG
Source organism: uncultured Roseateles sp. (assembly GCA_966211495.1). Taxonomy (GTDB): domain Bacteria; phylum Pseudomonadota; class Gammaproteobacteria; order Burkholderiales; family Burkholderiaceae_C; genus Roseateles. The sequence goes on along the minus strand of CBIHOT010000047.1, from coordinate 34,258 downwards.
CCGCAGCACCTCCCGCAAAGCACGCGTCGCCACCACATCCAATCCATTGGTCGGCTCATCCAGCACGATGTTGGCCGGGTCATGCACCAGGGACCGCGCCAGCGCCGTTTTCATGCGCTCGCCCTGGCTGAAACCGTCCGCGCGTCGCTCCAGAATGCTGCGCATGTCCAGCAGTTCCGCCAGCGCCTCCGCCCGGGCCTGCGCCTGGTCCGTGGCCATGCCCTGCAGCTTTGCGTAATAGACGATGTTCTCCCGCGCCGACAGACGCGGATACAGCCCATGCGCATCCCCCAGCACACCCATGCGCGCCAGCGCAGCGCGCGGCTGCTGCAGCACGTCGATCTCATCGACCTGGATGCTGCCCTGGTCCGGCTTGAACAGCCCCGCCAGCATGCGTAGCGAGGTCGTTTTGCCCGCGCCGTTGGGGCCCAGCAGACCGGTGATCACCCCGTCCGGCGCCTGCAGGTCGAGGTGGTCCACCGCCACCACCGTGCGCTTGCCACCGCGCTTGAACAGCCCGCCGCCAGTGCGGGCCTCGAATGCCTTCTTCAGTCCTTGAATGCGGATCATCGGGCGGTCTCCCGGTTGGAGGCGGGGAGACGCGGCGATTCCGCATCACGCGCCCGGTCAGCGGCACGGGCCGCCGAGGCCGCCGCTTCCACCGTCTCGGGTGTCGGCGGCAGGAAGACGGTCGGCCTTGGAATGCGCTCGGCGCAGGTGGCGTCGACCTTCAGCGCATCGGCATCCTCCTTGGCATCGACAAAGCGGAACAACACGTCCTGCATGCAACTCAGCGACAGCGCCACGCCATGACCCGCCTGCGGCACCACCACATGACGCGCCTGCGCCCCCAGCGCCTTGGCCACGCGCGCGCCATGGCGCGGCGGCGTGGCCGGATCGGCACCCCCACTGAGCAGCAGCACCGGATGCTGGGCCGGGGGCAGGGTGTAGAACGCCGCCGGGACATCTCCCCGCGGCCAGGTCTTGCAGACCCGGGTGTACTGGTCGCGGTCCAGCGAGCCGAAGTCGCTGCCGGGCACATCAGTCGCGGCGCTCAGACGCGGCGCGTCCTCGGCGCAGATCACCGAGAAGTGCATGCCGGTGTACAGGCGCGCCGCTCCGCCGCCGCTCATCATGCCGGTCAGCGCGCCCAGGGCGTTGAAGCGGCCCTGACTGGCTTCGTGCAGCGCCTCGGGCAGGGCGGACGCCAGCGTCGGCGAATACAGCGGCGGCCGCACGGCTGACATCAGTGTCTCGCGGGTCATCGTCACCTCTTCGCTGCGAAGCGTGACGGGATGCTGCAGCGTGACCGTTCGCGGCAGGCTGCGCAGCAGCGTCTGCCAGTCGGCCCGAAGGCTCGGATAACGGGTGCGGCAGGCTGCGTCGGATTCACAGTGGCTGAAGACGGCATCCAGGGCCGCCTGACCATCCTGGGAGAAAGAAGCTGGCAGCACCATGTCCGGCGGTGCCACTCCGTCGAGGATGCTGCGTCGCACCTGCTGCGGGAACTGGCGCTGGTAGTCCAGCGCCGCACGTGTGCCGTAAGAGGCGCCCAACAGGTTCCATCGCTGCACGCCCAGGGCCTGACGCACGGCGTCGAAGTCCTGCATGGCGATGACGGTGGTGAACTGGCGCAGGTCGCCATAGGGCAGGGCCTGCAATCGCTGCCGGCATTCGTCGAGCATGCGCTCGCGTCGACCCGGCTCCAGCGCTTCCTTCAGCGTCTGCGGCGTATCGTCGCGGCAGTCCAGGGGTGCCGATCGACCGGTGCCGCGCTGGTCAATGAACACCAGATCACGGCGGTAGTTGAGCCGAGACAGCCGCGGCAGCACCATGCCCGCCAGTGCAATGGCGCTCTGACCGGGGCCACCGGCCAGCAGCACCACCGGGTCCGGCTGCTTGTTGCGGGCCAGGGCCGGCACCACCACGAACTGCACGTCGATGCGCCGTCCCTGCGGTTGGGCCGGGTCCAGCGGGCGACTGATGCTGCCGCACTGCACTTCGGTCGACACGCCTTCAATGCGGCAGGCGCGAAGCACCGATCCATCGGAGGCGGCGGGGCCGGACGCCTGCGCCGCGGCCCACGTCGGCAGCCCAGCCAGGGCCATGGCCGCCGCCAGGGCGGAAATCCGAACGCGGGTCGCGGCGCGAGGCCGCGGGGTCGGTCGGGCAGGGGCCGCGTCGGCGTCCGACCGCGTCCTTTGAACACTCACCATCAAAGCGCTCCTCCGTGCAGAATGCGGGCCGATTATGTGCATGCTGGCGCGTGCCTCCACATGCAGAGCTTCCCTGCCATCCCTCCCATTCCCCACGCTTCCGGCAACGGATCGACAAACGCCCGCGGATGAAACCGGGCATTGCGAGTGGCCGCAAGGCCGCGTAAGGTGCCGGCTTTCCCCCCGCGCTCCCCTGGAGCCGTCACCGAAGGAGACCCCATGAAGCTCTACTACAGCCCCGGCGCCTGCTCGCTGTCGCCCCACATCGTCGCGCGTGAAGCGGGCCTGGACATCGAGATCGTCCTGGCCAGCACCAAGACCCACAAGCTGCAGGACGGCACTGATTTCTACACGCTCAATCCCAAGGGCTACGTGCCGCTGCTGGAGCTGGACAACGGTGAACGTCTGAGCGAAGGCCCGGCCATCGTCCAGTACCTGGCCGATCAAGCCCCCGCCAGCGGCCTGGCGCCTGCCAACGGCACGATGGAGCGCTATCGCCTGCAGGAGTGGCTGAACTTCATCACCAGCGAGCTGCACAAGGGCTTCAGCCCGCTGTTCAATCCCGCGATGCCGGAAGAGGCCAAGGCGCTGTTCCGCACCAAGCTGCTGGATCGCCTGTCCTGGGTGGACGGCCAGCTGGAAGGTCGCAGCTATCTGATGGGTGAGACCTTCACCGTCGCCGATGCCTATCTCTTCACCGTCACCGGCTGGGGTCGCCTGGTCGGGGTGGATGTCAGCCCGTTCGCCCGCCTGGTTGCCTACCGTGACCGTGTGGCGGCCCGTCCGGCCGTGCAGGCGGCCCTGAAGCAGGAAGGCCTGCTGAAGTAAGTCCCCGCGCCCGGGCCCTCGCATGTGCTTGCTCGCTTTGCGCATGACGCGCAGCGACCGTCCGGGCCACAATATTTCCTTTGCTCATCCGGACCGCCGGTGATCCCGTCCCGGTCCGCGCCCGCCATGACCCGTACGCTTTCGATGCACCGCGCCCTGCGCGTGACCCTGCTGGCCGCTGCCGTGACCACGCTGGGGGCCCTGACCGCCTACACGCCGGCCGCCCTGGCTGCCGCAGCCCAGAGCAGTGCCGCCATTGCATGGCAGGAAGCCTCGGGCGATGCGGACATCGATCGCGCCTTCCAGCAGGCCGCCGCTGAAAAGAAACCGGTCCTGCTCTACTGGGGTGCCAAGTGGTGCCCCCCGTGCAATCAGCTGAAGGCGACGCTGTTCAACCGGGCTGATTTCATCGAGCAGTCGCGGGCTTTTGTGGCGGTCCATATCGACGGCGACAACCCCGGCGCGCAGCGCCTGGGCGCGCGCTTCAAGGTGCGCGGCTATCCGACGATGATCCTGTTCAACAACCAGCGCCAGGAACTCACCCGGCTGCCGGGCGAGGCGGATGCCGCGCAGGTGCTTCAGGTGCTGCAACTGGGGCTGGCCGGTGGCCGCCCGGTGAAGGCGGTCCTGGCCGATGCCCAGGCTGGCCGCAAGCTCTCGGCCGGCGAGTGGAAGCTGCTGGGCTTCTATGGCTGGGATACCGACGAACAGCAACTGGTGCCCGCTGCCCAGCGACCGGCCTTGCTGGCGCGGCTGGCCCAGGCCAGCCAGGGCGTCGATGAAGACACCAGCACGCGGCTGTGGCTGAAGGCCCTGGCCTCTGCGGGCGAGGGCGGTCAGCCGCCCAAGGCGGACGCCGCGCTGCGCAGCCGTATCAACCAGGTGCTGGCCGACCCGGCTGCGGCACGGGTGCAGGTCGACGTGCTGGCCAATTCCGCGGACGACATCGCCGTCGCCCTGGCGCCGACCGCGGGTGCGGATCGGCAGGCGCTGGTCGCTCGGCTCGACACCGCGCTCAAGCGATTCCAGGCCGACACCACGCTCTCCCGTGCCGATCGCCTGCAGGCGCTGCTGGCCCGGGTGGAACTCGCCCGTCTCGATCAGCCCAAAGCCGAGCTGCATCCCAAGCTGGACCCGGCCCTGCTGGCCGAGGTGAAAACCACCGCCGCCCGCACCGACCAGGAGGCGACTGACGGTTATGAGCGCCAGGCGGTGATCACCTCTGCCGCGCACGTGCTGGGTCGCGCCGGCCTGTGGGCCGACAGCGACGCGCTGCTCAAGGCCAGCCTCGCCAAGAGCCATTCGCCGTACTACCTGATGAGCTATCTCGGTGGCAATGCCCGCAAGCAGGGCCGCACCGAGGAGGCGCTGCGCTGGTACGAGGAGGCCTTCAACCGCAGCGAAGGTCCGGCCACCCGGCTGCAATGGGGCTCCAACTATCTGAGCGCACTCGTGGAGCTGACCCCGCAGGACAGCGCCCGCATTGAAAAGGCTGCCTCACAGCTGCTGGCCGAAGCGGAGAAGGACAAGGGCGCGTTCTACGAGCGCAGTGCCCGGTCCCTCCAGAAGGTCGGCAGCCAGCTGACGGCCTGGAATGCCAAGGGGCAGCATGAGGCCAGCCTGAAGCGTCTGCGCAGCCAGCTCGATGGCGTTTGCGCCAAGCAGGCGGAAGCGTCGGACAAAGCGGTCTGCGAAGGGCTGCTCAAGAAGGGCTGAGCCCGGACGCGCCGCAGAAGCGACTCAGCGGCGCGTCAAAACCCGTCCTGCCCGCTGTCCAGCGGCAGGGCACAGGGCGAGGCCTTGGCCAACGCCATCCAGGTGCCGAAATCCGGCCGCTGCGCCCGTCGCGGCGCCGGACGCGCCAGCTCCAGCTGGATCGATCCACCGTCGGTCCGGGGCTCATGCGCCAGCAGCACGCCAAACGGCTCCGGAATCTCCTGCGGCTCGGCAATCCCCGCCTTCAGCACATACCAGCATTGGCTGCTCAGGGCCAGATAAGCCTGCGCCTTGGCCGGCTTGCGCAGTTCCCCCAACAGGTCTGCGCGGCTGACCTTGATCTCATGCACCGTCGGCTCCAGGTAGTCCTCGACGGTGGTGTTGCGCACGGAATAGAGGTCGGGCATGGCATTGACCCAGCGCATGCGTTCCGGCTCATCCTCCCGCGGCAGACCTGCCCGCAGCGTTAGCCCCCGCCAGACCACCCGACCGGCCCGCTGCAATTCCACCGCCGCGCGCTCCACCAGCGCCTCATGCCGGTCCCGCAGCGCCCGGTTTTTCTGGAACCCGGCATGCAGCACCGCGATGCCGCTGTCGGTCAGTCGCAGCGTCTCGCGTCCATGCCCGTCCCGCAGCCGCTCCAGCCAGCCACTGGCCAGCAGTTCGAGCTCCAGCATGTCCTGGCAGGGCCAGCCGGCCGACCGCCACAGCTGACGCAGTCGACGCAATTGCGGTGTGGTGGGAACGAGGGGCGTATCCGGATCCATGCCGCCATCTTGCCTGCAAAAAAAATGGCCACGCCTCTTGCGAGGACGTGGCCAACAGGGAGGATCGGGTTGGGCGATCCGCGGTCAGCGATCAGCGCTTAGCGATCGCGCAGCAGGGTCACCGCCGGGCTGCTGTTGATGTCGCCCAGCACAAACACGGAGTAGTTGTTGTTGGCGGTCAGGGTGATGTCGCTCTTCGAGAACAGCGAGGCTGCGGTTTGCGAAGCGGTCACCGACACCTGCGCATTCGTCACGGCAGGGGTCTGCGTCGCGGTGGAGGCGCTGCCCGGCGTCACGTTCGAGCCGTAGGCGGCGTAGTTCACGCGCAGGTCCACACCACCGGTGGTGTTGCTCAGGCCGTTGATCACGCGGATCTTGGCGTTCACGGTGCTGTTGGGCAGCTTGTTGTCGTCAGACAGCAGGCTCACTTGCGGCGCAGCGGCAGTGCCGTAGACCAGCATCGTGTAGTCGTTGCCAGCGGTCAGGGCGGCGGCGCTGGTGGTCACCGGGTTGCCGTTGACCGTCAGCGTGACGGGTTGCGAGCCGGCCGTCACCTGGGTGTACGAACCGATGGCGGGGGTGCCAGCCGAAGTCAGCAGCGTGGCGCTGCCCACGCTACCCGTGATCAGGTTGCCCGACGGCAGGCCGGCCACCAGACGCAGGCGGGCGCTGGTGTTGGCGTAGTTGGTCACATCGCCTTGCTGGATCACTTGCATGCCGTTGACCAGCACGCCACCGTTGGAGCCGGTGAGGATCAGGGTCGACACGCCAGCATCCGGCAGCGTCAGCGACGGGATGGTCAGACGCACGTCGCTCTTGTCGCCGGCGGCGGTCACCACGAAGCGGAAGGTGCCCGACTTCAGGGAGGCATAACCGCTGCCGCCGCCGGTGGCAATGCCGCTCGCCACGGTGGCGGCGTCATCCAGATTGGTGGCGGTGGTGACGGTTTCGTAGATGTCCAGGGCGCCGGCATCCGGCGCCAGGTTCAGGATCAGGAACTTGGACTTGCCGGCATCCGGCTTGTCCTGGTTGTCCTGCAGCAGCGTGGTGCGCACGGCGCTGGTGGTGCCGTAGGCGATCAGCGTGTACTTCGAGCCCGAGCTCAGGGTGGGCGTCGTCGAGGACAGCGTGCTGCCCACGGTCGAGTTCTGGATGTACGTGCCGGAATCGTTGGTGCTCACGCTGGCGTAGGTGCCAGCCTTGGCGTAGGCCACGGCGCTGTTCACGACCTTCTGGTCGGCGCCCACGGCCATGTCCAGCGAGCTGTAACCGATGCTCGCATTGAGCAGGCGCACGTCGGCATTGCCACCATCACCACCGCCGCCGCCGCAGGCGGTCAGCAGCGCCATGGAGGCCACGCTCAGGCCCCAGGCCCAGGTCTTGAATCGCATCGTCCGGGTCTCCACTCGTTTCGGAGCATTGGACGACGGGCTTGTTGCTAAGGCTTGTTGCGTCATGGCAGGTGTGTGAAGTTCGAAATCAATCTGGACACAGACCGCGAGTGTATGCAGGAAGCTCTGTCCGAACGGGTTAAGAAAGGGTTTCTGCTAAGAAAAGGCCCGCACATCCGGCCCCACTTCGGCGGGCGAATAACGCACGAATGGCCCCGTACACAGTCCAATTAACAGACTTGCTTGCCGAACCGACCTGTTGCAAGAAATAAGAGAACGTAAAACGTGTAATCCTGCAGCGAACCGCGGACTGCGTGAGTTTCATCGTTGGCATCTGACAAGCGTGCCCGCCCATACTCCGCCGTCGTGCGAGGAGGGAGGGGCCGCTACCCGCGAGCCCAGCGGGCGATGACGTCTTTGACGGCGTCCCCCGCCCATAAAACATAGGTGAGCCATGCGCATTCGCCTGAAGCAATGGGGAAGCAGGTCCGTGTCCAGTCCGGTGCCAGTGTTGAGCGTCGTGCTGCCGTTGGCAGCAAGCCCTGCCGTGGCCGCGCCGCTGTCGTCGGTGCAGGCACTCGCGGGCGCGGGCGGCACCGTGTTCTGGCTGGGAGCCACCTGCGTGGTCGGCGGCATCGCAATGGGCTGGATGGTCAGCCTCTTTTTCCAGCAGCGGGAGCGGCTGCGTCGACGTCGGGATGAGCTGCGCCGTGTGCGCAGGGAACGCGCCCGTCTGAGTGCGCTGCTCAATGCCATCCCCGACCCGATGTATTTCAAGGATGCTGACGGCGCTTATGAGGGCTGCAACCCGGCCTTTGAGCGCCTGGTCGGCATGACCGAAGGCGAACTGCTCGGTCGCCGCGATGAGGAACTGCGCCGCCCGCTGCACTGGAACACCGGCATCGACGGTGGACGGTCACTCAGCTGGCGGGTCGACGAGCAGGGCCGTTCGCGTTGCCTGGATGTGCTCAGTGCCGAGGTGCGGGATGAAGATCAGGCTCTGGGCCAGGTCGCCATCGCCCGTGACGTGACCGAGCTGCAGCGGGCCACCGAGGCCGCGCGCCGGGCGGCGACCGTCTATGAACATTGCGGCGAAGGCATCATGGTGCTGGACGCCGAGCTGCGCATCTGCGATGTGAACCCCGCCCTGTGCGCCATTACCGGCCAGACGCGAGAGGCGCTGCTGGGCCGACGCCCGCTGATGCTGCGCGAAGGCGAGCAGGACCCCGACAAACTGCGTGAGCTCTGGGCCGAGGTGCACCAGCACGGCAAGTGGAGCGGGGAAGTCACCGAGCGCCACAGCAACGGCGACACCATTCCGATGTGGGCCACCTTCGTCAAGGTGCCCGGGGACGCGGCGGGACCGGACACGGCCTCGCAAGTCAGCTACCTCAGCGTGCTGACGGACATCTCCCGCATCAAGATGACCGAGGCTGAACTGCTGCATCAGTCGCTGCATGACAGCCTCACCGGACTGCCGAATGCGGCGCTGCTGCGGGACCGCATCGCGCGCCAGATCGGCACGGCGCAGCGGGACCAGACCTGCGTGGCGGTGCTCTACATCGACCTGGACGGCTTCCGCGACGTCAATGACATCGCCGGCCATGCCGCAGGGGACCAGGTGCTGCTGACGGCGGCAGCCCGATTCGTCAATGTGGTGCGCGTCTCCGACTCGGTCGCCCGTGTGGGGGCCGACGAATTCGTGGTGGTGCTGTCGGGTCTGGTGGACGAAGAGACCGCGATGCGTCTGGGCGACCGGCTGATCCAGGCGATGGATGAGCCGATCGTCATCGACCATCACCGCTTCAATGTGGGCGCGAGCGTCGGGCTGGCGCTGTTCCCCGCGGACGGCATCCAGGTCGACGAACTGCTGCGCAATGCGGAAGTCGCCATGTGCCGCGCCAAGCTGCAGGCACGGGGCTCGGTGCAGTCGTATCGGCCGGAGCTGACGCAGGCGGTGCAGCAGCGCTTCGAGCTGACCCATGCCTTGCGCCAGGCCAACGAGGCGGCGCAATTCCGGCTGGAGTATCAGCCGCAGGTCCGGCTCTCGGACGGCAGCCTGATTGGCGCGGAGGCGCTGCTGCGCTGGCGGCATCCGACCCGCGGCCCGATTTCCCCGGCCGACTTCATCCCGCTCGCGGAAGAGACCGGCCTCATCGTGCCGATCGGCCGGTGGGTGCTGGAGCAGGCCTGCGCGCAGGTGGCGCGCTGGCAGGGGCAGGAGGGCAAGCCGCAGCAGGTGGCGGTGAACGTGTCGGCGCGGCAACTGCGGCAGCCGGACTTCATCGACACGCTGGATTTCATCCTGACCGACACCGGCTGCCCGCCCCAGGCGCTGGAGCTGGAGGTCACCGAAAGCCTGCTGCTGGAAGATGCAGAACAGGCCATCAGCCTGCTGAGCCGCCTGTCGCGGCGCGGCGTGCGGGTGGCGATCGATGACTTCGGGACCGGTTATTCGTCCCTCGCCTATCTGAAGCGCATGCCGGTGAGCACGCTCAAGATCGACCGCAGCTTTGTGAACGAGCTGGGCAGCGATGCCAACGTCGCGGCGATTGCACGGACCGTCATCGTGCTGGCGCGCAGCCTGCAGATGGAAGTGCTGGCCGAGGGCGTCGAGACCGAAGAACAGGCGGAATGGTTGCGCCGGGAAGGCTGCGACTGGGCACAGGGGTGGCTGTACGGGCGCCCGATGACGTCGGAGAGTTTTGTCACGACACCACCGCCGGAGGCGCTGCGCCGTCCGCCGCTCAAGCGGCTGCAGCTGGCCTGAAGGCCGCAGGAGCGTGACCGGATCAGCACCGGTCCCTGCGGCGCGCGTTTCGAGCCGCATGCCAGGCGCTAAGCTGCGCGTTCTTCTGCCGCGCCCCGACTCCTGGTGGTGCTGGCTGCCGTCTCTGACTTTGCCTGGATACCCGCTTCATCGTGTTGGCGCCTGATTCCCCTGCTTCGACCCTTGCGTTCTGGCATGTGCTCACCCGCCTGGGTGAGGCGCAAGTCCTGTTGCCGATGGCGGCGGTGGCCGTGGCGGGCCTGTGGGCCTGCAAGCGGCAGCGGACGGTGGTGAAGCGCTGGGTGACCGGCTTCGTGCTGGTGTTCGGGCTCACGATGCTGTCCAAGCTGGCGTTCATCGGTTGGGAAGTGGGCATTGCCTCCTGGGACTTCACCGGCTTTTCCGGCCATGCGGTCTGCGCCTCGGCCGTGTATCCGCTGCTGGCGTGGCTCGGTCTGCAGGCGGTGCGTTCAGCGGGACTGCGGGCGCTGGGTCTGTGCCTGGCGCTGGGGCTGGCGGCGCTGATTGCGTATTCGCGCCTGCCGGTGGGGGCGCACTCGCCGTCCGAAGCCCTGTTGGGATTCGATCTGGGCGCCGCGGTGGCGCTGTTTGCGCTGTGGGAGGCACGACCCGGCACCGACGGCGAGACCTCGGTGCGGGTGCTGCGCCGCAGTGCCGGCCTGTCGCTGGTGCTGCTGGCGATGCTGATGGCGGCGCCGTGGTTCACGCCGCCGGCGCGTACCCACCAGTGGGTGACGGCGCTGAGCCTGGCGCTGTCGGGCCGGGAGCATCCGTACACCCGCCAGGAGATGCATCGGCGGGCTGTTTCGCCGGTGGCGGACTGGCACGGGCCAGGGTCAGCCACTCGCGCGCTGTGATCTCGCGGACCTCCAGGCCGCGGCGCAAGAGGTAGCTGGAGTCGAACCAGCCGCGGCTGTCGGCATCTGCGGGTGGTTCGATGGAGACGGGCCGGGTGGGTCGTGCGACAGGATCAGCCTTGGCGGCGAAGCGCCGCAGGGTGGGAGAGGGGATCAGGGCCATGGAGCGGGACGGGCCGGCAAAGGCACCGCGCAGTGGGGAGGTCCTCCACTGTCCGCCCATGGCGACGCGCTGGGCAGCCCGCTCAGGGGCGGGCTGGGGAGGGAGCCTGGAAGCGGGTCCCTCTGCGGCGGGGCCCCTTCAGTCCTGGTCCGCCAGCAAGCCTTGTTGCTTCAGAAACTGGGTCACGCGAGGTTTCCAGACGTCGGGGGCCTGCGTGAACAGTCCATGACCGTCCTTGCCGTTCGGACCGAACTGGATGAAGTCCCCGATGCCGCCCGCGTCGACAAAAGCCTGATGCCATTGCACGGGGTATTTGGCGCCCATCCACTGGTCGTTCTCGGTGTAGATCCAGAGCGTGGGTACCTTGGCCGTTTTGCCGTAGCTGGCAAACATCTGACGCATGCGGTTAGGGGCACAGGGCTCCTGCGGCTGCGTTTCGGGATTGCCACCGCCACCGCCTGCGAAGTTGATGGCGGCTTTCAGGCCGGGCGGATTCATGGCGGCGATGGCGATGGCGGTGGCGCCGCCAAACGACTGGCCGATGACGACGACGCGGTTTGGGTCCACGCCGGGGCGTTGCTGCATGAACGTCATCGCCACACGTGATTCTTCGGCGGCCGCCTGATAGCCGGGGGGATAGTGCTTGTTGTTGCAGGCGCCAGAGCTTTCGACATCGTCGCCGCCGGTCTCGCCGTAACCGATGCGGGTGGGCACCACGACGGCAAAGCCCTGATGCACCAGCCAGCGGGCATTTGCGCGGTAGGTGGCGCGACCCATCGCGGCCCGCTTGGCGGCGTCCGCCGCTCGGCCGTGAAGCAGGACGGCGATCGGACGCAGCGTCTTGCTCGGGGCGTCGTCTTCGAAGAGGGTGACGACCAGCTCCTGTTCCACCACCTTGCCGTAGGCATCGCTGACGCGGGCGGGGAGGCGGACGATGGTTTCCTGGATGGCGGCTTGGGCGGTGGAGGTGGCTGCGAGACTCAGGGCGAAGAGCAGCAGGGGGAGGGGGCGGAGGGGGCGCATCAGGGGCAATATCGGCGGTGGGGTGGTCAGTATCGCGGTGTCTTCAATGGCGGGGCGACGATCTGGAGTGGGTGGAGCCCCGAGCTGGACGACGGCTTTTGAGCGGGCGCAATGGGTGCGCCTCGCTACCAGAATGTGCAGCAATGCTACTCAGCGGTCTTTGGCCTCTAGGTAGGATTCGTACGCGATGAGCGGCTGTCCTCTTCCTTGCTCAAGCTTTGATGACCAAGCATGGAAGGTGAAGAACCTCCGTTCCAACCGGCCATCCTGCCCGCAGCAACGCCAAGCCTGCAAGCGATATGGGGTTGATCGCCCGGACTTCCGTCTCCGGGTGTGGCAATCTCGCCGAGAAAGCTTCGACCGCGAGCTTCGCATCGTCAATATGTCCGGATCCTTTGCTCGCACCCGATACAAACGCCTCCCACACGAGCAAGCCACTATCTGCGGCTTCAAATCTGTCCCAGGCAAGGTGGGCACAGCTGGAAGGTGGGGACTGATTTCGGATCCCGGCAAGGATCCACGTAGCCTGGACAAGTCCAGTGGCCAATGCACCGCATCCCGCTCCTGCAGACCAGGGGCGACTGCCTTCGCCAATCCTCCCCTTCCCAAGTTGGTCTTCAGCCTCTGGCAGCGGAACAAACAATGGACACTCAAATCCAAGGGCAACGGGCCGTCCCGCGGTCAATGCCGCAGCGGCCCGGCCAACGAGCCCGGAAGGCTTGTTACCGCTAAAACCGTCACTGTCGGCCCATCCGAAGTTCCCGTTAGACACAGAGCCTACGTCTGCGCATGCGATCAAAAGGCGATCCATGCAGCCATATTAGCTGTCTGCCCTCAGGGCAGACGTAGAGAAGAAGTCCTTCGCGAGTCCGTTCGGTACTGGCTCGGCTATCGCGGCGTGACCACGAAGCTGCAGACCGCCAAAGCTGCCCATCCAATGACGTAGAACATCAAGCCACGGCGAACCCCCAAGCGACCAATGAGCAGCATCAGGACCAAGGCAACTGTCATCAAGATGCTCGCGAGGAGCACTCCGTACATTCCCCAAACGGTTTGTTCCGCGCAGGCTTCGTTGCATCTAGGCGTCCAAAACAGCCACAGCCATCGGATGGACGTAGCGGTGACCAATGCGATCAACGCCGATCCGGCTGCCCGGCCCATTACTTGACTTCCCAAGACCATATAGTGCTTCCATTGGGGCTCACGACGGAGCGGCTAGAACTCGCCGCATTGCTCATATTCGAGATGAACGATTGGATCCATGGAAAGCTTGTAGTTCAGATCATCGTCGCGCAAATGAACGCCGACGCCTGGCCTGCTCCTGTCCCCCAAAATATAGAGGCCAAGGCTACGGTGATTCCATCGGTCGAATGCATATGGCTCGCACCCTTTCGGCACATCCTCAATATAGTTTTTCAGGGCACTACCGTTGCCAAGCCGCCTGATGATTGCGGCCTGTACCTGCTGAAACGGCAAGTCAGACGAGAAGAGGCTAATCATGACGACTTTGCCCTGGTACAGACTGACTGAGCCCGTCACCTCCTGTGCAGCGACGTCCGGAATCAGGCGCTGCCACATGTGACGCGCAGCATCCGGCTTTAGGTCTCTGACCCGCCCCGCAGCCAGGATTGAAACGGCATCAGTCCCCGATTCAACCAGCAGACTCGCCGACGGAACGGCTCCCAAACGAACTCCACCTAGCGACGACGGCAGACTGTCCGACGCATTGCAGGCGCCAATCAGAAGCAGCCAAAGCGCAAGGCCCGGGGAGATTGAGGAGCGCGTCAGGGCGCCCTGACGTCCGGCGTAAAGGGCTGGTCGATGGCCAGTCGCCTTGGCGGAGGGTTTGGGCCGCTGGGTGGGATGAGCTGACTGAGTCATTCATCGCTCTCTAGCAAGAGCGACGAGTTGTCAGAGGCTGAAAACGACTGCCACTGATGCAATTCGTAGAGATCTTGGATCGCTCGAGCAAAGGCATCGCTGCCGCGGTCGTCCCACTCCGGTCCAAAGATGAGGCCTAGATGAAGCGACGTCGGATTCTCATCGTCGTCGGGAACTGAGAGCTCCAGCGCATACCCTTCTGGCGCGTGATAGAGCCCAAACGTCGATGACGACCAGTTGATGCCGGAGAAAACGGCATCACAGTGTTTGCGGATCTCCGCATGCGTGCCCAGGGGCAAAGTGTCTTCAACTTCCAACAAGCTCGGGACGATCCCTGCGTCGGGTTGGAGCCTAAGAACGACGATAGCGAAACTCATGGGATCTGTTCCTCAAAGCCAAACTATTTAGATGCTGAGAGCAAGTGTCGGATAGCACGGCTGTCGCATCTCAACTGACGAGTCTGCGCGAGCCCCTACCGCAACGTGCCTCAAGCGCGCACCCACCCCGGAAAACCGCTCTGCCGAGACGCCGAGCATTAGACTTCGCCAATCGCCGGGCGGCAGCCGGTCAGAAGCGAACGCGCAGGAAGCTGATCATGGACGGAGTCATAGCGTTTTTCCGTGGGGTCTCCCCTGAACGCCTCGAAAGTGCACTTCAGGTCCATGCTGGCAGAACTTCAGCTTTCAAGCCGTTGGTCCCTTGTACTTGCCCGAGCGCTTGCGAATGAAAGACGATTTCGAGCTTGGATTCTGGACTTGGTTCGCCACAGACGAACATCGTATGGTGCGCGACGCGTGCCATGGCATGAAAGCGCTCGACTTCCTCCACTTGCCTTCCTCCGTCCAAAGCAAGCAAGTGAATTGCTGCCCTCAATGCGACATCGAAGACTTGATGACTGAAGTTGAGGATTTCCGGCGCTGCGTGGAATCAAGTTTCCCCACGCTGGAAAGTCAGCTCGTAGAGGTATTGAACGAATGCCAACAACTTCCGGCGTCGGCCTTCAAGTGGAATGAGGTCGAGATGTTCACGGACCCAGCGTGGGAGCCCGTTCGCAAAGCGGCATCAAAGGCGCTTCAGATCGCTGAATGGCACAACCTGCGTAGCCATGTCGAGGAGCAGCTTCGTAAGTCCGGGCGGTTGGCGGCTGACTAAGGTGTCGCCGATGCGAAGTAGTTGAGTTCGATGAAATCTAGCTCCAGCACTGGTCAGTGTGTGGCCTGTTGGTCCAAACCCGCTGACCAACTCCCGCCACCTCACAACGGCAACGCCGTCGTACTCTTCACCTCTTCCATCACCGCATACGTCCTCGTCTCCCGCACCCCCGGCAGCGTCCAGATCGACGCCCCGATGAACTCCCGATAGGCCGCCATGTCCGACACCCGCGTCTTCAGCAGGTAGTCAAACCCCCCCGCCACCAGATGGCACTCCAGAATCTCTGGCCGCGACTGCACTGCGGCCCGGAAGTTGTCCATTACGTCATGCACCGTCCGGTCCAGCAGGATCTCGATGAACACCAGCATCGACGCCCCCAGCTTCGCCGGGTTCAGCCTCGCCTCGTAGCCCAGGATGTAGCCGTCCCGCGTCAGCCGCTTCACCCGCTCCAGCACCGCCGTGGCCGACAGGTGCACTTCCTCCGCCAGCTTCAGGTTGCTGATGCGCCCATCCTGCTGCAGCACGCGCAGAATGCGCAGGTCAATCTTGTCCAGGTCGTCAGGCAGGTTCATGGCTGAATAAATATCGGCGATACCGCATTGGAACCGAATTTAATCCAGTCCGAGCCTCCCTACATTAGCGCCACTCACTAATTCGCCCCGAGTCTCGCTCCCCGAGAGGACTGTCATGACCGCTTTTGCCCTGCCACCGGAAACCACCCGCCTGCCGGACCCGTATCGCGACGAACTGCCGCTCGTGAACGCCTTGGCCGGTGAGTTGCAAAAGCTGAACTGGGTCTCGGTCATCGATCAAGCCCGTCCCTGGGTCCAGCAGGTGCGCAGCAACCCGGCGCCGTTCTGGGCGATGGAGTCGCTGCTGCGTGAATATCCGATCACCAGCGCGGAAGGCCTGGCCCTGATGCGCCTGGCCGAAGCGCTGCTGCGGGTGCCCGATGCGGAAACCGCCATCGCCCTGACTGCCGACCAGCTCGGCCGCGCCGACTTCGACGGCAGCTCGGACGGCCCGCACAAGATGCTGGCAGGTCTGGCGGCCAGCGCCATCTCGCTCTCCAAGAAATTCCTGCCCGACGCCGAAGCCGACACCGGCCTGTTCAAGCGCCTGGGCGCACAGACGGTGGTGGCCGCCACGGTCCGCGCCATCCAGCTGCTGGGGCGCCAGTTCGTGCTGGGTCGCAACATCGCTGAAGCCATGGCGGAAGCCGACGCCGCCCGCAAGGTGCAGCGCCAGCTGCGTTTCTCATACGACATGCTGGGCGAGGGCGCCCGCACCGAACGGGATGCCGAGCGCTATCAAGCCTCCTACCTCGCCGCGATCGCCGCCATCGCGGGCGGGCGCCGTGCTGAGTCGCCGGAAGGCAGCGACGGCATTTCCATCAAGCTCTCGGCCCTGTTCTCCCGATATGAAGTGCTGCAGCGCGAGCGTGTCTACGCGGAGCTGCTGCCGCGTGTCTGGCAACTGGTGGAGAAGGCCGCGCAGGCCAACATCAATCTGACCATCGATGCGGAGGAGGTTGACCGCCTCGAGCTGTCGCTGGAACTGCTGGACGCACTGGCGGCCCGCATCGCCGGTCATTTCCCCGACTGGCGCGGCTTCGGTCTGGCGGTGCAGGCCTATCAGACCCGCGCCCGCGCTGTGGTTGACGAGGTGGCGGCCATTGCCCGCAAGCATCACCTGCGCTTCATGGTCCGCCTGGTCAAGGGCGCGTATTGGGACGGCGAAATCAAGCGCGCCCAGGAGCAGGGTCTGCCCACCTATCCGGTCTTCACCCACAAGCCGCATACCGACGTCTCCTACCTCGCCTGCGCCCAGGCGCTGCTGCAGCACCACGACGTCATCTATCCCCAGTTCGCCAGCCACAACGCAGGCACCATCGCGGCGATCCTGCAGATGGCCCGCTCGCTGGGCGCCAAGTTCGAGATGCAGCGGCTGCACGGCATGGGCGAAGGCGTCTACCGCGAGGTGCTGAAGGACGGCAGCATTCCCTGCCGCGTCTATGCGCCGGTGGGCGAGCACCGCGACCTGCTGGCCTATCTGGTCCGCCGGCTGCTGGAAAACGGCGCGAACTCGTCGTTCGTCCATCAGCTGGCCGATCCGCAGGTGGCGCCTGAAGCCCTGCTGGGATCGCCGCTGACGCTGATCCAGCCGCAGCCCAGCCTGCCACTGCCCTTCGATCTGTTCCGCGATCACACCGGCCGCGGCCGCGACAACTCTCAGGGCCTGGACCTGGCGGTGCCGACCCATCGTCAGCCGCTGCTGGACGCGCTGGCGGCCTGTCAGGTGCCCACGCTGGCCGAGGCGACCGATGCCGAAGTCGATGAGGCTCTGGCGCGCCTGAAGGCCGGTTTCCCGGCATGGAACGCCACTCCGGTGGCCCAGCGTGCCGCCGTGCTGCGTCGCGCGGGCGATGCGCTGCAAGCGGCCCTGCCGGCCTATTGCGCCCTGCTGGTCAAGGAAGCACACAAGAGCTTCGGTGACGCCATCTCCGAGGTGCGGGAAGCCATCGACTTCATGCGCTATTACGCCGATGAAGCCGAGCGCCTCGCTGACGAAGGCGTGCCGCTGAACGGCCGCGGCGTGTTCGTCTGCATCTCTCCGTGGAATTTCCCGCTGGCCATCTTCGCCGGTCAGGTGGTCGCCGCACTGGCCGCTGGCAACAGTGTGGCTGCCAAGCCGGCCGAGCAAACGCCGGCCGTGGCCCGCGAATGCGTGGCCTTGCTGCATGCCGCAGGCGTGCCGGCGGATGCGCTGGCATGGCTGCATGGCCAGGGGGAGACGGTCGGCGCGCGTCTGGTCGCCTCCCCGGTCACCGCGGGCGTTTGCTTCACCGGCTCCACGCAGGTGGCGCAGATCATCAACCGCCAACTCGCCAGCAAGCCTGGCGCCGGCACGCTGCCGCTGATCGCAGAAACCGGCGGCCTCAACGCGATGATCGTGGACTCCACCGCCTTGCCGGAGCAGGTCATTGATGCGGTGGTGCAGTCCGCCTTCCGCAGCGCCGGCCAACGCTGCTCGGCCCTGCGTCTGCTGGCCGTGCATGAAGCGGTGGCCGATGGCGTGATCGAGATGCTGCGCGGCGCCGTGCGTGAACTGCGGGTGGGCGACAGCGCCAATCTCGCCACCGACGTCGGCCCGCTGATCGACAACGAAGCATTCCAGGCCATCTCCGGCGACGTGCAACGCCTCAAGACCGACGCACGGGTGATCGCCGAAGCCTCGCTGGCGGACGGCGGTCCGCGTCTGCTCGCGCCGATTGCGGTGGAGCTGTCCAGCATCGCGCAGCTGAAGAAGGAAATCTTCGGCCCGGTGCTGCATGTTGTGCGCTGGAGCGGGGATGTGGAAGACGTCGTCCGCCAGATCAACGACCTCGGTTATGGCCTCACGCTGGGCATCCAGACCCGCATCGACAGCCGCGCTCTGCGCCTGGCGTCGGAAGCGCGCATCGGCAACGTCTATGTGAACCGCAACATCATCGGCGCCGTGGTGGGCGTGCAGCCGTTCGGCGGTGAAGGCATGTCCGGCACCGGCCCGAAGGCGGGCGGCCCGCACTATCTGCTGCGATTCGCAGCTCCGGTGGTGGCGACGCCGGTGGTGGACGACACGCCGGCAGTCCTCACGCTGTCCGCGCCGGCCGATCTGGCCGGTCTGTTCAAGGCCCATGAGGCCTGGGCGAGCCGCCCGGTGGGTGAGCGCGCAGCGCTGATCGAGCGTGCGGCGGCCGGCCAGGGGCCGGAGGTCACGCAGGCCTGGCAGGACATCGCACGGAGCGCTCGCACCGCATTGGCGGACCAGTCGCTGCCGGGCCCCACGGGTGAGAGCAACGAGCTGCGCCTGCATGGCCGCGGCGTGATGGCGGTATTGGCGCAGGGACTGACGCCTGTGGAACTGGCCCGCTCGCTGGCCGCCGCCCTGGTGGCAGGCAATGCGGTGGCGGTGGTCGGTGGCAGCGAGGTTGCCCGCGAATTGCGCGAGGCGCTGCTGCGCGGCGGCGTGGCGGCAGCGGCGGTGACGCTATTGCCGGCGGATCAACTGTCACCGGTGCTGGCCGCCCGTCAACTGGCCGGTGTGGTGGCGCCTGCGGCGCTGCTGGCCCCGGTGCAGCGCGCGCTGGCCACGCGGGACGGCGCCATCCTGCCGGTCATTCCGGCGGCGGAAGCCGGCCATCCGCGCCAGCTCTATCGCTTCGCGGCCGAGCAGACGCTGACGATCAATACCGCGGCCGCCGGCGGGAACGCGGCGCTGCTGGCTGGCGTGCACTGAGCTCGCACCGGCGCGGCCCTCCCGGGCCTGCCTGGCTCGCTGTCAGGCAGACCCAGCCGGACTGCGCCATGACCCGGACCTCGCCGGACCGCAAGGTCCAGACGGAGGCGCCGTTTGCCCATGCCGGGAGCCAGCTGAATCGCGGTGGGTCGCGGCCTTCGATGTGGCCACGATGCAAATGCAGCACCGCGCCGCGGTCCAGCCAGACAACCTGCTGCTGGCCGGGTTGGAGCGCCAGCGTCGTGGTCCCGGCAGCGACGGTCGCGGTGGGGGTCGTGTCAACGCTGGTCGTCCCCGCGGCTGTTTCAACAGTCCGGTGGTGCAGCCCAGGCCCGCGCCACGCTGTCAACAGCCGTTCCCACTGGCCGCGGAGCCATAGCCGCCAGGTCGTGCGCGTCGAGGGCTGAATCTGGAAAGCGGTCTGGGACATGGCGACCCTCCTGAACGGGTGAGAAGTGGCCTCCAGTGTCTGAACGCCCCGCCCGCGGCAACAGGTACAGCACCCCCGTTTGTTGTCGATAACAGCCGGTCGGCCGAGGCTGTTCCGTATCGAATCCCGTCCCCCTGTTCTGCTTGGGACGTCGGGCGGCATCGCAGAATGGCCCCATGAGCACCGTGCAAGCCGCCCCGTCACCCGGCCCCGATCCCGCGGTCGACCACCTTCACCCGCAGCGGCTTCCGCTCGGGTCAGGTCATCCGGGCCGCCCGGCGCCTGCCGCCGACCCACTCTATGAGCAGGTTGCGGCCCATTACCGCCACGCCATTCACAGCGGCACGATGCCGGTCGGCAGTCGCATGCCGTCGGTACGAGCGCTGATGGGCCTGCACCGCGTCAGCCTCACCACTGCGCTGCAGGCCTGCCGGCTGCTTGAAAGCCAGGGCCTGCTTCAGGCGCGGCAGCGTGCCGGTTACTTCGTGCGGGCGCCCCGTCCCCGTCTGCCCCGAGCCACCGAGCCCAGCCAGACCCGGGCCGATCCGGCGCAGTTCGTCGGGGTGCATGAGCGGGTATCGACCGTGCTGATGCAGGCAGGTCAGGCGCAAGTGCGGGTGCATCTGGGCGGCGCCTGCGCGGCACCGTCGCTGTACCCCGTCAAGGCCTTGGCGCTGCAGGCGCAGCGGCTGCTGCGACGTCGCCCGGAACTCCTGGGCGAGGCGCCGGAGCCGCAAGGCCATCCGCTGCTGCGCGCTGCACTGGCACGCCAGGCGCTGGAAGCCGGTATCCAGCTCCGCCCCCACCAGGTGCTGGTGACGCACGGCTGTACGGAAGCGCTGGGTATCGCGCTGCGGGCCACCACTCAGCCGGGCGATACGGTGGCGGTCGAGTCCCCCACCTACTACGGGCTGCTCCAGATTCTGGAAACCATGGGCCTTCGGGCACTGGAGATCCCCGCCAGTCCGCACACCGGTCTCTCGCTGCCCGCACTGCAGGAAGCTGCGCGGCGCGAGCCGGGACTCAAGGCAGTGGTCGTGGTGCCGCACCTGCAGAACCCGCTCGGGGCGCTGATGCCGGATGACGCCAAGCAGGCGCTGCTGGCCTGGTGCGAGCAGAAGGATCTGGCGCTCATTGAGGACGACACCTATGCCGCTCTGGCGGACCAGCCGCAGCGTGCCATCAAGTCGTGGGACCTGAGCGGACGGGTGATTTTCTGCGCCTCGCTGCACAAGACGCTGGCGCCCGGGATGCGGCTTGGCTGGATGACGGGCGGGCGCTGGCAGGCGCGGGTGGAAGTGCTCAAGTACGCCCAGTCCCGTCCCAACGAAATGCTGGGCCAGGCCGCAGTGGCGGAGTTTCTGACGGCAGGGCACATGGCGCGGCATCTGCGCTCGCTGCGGGCCCGGCTCGCCGATCAGCGGGAGGTGATGGCGCAATTGCTGTCCGACCATCTGCCGGACGGCACCCGCATGAGCCTGCCGCCCGGCGGCATGAACCTGTGGGTGGAGCTGCCGGAAGGCCTGTCCTCCATGGCGCTGTTCGAAGCGGCGCTGACGCGCGGCGTGCGCATCGCGCCGGGTGCCATGTTCTCGAATTCGATGCGGTTCGACGGCTGTATCCGCATCAACGCCGGCTACCTGATGGACGATGCCCAGCGCGAGGCGGTGCGCACGCTGGGCGAGCTGTGTCGGCAGCTGCAGGGCCGTAGCGCCGGAGGGGTCTTTTCCCCGCAGCCGTGACCGCTACACTGCCAGCCATGAGCTCCTGCATCGCATTCATCGGTGGTGGCAACATGGCCAGCGCCATTCTGGGCGGCCTGCGCCGCGCGGGCCATCCGGCCGAAGATCTGCTGGTGGTGGAGCCGATGGCCGCCCAGCGCGACCGGCTGCAAGACGAGTTTGGCGTGGTGGCGCTGGCGGAAGCCGATGCGTCGCTGGGCCGGGCGGCGACCGTGGTCTGGGCCGTCAAGCCGCAACTGTTCCAGGAGGCCGCGGCCCCGGTGGCGCCCTTCATCGGGCAGGCGCTGCAGTTGTCGGTGATGGCGGGTCTGCGGACGGATGCCATCGCCGCTGCCACCGGCGGCGCACGCGTCGTGCGCGGCATGCCCAACACGCCGGCGCTGATCGGGGCGGGCATTACCGGACTCTTCGCCGGCGCGGGCGTGTCTGAAGCGGATCGGGCGGTGGTGGACGCCTTGCTGCGGCCCACCGGTCGCACCGTCTGGGTCCGTCAGGAATCGGACCTGGATACCGTCACCGCGCTCTCCGGCTCCGGCCCGGCCTACTTCTTCTATCTCATCGAACACATGATCGCTGCCGGTCAGGCGCTGGGCCTGGACGAGGCCCAGGCCCGCGAACTGGCGCTGGCCACCTGTGCCGGGGCGGCAGCGCTGGCGCAGCAGTCGGATGAATCTCCCGCCCAGCTGCGCGCCAAGGTCACCTCCAAGGGCGGCACCACCTATGCGGCGATCAGCCGCCTGGAAGCGGAAGGCGTCGGCGACGCGGTGCGGCATGCCGTCGCAGCGGCCTACCACCGGGCCCAGGAACTCGGGGACGAATTCGGACGCGCGTCCGGATCCCGCTGAACCGCGACCGGCATGGGGATCGCCGACCGTTGGGGCCTGCGCGCCTGGCTGCGCGCACCGGGCTCGCTGAGCAAACGCCTGGCCGCCACCGGCCAGCGCTACGAAGTGCAGGTGCTGCGCCAGGAGGTGGCGCCGCTGCGCGCGGCCGAGCGTGCGGCGCTGGGTCTGCCGCGGCGCGGCTGCACGGTGGTGCGGGAAGTGCTGCTTCGGGTGGATGGACGTCCGCTGGTCTGGGCCCGTTCTGCCGTCCACGCCAGCGCGCTGGCCGGACCGTGGAAAGCGGTGAAGGGCCTGGGGGCACGCCCGCTGGGCCATCTGCTGTACGAGGATCCGCGCATCCACCGAAGTGAATTGCAACCGCGGCGGCTGGCCCGCCACGGACATACGCGGCGTCAGATGGCGCGCCAGTGGGCCGAGGCCGTGGGCACACCCGCGCCTGACCAGATGCTGTGGTCACGCAATTCCGTCTTCACCCGTCACGGCATGAAACTCCGGGTGATGGAACTGTTCCTGCCTGAAGTGGCTGATCGATCGCCAGGGTCCTTGCGGCTCAAGCGGCGGCGTCGCTGATGGCCATGTCTTCTTCGTCCCCCACACCTTCCTCTCCGCCCCCGCGTGGGTCCTGGACGGCGCTGCGCCAGTGGGCGCAGGCCCTGCGTCCGGCGCCACTGCGGGTCGATGGACGGGAACGACTGCGGGTGGTGCTGGGTGCCTGCCTCGGGCTGCTGGTCACGGCGGGCCTGAGCGAGTGGCTGATGCCCCATGGGACCGGACTGCCCTGGCTGGTGGCACCGCTGGGGGCCAGCGCGGTGCTGGTCTTCGGCGTGCCCGCCAGCCCGCTGGCACAACCCTGGGCGGTCGTGGCCGGCAATACCGCGTCGGCGCTGGTGGGCATTGCATGCGTCCACTGGCTGGGCGCGTGGCCGGAAGTGGCGGCGGCGGTCGCCGTGGCGCTCGCCATCGGCCTGATGTTCCTGCTGCGCTGCCTGCATCCGCCCGGCGGCGCAGCGGCCTTGCTGATGGTGCTGGTGGGGGTCAAGGACTGGTCGTTTGCGGCGGAGCCGGTGCTGCTCAACTCCTGCCTGATGGTGGCGGCCGGCATGGCCTACAACAGCCTCACCGGACGGCGGTATCCGCATCCGCAGGGGGCGACCCCGTCGAGCGGGGGAACGCCGGCCACGGCCAGCGGTTCATCGGCGGCGACGTCCTCCACGCCGGACCTGTTCCGTGAAGCGGACCTGGATTCCGTCCTCGCCCGCTACAACCAGGTGCTGGACGTCCCGCGGGACGACCTGCGCGACATCCTCAACGAGGCGGGCCTGCTCGCTACTCGGCGTCGCATCACCACACTGCGCTGTGAGGACGTGATGTCCACGCAGCTCAAGGTGGTCGAGTGGGGCACGCCGCTGCAGGAGGCCTGGTCGATGCTGCGGGAGCACCGCATCAAGGCGCTGCCGGTGATCGACCGGGCACGTCGTGTGGTGGGCATCGTGACGCTGCATGACTTCATGCGGGAGGCGTCCCTGGAGCTGCACGAGGACTGGCCGAACCGTCTGCGACGGCTGCTGCACGCCAGTCCGTTGACCCACAGCACCAAGCCGGAAGTGGTGGGGCAGATCATGACCCGGCAGGTGCGGGTGGTGAGTGCCGACCGGCCGCTGGCGGAACTCGTGCCGCTGTTCGCGGCAACCGGTCACCACCACATCCCGGTGGTGGGACCGGAAGCGCGTCTGGTGGGCATCCTGACCCAGTCGGATCTGGTGGCGGCGCTGGCGCGGATGGACGCGCTCTGATCGGTCAGCGCAGCGCCAGGTCCAGCACCGTCCCCGCGAAGATGGCGAAGCCGACCCAGTGGTTCTCGCGGAAGGCGCGGAAGCAGCCGTCGCGGGTCCGGTCCTTGATGAGGCGGTAATGCCACACCACCTGCGCCGCGGCCACGCCCATGCCGGCGAGGAACCAGTGGCCCATGCCCAGCTGCAGGCCGAGGGTGGTCCAGAGCGCCAGGAAGATCACATAGAAGCTCATCACGCCGATGACGTCGAAGCGTCCCAGGGTGAGGGCGGAGGTCTTGATGCCGATGCGGATGTCGTCGTCGCGGTCGACCATGGCGTATTCGGTGTCGTAGGCCAGCACCCAGAAGAGGTTGGCCACCAGCAAGCCCCAGGCGGGCAGCGGCACGCAGGCGCGTACCGCCTCCAGCGACCATTCCCGGCCGCCGAGCACGGCGGAGAACGCCATCGGAATGCCGAAGGAGAACGCCACGCCGAGCACGGCCTGCGGCATGGACACCCATCGCTTGGTGAACGGGTAGAGGATGGTCACGGCCAGCGCGGCGAAGGACAGCAGGATGGTCGGCGCATTGGTGGTGAGCACCAGGCCGAAGGCGATGAGCGACAGGACGGCCCCAAGCGTCAGCGCCTGCCGCACGGTGATCTGGCCGCTGGTGACGGGGCGCTGGGCGGTGCGCTTGACGTGTTTGTCGAAGTCCCGGTCGGCCACGTCATTGACGGCGCAGCCCGCGCTGCGCATGAGGAAGGTGCCCAGCACATACACCAGCAGCAGATGCCAGCCCGGCCAGCCATCCGCCGCCATCCACAAGGCCGCCAGGGTGGGCCACAGCAGCAGATAGGTGCCCGCTGGCCGGTCCCAGCGGATCAGGTTCAGGTAGAGGGAGAGCCGGGAGGGCTTGGCCTGTGTGGTGGCGGCGGAATTCATAACGACATTGTCGTGCCTGTGCTGCATCCAGCGATCAAGGGAGCTTGCGGCGGAGTTCTGTGGAGGAGATGTCGTCGATGTGCCGGAAGGCTGGCGTGATTCGCTCCACGTCCTGCTCCGGGACGCCAAACTCGTCGAAGTACATGCGCCATTGACGAACAACTCGCCAGATTTGGTCGATCGCTTGAAGCGCCTCACGCTCCGACAATGCGAACCGGGCGCAGGCGGCGAGCGCGTTGTCCAGCGTGGCCAGGCGTCCTTGAGGGCCAATGGAAAGATGCAAGAAGCGCTCTGATGCCAGACTGGCGCGAGGCATCACGTCATACAGCGGGCTCAGACACCAGCCTCTCAATGCCGGGTCCCAGAGAAAGCCGTGATTTCGCAGGTGATCGTCATCGTTGCTGACCAGGATGTTGAACACCATGCGTTTGAATAGTTCCGCGTTGTTGTCCCGGACGCGGTTTGTGTGGACGTGTCGGCGAATGGCGTCCGCAAGATCGCCGTAGCCTTTTGTCCGCGACTCCGACTCGTCGCATCCAAGCAGCGTCAGTCCACTGTTGAACGGCAATCGATGTTCGATTGCTCCAGATGCCTCAGCGGGGCACCAGATCCGGTCGAACCGCTTGATCAGCATGACGCGCCTGTCGCCAACCCACGTCGTGCGGACCTCAGGAACCGTCAGGGAGGCCAATCGTGCTAGCTTCAGCGATGCGCTTTCGATGGCGGGCACGTCCAACCGGTCTTGCGCACTCGAAAACTTCGCGAGCCACAACGCGCCGCCCTCATCACGAACAGAAGCCTTGGGCCGCGCGCCGCCAAGTGAGGTTCCGGCCAGGAAGATCGTGTCGAGGTGGGCCGGAATGGGCAGTCCGGCTTCTATGCGCTCAGCGGCTTCCACCAGGTGCTGGAGGCTGTGCCAATCATTTCGAGAGGGAGCGGGGCTGTCTTGCAATGAACGCCGGATGTCGAGCGCCCCCACTCGTTCGCTGCCGGCGTGTAGGAGATATTGAGATTCCGGAAGGGTGTTGGCGGGAACCTTCAGTTTGGCTTCGATGACGCGCCTGCCCCAAGCGTCAGGTGCCGCGTCCCGAATGCCCCCGAAGAGTTCAAGATTGTTGACAGGGCGCAGTCGCTGCCCGCTCACCTGGCTGCGATTGGCAATCGAGAGACTCACCGGATCGACTTCGACTGCATCCGGCCGCTTTAGGTAGTTCAATCCGTAAGCGAAGTCTGAAGCGATGGGCGTGTTGTCCTGCTCCGTGAGTTGAAGTTGGCCGCAAGGCGCCCAGCCTCCGCTGATGTGGGCAAAGACTGTCAGTCGGGTGTCGCTTGTCGCCATGGTTCAGAAGTTGAGATCTTCAAGTTCGGACTTGGTGAGACCTCGAACTCGTTGTCCCTCCTTCCGCGCCTGCCACTGAGTGAGCGATGGGTCCCTCTCGGTCAGAAGGTCGGTCAGGGTGGCGCCGGGTGCGATTGCATCCAGGTAGCGCAGGATTTGTCCCAGCGCGATGCCGGGTTCACCGCGCTCAATTCGATAGGCGGTGTTTCTCGATACCCCAGCGCGGGTTGCTGCGTCCAGTTGGCGTACTTGGCGCGCTTTTCGAAGTCGTGAAAGCAAGCTGCCCAATTGCTCCGCCTGCCGTCGCAGGTGCTCTGGCGTCGCAGCAGTCTGAAGAGTTTTCATGCTCGTAATATCGAGCCTTAAATGGCTTAAGGCTCGATATTACGAGCATTCCTGCTCAAAAGCGTTGTTGAGAGGAAAATCCCCAAAAATCGATCCTTAAACCCCTTAAGGATCGATTTAACGAGCATTCCCCGCCGGCCGGCGCATCCGCTCCCACAAGGCGCCGGCCTCACCCACCAGCCCGCGTCGGAACAGCAGCACGCACAGGATGAAGATCAATCCGGTCACGAGGCTCACCGATTCGCCCAGGCCCGCAAACCACTGGATGCCGGTCAGGCCCGCCAGCCACTGGCCCAGGTCGCCGATCTTGTTCTCCAGCGCGATGATCAGCAGCGCCCCGATGATGGGCCCCACCATCGTGCCCATGCCGCCCACCAGCGTCATCAGGATCACCAGACCGGACGTGGTCCAGAGCGCATCCGTCAGCGTCGCGAAGCCCAGCACCAGCGTCTTCGTGGCGCCCGCCAGCCCGGCCAGCGCCGCCGACAGCACAAAGGCCAGCAGCTTGAAGCGGTCGGTGTCGTACCCCAGTGAGATCGCCCGCGCCTCGTTCTCCCGGATCGACGTCAGCACCTGCCCGAACGGCGAATGCACCGTGCGGTAGATCAGCCAGAAGGCCAGGGCGAAGATCAGCAGCACCAGGTAGAACAGCGTCGTGTCGTTCTCCAGATTCAGCCCCAGCAGCGCGCCGCGCGGCACCGACTGCAAGCCGTCCTCCCCGCCAGTGAACGACGCTTGCAGGAAGAAGAAGAACAGCATCTGCGCCAGCGCCAGCGTGATCATCGAGAAGTAGATGCCCGAGCGCCGGATCGCCAGCAGCCCGAACACCAGTCCCGCCACCGCCGCCATGCCGGTGCCAAACAGAATGCCCACCAGCGGCGGGAAGCCCCACACCTTCATCGCATGACCCGCCGCATACGCCGCCGTGCCCAGAAACGCCGCATGGCCGAAGCTCAGCAGCCCGGTGAATCCGATGAGCAGGTTGAAAGCGCAGGCAAAGAGGGCATAGCACATGACCTTCATCGCGAAGATCGGATACACCCCCAGCAGCGGCAGCAAGCCCACCGCCACCAGCAACACCGCATAACCCGTTGTCTTTTTGTCCATGACTCTCGCGTGCCCGCCGCGTCCTGATTGGGTTTACTTCTCTTTGCCGAACAGGCCGGCGGGCCGCACCAGCAGCACCAGCGCCATGATCACGAACACCACCGTGTTGGAGGCTTCCGGATAAAACACCTTGGTCAGCCCCTCCACGATGCCCAGCCCTAGCCCGGTGAGGATGGAGCCGAGGATGGAGCCCATGCCGCCGATCACCACCACCGCGAACACAACGATGATGAGGTTGGACCCCATCAGCGCATTCACCTGCAGGATGGGTGCCGCCAGCACGCCGGCGAAGGCCGCCAGTGCCACGCCACCGGCATAGGTCAGGGTGACCAGCCGCGGCACGTTCACGCCGAAGGCCTGCACCAGCCGCGGGTTCTCGGTGCCGGCCCGCAGGGTGGCCCCCAGTGAGGTCTTTTCGATCAGCGCCCACACGCCCAGGCACACCACCAGCGAGGCCACCACCACCCACGCCCGGTAGTTGGGCAGGATCATGAAGCCCAGATTGGTGGCGCCTGCCAGCGCGTCCGGCACGGAATAGGGCTGACCGCCCACGCCGTAGAACGAGCGGAAGATGCCTTCGATCACCAGCGTGATGCCGAAGGTCAGCAGCAGTCCGTAGAGGTGATCGAGCTTGTAGAGCCACTTCAGCAGCAGCCGCTCGATCACCAGTCCGAACACACCCACCACCAGCGGCGAGAGCACCAGCATCACCCAGTAGTTGATGCCGAAGTACTCCAGCCCCATCCACGCCAGGAACGCCCCCATCATGTAGAGCGCCCCATGGGCGAAGTTGATGATGTTGAGCATGCCGAAGATCACGGCCAGTCCCAGCGACAACATCGCATAGAACGAGCCGTTCACAAGCCCGAGCAGCAACTGGCCCAGCAAGGCGGGCAGGGGCACTCCAAAAATGTCAGTCATGCGCAGACCTGTGAGCGGTAGAGCTTATTTCTTCACCAGCGGGCACTTCGAATCGGCCAGCTTGGTGAAGGCCTCTTCGCCCGGGATGCGGGTCACCACCTTGAAGTAGTCCCAGGGCTCGGTCGACTCCTTGGACGACTTCACCTGCAGCAGGAACATGTCGTGCACCGCCCGACCGTCTTCCTTGCGGATGCTGCCCTTGGTGTAGAAATCATTGATCGGCGTGGCCTTCATCTGGGCGATGACCTTCTCGCCGTCGTCCGTCTTGGCCGCCTCCACCGCCTTCAGGTAGTGCATGGTGGCCGAGTAGTCCGCCGCCTGCAGCGACGAGGGCATGCGCTTCATCTTCTCGAAGAAGCGACGGCTCCAGGTGCGCGCTTCCGGGCTCTGGTTCCAGTACCAGCTGTCGGTGAGGTACATGCCTTCGGTGGTCTTCAGGCCCAGCGAGTGCACGTCGTTGATGAACATCAGCAGGCCGGCCAGCTTCATCGTTTTGGTGATGCCGAATTCGTTGGCTGCCTTCACCGCATTGATGGTGTCGCCGCCCGCGTTGGCCAGACCCAGGATCTGCGCTTTGGAGGTCTGCGCCTGCAGCAGGAAGGAGGAGAAGTCGCTGGCGTTGAGCGGATGCTTGACGCTGCCCAGCACCTGACCGCCCGACTTGGTGACCACGGCGGAGGTGTCCGCCTGCAGCGAGGTGCCGAAGGCGTAGTCGGCCGTCAGGAAGAACCAGGTCTTGCCGCCGGACTTGGTGACCGCAGCGCCGGTGCCGTTGGCCAGGGCCACCGTGTCGTAGGCGTAGTGGATGGTGAAGGGCGTGCATTCCTCATTGGTCAGCCGCGAGGTGCCGGCACCGATGGAGATGAAGGGCTTCTTCTTCTCCGCCGCCACCTTGGCCATGGCGAGGCTGGTGCCCGAATTGGTGCCGCCGATCAGCAGGTCCAGCCCTTGCGTGTCGAACCATTCCCGCGCCTTGGAGGCCGCCACATCGGCCTTGTTCTGGTGATCGGCAAAGACGAATTCGATCTTCTTGCCGGCGACCATGCCCTTGGCATCGGCAATCGCCATCTTCACCGCTTCGACGCCGCCGGCGCCGTCGATGTCCGCATAGACGCTGGACATGTCGGTGATGATGCCGATCTTGACGACATCCCCCGAGATCTGTGCGCTCGCGCCGCCAGCCACACCCGCCAGCAGCAGGGCTGCCGCCAGGGGTTTGAGGGAGGAGGAGGAACGGGTTGGGACTTGCATGCTGGTCTCCTGGTTCGCGGCCTTCTGGAAGGGGCCTGTTGGGGGGGAATCACACACTCAGCAATTGGTCGAGCAGGGCGCGCTTGGCCTCCAGCTCCACCGCGGGAAAGGACTCGACGACCTGCCCGTGCTCCATCACCACAAAATGGTCCGCCAGCGGCGCGGCGAACCGGAAGTTCTGTTCCACCATCACGATGGTGAAACCCTGCGCCTTGAGCGCGCGGATCATCCGGCCCAGGGCCTGGACGATGACCGGGGCCAGGCCCTCGGAGATTTCGTCGAGCAGCAGGATGTCGGCGCCGGTGCGCAGGATGCGGGCCACCGCCAGCATCTGCTGCTCGCCGCCGGAGAGCCGGGTGCCCGGGCTGTGACGCCGCTCCGCCAGGTTGGGGAACATGGCGTAGATCTCGTCCTCGCTCATGCGCTTGCCGCGTCCGCCCTTGAGCGGCGGCGGCAGACGCAGGTTCTCTTCGGTGCTCAGCGACGCGAAGATGCCGCGTTCCTCCGGGCAGTAGCCCAAGCCAAGACGCGCCACGCGGTGGGTGGACAGGTGTACGCATTCCTGACCATGGACCTTGATCGAGCCGCTGCGCCGATCGGTCAGGCCCATGATGGCGCGCAGTGTGGTGGTGCGGCCGGCGCCGTTGCGGCCCAGCAGCGTCAACACCTGGCCCTGCGGCACCGCGAGGTCCACACCGTGCAGGATGTGGCTTTCGCCGTACCAGGCCTGCAGGCCCTGGATTTCGAGGGCGGGAACGCTCATCCGTGTGCTCCCTGCAGCTCGGCGCTGTCGGTGCCCATGTAGGCCTCCAGCACGGCGGGATGGCGGGAGACGGTCGCGTAGTCGCCTTCGGCCAGCACCGCGCCGCGGGCCAGCACGGTGATGCGATCCGCGATGCTGCTGATGACCTTCATGTTGTGCTCCACCATCAGGACCGTGCGGCCTTCCGCCACGCGCTTGATCAGCGCGGTGACCCGGTCCACATCCTCGTGGCCCATGCCCTGGGTGGGTTCATCCAGCAACATCAGCTCGGGCTCCATGGCCATGGTGGTGGCAATTTCCAGGGCGCGCTTGCGGCCGTAGGGCAGGTCGGCGGCGCGCAGGGCGGCGGCATCCCGCAGGTCCACCAGCTCCAGCAGGGCCAGGGCCCGGTCGTCGAGGGCGCGCAGGGCGGTGAGACCGCGCCAGAAGTGGTAGCTGGTGCCGGTGAAGCGCTGCAGCCCGATACGCACGTTCTCCAGCACGGTGAGGTGGGGGAAGACGGCGGAAATCTGGAACGATCGAATGACACCGCGCCGGGCGATCTGCGCCGGCTTCTCGCCGGTGATGTCGATGCCGTTGAAGAGAATCTGCCCGCGGGTGGGAATCAGGAACTTGGTCAGCAGGTTGAAGCAGGTGGTCTTGCCGGCGCCATTGGGGCCGATCAGGGCATGGATGTGCCCGCGCTGCACCTGCAGGTCCACGGCGTCCACGGCGGTAAAGCCCTTGAACTCCTTTGTCAGTTTGCGTGTCTCCAGGATGAGTGTGCTCATCGGCGCAAGGGTGGGCGCCGGTGTCCGGAGCCTCTGTAGTGGAGTGTGGAATTTAGGGCGCGGCCCGCCGCTGCGGCGAGCGTAAAACCCTTTACGTAGCATTGCGCAAGGGCTAACCCTCACTTCCCCCCAAGGAGAAGGTCTTCTCTCTGGCCGAAGGCAGATTGAATGCACTCTGGATATGCTCGCGCCCCACTGAGTTTTCCGCGTGCATTCACGCTTGAAAAGGAGAGTCCTCATGAGTCGTATGAACCATCGCTTTGCCACCCTGGGTCTGGCCCTGGCACTGGCCGCCGCGGGCGTGCAGGCCGCAGCCCCGCAGATCAAGACCCAGGCGCCCGGCTACTACCGGATGATGCTCGGAGACTTCGAGATCACCGCGCTGAACGACGGTACGCTGGACCTGCCGGTCGACCAGCTGATGGACAAGGCCAAGCCTGGCACCGTGGTGAAGGCGCTGGAAAAGAACTACCTGAAGCCGCCGGTCGAGACCTCGGTGAATGGCTACCTGATCAACACCGGCACCAAGCTGGTGCTGATCGACACCGGCGCGGCCGGCCTCTTCGGCCCGACGGCGGGCCGGCTGCTGGCCAACCTGAAGGCGGCGGGCTACCAACCCGAGCAGGTCGATGAGATCTACATCACCCACCTGCATCCGGACCATGCCGGCGGGCTGACCCAGGACGGCAAGCCGGTCTTCCCGAATGCGGTGGTTCGCATGGACCAGCACGATGCCGATCACTGGCTGAATGAAGCCAACGCTGCCAAGGAGCCGGAAGGCCATCGCGGCTTCTTCCCGGGTGTGATCGCGGCACTCAAGCCCTATCAGGACGCGGGTCGCGTGAAGCCGTTTGATGGCGCCACCGACTTGATGGCCGGCATCCGTGCGGTGCCGGCACCGGGCCATACGCCGGGTCACACGGTCTACATGGTGGAGAGCAAGGGCCAGCAGCTCGCGGTCTGGGGCGACCTGATGCACGTGGCGGCGGTCCAGTTCCCGACGCCTTCGGTGGCCATCAACTTCGACAGCGACTCCAAGCGCGCCGTTCCGCAGCGTGAGAAGGCCTTCGCCGATGCTGCCAAGAAGGGCTACTACGTCGCCGTGGCCCACGTGTCCTTCCCGGGCATCGGCCATCTGCGGTCCGAGGGCAAGGGCTACGTCTGGGTGCCGGTGAACTACAGCATCAAGCCCTGATCCCTTGCGCAGTGTGAGACGGCCACCGGGAAGGTGGCCGTCTTTCTTAGTGCGTGAATCGAGGGCCAGTCACCTCAGGACTGAGGACTTCCCCCAGGACCCGGTAGTCCCTGGAGGTCATCGGCTCATAGCCTGACGGCACGTCGCAGTTCAGTTCGACCATCACCTGCCGAGCCGCTGGCGCGGTGGTCGGATTGATGTGCCGGACGGTAGCCCGCGCGCTCGCAGAATTCAGGACCGCCAGACGCAGGTCATCCACGAGATAGCGAGGCGCCCATCCGATCATCTGACCGTCCAGCGTCTGAAGCTGGATGGCAAATCCGGTGGCGGGGTTGGTCACTTCGACCGCAACGCCCAGCGGCTCGCCCACCTGCAAGGCTTTGGCCCGCTGCTGCGCGGACAAAGCCACATGGCGCAAACCATGCAGAAAGAAACGGGCCTGAATCGAGCCATCGGGCCTCTTGGTCAGCTTGGGAAACATCTCCAAACTGTCCGTCTGCCTTTCGCCTCCGGTGAGGCTGAGGATCTCGATCGGATCGGCGGCAGCCGGTTCCATGTTCATATCCAGCCACCGCAGGTATTCAGGGAAATCCTTGCGGTTGGCGTGAAGCACGCGGTTTGTGAAAAGCGGAAACAGCTCGGACGCTTCATAACGTCGCTCCAATTCGGGAAACGCCAGGAGCGCAGAAAACCCCGCTTGGTCCCGTGCCTTCAAGGCGCCGTGGGTGTATTGAAAGACGTAGTCATGCGCCTGGGCGTCCAGTCGCCCGATGGGGAACCAGGCACGTGCAGGACCAGGCGATTGCCAGGCAACGAAGAGAGTGTTCATCTTGCAATCTGGATAAGGAGCGCGCGAGCCTGCACCACCATCTGGTAGGCAAACTCTTTGGCCATCGCGCTGGCGCGATGGGCGGGCAGGCGGTCAACAATGCGGCGTATAAGACTGGGCTGCAGCGCTGACAGCCGGTCCAGGAGCGGTCTGAAGCACTCAGGATACGCCTGGCAAGCGTGAAGGAGAAGCGGGCTTCCTTGAACAGCCACCTTCCATCCTCCAGCGACACCCAGAACTTGGGCTTGCTCCCCAATGGCTCGGTGTCTTCTCGAGCGGATTCCGGAATGCTGACCACCTCATAGCTCATGAGGGGTCAGCTTAGGAGGAGCGGCTCCTGCGGTGAATCGCACGTCCAGACAGGAAACCGGCCTGGACTAACGCATTCAAGCGTCCATCTGTCGCTGGAACACCAGCCCCGCATGTTCCCGCAGGGCGTGGAACTTGATCTTGGGCCAGTTCTCCTGCATCGCGCGCAGTTCGCCGGCGTATTCCAGCAGCACCGTCGGCGCGTTCACCGCGTCCCAGGCCACGCGGTGGGCGTTGTGGTCGATGAAGCGCCGCAGCTCCTTCTCCCCACCGTCCGCCTCGTCGCAGGTCACCCAGCGCGCCACGTTGTAGCGCGCCGCCATGATGCGGGCCTTGACGTTGTACTCATGCTCCAGCCGGTGGGCCACCACCTCGAACTGCAGCTGACCCACGGCGCCCAGCAGCAGCACGCTGCCGGCTTCCGGCCGGAACACCTGGATCGCGCCTTCCTCGCCCAGCTGCCGCAGACCTTCGCGCAGCTGCTTCGTCTTGAGCGGATCCGCCACTTCCACCGACCGGAACATTTCCGGTGCGAAGAAGGGCAGACCGGTGTACTGCAGGGCCTCGCCTTCGGTGATGGTGTCGCCCAGCTGCAGCACGCCGTGGTTGGGAATGCCGATGATGTCGCCGGCAA
>CBIHOT010000046.1:0-40797 GCA_966211495.1 uncultured Roseateles sp. | reverse complement strand
CGCCGCCCTCCCCCGCCAGCCCGCCGCTGGGCGAAGCCCGCTTCTATGACGGCCAGCTGGAAGATCCGGACGGCGGCGTGCAGCAGGCGCCCGTGCGGGTGGCCGCCCTGTATCTGCAGTTCGGGGACGATCCGCGTGCCCAGCAGATGATGCTGGTGCAGGTCGCCCGGTCCAGTGCCAACCGCGAGCTGCTGTTCAGGCGGCTGCTGATCGACACCATGCTGCCGCTGTCCCTGCTGATCGTGCTGATGAGCATGATCGTCTGGGCGGGCGTCGGGGCCGGTCTTGCGCCCATCAGCCGGCTGCGCCGTCTGGTGGAGGGTCGCAAGCCCAATGACCTGCGGCCGATTGAGCTGGATGCCGCCCCGCAGGAGCTGCGCTCGCTGGCCCAGGCCATCAACGACCTGCTGGCCTCGGTGCGGCACAACGTGCAGGGCCAGCGGCGGTTCATCAGCGATGCGGCCCATCAGCTGCGCACACCGCTGGCGGGCCTCAAGAGCCAGAGCGAGCTGGCGCTGGCCGAGGCACCGCCCGGGCCACTGACCACGCGCCTGGCCCGGGTGCATGAGAGCGCGACGCGTAGCGCCCACCTAGTGAATCAGTTGCTGGCACTGGCGCGGACCGAGCCTGAATCGGTCACCCGCCAACCGCTGACCCGGCTGGACCTGGTGCGGCTGGCGCGGGAAGCCACAGCCGAAATGGTGCCCCGTGCGCTGCAGCAACAGGTCGATCTGGGGTTTGAGGAGGAAGACGAACCCTCCCCCGCGATCGAGGTCATGGGCATCCATCTGCTGCTCCGAGAGGCGCTGGTGAACATCGTCGACAACGCCATCCGGTATGCCGGACGTGGCGCCACGGTCACGGTGCATGTCGCCCGTCCGCCACAGTTGCCCGGTCAGGTGACGCTGACGGTCTCCGACAACGGGCCGGGCCTGGCCCCCGATATCGAGGACAAAGTCTTTGAGCGCTTCTTCCGCGGCACCCAGGAAGGGAATGGCTGCGGGCTGGGACTGTCGATCGTCAAAGAGATCGTCGAGCGCCATGCGGGGAGCGTGGAGGCGCGCAATCTGGCGCCGCATGGACTGCAGGTCACCGTGCGGCTGCCGGCGGCCATGGCCGTCTGAGTCGGGCCGCGAGGTGCCTGAGCCTCTCTCGGCGCAAATCACGCGCAACGTTGGTCAAAATTTGCAACGCGTCGATCGGCCATCAGAGGGTTTCGCGATCGGCCCAGATGTCATACAGCGTTCCGATTTCATGCGGTTTCTTCGGTCAACTTGTCCGAAACGCACGCTGATTTAACGCCCCACTTTCGTCAGACGGGCCCTTCTCTCGTGTCATGGGAATGACACGCCCGGCCCCCTTCCAGGCCCGTCCCCGCGGGCTTGGCGCCAGAACTTCCAGTTTCCTCGAACGACCGGGCACACCGGATGCCCTAGCGTTCCCCGATGCGACATTCCTGAATGAAAGCTGAACACCAGCTGAATGGAGGGAGGACAGCCGCGGAAAAGGGTCGCCAAGCCCCGAACCACGGGGTGCCCCGCATTGATGCGCGCGTCGCCCCAGGAGGGGGAAATCGACGCGCGTACCGCCCGAAAACCATAGTGGTAAGCACCAATATAGTTTCATTAAAGGAAAATTAAAGTGCGCCCCGCATGCAAGAAAGATAAACGCCTGCTTAACGACACGCACCCGGAGGGTCGTTTCGCAGCCTCACACGGAGACTCATCCATGATTCGCATCGCTCACGCGTACAAGCAAATTCCCCTGGCCGTCGGTCTGCTGATGGCCGCTGGCGCCTCCCAGGCACTGGACTGGACCGGCTACTTCCGCGCCGGCCCCGGCCTGACTTCCAATGGCACTTCCCGTTCGTGCTACGCGCTGAACGGCGGCACCCAGGGCATGAAGTACCGCCTGGGCAACGAGTGCGATTTCTACGGTGAATTCCAGCTGGCCCAAGGCTTCAAGAAGGACGGCGTGGAATACAAGGTCACGCTGATGACCGACTACTACGACGGCTCCACCGACCGCACCAAGGGTGACTGGGACGTGGCGCAGATGTTTGCCGAAGCCAAGGGCTTCGACATCGCTCCGGAAGCCACCTTCTGGATCGGCAAGGAACGCGGCCGCCGCGGTGACGTGCACATCGTGGACACCTACTTCACCGAAATGGTGGGCGTGGGCGCTGGCGCCAAGGGCTTCACCGGCCTGGGCCCCGGCAAGCTGGGCGTCGCCTACTACAAGACCGACAAGGATTCCAACGAGCGCCCCGGCCACCGTGGCAACGTGGAATACGTCGACGCCGCTGTCAATGACGGCGGCAAGCTGAGCGTCTTCGGCACGGTCACCAAGGGCCAGTTCGCCGGCGGCACCAACGGCTGGGGTCTGACCTTCAAGCACGAACAGGAAAACATGTTCGGCACCGGCCTGAACAACGTCGTGTGGCTGCAATACGCCCAGGGCTCGACCGGTCTGAACTCCAACTTCGGCAACCTGACCGACACCTCGGCCGCCAAGAAGTACCGCATCGTGGAATCGGTGAACTGGCAGCAAGGCGCCTGGGGCGGCATGGCCATGGTGCTGTACGCGCATGAGAAGGACAACCAGGGCGTGGCCACGAAGTCGGGCTCGGTCGGTGGTCGCGTCTCCTACGCTGTCACCCGCAACTTCAAGCTGCTGACTGAAGCTGGCGTTTCCCAGTACAAGCCGGATGGTGGCCAGACCGCCCGCTTGACCAAGCTGACCTTCGCCCCCACGCTGTCGGTCGGCCCCGCGCTGATGGACCGTCCTGAGTTCCGTCTGTACGTGACCCACGCCAAGTGGAACCGCGCTGCCGGCAACGTGACGAACAACGTGAACTTCGAAGACAAGACCTCGGGCACCAGCTTCGGCGCCCAGGTCGAAATGTGGTTCTGATCAGCCTGATACGGACGACAAAAGGCTGATCGCGCCCCGTCGCTGTCATTCCTGGCTGTAGACAAACCCTTCCTCTCACAAGGAGACAAAGCAAATGATGAAGCTCAAGCAACTCGCAAAGGCTACGGCCCTGGTCGCGGTCCTGGCGGGTGCCGGTGCGGCCCACGCCGGTGAAGTCGAAGTGCTGCACTGGTGGACCAGCGGCGGCGAGGCCAAGGCGGCTTCCGCCCTGAAGGCCCAGCTGCAGAAGCAGGGTCACACCTGGAAGGACTTCGCCGTGGCTGGCGGCGGCGGTGACTCCGCCATGACCGTGCTGAAGTCGCGCGTGGTGTCGGGCAATGCCCCGGCCGCCGCTCAGATCAAGGGCCCCTCCCTGCAGGAATGGGCCGCGGAAGGCGTGCTGACCAACATCGACAGCGTGGCGGCAGCCGGCAAGTGGGATGAAGTGATCCCGCCGGTGGTGGCCAACATCATGAAGTACAAGGGTCACTACATTGCCGCACCGGTGAACGTCCACCGCGTGAACTGGCTGTGGATCAACCCTGAAGCGCTGAAGAAGGCCAATGCCAAGGTGCCCACCACCTGGGACGAGTTCTTCACCACTGCTGAAGCGCTGAAGAAGGCCGGCATCATCCCGGTCGCCCACGGCGGCCAGAACTGGCAGGACTTCACCACGTTCGAAGCGGTGGCCATTGGCCTGGGCGGTGTGGACTTCTACAAGAAGGCCCTGGTCCAGCTGGATCCGGCGACGCTGCAAGGTGCCGAGATGGAGAAGGTGCTGACCACCTTCAAGCGCATCAAGGATTACACCGACAAGAACGCACCGGGCCGCGACTGGAACCTGGCCACCGCCATGGTGATCAAGGGCGAAGCCGGCATGCAGCTGATGGGTGACTGGGCCAAGGGTGAGTTCATGGCCGCGGGCAAGACCCCGGGCAAGGACTTCATCTGCACCGCCGCCCCCGGCTCGTCCAAGGCCTACACCTTCAACATTGACTCGTTCGCGATGTTCAAGCTGAAGAACGCCGCCAACGAGAAGGCGCAGCAGGACCTGGCCGCGGCGATCATGTCGCCGGAATTCCAGGAACTGTTCAACCTGAACAAGGGCTCGATCCCGGTCCGTACCGGCATGAAGATGGACAAGTTCGACGACTGCGCCAAGCAGTCGGCCGCTGACTTTGCCGCTGATGCCAAGTCCGGCACCCTGGTGCCCTCCATCGCCCATGGCATGGCCGTTCCGGCCGCCGCCGAAGGCGCGATGAAGGACGTCGTGAGCCAGTTCTGGAACAGCGACAAGATGACGGCCAAGGAGGCTCAGAGCCGCCTGGTGTCCGCTGCGAAGACCAAGTAAAGCCGCACAAGGGGCGGCTCCGTGAGGAGTCGCCCCTTTTTCATCGGCCGCTTGCCCGCGGGGCCGGCTTCCCTAGGGAACGCCTGGCCCTTTCCCGCCCCTCTTGCAGTACCCGCCGCCCAGCATGTCCGCCTCAAGAGCCCCGCGCAGTCCCTGGCTTCCCAAGCTGGTGGTGGCGCCCACCTTCCTTCTCTCCTTCCTGTTCATTTATGGGCTGATGGCCTGGAACGGCTATCTGTCGGTGTCCGCATCGCGGCTGCTGCCCAATTACGAATTCGTCGGTCTGGACCAATACCGCGCACTGTTCGACAACGAGCGGTGGTGGGTGGCCCTGACCAACCTGGGTGTGTTTGGTGTGCTGTTCATCGGTGGCACCACCGTCCTGGGTCTGCTGCTGGCCATCCTGCTGGATCAGAAGATCCGTGCCGAGGGTGTGCTGCGCACCATCTATCTCTACCCCATGGCGCTGTCGTTCATCGTGACCGGCACCGCCTGGAAGTGGATCCTCAACCCTGGCCTCGGCATCGAGCATCTGGTGCAATCCTGGGGCTTTGAGAGCTTCCGCTTCGACTGGCTGGTGGACCCCGACCATGCGCTGTATTGCGTGGTGATTGCCGGCATCTGGCAGTCCTCCGGTTTCGTCATGGCCCTCTTCCTGGCCGGCCTTCGCGGCATCGACGACTCCATCATCAAGGCCGCACAGGTGGACGGCGCATCGCTGAGCCGCATCTACTGGCGCATCCTCATTCCGACGCTGCGTCCGGTGTTCTTCTCCACCCTGATGGTGGTGGCCCACATCGCGATCAAGAGCTTTGACCTGGTGATCGCGCTGACCGCCGGCGGCCCCGGCTATGCCACCGACCTGCCCGCGACCTTCATGTACACCATGGCGTTCTCGCGCGGCCAGATCGGCCTGGGTGCTGCCAGCGCCACCATCATGCTGGCCACCGTGGCGGCCATCGTGGTGCCCTATCTCTATTCCGAGCTGCGTTCGAAGTCATGAGCGCCGTGATGAGACCCGAGATGACCTCTTCCCCCTCCTCCGTCGTAGCCGCACGCCGTCCCAGCGGCCTGTCGTGGCAGCGTGTGCTGCTGCTGCTGGTGCTGGTGGCCTTCGCCGCCTTCTTCCTGACCCCGCTGTATGTGATGGTCAGCACCTCGCTCAAGACCATGGATGAAGTGCGCAATGGCACGCTGCTGTCCATTCCGATGAGCCCGAGCCTGGAAGCCTGGTCCAAGGCCTGGAGCAGTGCCTGCACCGGGACCGACTGCGGCGGCCTGAAGCCCTTCTTCATGAACTCGGTGTTCATGGTGGTGCCGGCGGTGCTGATCTCCACCGCGCTGGGCGCCCTCAACGGCTATGTGTTGACGAAGTGGCGTTTCCGCGGCAGCGAGGTGATGTTTGCCTTCCTGCTGTTCGGCGTTTTCATGCCGATGCAGGTGGTGTTGCTGCCGATGAGCCAGGTGCTGGGCATGCTGGGCATCGCCAGCTCGGTGTGGGGGCTGATCCTGGTGCACGTGCTGGCCGGCATGCCGTCCACCACGCTGTTCTTCCGCAACTACTACGCCGGCCTGCCGGATGAGCTGATCAAGGCCGCGACGCTGGATGGCGCCTCGTTCTGGCAGATCTTCATCCGTATCGTGTTGCCGCTGTCCACGCCCATCCTGGTCGTGACGCTGATCTGGCAGTTCACCTCCATCTGGAACGACTTCCTGTATGGCGTCGTCTTCTCGGGAGCGGACAGCAAGCCGATCACCGTCGGCCTGAACAACCTCGCCAACACCACCAGCACCGTCAAGGAATACAACGTGGACATGGCTGCGGCGCTCATCGCCGCCCTGCCGACCCTGGTGGTCTACGTCATTGCTGGCAAGTATTTCGTGCGCGGCCTCACCGCCGGCGCTGTGAAAGGATAAAAAATGGGTGCACTCACCATTTCCCAGGTCCGCAAGAGCTACGGTGCGGCCGACATTCTCAAGGGCATCGATCTGTCCATCGATGCAGGCGAATTCCTGATCCTGGTCGGCCCGTCGGGCTGCGGCAAGTCCACCCTGCTGGCGATGATCGCCGGCCTGGAACACCCGACTTCCGGCGCCATCCACATCGGCGACCGCGACGTCACCTATCTGCCGAGCAAGGACCGGGACATCGCCATGGTGTTCCAGAGCTATGCGCTCTATCCGAACATGAACGTGGCGCAGAACATCGCCTTCGGTCTGGAGATGCGCAAGGTGCCCAAGGCCCAGCGCGAAGAGACGGTGCAGCGGGTGGCCAAGCTGCTGCAGATTGATCATCTGCTGGACCGCAAGCCGGGGCAGCTGTCCGGCGGCCAGCGTCAGCGGGTGGCGATGGGCCGTGCCCTGGCGCGCGATCCCAAGCTGTTCCTGTTCGACGAGCCGCTGTCCAACCTGGACGCCAAGCTGCGCATCGAGATGCGGGCCGAGATCAAGCTGCTGCATCAGCGCACCCGCACCACCACCGTGTACGTGACCCACGACCAGGTGGAAGCGATGACGCTGGGCGACCGCATCGCCGTGATGCGTGATGGGCTGGTGCAGCAATTTGGCACGCCGGAAGAGATCTACACCCGTCCGGCCAACCGCTTCGTGGCCGAGTTCATCGGCTCGCCGACGATGAACTTCGTCACCGCCGAGCGTCAGCAGCAAGGACTGCGGGCGCAGGGCGTCGCGCTGCCGGTCAACCCGCAGCAGCAGGCGACGATCGACGCCGCCATCCAGGGCAACGGCGGCTGCCTGTACGGGCTGCGCCCCGAGCACATCCGTCTGGCGGATGACGGCGTCCCCGGCAAACTGGTCATGATCGAGCCGACGGGTCCGGAGACCTATCTGCTGGTGGATACTCCGCTTGGGCAGATCACGTCACGCGTCGCCGGCAATCCCCATCTGAATGTGGGAGATACGGTGCGACTCCAATGGGCGGCAGAATCGGCCCACCTGTTCGATGCCGGCAGCGAAAAGCGGCTGGCCTGACCTGACCCGATTCTTCTTCACATGAGTGCGATGCTTGTTCCCCCGCCCCAGGGCACCCCGGCCCAGGGCCGACTGCTGGCCGATGTCGGCGGCACCAATGCGCGTTTTGCCTGGCAGGCCCAGCCGCAGGCGGCGCTGACGGATGTCCGCACCTATGCCTGCGCCGACTATCCCAGTCTGCAGGCTGCCATCGAGACCTACCTGAAGGACACCGGCCGCGATGCAGCGGGCCACGGTCCGGTGCAGGGGGCCATCGGCATCGCCAACCCGATCGTCGGGGATCAGGTGCACATGACCAATCACCACTGGTCCTTCTCCATCGAGGCGCTGCGTCAGGCCGTCGGGCTGGAGAAGCTGGTGGTGATCAACGATTTCACCGCGCTGGCCCTGGCACTGCCGACGCTGGCGGCGGAAGAAAAGCGTCAGATCCGCGCCGGCGTGCCGGATGCGAATGGCGCGTTGGCCCTGATCGGTCCGGGCACCGGCCTGGGTGTGTCGGGTCTGGTGCCGGTGGGCGATGGGAGCTACCGGGCGCTGCAAGGCGAAGGTGGCCATGTGACGCTGGCGGCGGTGACCCCGCGCGAGCAGGCGGTGGTTGCGGCGCTGCAGAAGCGCTTTGGTCACGCGTCGGCAGAGCGTGCGGTGTCGGGCCTGGGCCTGGTGTGGATGTATGAGGCGCTGTGCGAGCTGGACGGCGTGCCGATGCCGGCCGGGCTGGACGCGCCCACCATCAGCGCCCGCGCGCTGGACCGCAGCGATGCGCGTGCCGATGAGACGCTGGAGCTGATGTTCGCCTTCCTGGGTTCGGTCGCGGGCAATCTGGCCCTGACGCTGGGGGCGCGCGGCGGCGTGTACCTGGGCGGCGGCGTGCTGCCGCGGGTCATCGACCGGCTGGAGGCTTCGGCCTTCCACGAGCGTTTCGTGAGCAAGGGACGCTTCAAGGCCTACATGGAGTCGGTGCCGGTCTACCTGATCCAGGCCAAGGAATCGCCCGCCTTGCGCGGGGTGGCAGAAGCGCTGCGCTGAGCGGGGCTGATGTCTGAGATGAAGAAGCCGCCTGAGGGCGGCTTTTTTTCGTCTGTCTCTGCCCGGACCTTCTGCTCGAAGGTTGTCATGCGTTTCGCTTTTTTCACTTTTTTCTCTTTGGTGTTAGACTTTTTCGACATCAAGGAGAGACCATGCCTCGCGCCCAGATCAAAACCGTTTCGGCCGCGCCCGCGGACCGATATCCCACCCTCTCCCGCGACCCTGTGGACTCGCTGGCTGAACAGGTGGGCAGGTTTGTTGCCGCAGAGGTGAAGCAGTTCCGTCTGCCACCCTTGAAGGGCCGACATGCGAAGAGCACCGGCGCCGAGCCAGCAGGTGACATGCAGCGCCTCGAAGCAGAGATCGCGCGCTTGATCAGTCGGGCGATCCACAGCTCGCTGTGTTCTCAAACCGCTGAAGGCAAGGCCATTCGCATGGGTCTGATCGCCAGGCTCGCGAAAGCTGAACTGGGATCCGGTGCGTCGGCCGCAACCCCTCTGCCCCCCACCCCAGATACCTTGCTCACCACGGCGCAGGCCGCCGAGCAGCTGGAGGTGAGCCGGCCCTACATTTCCATGCTTTGCGATCAAGGGAAGCTGGGGGATGTGGTCATCACCGAAGGGGGGCATCGCCGCATTCGCTCTTCGGCCGTTCATTCCTATCTGGCCGCCAGGACCCAGCAGCATGAAGGATCGCCATCGCCACGCGCAGCGGCTGAGGCAGCGGGTCTTTATGAATTCCCGGACGGACACTTCAAGAACGTCGTCCGCGACACATCCGCCCCCATCCTGGCTCCACGCTCGAAGGCATCTCGCAAGACGCGCCCATGAAGTTGCAGGACACCCTTGTGGTGCTGGATACCTGTGTGTTGCTCAGGTTGCGACTGACGGATGTTTTGATGGACCTTCGGGCCGAGAAAGTCTTTTCTGCCCATTGGACGCCGGAGATCGACCAAGAGTTCCTGCGGAACATGCAGAAGGTCTATGGTATTGCGCGCGCCAAGGCCCAGGCACGGCTGAACGCCATGAAAGCACGTTGCCCGGAATGGGAAATCAATCTGAGCAAGTCCGACTTTGATGCCGTGCCGCAGCAGGTCGATGCAAAAGATCGTCACGTCGCCGCCGCAGCGTTGGCACTGCGTCATTTTGCTGACCGCGAGAGCGACCCCGGGCAGGAGCGGAGCGAAGAGGTTCTACTGATCACGGACAACATCAAGGACTTTGCCTCCCGGCAAATGAAAGCCTTGGGCGTTCGTGTGCTCTCCCCAGGCGCTTTTCTCGATGAGGCTTGCACCGCGGAACCGGCCGCTACAGCCAGAGCCTTGCTGCGCACCGTGCAGGAGCTGAAACGTCCTCCCTACTCACTGACTGAACTCCTTGCTTTGCTGAAGAAGGCGGGGGCTCACACCCTGACAGCTCGCGTTTCGACGATCTTGGGCATCGGCGAACCTCAGCGGTCCCGCCATTGAGGAGTCTCTGCAGGACACTGCGCAGTCGGTGTCCACAATCGCCGATCAATGCGGCCGATACGACATCAACCCGTCTTCCTGCCCCCGGGGCGGACGCCCTCCCCGCACGCGCAGCCACACCGTCTGCGTCACCAGCACGACCGCCAGCACCAGCGCGATCCATGCGGACGTTGACGCTCCGGGCAACTCACCGCGACTCTGCTTCACGTAGACGCCCACCAGCCCCCACACCGCCGAGAACACATAGCCCAGGGCCTGCCAGCCGGTCATCGGCTGATGCAACCGGACAATGGCCACCAGCAGGAGCAGCGCCGCCAGCGCCCACAGCACCAGCGTCCAGGGCAGTTGGTCCACCGTCGGCAGCAACTGCTTGGCCACGATGACCTGCGCGGTGTTCAAAAACGCCGCCATCGACAGCCAGCCCGCATGCAGGCCCAGCGGCAGCAGCGTCAACCAGGCAGCAGCCCCCTGCGGCCGGGCATGTGCCACCAGCATCAGCGCCCACAGCAGACAGGCCAGCGCACCCCACATGATCCCCAGCGCCACCCAGAACCACTGCTGGGCAAAGACCACCATCCAGCTGGCCGTGAGGGCAAAACCGACCGTCGTCAGCAGCAGGCAGCGGTGCCGGATCGCCGCCAGCGCCGGGTTCGCGGGTTCACGGCCGCGTAGCGT
Source organism: uncultured Roseateles sp. (assembly GCA_966211495.1). GTDB lineage: Bacteria > Pseudomonadota > Gammaproteobacteria > Burkholderiales > Burkholderiaceae_C > Roseateles. The sequence continues at coordinate 30,373 of CBIHOT010000046.1, read as the reverse complement.
CCACAGCGCCATCAGCAGATCCAGCAGAAAGATCACGCCCCAGATGGAAAACGCATACCCATCCGCCACGATCAAGGTCGGGTATTGGTCCGACAGCGTCTTGTTGTCCGGACCGAAAGTCCCCTGCTGGGAGAACCAGGCAATGACCGGCATGGCGAGCGCGGAAAGAGTCAGCAGGATGGGCAGCATGGGCAGGTCTCCGTAGAGGGACAGCGTACACCGGACGACAGGCAATCGCCGTGCCTTCGCACACCCAGCGACCGCGCTCGCCCCCGCTTCGCCTGCGACACGTCAGAGCGGCGATCGGCCCCTCTGATGCGCACTTTTTGCCAAACACTGATCATCCATACAGCCTATGATGGGGGCCTCATGATGTCCCCTGCCCTGCCCGACGCGGCCGCCGCATCCGACGCCGTCCTTGCTGCCGATGCCTCCGACGCCTCCAGCATGTCCGTCCGCCCTGATCCGCTCGCACCGGAAATCGCTGCGCCAGGTCCCGCCGGCGGCGTGTTTGACGAGTTGAACGACGATCAGCGGGCCGCCGTCGAGCATGGCCTGCAGGACGACCCCGCGCAGGACCGCGCCCTGCTGGTGATTGCCGGGGCCGGCTCTGGCAAAACCAAGACGCTGGCCACGCGGGTGGCCCGGCTGGTCGTGGCCGGGGCGGACCCCCAGCGCATCCTTCTGCTGACCTTCTCCCGACGTGCCGCCGGAGAAATGGAACGGCGGGCGGGTCAGGTGCTGCACCGGGCGCTCGGCCTGCGAGCCACTCAGATGGCGCCGCGGTTTCCCTGGGCGGGCACCTTCCACAGCGTTGGGGCCCGGCTGCTGCGGGAGTACGCCCACCGCATCAGCCTGGATCCGCAATTCACCATCCTGGACCGGGCCGATGCCGAAGACCTGATGGGGTTGCAGCGGCAGGCCCTGGGACTGGCGGAAACCGCCGACCGCTTCCCGCTCAAATCCACCTGCCTCAACATCTACTCCCGCGCGGTCAACAGCGAAGCGCGGCTGGACCAGGTGCTTCAAGACCACTTCCCGTGGTGCTTCCCGGCGCACGATTCGCTGCGGCAGCTCTTCCGGACGTATGTCGCGGAGAAACAGCGCCAGCGCCTGCTCGACTATGACGACCTGCTGCTGTATTGGGCGGAGATCATGGCCGAGCCGACGCTGGCGAAGGAGATCGGCGAGCGGTTCGACCACGTGCTGGTGGATGAATACCAGGACACCAACCGCCTGCAGGCCACGATCCTGCATCGGCTCAAACCGGACGGGCGGCGCCTGACGGTGGTCGGGGACGATGCCCAGGCCATCTATTCCTTCCGCGCCGCGGAAGTGCGCAACATTCTTGAGTTTCCATCCCGCTTTGATCCCCCTGCGCGGGTGATCACGCTGGAGCGGAACTACCGCTCAACGCAGCCAATCCTGGAAGCCTCCAATGCCGTGATTGCGCAGGCCAAAGAGCGCTATGCCAAGCAGCTCTGGTCCGACAAGGTCTCCAGCGAACGGCCGCAATTGGTGACGGTGGATGACGAAGCCCGTCAGGCCCGATGGGTGGCGGACCGGGTCCTGGAGCGCCGTGAAGAAGGGCTCAAGCTCAAGCGACAGGCGGTGCTGTTCCGGACAGCCACCCACAGTGCGCAGCTGGAGTTGGAACTCATCCGGCGCAACATCCCTTTCGTGAAGTTTGGCGGGCTGAAGTTTTTGGAGAGCACCCATGTCAAGGATGCGCTGAGCGTGTTGCGCTGGGCGCAGAACCCGCATCACCGGCTGGCGTGCTTCCGGGTGTCGCAATTGCTGCCCGGCTTCGGGCCCGCCAGCGCGCGGCGCCTGGTCGATGCGGTGGAGAGCGCCTCCGACATGGCCACAGCCCTGCGAGCCTTCGAGCCGCCGCGTGGCGCAGCGGCCGACTGGGCGGCATTGTGCGAGTTGATGCTGACGCTGCGGGAGGAATCCGAGTGGCCGCTGGATCTGGAGCGGACGATGGAGTGGTTGACGCCGCATCTGCATCGTCTGCATGAAGATGCGGCCATTCGATTGGCCGACCTGGAGCAGTTGGCCCGCATTGCGCAGGGGTACGGAAGCCGTGAGCGCTTTTTGACCGAATTGACGCTGGATCCGCCGGAGGCGAGCAGCGACGAATCGGGGGTTCCGCTCAAGGATGAGGACTACCTGATCCTGTCCACCATCCATTCCGCCAAGGGCCAGGAATGGAGCGCGGTGTATCTGCTGAACTGCGTGGACGGCTGCATGCCGTCGGACTTGAGCACTGGCGCGCAGGCGCAGATTGAAGAAGAGCGACGGCTGCTCTATGTAGCCATGACACGGGCGCAGCACCACCTCTCGGTGATGGTGCCGCAGCGCTTTTACGTCACGCAGCAGGCGCGTCATGGCGACCGGCATCTCTACGCCAGCGTGTCGCGTTTCATCCCTGGCAAGGTGGCGCGCCACTTCGACAAGATGGGCCCTGCGAACGAGCTGCGTGCACCGCTGCCCGAGCTGGTGAAGCCGGCGATGGATGTGGTGGCGAGGCTGAAGAAATGGTGAGCGGCTGATCTGCCGCTCGCGAAGGTCGTTCAGACCTTACCCGTCGAGAGTTGAGAGACGCCTCTGAAACATCGAAGTTTCATGGGATCAGGACTTTGACAGAACACCTCTGACAACCCTAGCCGCAGCTGGTCGCGCTGGATACGCTTCTGATCATGCTGGGGCAGTTGGGCCGCGGCTGCGAATCGAGAGGGCCAGGAAGAGGCTCCGAGTCGCATCACATGGGAGTGATCTTGGATGAGCCTGGTGTCCGATGTTTGCCCGCGATTCACTCACGTCCCACTACTTTGATGATGGAACAGTCACCGTCCGCGACCACACCGAAGGCGAAGCCTTCCTGGCCTGGTTCGAAGGAGACAAAAGAAGCATCGCTCGATTGGCAGGTGCCCCCACGAGCTCTATCGTGGACATCCATGAGGTCGAGAACACATTTCGCATGGACGTCACCGGGCCATACATTGAAGGAACGATGGTGAGAATCATCAGGCAGGCTGAACGATTCTCCGAGCCGCATCTCTACATCAGGAATTCAGGATTTGCGCTTCCGGCGCCTCTGCGTCGGAAGAAGCTGGGTATTCGGAGTGTCGCCATTGAGCTTTTCGAAGCTGCGCGGACGGGCGCTTTCCACTGTGTGGAAGTCGATGCCATTGGCAGCAGCCAGACACTCTCGCCGGCCGATCCGGCACATCAATACTCCGGATATCTCGTCTGGCCCAAGCTTGGTTTCGACGGTCCCATCCCTCAGGATGCCATCGACAGTCATCCTGAGCTGGCGGCTTTTGCCTCGGTGAGAGACGTTCTGGTTGCGGACAACGGCCGCACCTGGGCCGAAAAGGGATCGAGCGCCCTGTTAAAGTTTGACCTGCACCCAGACAGTCCCGGCTGGGCTGCACTCACCACTTACATGGCCGACAACGCGATTGAGGTGCGTCGATGAAGTTCTCCGCTGTTTCCCATTTGCTCCGGCCGCTGTCTGATCAGCAGTTCACCGAACTGATGAAATCCGGGCGGCTCGGCGAAGGCCTGTCCGTGGAGGAATCCGTGTCGCTCGGTGAGGTAGGGCTCGGCCATCTCACTGGCGACATCAATGCTGACGTTATCTGCGGCTCCGATGGCGACCCGCACATCGATCCGGCCAATGAGTCCGAGGTTCATCAGCGCAAAAATTGACGCCCAGCGCCCGAGCGGCTCCCGCGCAGGTGTCACGCCCCCCGCGCGCTCACGACACCAGCATCGCCGGCCCGATCAGCCCACGTTCCATCGCGATGCTCGCGGCTTCGGTTCGTGTCTCCGCATCCAGCTTGCTCAGGATCGCCTTCATGTGCGCCTTGACCGTGCCCGCCGAGATGTCCAGCGCCAGCGCCACACCCTTGTTGCTCTTGCCGCGCGCCACCAGCCCCAGCACCTGCTGCTCGCGGTCGGTCAGCGTCGAGCGCGCCATGCTCGCCGCAATCCGCTGTGCGGCCATCGCGCTCAGGTACCGCGAGCCACGCGCCAGTTGACGCACGCCTGAGACCAGGTCCTGCACCTCGCAGCCCAACTCCAGATAGCCTTCCACCCCGGCCTCCAGCGCCGAACGCACTTCCTGCTCCCGGTCATTGGCCGTCACCACCAGCACCTTCGGCGCGGTGGCATGCCGCTCACGGCCACTGGAACGGCTGGCCACCAGATTCAGCGCCCGCTCATAGTCCGCCACCACGATGTGCGGCCCGGGCGATGCGCGCCCGTCCGCCTCCACCACATCGATGTCCACCTGCTGGGACAGCACCGTGCTCAGACCGATCGCCACGAGGGGATCGGCATAGGCCACGCTGACCTGAATACGTTGGGTCGGCCAATTCATCATGGTGTTCGCTCCTTCACAAATCTCATGGGGCGGATGATCGCGTTCCCCCCTCCTTTCGGCGAGTGATGAGTTGTGAAGCCTTGTGCACCCCCGCAGTAGCCCCCCCCTCCCCAAATGGGGAAGTCGCGACCGGCTGGCACGATCGAGTGGCCCTCGCCCCTCCCATCTTGGAGATCACGCCACGCCATCCGCCCCGCAGACTTCAGCCCGAGGTCGGACAGCAGTCCGGCCGGTTGTTGACAGCTTCATGAAAGGACTTCCCATGGCCATCACCGCTACCCCGACCCCCGGCGCCGGACTCGTCTCCCCCAAGGACCACACCCTGATCCTGATCGACTTCCAGTCGCAGATGTCGTTCGCCACCAAGTCGATCGACGCGATCGAACTGCGCAACAACGCCGCGCTGATCTCGAATGCGGCCGCCGGCTTCAAGGTGCCCACCATCCTGACCACCGTCGCCGAGAAGAGCTTCTCCGGTCCGATGTACGAAGAGATCACCTCGGCCTTCCCGGGTCAGGAACTGATCGACCGTACGTCGATGAACACCTGGGAAGATGCCAACGTCATCAAGGTGGTGAACGCCATCGGCCGCGAGCGCATCGTGCTGGCCGGCCTGTGGACGTCGGTCTGCATCGTCGGTCCGGCCATCTCGGCCCTGGAGCAAGGCTTCGAGGTGTATGTGATCACCGACGCTTGCGGCGATGTGTCGACCGAAGCGCATGAGCGCGCAGTGGAACGCATGGTGCAGGCCGGTGCACGTCCGATGACGGCCCTGCAGTACATGCTGGAACTGCAGCGCGACTGGGCGCGCGCAGAGACCTATGACCTGACGACCGGCATCGCCAAGAAGTTCGGCGGCGCCTATGGTCTTGGCATCACGTACGCCAAGTCCATGTTCAACGCGCATGAAGGTTGACCCCCCCCTACCGACTTCGTCGGCCCCCCAGGGGGCGAGCCCAGTGGCCCGGCAGAGCCGGTTCCACGGGCTCCGCTTGATTGGCCCGGGAGACGCTGGGCGTCTCCGGGCGAGCGGTGATGAGGGTGGTGGGGCCCGGCAGCGCCCCGCACTGCCGGGCTTGAGCGGCGGCTGGGCTTGAAGCTGCTGGGCTTGAGGCCGCTGGGTGTGCGGTGAGGTATGGCTGTGTCTGGTCTGTGGTTGGTGGAGGTGTGATGAAACCTTATCTTGTGTCGTTGGCCGTAGGCCTGCTCGTCGGCGTGATCTACGCCCTGTTCAATGTGCGCTCGCCAGCGCCGCCGGTGATCGCGCTCGTCGGGCTGCTCGGCATCCTGCTCGGGGAACAGGTGCCCCCGCTGGTCAAGAAACTGGCCCAGCGCGACGATGCCGCTCAGGTCTCCTGGCTGCAGCATCAGGTCAAGCCCCATATGTTTGGACAGTTGCCCAAGTGCGCCGAGGTGACCACGCCGTCCGCCGCTCCTTCCGCCTCTTCGTCCCTGTCCACATCCCCTTCGGTCGCCAAGGCGGCCGACGCCGCTTCGGAGATCCGTCATGGCTGATTCCTCTTCCGTCTATGCTGACCTGATCCTGCATCGCGGGCTGTTCACCACCCTTAACCGCGCCCAACCCACCGCGCAGGCCGTCGCCATCAAGGACGGTCGCTTCCTCAAGGTCGGCCACGACCAGGAAGTGATGGCCCTGAAAGGCCCACGCACCAAGGTGATCGACGTACGCGGCAAACGCGTGCTCCCCGGCCTGATCGACAACCACCTGCACATCATTCGCGGTGGCCTGAACTTCAACATGGAACTCCGCTGGGACGGCGTGCGCTCCCTCGCCGACGCGATGGCCATGCTCAAGCGCCAGGTCGACGTGACCCCCGCGCCGCAGTGGGTGCGCGTCGTCGGCGGCTTCACCGAACACCAGTTCGCCGAGAAGCGCCTGCCCACACTGGAAGAACTCAATGCGGTGGCGCCCGACACGCCCGTGTTCATCCTCCATCTGTACGACCGCGCCCTGCTCAATGCCGCCGCCCTGCGCGCCGTCGGCTACACCAAGGACACGCCCGAGCCCCCCGGCGGTCAGATCACCCGCGACAGCCAGGGCAACCCCACAGGCCTGCTGCTCGCCAAGCCCAATGCGTCCATCCTCTACGCCACGCTGGCCAAAGGCCCCAAGCTGCCGCTGGAGTACCAGCTCAACAGCAGCCGCCTGTTCATGCGTGAGCTCAACCGCCTGGGCATCACCGGCGCTATCGACGCCGGCGGCGGTTTCCAGAACTATCCGGACGACTACGAGGTGATCGAGCAACTGGCCAAAGACCAGTTGCTGACCATCCGTCTGGCCTACAACCTGTTCACCCAGAAGCCGAAACAGGAAAAGGACGACTTCCTCCGCTGGACCCAGGAATCCAAATACAAGCAGGGCGACGATTACTTCCGGCACAACGGCGCCGGCGAGATGCTGGTGTTCTCCGCGGCCGACTTCGAAGACTTCCGCGTCGAACGCCCGGACATGCCGCCCCAGATGGAAGACGATCTGGAAGGCGTGGTCCGCATCCTGGCCGAGAACCGCTGGCCCTGGCGGATGCACGCCACCTACGACGAAACCATCAGCCGCGCGCTGGATGTGTTCGAAAAGGTCAATCAGGACATCCCGCTGGAAGGCCTGAACTGGTTCTTCGACCATGCGGAGACCATCTCCGAAGCGTCGATGGACCGGATCGCTGCCCTCGGTGGCGGCGTGGCCGTGCAGCACCGCATGGCCTATCAGGGCGAATACTTCGTGGAACGCTACGGCGCCGGTGCCGCGGAAGCCACCCCGCCGGTGAAGAAGATGCTGGACAAGGGCCTGAAGGTCTCCGCCGGCACGGATGCCACCCGCGTCGCGTCCTACAACCCGTGGGTGTCGCTGTCGTGGCTGATCACCGGCAAGACGGTGGGTGGCCTGCAACTGACCCCGCAGCGCAACTGCCTGGACCGCGAACAAGCCCTGCGCATGTGGACCGAGAACGTGACCTGGTTCAGCAATGAGGAAGGCAAGAAGGGCCGCATCCAGGAAGGCATGCTCGCCGATCTGGTGGTGCCCGACCGCGACTTCTTCGCCTGCCCGGAAAGCGACATCGCCGACACCACCGCCCTGCTGACCGTCGTCGGCGGCAAGGTGGTCTGGGGCGCAGGCGAGTTCAGCGCCGATGACGAGACCTCGCCCCCGCTGCCGCTGCCGGATTGGTCGCCGGTGCGCCGGTTCGGTGGGTATGCGGGCTGGGGCGACCAGGAAGGTCGTCCGCTGCAGGCTGCGATGAAGCGCAACCTCAGCTGCGACTGCGCCACCAACTGTGGCGTCCACCAGCACGACCACGCACGCGCCTGGGCCAGCAATGCGCCGGTCTCGGACCTCAAGAGCTTCTGGGGCGCCCTGGGCTGCGCCTGCTGGGCCGTATGAGCGCCGCCTACCCCGGGTCCGCGTCGGCACCTCAAGGCCGGCGCCTCTCCGCCGGCGGGCCGGTGCGCTGGGTGGCATTGCTGCTGCTGTGCGCCGCGTACCTGCAAGGCGGGCTCGTCAAGCTGCTCGACTTCGGCGGGGCCGTCGGCGAGATGCAGCATTTCGGGTTGGCGCCGGCACCGCTGTTCGCCGCGGCCGTCATCGTGCTGGAACTGGGCGCCTCGGCGCTCATCCTGACCGGTCGTCTGCGGTGGCTGGGCGCCCTGGCCCTGGCCGTCTTCACCGCTGCGGCCACCTTCATGGCCAATCGCTACTGGGACGCCACCGGCCAAGATCGCTTCATGCTGATGAACAGCTTCTTCGAGCACTGGGGACTGGTCGGCGGCTTTCTGCTGGTGGCCTGGACGGATTGGCAGGAGCGCCGCGGTTAAGCATCCCCGGCCAGCGACACCTTGCAGCGCTTCAATCTCAGTCTTCCCCAGCCGGACGGCCAGCCGGGCGTCATCGACGCCTATCTGGCGCTGGCCCGGGCCCCCGACGCCCCGGGCGTGGTCGTGCTGCATGAGATGCTGGGCGTCAATACCGACATGCAGCTGATCTGCGACCGGCTCGCGGCGCAGGGCTTCCATGCCCTGTGCCCGGACCTGTACTGGCGACAGCAACCACGGGCCCTGTTTTCCGAACACGATCCCGACGAAAGGGAAGCGGCCTTCGCATTGGGCCGCGCCTTTGATGCCGACCTCGGCACCAACGACCTGCAGCACATCATGGACTGGCTGCGGCAGATGGAAGGTGGTCCCCGCAAAGTCGGCTGCGTCGGTTATTGCCTGGGCGGGCTGCTCAGTTACCGGGTGGCCGCCTGCTGCCGTTCCGACGCGGCGGTGGTGTATTACGGCGTCGGCATCGAGCGCTATCTCGATGAAGCTCATACGCTGGCCTGTCCGCTGATGGTCCACCTCGCGGCCCAGGATGATTTCATCTCCGGGCCCACCCAGGCCGTCATGACCGATCGGCTGACCGCCGTCTCCGGCACCCAGCTGCTGGCTTATCCGGACACCCGCCACGGCTTCGCCCGGCGCGGTGGCCAGCATTTCAATGCGGCGGCCGCCATGCTCGCCGACGAGCGCAGCCGCCGCTTTTTGGCGCGGCATCTGCATGCCGGCAGTTCGGGCCGTGCGGCGCCCGCTGGCACCCCCGCGTCCGCCGGGTGATTGCCGGTGCCGGTGGCAGACCCACCGGCTTCTGGTTACATTGTTCAGGCTTTGCTCTCATTCACCCCTTTGGAGTCCGCCATGTCTCGCAAGACCCCCATCGAGCGCTATCGCAACATCGGTATCTCGGCCCACATCGACGCCGGGAAGACCACCACGACCGAGCGCATCCTGTTCTACACGGGGGTGAATCACAAGATCGGTGAGGTGCATGACGGCGCCGCCACCATGGACTGGATGGAGCAGGAACAGGAGCGCGGCATCACCATCACGTCGGCCGCCACCACCTGCTTCTGGAAGGGCATGGACCTGTCTCTGCCCGAGCACCGCATCAACATCATCGACACCCCGGGGCACGTGGACTTCACCATTGAAGTCGAACGGTCGATGCGGGTGCTGGATGGCGCAGTGATGGTCTATGACTCCGTCGGCGGCGTGCAGCCCCAGTCGGAGACGGTCTGGCGTCAGGCCAACAAGTACAAGGTGCCGCGCCTGGCCTTCGTCAACAAGATGGACCGCATCGGCGCCGACTTCTTCCGGGTGCGGCAGATGATGGTGGACCGGCTGCGCGCCAATCCCGTGCCCATCGTGCTGCCCATCGGCGCGGAAGACCAGTTCAAGGGCGTGGTTGACCTGCTGAAGATGAAGGCGATCTATTGGGATGACGCATCCCAGGGCATGAAGTTCAGCTACGAGGAGATTCCGGCCGAGCTGCGAGCGCAGGCGGAGGAATGGCGCGAAAAGATGGTGGAGGCCGCTGCGGAAGCCGATGAAGACACCATGAACCAGTATCTCGAAACCGGCGAGCTGAGCGAGGACACCATCAAGCAGGCGATCCGCCGCCGCACCATTGCGGGCGAAATACAGCCGATGCTCTGCGGCACCGCCTTCAAGAACAAGGGCGTGCAGCGCATGCTGGACGCCGTCATTGATTTCATGCCCTCGCCGATCGACATTCCGCCGGTCAACGGCACCGATGACGACGAACAGCCGGTCAGCCGCAAAGCCGATGACAACGAAAAGTTCAGCGCCCTCGCCTTCAAGCTGATGACCGACCCCTATGTCGGCCAACTGACCTTTGTGCGGGTGTATTCCGGCATCCTGAAGTCGGGCGATTCGGTCTACAACCCGACGCGTGGCAAGAAGGAACGCATCGGGCGCATCCTGCAGATGCATGCCAACCAGCGGGAAGAAATCAAGGAGATCCTGGCCGGCGACATCGCAGCATGTGTCGGGCTGAAGGACGTCACCACCGGCGAGACGCTGTGCGACCCGGAAGCGATCATCACGCTGGAGAAGATGGTCTTCCCCGAGCCGGTGATCTCCCAGGCGGTGGAGCCCAAGAGCAAGGCCGACCAGGAGAAGATGGGCCTGGCACTGGGTCGCCTCGCGGCGGAAGATCCTTCCTTCCGGGTGCGCACCGACGAGGAATCCGGCCAGACCATCATCTCCGGCATGGGTGAGCTGCACCTGGAAATCATCGTGGACCGGATGAAACGCGAATTCAGTGTGGAGGCCAACGTTGGCAAACCGCAGGTGGCCTACCGCGAGACGATCCGCAAAGCCGTGCAGGATGTCGAAGGCAAGTTCGTGCGCCAGTCCGGCGGCAAGGGCCAGTATGGTCACGTGGTGCTGACGGTCGAGCCGCAGGAAGCCGGCAAGGGCTTTGAATTCGTCGATGCCATCAAGGGCGGCGTGGTGCCGCGCGAATACATTCCCGCGGTGGAAAAGGGCGTCATCGACACCCTGCCCAATGGCGTGCTGGCCGGCTATCCGGTGGTGGACGTCAAGGTAACGCTGACCTTCGGCTCCTATCACGATGTGGACTCGAACGAAAACGCCTTCAAGATGGCCGCGTCCATGGGCTTCAAGGAGGCCTGCCGCCGCGCCAGCCCGGTCATTCTGGAACCGATGATGGCGGTGGAAGTCGAAACGCCGGAAGACTATGCCGGCACGGTGATGGGCGACCTGTCTTCACGCCGCGGCATGGTCCAGGGCATGGACGACATGGTGGGCGGCGGCAAGATCATCAAGGCGGAAGTGCCGCTGTCGGAGATGTTCGGCTACTCCACCACCCTGCGTTCGGCCACCCAGGGACGCGCCACCTACACGATGGAATTCAAGCATTACGCGGAAGCCCCCAAGAATGTGGCCGACGCCATCGTGACGGCGCGCGCGAAGTAATCGGTTCACTGCGTTCATTCACGCCTTGACGTGAATGAATGACTGCAGGGGTGCGTTGGCTTGATGCAACGCACCCCTTTTTGCTGCTTGCGCAATGCAAACGCGGCACGCATCATTCGCCCCCATTGCTGAAGGCGCCCACGACAGCGCCCGCATGACGGAGATTTCTTATGTCCTCCTTGTTCACCTTCGCGACGATCGGCTGAACACGGTTCCCGAGCCCCGGCTGAACCGTCTCTGACAGGCCTGAAGGCCTTTGCACCTCATCTCACCCCGCCTGAGCTGGCGAGGATGGTGCATCGCCTTCTCCGATCCTGCTGATCTCGCGATCCACACAGACGGCTTCAGACCGCGCGGCATGCATGCCCCGTTGCTGAGTCCTGCTCGGCCCTGCCCTGCCAACGAATCGAGACCCGCCTGCCGGCTTTGACCCGGCTCACGGTGTCCGTTCGCGCATGGCGGCCACTTCCATCAGCCGGGGCGTTGCAATCGGATTCCGAATGAGTGCACAACTCCGTTCCCGCGCCCTCCAGGAGGGGCGGGTCAAGGCCTTGCGCCGCATGAAACAACCCATGAGCCTGCTGCTCGAGACCAGCCCGGTGGCCCGAGACCCCGTGGCGCGGGCCCTGGGTCAACGTGGCATGCGCGGCGCGGGTGAACACATCCAAAGTCGCGGCGCCCAGCGCCGTGCAGATCGCGTGGCGCTTCAGACGCTGCTGCGCAGGGAGGATTGGGATGAATGATTCCCGTGAATGGCGTCAGCAATTGACGCAACGACATGAACATCTGCAAAGCGTGGCGATGCAGCTGAAGCAGGAACTCTTCGGCATTGACGACATCATTGATCGTGTCATTGATGCCGTCCGAGCCTGGTATGTGCTGCCGGAACTGGTCACTCGGCCGGTGATCGTCTGCCTCTGGGGATTGACCGGCACCGGCAAGACACAACTGGTGCGCAGGCTCGCCCAGTTGCTGGGCTTCTACGACCGATTCCTGGAAGTGCAGATGGACGGTTTCTCCAATGGGGCGAGCTGGCGGTCGGCACAGTCGATTTCCGGCATGCTCACCCAGTCGGGCATTCAGGAAGGCGAGCCCGGCATCCTCGCGCTGGACGAGTTCCAGCGCTTCCGCACCATCGACACCCAGCGTGAAGAGGTGAAGCTCGAGCGCTTCCAGGATGTCTGGGCGCTGCTCTCCGACGGACGCCTGCCGCCATCGCTGACGCTGCTGTCCACCATTGAAACCTCCCTGGCGGAGTCGGCTTATGACGCGGAACGCGCGGGCCCGGTCGACACGGCCCTGCGTTTTCGGCTCAGCAGCTGGGAAGCGCAAGAACTGCGTCGTCTGCTCAAACTGGACGAACCGCTGATGGAGGTGATGGCGTGGACGCCGGATCAGATCCAGCAGCGTCTGCGGGACTTCCGGGACAGCAGCCAGATGCAATGGGAGACGGATTACAGCCGTCTGCTCATCTTCGTCTGCGGCAACCTGGATGAAGCCTATCAAGACCTGGCCACCAGCGTGGACGACTGCGACAGCGATGCCGACACCTTCCACGCCTGGACCCGCAAGCTGAACGTCATCGACATGAAGAAGGCGCTCAACAACCGCTTCAAACCCGAGCAGGTGGCGCGGCTGGGCAATGAGCATGTCATCTATCCGTCCCTGTCGCGCAAGGCGTACGAGCAATTGATCCGCCTGCATTGCGACCGTTACGCGCAGGAGGCCCAAACCCGCTGCGGCCTGCACTTCGAGATTGACCACAGCGTGCGGCAGCAGATCTATGCCAATGGCGTGTTCCCGGCGCAGGGCACTCGTCCTCTGTTTTCTTCGCTGCATGCGATTGTGGGCTCCGGGCTGGCCCAGGCGGCGCTCTGGGCGCTGGCTCAGGGCGCGGACCGCGGCGACAGCATCGGGCTGACCGCGGACCACCGCCAGTTGCTTGCGCATTGGCGGGGGCAGACCCACGCGATTGCCGCCCCATTCGAGATCACACGGCTGCGGCAACGCAACAATGCGGACTTCAGGGCGCTGCTGGCGGTGCATGAAGCGGGGCATGGTCTCGTGCATGCACTGCTCTTCGGGCGTGCACCGCGTGAGATCAAGATCCATGTCGCGAGCTTCGAAGGGGGCTACAACAGCTACAGCGGGCGCAAGGTCTGGAGCCGGGGCAACATGCAGGACGCGCTATGCACCAGCCTCGCCGGCCGCGCGGCGGAGCATCTCGTCTTCGGCCCCGCGCTCGCCTCCAGCGGCTCGGAAAGCGACCTGCGCAAGGCCACTGAGTCGGCGGCACGCATGTGGCGGCACCTCGGCTTCGGCGATCGCATCGCGCGTACCGATGTGGTGGACGACAGTGAGGTCAACCTCTGCACCGATGTAGCCCCCAGCAATGAAGCGATTGAATCGCTCCTGCAGGCGCAGCATGTGCGAGCAATGGCGCTGCTGAATCAGCATCGGACGCTGCTGCTGTCGCTGGTGGATGAACTGCTGGCGGTGGGAGAGGTCACGCCGGATCGGTTTGTGGCTGTGACCGGACTGGCGCTGGAGACCGCGGAGGATGCGCTGGACCCGTACGCTCAGCGACTGGCGGCGTTTCGTCAGGGCGCGCAGGAGCGGCGACCGGACTTGATTCGGGCTTGATCCTGGCGAGATCCGGGCGCTATCCAAACTGCCATTCGTCATGGTCGAGAAAACCAGCATGGCCTTCACCGGCCTGCTGGGTATTCTCTCGAGCATTCTTCAGCCCGCGCCGCTCTGGCGCATTGCCTGACCATGACCACCCCTTCGCTGTCCCGTCTGTTCTCTCGCACGCCCGCCTCTGCGGGCGTGTCTGCTTTGGTGGCGCCGCCCTCGGCGGCTGCTGCTGGCCTGGTCGTTCTGTGCGCTGCCGCACTCGGCATGAGCCAGGTGCATGCGGCCACCGAGACGCCCCCGGCGGCTGCGCTGGCTGCTTCGGCGGCCGCATCCGATGGCGCCTCTGCCGCCGCCGGTGCATCCGCCACATCCACCAAATGGAATGTCAATGCGCCCCCCGGAGAGAAACGGACGGCGCAACTGGATGTGCACACCGGCACCTGGATGTCGGTGGACGTCAGCCCGGACGGCCGGCAGGTGGTGTTCGATCTGCTGGGCGACCTCTACCTGATGCCGATTGGCGGCGGAGAAGCCAAGGCCCTCACCCACTCGATGGCGTGGGAGATGCAGCCGCGATTCTCCCCGGACGGGAAGCAGATCGCATTTGTCTCCGATGCCGGCGGCGGTGACAACATCTGGGTGATGAATGTGGATGGCACCCAGGCACGGGCCATTTCGACCGAAGACTATCGACTGCTGAACAACCCGGTGTGGCATCCCAGCGGCAAGTACCTGCTGGCGCGCAAGCATTTCACCGGCACCCGCTCGCTGGGCAGTGGTGAGATCTGGATGTATTCACTGGACGGCGGCAAAGGCCAGCAGCTCAATGAGAAGCCGAACTGGCAGAAAGACCTGGGCGAGCCCGCCGTGTCCCCGGACGGCAAGTTCTTCTACTACTCCCAGGACACCACGCCCGGCCGTTCGTTTGAATACAACAAGGACAGCAATGGCGAGATCTTCCGCATCTACCGACAGAACCTGACGGACGGCAGCAATGAAGCGTTTGTCACCGGTCCTGGTGGCGCGATTCGACCGACGCCGTCGCCGGATGGCCGCTATCTGGCTTTCATCCGCCGTCTGCGCACCGATGCCGGGAGCCAGACCACCCTGTTCCTGAAGGATCTCAAGACAGGCCGCGAAACCCCGGCGTGGACAGGCCTGGAGCGCGATCTGCAGGAGGCCTGGTCGGTGCATGGGGTGTATCCCGGCATTGCATGGACACCCGACAGCAAACAGGTGGTGGCGTGGGCGCAGGGCAAGCTCTGGCGCATTGATCCGTTCAAGTCGACGGCGGCCGAGATTCCATTCCATGTGAAGGATGAACGCGAGATCCGCCCCGCGGTGCGATTTGCGCAGGAGGTGGCGCCGGATCGTTTTGACTCGCGCATGCTGCGTTGGGTACGGGTGTCGCCGGATGGCAAGCGAGCGGTCTACTCCGCGGCCGGCTACCTCTACCAGAACGAGCTCAAGGACGGCCAACCGGTGGGAGAAGCCCGCAGGCTGACGCAGCAGACCGATCGCTTCGAATACTTCCCAAGCTTCTCGCGCGACGGCCGGGAGCTGGTGTTCGTGAGCTGGAATGATGCCGAGCAGGCCCGGGTGCGCAAGCTGGATCTGGGCTCGGGCCGTGAGACGGTGATCACGCCGGAGGCCGGCAAATACCTCTATCCGGTGTTTTCGCCGGACGGGAAGACGGTGGCGTATCGAAAGGCGCGCGGGGGCTATCTCACATCGCCCTGGAATGGCATGGAGCCTGGGGTCTATGTCGCCAATGCGGATGGCAAGGGCGAGCCGCGTCGAGTGACGAAGGACGGCGACACGCCGCAGTTCGGCGCTGACGGCAATACCCTGTATGTGACGCGGACGCAGCAGACCGGCGAAGTGGATTCACTGCATCAGCTGGTGCGTCTGACGCTGGACAGCCGCGAAGAAGCGGTCGTGGCCAAAAGCGAATTTGCCACCACCTTTACCGTGTCGCCCGACGGTCAATACCTGGGCTTCAATGAACGCTTCCACACCTATGTGATGCCATTGGCCCCCAGCGGCAAACCGCTGACGGTGGGCCCGAAGGCGGACGCCATGCCGGTGACGAAGCTGGACGTCAATGCGGGGGACGATCTGCAATGGTCGTCGGACAGCCGCTCGCTGCATTACGCGCTGGGCAATGAATTGTTCACCGTGTCGCTGGCCGAGGCGACCCGGCCGGGCTTCAAGCCGCAGGCGCATGGCCGCAAGATCGGCCCGACCCTGGTGGCCGACAAGCCGCAGGGACGCTACGCCATCGTCGGCGCACGGCTGGTGACGATGAAGGCCAGCCAGCCGGACCAGGTGATCGAAGACGGCGTGGTCCTGGTGGAAAACGATCGCATCAAGGCCATTGGCAGCCGGGCCGAGGTCAGCATTCCTGCGGGCACACAGACCTTGCAGGCGGCGGGCAAGACGATCATTCCGGGCCTGATTGATGTGCACTGGCACGGCACGATGGCCGAGACGGAGATCATTCCGCAGCAAAGCTGGGTGAACTACGCATCGCTGGCCTTTGGCTTGACGACGCTGCATGACCCGTCCAACCGCACCAGCGACATCTTCACTCAGGCGGAGATGCAGCGTACCGGGCGGGTGGTGGGGCCGCGCATCTTCTCCACCGGCACGGTGCTGTATGGGGCCAAGGCGGATTTCTCTGCGGTGATCAACAATCTGGACGACGCCAGGACGCATCTGAATCGGTTGAAGGCGGCGGGCGCATTCAGCGTCAAGAGCTACAACCAGCCTCGCCGGGATCAGCGCCAGCAGGTGCTGGAAGCGGCGCGCGAGACGCAGATGATGGTGGTGCCGGAAGGGGGCAGTCTCTATCAGATGAACATGAGCATGGTGGTGGACGGCCATACCGGCGTGGAACATGCGCTGCCGGTGCCCAAGGTCTATGAAGACGTCAAGCAGCTGTGGCCGCAGACGCAGGTGGGTTACACCCCGACGCTGAACGTGGCGTACGGCGGACTGGATGGGGAGCATTACTGGTATGCCCGCACGGATGTGTGGCGCCATCCGGTCCTGAGCAAGTTCGTGCCCAAGAGCGTGCTGGAACCGCGCAGTGTCCGGCGTGAGACGGCGCCGGAAGAGGACTTCAACGTGATCCAGGTCGCCAAGACGGCGACCGAGCTGCAACGCGCGGGGGTCGCGGTGAACATCGGCGCCCATGGACAGCGTGAAGGTCTGGGGGCGCATTGGGAGCTGTGGATGCTCGGGCTGGGTGGCATGACGCCGCTGGAGGCGCTGCGCAGTGCGACCTTGAATCCGGCGCGTTATCTGGGGTTGGACAAGGACATCGGATCACTGGAGGCCGGGAAACTGGCGGATCTGGTGATTCTGGATGGGGATGTGCTGAAGGACATCCGGCAGAGCGACCGCATCAGCAAGGTGATGCTGGGTGGACGGCTGTATGACGTGCCGACGATGAACGAGGTGTGGCCGCGTCAGAAGGCGCGCAAGCCGTTCTTCTTCGATGGTCGGGATGCTGCGGCGCCGGTGGATGCCGAGGCTGCGGGAGTGCAGCATGGGCATGGGCATGAGGATTGAGCTCCTGCAGGCCGGGGCCAAAGAGGCCTGAAATGAAAAAGCGCCGTGAGGCGCTTTTTTTTGGCTGCGCGGAGACTGGCATGTCAAACGCATTTGGGAAGAGTGAGCGTGGGCGCGGTCAGGGCATTCGTTTTCAATTGTGCTCAGAGCTCAGATTTCTGCTCAATCAAATCGGGAATGAAGTAAACATTCATCAGTTTCACGCCGCCTTCGCCCACCAGGAGGTAGTACCGGCCTGGCTCCAAATCGACAAAAGATCCCTCTACAACTTCCGCATGTTCAACACTTAGCCCCGAATCTGATTTTTTCGTGAACACGCACGAGCCCGAAAGCACATAGATCCGGACAGGCCACATGAAGTTTGTCGAAAACTCCGGCTCCTTCTTGTAGACAGCCGGGAAAAATCGATAGCCGGCACTAACAGGGAACTCTGACCTGATCAGCGCCTCGGTCATTTCTTTACCGAAAACTCCTTGGAAAGAACTCACTTTCATTTTTCGACCTTTTTACCAAGCCACTTGAAACCACCCAGACAGGGCCGGCTCAAGGTTGAAATGCCACGGCCGGCCCTGATGGCGCCTTCCCCTTTTCATTCTAGCTATGGGCCCGCCTATCCAATAACAATTCATGGCGAACTGCGTATGCCCAATTCCGGGATTAGATAGACCTTCATCAGTTTGACCGACGATTCCAATGTCTCAAATTCGTAGTCCCCAGGCGGCATATCAACATACTGGCCCGCTTTGATATCAATCCTCTGCTCGGCTTGCTTATAGGCACAATGGCCGTCAAAGACATAAATGCGTACATTGCGGCGAATAGCAGCGGGAAATTGCGTCCGACTTTCGTAGTTGTGCCGGTAAAACCTATATCCTTCGTCGAAGCAGAATAAACGCCGAACCGCTTCCTCGCATAATGGCATTTCGGAAAGATGAGACCAGTCGCAAACAATCATTTCAATCCTTCTCCCAATTGGCAATTCCATATTTTCTGAATGCCTCCTCGGCTACCTTTTTCGCTGCAGCGTTTACCGCTTTGGAATTTCCATTCATTGAGAAGGGGCATCTTCCCTCAGTTCAGGTATGAAGTACACACGCACCAATGTCACGCCATTATCTCCAGCCTCAAAGCGGTAATGTCCGGGCGACATCACGAGAACCTGCCCGCGTACAACCGTGAGCGACTGCTGGCTGCGTACATAGGTGCACCCACCCTCCAAAACGAAAATCAGTGCTTCCCTGGACACCTCGCCGCAAAAACTTACATTGGCCTCGTAGCGATTCGGAAAGAATCGATACCCTGCGCTGAACGACAACTCCTTTCGAATCGCCTGCTCGGCAATCTCGTCCTTTGAAAATCGGACCCAAGGAATCACGTACATGGGAGCTTTATCCATAGGAACCCAAGCAAAGTTCAATAAAGATGTTCGACTCAAAGTACATCATGCAGCTTGTTCAATCCAAATGGAGTATTCCATAACGTTTGAGCGCTTCCCGAGCGACTTTTGAGGCCGCCTCATTCTGCACAGCAGTATTACCATTCAAATAATGACCACTATGCAACTCAAAATTGATGCCGTAATAGCCAACTTTTGAGTTTCCGGCCACATCCAACTCGCCGGCCGCGAGCACCGGCCTTCCTCCAGTCAGGACTGCATGAGATATTTCCCTGCCGTCTGAGGCATACTTGGGAATAGTGAGAACGTCTCCATCCAATGTGACGACGAACTTAAGCGTACCTTGTGCTGCTACTTGGTCAAACGCCGCATCACCTGGGGATATGGGTCGCACTCCCCTGCTCCGCGCCTCCGCAAGTTCCTGCGAAAGCCGTTCCGGCAATTGGTTGTAGAAGATCTTGTTCGACCCGCCCCGGACATTGGCCAGTTCTTCATCCGTCAGCAGCCGCATCCCCGGCGTCAAAGGTTTGAACTGCGAGGTGTTGGCGGCAGGTCCTCTCGTGATGACTTGGCCTGCAGCAGCTCCTCCAATCCCCAACAAGCCATTCACAAAACTCAGCGTCGAGTCGCCGTAGTCTCCGTTCTGGAACTGCGCTGCGCCGGTGCCAAGTTCTTTCGCCCCTTCCAGCAGCATGACGCCACGCGCCAGCAGTCCCACGCCTCCTGACAGCACACCCAACGCCGGTGTACCGATGGCCGCCTGCGCCTCATGCGCCTGCCGGTTCGCCTTCTCCCCGGCCGTCTCGTACGCTTGGATGACAGCCGTATTCAGCCCCTGGATCGCGGTGTGTTCACGGGTGTTGGCATAGGTAAAGCCTCCCAGGGGCTGGGTGAACACGTAGTTGCCGGTGGCCCACCCTTGGCGAACCCAGCTGCCGCAGTCAACCAAGTTCCCATTGGGGCCGCAGGCGTATTCCATCGCCTTGTCTCTGGTCTTCGAGAGCGCCTTCAACCGGTCCGCCAGCGCGCATCCGTCAGGGTTCTTGTTCAGACAGGCTTCGACAGCTGCCTCGTATTGCTCCTTCTCGGAGAGGCGCGGCGAGGTCTTACTGGGTCGGTAGTGGTTCAGGAAGTTGTTGGTCACCTCATTGAACGCAGTCACCCCGCCCGCAGCGCTCCCACCCGCCGCAGCCCCCACCGCCGTACTCGCCAAGGCCGTCAGGCTCTTCGCCAGATCCCCTTGCACGCCAGCGCGCTTGAGCGCATCGGCCACCGCCGGCGCGGTCAGCGTGCCCGCTGCTGCACCTGCAGCGCCACCCACATTGCCGGTGAGGCCGCCAATGACCGTATGCGCCGCCAGGCGCAGCACACCGTAGTCGCCCCAGTCGCGCTCGATCGCCGCAGCCTGCTTCTCCAGCTCCGCCCTCTTGCCCTGGTCGCTCTCCCCTTGCGCCTGCGTACGCAGCGCCTGCGCCTCGTTCATCTGCTTCTGCGCATAGTCGCCGACCTGCTGGGACGCCTCCTTCCCGAACGTCTGCGTGATCGCCACCTGCGCCGCCAGATCCTGCTGGACCTTGCTCTTGTCGAAGATCGGCTTGAGTCCGGTCTCCGCATCCCCGGTGCGCGCTGCTGCATTGCCCGCCACCCCGCTGATGCCAGCCAGGGTCACGCTGCTGTCGCTGCCACTGGAGTAACCAAACCCCGCCGAGTTCCCCGGTGCGCCGCCCGGCTTGACCACCGTCAGCTGGTAGGAGCCATCGGTCGGCTTGGGCGCTTCTCCTTCCTTCTTGCTGCCGTCCTCCTTCTTGCCGAAGCCGACCGACACGTTGTAGCTGGAGCCCTTGTAGTCCGCCTGGTTCTGGATGTCGCTCAGGCTGAGCGAGCCGGACTGGAAGCTGTTGGCCCCGGCCGCCACCGCCGCTTGCGTGCTGGTGATGGCGCCGCCCTTGAGGTCGGTGTGGCCCTTGACCTCCACCTGGAAGCCGCCATCCCCGGCACGGATGCCGCTTTGCTCGGTGACGCTGGCGTAGTCGCTCTTGATCTTGCTCTGCCCACCACTGACGCTGCCGCTGAACCCCACCCCAAAGGTGGCACTGCCGCCCACCTGCATGCTCTCACTCTTGAACTTGCTGGTGTCTTGCAGGCTCTCGATGCTGAGGTTGCCGCCCGCCGCGACCTTCACCTGCTCCCCGCTGACGACCGCTCCCTTGAGGGTGGCGTCCCCGCCCGACTCGATGCTGACCTGCTGCCCCTGCAAATGCGTGTTGCGCTGGATGACGTCGTCACCGTCGGACTTGCCACGCGCCAGGCTGGCGCTGGCGGTCAAGCCGATGGACGCCCCGCTGGAGCCGACGCCTACCGCCACGCCCACGGAGGCGCTGCTGGAGGAGTTGCTGCTCTTTTGCTGGACCCGGTCCTGCGCCGAGATCAGCGACACATCGCCTTCAGCCTTCAGGGCCAGTCGCTGCGCGGCGGCAAGGTCGGAGCCCTGGATGTGGATGTCGCTGTCCGCGCCGGCCCCCTGCGCCGTCAGGCGGATGTCGCCGCCGGCGGTGATTTCGCTGCCTTGGTGGGTGGTGGTGGTCGTCTCGGTGCGGCTCTTGGACTGGCTGGAGCCCACCGTGATGCTGATGGACAGGCCGCCTGCGGCCTTGGGGTCTGCCTGCAGGGCCTGCACCGCTTCCTTGGCCTTGATGGCGGTGGAGGCGGCGCCCAGCGCGGCCATTCGCGCATCGCTGACCTTGCCGATGTTGTCCGCCATGTCCATGGTGGCCGTCAGCGCACTGACCACCGGCGCACTCACCGAGACGGACAGACCGCTCTGGCGGAAGGAGGTCGTCTGAACGTCCTGGCCTTCCTGTGCCGCCGCCGTGACCGAGATGCGCTGAGCCAGCACGTCCACGTCGCCCTTGGGCGTTTGCACGATGGAGCCGACTTGCGAATAGTTGCGGCCCGCAATGATGGACACATCCCCGCCCACGCTGCCCACGGTGGACGCGACCACCGTTTGCGTGTTGACGTCCTGCCCACTGCGCTGGTCTCGCGTGCCGATGCTGAAGCCAGCGCCCGCGCCTGTCATACCCTTGGTGACGACCTGTCGTTCGGAGTGGCTCTGGCGGGTATCCAGTGCGTTCTCCAGCGTGACGTCCCGGCCAGCTTGCAAGGCGGTTGCGGTGTCGGACACCACATTGGATCCCTGCACCCGAATATCCTGCCCCGCCGTCACCGCCACCGTGTCGCCAGAGAGGGTGGTGCCAGTGGCGCTCGTGCGCTCCAACTGCGTCTTGGTGGTGGTCGTGGTGGAGTTCAGGAAGCCTTTGACCTTGTGCTTGGACGCTTCGTCCAGTGACTCGGTCGATTGCGCCGCCAGCAGTTGCACATCCCGCTCGGCATTCAGTTGCACCGCCGAAGCGCTATTGACCGACGCTCCCTGCGCGGTCAGGTCCTGACCGGCGCTGAGCAGCACCTTGCCCTTGGACTCGACGGACGTGCCCACCTGCTGGCTGTTGCCTTGGTAGAGGTGGTTGTTGGCGTCGAAGGTGGCGCGGTCGCTGCTGGCGGTCTGGACGGTGGTCAGCTTCAGGTCGCGGCCGGCCTGCACGAACACGCCGCTTGGACTGACTCCAGCGCCAGCCGCTGTGCCGCTGCCAGCCACAGCCCCGGTGCGGGCATCCATCCCCGTCTGCCGAATCCTCGCCGCCTCCAGCACCACATCCTGCCCCGCCTGCAGCACCATCACCCCGCCCGCGGTCAGGCTGGCCACCCGGTCCAGCACCGTCCGCTGGCTGGTGGCCGTGGTGCCGCTGGCCGTGGTGGTGCTCACCACCAGATCACGGCCCGCCTTCAGGCTCATCGAGTCGGTCGCGGTGAGGGATCCGCCCAGATTGCGCAGGTCTTCCCCTGCGCTCAGCGCCAGTTGCGTGCCGCGCATGCTGCCGCTGTTGACGATGTTCTGCGCCGTCGCGCGCAGACCCTCGGAGGCCCGCAGGTCGCCGCTGTTGTTCAGGTCACCGCTCAGTGCGATGTCCACGCGGTTGCCCGCAATCAGCGCCCCGCTGGCCTGCAGATCGCCATCACGCGGCATCAGGTACACCTGCGGCACCAGCACCCGCTGCGTGCTGCCATCGGCCAGCGTCACCGACTGCTCCACCAGCCACACGAGGTCGGTGGTCAGCTGCGACATCTGCTCAGCCGTCAGCGCCACGCCCGGCCGCAGTTGGTGGGCCGACGCAAAGCTGGCGCCATTGGTCAGCAGGGCGCGGTACATGGCCTCGTCGCTGGCGTAGCCCTGCAGGAAGCCTGAGCCGGTCAGCTGGCCGATCTGTTCACGCACCAGGCGCTGCTCATAAAAGCCATCCCCCAGACGCTTTTGCACCGTTGCCGGGTCCACCGCCAGGGCCTGCAACAGGTAGTCGCTGGACAGCCAGTCGCGGTAGTTGGCGTAGCGCGGGTCGGTCTCGACCAGGTAGCCGCTGCGGGTGTCCGTGCGCAGCTTGAAGAGGCTGTTGGTCGGCAGGCTCAGAGACACCGGCACGGCACGCAGCCGTCCGCTCGCATCAAAGCCTTGCACCGTCGCTGCAGGCCGCAGGGATGTGCTCAAGCCCTCCGGTGCCCGGCGAACCATCGTGATGGCGCGGCGTGCCTGGGCTTCGTCGCCCCGGTCCACGTCTTGACGCGCCACACCGATGAGGTTGCCCAGCGAGCCGCGGTCGCTGGCGCGCACTGCAGTCGCTTGGCCCAGGCTCTGCCCCTGCGCGCCACCGGTGCCTGTCACCGCACCGGCTTGCTGGCGGCCGCCCGGGGTCGCTGCCGCCCCGGCACCGGCTGCACCCAGCTCCGGCAGGGTCAGCACCACCGTGCCCTTGATCACCGCGTCAGTGGTGGTGTAGTCGTAGCCGGTATTGGGGTCGGCCGAGCCTGCGTTGTAGGTTCGGTAGACATCCACATGCTCCGAACCGCTCACCGCCACCTGCGTGCTGCGGTTGTCGATGGAGGCTGATCGGATGTCCACCCCATCCCGGCCGATGACGCGGCTCATGTCATTGACGATGCGCCCGCCTTCCACCGTGAGCGTGCCGCCCACGATGATCTGCCCCGCCGAGCTTTGCGTGACCTTGGCGTCTTCCGTGGTGCGGCTGTAGCTGAACGCAGTGAAGTCGCCCACCAGGCGGCTGTTGGCGTCGGCAAAGAATGCCTCCACAGCGGCGTCCAGCGCGTTGTCGTCCCCTGGGGTGATGCCGAAGTCGGACCAGATGCGGTCCGATGCCGGGTAATGTGCGCCGGGCACCGGGACCTCTTGGTCCATGCCGTCGTTGTCCTGGTACTTGTAAACATGATCGGCACTGCGCCGCCAGCTGAACCATCGTTGGGCTGAGCCCGCCACATTGCCGCCCAGGCCCCCCAGGTAGCGCCCGAAGATCTCATTCGGGTAGCGCTCGGACGGCAGCAGCATCTTGCGGTGGTAGGTGTCCTTGGACCAGTTCGACGTCTTCGGATGGAACTGGTAGACGAACGGCTCCAGCGAGCCTTGCGCATCGCTGCCCCAGCGGCTCGACCATTCCTCACCATTGAATTCCATCGTCGCCAGTACGCGGATCTGCTCCGGCGTGTAGCGCACCGTGCTGCCCGGTGCCTGGAACTCCCAGCCCGTGGTGGTGGCGCCCGCCACCTTCTGCCACTTCAGGTAGGGGTTCAGGTTCTGGATGTCGGCCGACTTCAGCACCAGGTTGCCGCGCGCCTCGACGGTCGCGCCGCTGTTGATCAGCTGGCCGGTGGTCAGGCGCATGTCGCCGCCGCTGCTGATGAAGGCCTTGCTCGCCAGCACGCGCGGAGCGTTCGGGTCTTGCGGCAGCGCATCGGCGCCGTCGTGGATGCTGCGGTTGTTGATGGCGCCGCTCACATCCATCTGCAAGAGGCGAGTGGCCTCTAGCGTCGCATTGGTGTTGTCCACGCTGGCAGCCGTCAGGCGCAGGTCCCCGTCGGCGAAGACGAGGGCATTGGCGCTGTTGCTCACCGCCCCGCTCATATGGATGGTGAGGTCACCGCGAGAAGCGATGACCGCCGCCTGGCCGTTCTCGGCGCCATTGGTGAGCTGGCCGCCGGTGAGCGTCAGGTCGCTGCCGTAGAGGCGGCCGGTGCCCAGGTTGTTGACCTGATCGGCGGTGACCGTCACCCGCTCGCCATCGATGAGGCCGCGATTGGTGATCGCTTGCGTGGCGGTGAGGCGCGTCTCCGCGGCGCTCAGTTCGCCGGAAGCGCGGTTGTCAATGTTGCGCGCCTGGATGTTCAGCAGGCCCCCCGAGCGCAGGATGCCTTCGTTGATGAAGTTGCCGCCCAGCGTCAGGCCGATGTCGCCACGGGCCTGCAGCAAGGTGCCGGTGCCGTAGGTCAGGTCGCCGCCCAGCGTCAGGTTGAGCGAGCCGCCGCTGGAGAATTCGCCGCCGCCACCTGCACCGCCCCTGCTGCCATCACTGCTGCCGCCACCGCCACCGCCACTGCCACCGTTGCCACCACTGCCATCACTGACACCACCGCCACCGTTGAGGCTGCCCGCGCTCACGTTCAGGCCGGTGCCGCCCCAGACCGTGCCACCCGCATTGATCAGGCTCAGCGCAGCCTCGCGCGCGTCCGCACTGCCGTCGCCGAGTACGGCGCGACCCAGGCTGCTGATCACCCCACCGCTGTTGTCCAGCGACCGGGTGGCGGTGATGCGCAGGTCGGCATTGGCGCGCACCTGGCCGGCGCCGTTGTCCAACCGGGACGCTGAGAGCGTGACCGCACCGCCTTGGAGGCCCTGACTGGCACCTCGTGAATGCTGTCCGCCATCCGGCGAGGTTTCGCTGAAGGTCGCGGAGCCCTGGCCGGCATCGGACGCGCTGCGGTTGTCCAGTGAGTCAGTGGCACGGACGTCCAGCGTCTGGCCACCGTAGATCAGGCCGCCCTGGTTCAGGATGTCGACGGCTGTTGCCGAGGTGCTTTGCAGACCCACCATTTGGCCGGCGCTGTTGTCCAGCGTGCCTGTGAGGTGCAGCGCCAGCGTCTGACCGGACACGGCCTGGCGATTGATCAGCGATGCCGCATTCAGCGTAACCGCTGTGCCGCCGATGCCGGCGCTGTTCTCCACCGCTCCAGAGTCAATCTGCATCGCCCCTTGCGACCGCAGTCCGGTGGGCGTGAGCACGGACGCATCCAATGTATTGGTCAGCGCCGCACCGCCGGTCTGGAGGGTGAGCGTCTGGCCGGACTGCAGCAGGCCACCAAAGTTGTCCAGGGCACCGCTGTGCACCGTCATCGCTTCACTGGACAGCACCTTGCCGGCGCGGTTGTTGAACGCCTGTCCTTTCGTCTCCACAGACACGGTCGTGCCGGACAGTTCTCCGCGAGCGTTGATCAGCCCAGAGGCGTTGACCGTCAATGCTCCCGCGGACAGCAGCGATCCCTGTGTGTTGTCGATCCGGTCCAGCGTGGCATTGGACAGCCCACTCTCGATACTCGCCACCTGGCCGGACTCGTTGCTGAGCGAGGTGGACGCCATGCGGAGGGCACGCCGGGACAGCAATCTGCCTTGTTGGTTCAGCACGGCTCCGGAGGACTGGACGAACAGTTCCCCCTCGCTGCCGATCCATCCTTCGCGGTTGTCCAGAACGCCGACGTCGAGGTGTGTCCCTGCGCCGCTGCGCAAATGCCCTCCTCGGTTGTCCAGTGCCCCGACGAGGCTCGCGTCCGTCGAGGCGGGCGACGTGCCTGGGACAGGCTCACCGGCGGCGCCGGGATGTGGGGGCGCGTTCGAAGATTCGCCGACGCTCGAGAGGCCCGTGGTGCGCAGTTGAAGAACGCCTGCAGCCTGCATCACCCCGCCTGCAGCGTTGGTCACACCACCGGCTTCGACGGTCAGTGCCGTTCCGGCTGCAAGTGCGCCGCCCTGGTTGTTCAACTCACCGGCCACATCCACGAACAGCGCCTGGCCGCTCACCATCCGGGCTTCGTCATGTGTCAGCCGATCCGCCTGCAGGCGAATGCTGTCGGCCTCGGTGGTGGCGCTAGTGAGCCCGAGCCCGCCGCTCACTGTCCAATCCAGCGCCCCTCGCGCCAGGACGTGCCCCTGGGCCCCGTTCCAGTCACCAGCCTGAAGCCGCAGATCACCCCCCGCCTGCGCGATGCGCCCCCCGGCGTTGTTCACTTCCGCTGCGCTGAGGGTCAGCAGCCGACCTGCGGACTCGATGGTGCCGGCCTGGTTGTTTAGATCGCGCGACAGCGTGGAGACAAGAGCCCCATCCGCCGCCGTTTGCGTGACACGGCCGGCGACATTGATCCAGTCTCGGCCCTCCAGCCGCATCTGCCCGGCACTGACGAGCGCGCGCGAAGTGATGAGGTCTCGCTGCGCGCTCAGTGAGAGGTCCGTGGCCGCGACGACGGCGCCGTCAAGCGCAAGATCGCCCGCTGTCGCGCGCAGGTTCAACGCGCGGGACTGCAGATGCGCCGCCTGCAATTGCAGCGATGCGCCCGTCGCCGACAACTCACTCACCGACGTCAGGGCGCCGCTGAACTGCAATTGTTCCGAAGCTTCAATCGCCAGACGACCTTGTGCCGCCAGCGTGTTGTCGTCGCGCAGGCCGGCGGCCATTCCACCGGACCCAGTCAAACGATTCGTTCGGACCGTCAGATCGCCTTGCGCAGCGACCGTGCCCGGGTTGATCAGATGCCCCGCGCGAATGGCTCCGGCGCCATGCGCGTAAACGGTCCCCGCGTTGTTTAAGTCGCCGGAGATGGCCACATCCACAGCGCCACCGCTCTGCAGGGCACCCGTATTGGACAGCTCGGCAGCTTGAAGGGTCAGCCCTGCCGACACTTGCTGCAGCGGGTCAGTCGTCGCCGCCCCCTTGCTTGGGGATGCCAACGTGCCATCCGCCCGCAGGCCGGCCGCGATCAGACCTGAGGCGAACACCTGGTCCGCACGCACCTGGAGCGCGCCGCCCGCCCCTAGCACTCCGGCAGTTTGCAGCGTTCCTGCCGTCAAGGCGGCTTGGCCCCGCGCGTAGGCCGTGCCAGCGCCTTCCCAGCGGACGGCATGCACGTCCAGCGTCGTCGCGTCGAGACGACCGTCACCATGCGCCCACCGCCCAACGTCGATCACCGCTGCATTCGTCGCTGAGACAGAACCGCCTGCGTTGAACACCTGATCGGCAGACAGCGCCACCTCCGCAGCCCCGACCTGGCCAGCGGTGTTGTCCAGCAGCGTCGGGCGATGCGCATCGCCAATGGCAAGCCGCCGATTGGCCAGCAGCAGGCCCGACCGGTTGTCCAGTTGGCTAGCGT
Source organism: uncultured Roseateles sp. (assembly GCA_966211495.1). Lineage (GTDB taxonomy): Bacteria > Pseudomonadota > Gammaproteobacteria > Burkholderiales > Burkholderiaceae_C > Roseateles. The sequence continues at coordinate 2,261 of CBIHOT010000046.1, read as the reverse complement.
CGATATGCAGGTGCCCGACCGACGACAGCACGCCGCCGCCGTTCTCAATGACCGCCCCTTGGAGCCTCAGCGCGCTGCTGTTGGATTCAATGCGCCCGAGCCGGTTGTCCAGTCCTCCCAGGCTGACGATGCGAGACGTGTCCGCTCCCGCAATCTGCGTGCGTGCTTGCGCATGGGAGAGGTGTCCGGTGTGCCAGTCCACCGACTGGGCGATCACCTCGGCTCGGTCGAGCACGGCTGTGTGAGCAGCAAGTTCGAACCGGCCAGTCGTCATGACCTGGGCGGCATCCAGGTCCAGCACGCCGCCTTGCACCTGCCGAGTGCCGGACGGTTCTCCAAGCACCTTCGTCGCGGCTGCGTCGATTGGCGCCCCGTCGGAAGGAATTCCGCGAAGCTGCGCATCGCGACCCGGTGCAAGGTCCGCCTCACCACTGCGGAGCGTCAGGCGGCCCGTGCCGTAATGTTCAATGCGAGCCTCGCGAGCGCTGATCGATGCCGCTCTCAGGCTCATGTCATCAGCGTTGGAGGCGATACGTGCGCCATCGGCGGTCAGCGCGCCGTTCAGGCTCAATGCCAGCGTCTGAGTACCGGTGTGCAGGAACTCGCCGCCGGAGAAATCGGCTTGACCGGCCGAGACTGTCAGCCTGTCGGCCATCAGCGAGGCTTGGGTCGCTGACAGGCGGTCAGCGGCCGTCACTTGCAGCCCACCCGTGGCGGATAGGGCCGCTTTGTCCAAACGGACATCGCCACCGGCCACTCGAACGTCTCGCGCCTGCGCCTGGGTATTGGACAGGTCCACCGACGCACTTGCCGTCACGGACAGGCTGTCTGAGGCCACCAGAATGGCGTCCTGCGCGAAAACCTGCTCGCCTGCCACCGTGATGACCGCCGACTTGGCTTGCACGCCGCTAAGGTCCAGCGTGGCGGCCCGCGGGTCCGGTGTCGCGGCCGGTAGATACTGCCTCGCGGCGCGAGGGTCCAGCGTTGCGGCCGGGATATCCAGCCTCGCGACCCGCAGGTCTGATGCGTCGTAGCGTGACGAGGTTGGCTGCGATGCAATCAGCGGCGAATGTGTTGCCGCCCGCGGGTCAGTCTGCCGCTGCGGGGTCGCTAATACCTGAATATCGATCCGTGAACGCGCCAGCAGTTGCCCCGCCTGTTGCTGTGCGGCGCTGGCTGTCAGGGTCAGCGAAGCGGGCCCGGTCTCGAGCCGTCCATCCGGCGCCATGCCAGCCGCCGTCACGCTGCCGCTCGTCGATTGCAGATGCGGCGCCGTGACGGCCACACTGCCCTGCGACGCCATCCATCCCGCGTTGCGCACGCCTTGGCCCGAGGACACCTGCAGGGTGGGCGTTACCGACCCATCGGCCTGATCCGCGTAGACCGAGCCGGTGTTCTCCAGCCAGCCATCGGCCCTGAGCGTCAAACGCCCGCCAACGATCTGGCCGCCCTGCCTCACCCCCAGGCCCGCCTCGGTCCCCACCAGCGTGATCTGCTGTGCATAGATGCCGCCGAGCGCAGTACTGTCGAGCGCATATCGCGGCCGATCACCGCTGGGGGCGACCGTCTCTCCTGCGCCCTGCCCCGCTCCGGCCGCTTCCGCAGACATCACCTGCGTCCCGGTCTGGATGCGAGCGTCCTTGGCCCAGAACCCGGCATTGAGTTCCACCGCACGAGACAGCAGCGCGGTGTAGTCCGTCGAGCGAGCATCCAGGCCCGCGCCGTCAATGCGGATCAAGCCGCCCTGCACGGCAAAGCCGCTGACATTGCCAGCCGCGTCGAATTGCGGTGTCCCCGTGGTCAGCGTTGCGCTGCTGGCATTGATGAAGCCACCGCCATTGACCTGAAGGCCCGCCGGGTTGGCGATGATGACGTCGGCGCGTCGGCCCGCCACCTCGATGTAGCCGTTCAGCTGGCTAGCGGTGCTGCTATTGACCTCGTTGAGGATGACGCGCGCCTCCCCCCGGCCCATCCACGGATTGCCTTGCACCCAGCCGCCGAGTTGGGTGCTCGTGTCGCTGCGCGAGTTGTTGAGGATGACGCCCTGCGCGCCAACATCGAACTGGCTGTAGGTGTTGCGTGACACGCCCGCGGAGCTGCGGGTCTGGATGTTGACCAGCGAGACGCCGTTCGGCGCGGTCAGCACCGTGGGGCGCTGGCTGCCCGGGGCGGAAGGGTCGGCCACGATGCGTGTCGGCGCCGGGCCCGACATGGCCTGGGCCTGGGTGAAGGCTTGAGCTTGAGCTTGGGTTTGCGCTTGG
>CBIHOT010000045.1:0-41497 GCA_966211495.1 uncultured Roseateles sp. | reverse complement strand
GACCACGCCGCAGAACATCGCCACCAGCAGTGGGGGCTGCCGAAGGACCTGCACCGTGGGGCGGCCACCGGCCTGGGCGTTGGCCGAGGCCGGTGGACGCTGGAAGCTGACGCCGTGCAGCACCAGGGCCGACAGCGCGGCCACCACGGCCGCGCCGAGGTAAGTGACCGCGTAGGCATGTGGCGGCCAGGCGTTCATCGTCGCGTTGATGAGCTGTGCGCCCACCACGCCCGCCAGCACGCCTCCCGCGAGCACTGAGGACATCGCGGTGGGACGCTGCTCCGGGCCGACGCATTCGGTGGCGGCGAAGCGGAAGGACTGGACGACCGAGGCGTAGGCGCCGCCGAACAGCATGGCGAGGCAGAAGCCGGCGAACGAGCCGAACACCAGGGCGAGTGCGCCGATGAGCCCCATCAGCACGCCGCTGGCGGTGCCCGCCATGAAGGACGCACGGCGGCCGTGGCGGCGCACGAGCAGACCGGCCGGCAAGGTGCCCAGGGCCATGCCCACCACGAAGACGGAGACCGGCACCGTGGCGAGCGCGGGGCTCGGTGCCAGCAGGTGGCCGATGATGGCGCCGGTGGCGAAGACGACCGTGGCATTGGCCCCGGCGAGGGCCTGCGCGGTGGCGAGGCGGAGCACGGACGGATTCAGGGGCATCGGGAACTCGTGGGCGTCAGGGTTGGGGGCTGGATCGAAGGGTAACCGGCCGCAGATTGCGCCGGGAGAAGTCATGCCCCGACGCCCACGAGGGTCAGGCCGACCCGGCATCATCCGCGCAACCACTGGAGTGCCGCATGGACCGTCGATCCGCCTGCCTGGGCTTGCTGACCCTGCCGTTGATGCCTCATAGCGCCCGGAGCGCGGAGCCGGACGCGGATGCGCTGGCGCTGCTGCGCCGCGGTGGGGTGGTGCTCGTGCTGCGCCATGCGCGTGCGCCAGGCACTTTCGATCCGCCAGGATTCCGGCTGGGGGATTGCAGTACGCAGCGCAACCTCAGCGAAGAGGGCCGGGCGCAGGCGCGTGCACTGGGGGCATATCTGACATCGCAGCAACTGCGCCCGTCGCGGGTGCGCAGCAGTCCGTGGTGCCGGTGCATCGACACGGCAGAGCTGGCCTTCGGCTCGGCGGAGCGGTGGTCGGCGCTTGGGTCACCGCAGGGGGGATCGGAGGCTGCCAATGCCCAGGCCCTCCTGGATCTGCGTCAGGGCATCGTTGATGCAGCTCGGCGGCCCGGGCAATTCGAAGTGTGGGTGACCCACATGTTTGTGCAGGCGGCACTGGTCAGTGGCGATACGGCGTCCGGGGAGGGGCTGATCGTCGGGCCGGATGAGAACGGGCAGCCGAGGATTTTGGGGACGTTTGTTGGACGTGTGAAGGGCCATCAATAAGTGAAATTGGTGGTCGCCTTGCCGTTTCGGTCAACAGCCAGCACGAAGCTTTTCCAATCACCGCCTGTATGAGCCTTCATCAGCTCGTGCAACTGATAGACCTTTTGATGGATGTCGCCTGTCGCGTCATCGAGAACAGTCCGGTGCACTTCGCCGTTGCGCACGAATGAGAATTCGGAGCCTATCGACCAGTCGCCTTCTGCAACGAAGTAGTCAAACTCGCAGCGCATCTCTTCATAGCTCGGCGCCGCAGAGTCATGCATCACCTGGGTGATCTGGTTGAGGATTTCTACTTGCTTTTCGATCGTCATGGTCAGCTTGGTTCTCAAAGAATCGTTTAGGCCCTACCTGATCGCCATCATCCTCTGAATCTCGATCAGTGCTGGAGCATGCGTCTGCTCCGCTAGGTGCGCTCACAGGATGTCGCGCGGCAACCTCTCTTTGCGTCGGATGGAAGGCAGACATGGCCTTCTTGCATACCCAATTGCAACCTAGGAAGCGGGTATTGATGCGACGCATGACGAATGTCAAAAGTATCCATAACGATGGGGTGAGATCCTTCGTGATCGACGGGTCTCATGTGATGAGGTGAGCAAGTCAGGGAGAGACACGAAGTCGATCTGGTTTTGGGAGATGAGGTGAAGGCGGTTCTCTTCGCGGTGCTGGGGGCGGGCCTTTTTGGCACAGCGGCCTACTCCCTTGTAGATGCCTTTGGGTACTGGTATGGACGCCGGTTCATCCGGTCCAACTCAGACATCAATGACTTCGTCGCGGGGGGTCTGGTCTTCCTCGTCGTGAGCATTCTCGTCGGCGCATTGGTTGGCGTGAAAGTCGCCCGCCGGCGCAGGTCGCTATAGCCGCGCGAGTTGAAGCGTCGACCGCTTTGCGTTCAGGCGGCACCTTGGAGTGATACGCCATGCGCCACCGTCGGCGCCGCGGTCAGATGTCCGGGCCGCAAAGACACCGGTACCACTCCCCGTTGCGCATCAATCTATGCGCTTCGCACATAACCTCCCCACCCGAGTTACGGCGTGATTACATTGGCTCAGTAGCCAGAACTTCGTACTCCCATGGTGCGCGGCATTGGGTCAGCGTCGCGGGTTCTCCTCTGACGGCGGTGGTTCTCCACCCTCGACGAGGCGTCCCCCAGGCGCTGACCCAATCCCGCTTTTCATATCCTCAGATCGGAAACACCATGAACCAACCCGTGATGGAAGGGCTGCGCTTGAACGTGCCCGCTTATGTGAAACACCAGCGTCTGATCGCTTGGGTGGCCGAAATCGCCGCCCTGACGGAAGCCAAGGAAGTCTACTGGTGCGACGGCAGCCAGGAGGAATACGACCGCCTGTGCCAGCAGCTCGTTGACGCCGGCACGTTTCAGAAGCTGAACCCGGCCAAGCGCCCGAACAGCTACCTCGCCTGGAGCGACCCCAGCGACGTGGCCCGTGTCGAAGACCGCACCTTCATCTGCACCGACCGCAAGGAAGACGCCGGCCCCACCAACAACTGGATGGCCCCGAAGGAGATGCGACAGCTGCTCCAGACCGGCGACCAGGCTCTGTTCAAGGGTGCCATGCGCGGCCGCACCATGTATGTCGTGCCGTTCAGCATGGGACCCATCGGCTCCCCGATCGCGCACATAGGCGTGGAGCTGTCCGACAGCCCGTATGTGGCCGTCAACATGCGCATCATGACCCGCATGGGCCGCGCCGTGCTGAACGTGCTGGGTGACAACGGCGAATTCGTTCCCTGCGTGCACACCGTCGGCGCCCCGCTGGACGCCGGTCAGGCCGACGTGAAGTGGCCTTGCAACAAGACCAAGTACATCGTCCATTACCCCGCCAGCCGCGAAATCTGGTCCTACGGGTCCGGCTATGGCGGCAACGCCCTGCTGGGCAAGAAGTGCTTTGCGCTGCGCATCGCGTCCACCATGGGTCGTGACCAGGGCTGGCTGGCCGAACACATGCTGATCCTGGGCGTCACCTCGCCCGAAGGCAAGAAGCATCACGTGGCCGCCGCTTTCCCCAGCGCCTGCGGCAAGACCAACTTCGCCATGCTCATACCGCCGCAAGGCTTCGAGGGCTGGAAGGTCACCACCATCGGCGATGACATCGCCTGGATCAAGCCCGGGCAGGACGGTCGCCTCTATGCGATCAACCCCGAAGCGGGTTACTTCGGCGTCGCCCCCGGCACCAATTCGCTGACCAATCCGAATTGCATGGCCAGCCTGAACAAGGACGTCATCTTCACCAACGTGGCCCTCACCGACGACGGCGATGTGTGGTGGGAAGGCATGACCGACACCGCCCCCGCCCATCTGATCGACTGGCAAGGCAAGGACTGGACGCCCGCCATCGCCAAGGAAACCGGTGCCAAGGCCGCCCATCCGAATGCGCGTTTCACCGTGTCGGCGATCAACAATCCGGCGCTGGATGCTGAATGGGACAACCCGGCCGGCGTGCCGATCGACGCCTTCATCTTTGGTGGCCGGCGCTCGACCACCGTGCCGCTGGTGACCGAAGCCCGTGACTGGGTGGAAGGGGTCTACATGGCCGCCACCATGGGTTCGGAAACCACGGCCGCCGCCGCGGGCCAACAGGGCGTGGTGCGCCGCGATCCGTTCGCCATGCTGCCGTTCATGGGCTACAACATGAGCGACTACTTCCGCCACTGGCTGGATCTGGGCGCCAAGCTGGCCCAGTCCGGTGCGAAGTTGCCCAAGATCTTCTGCGTCAACTGGTTCCGCAAGGGCGCGGACGGCAAGTTCGTGTGGCCCGGTTACGGCGAGAACATGCGCGTTCTGAAGTGGATGCTGGAGCGGGTGGAAGGCCAGGGCCGCGGCCAGGAGCATGCCTTTGGCACCAGCCCCCGGTATGAAGATCTGAACTGGCAAGGCCTGGCCTTCACGCCGGAGCAGTTCCATACCGTGACGCACATCTCCGACAGCGACTGGGCGGCCGAGCTGAAGCTGCACGACGAGCTGTTCACCCAGCTCGCGCACAACCTGCCGGGCGAGCTGCCCGCCACCAAGGCCAAGATCGAAACTCGTCTGGCCGCCAAGTAAGCCCTGCGGGCCGCCGCCAAGGCGGCCTGCACCGGGCCTGAGCGCCGCCCAAAAGCAAAGCCCGCCATGCTGTCGCAAGGCGGGCTTTTTGTATTCTGGTCGAGACCAGTGGATAACGGTGGGCAGCGGTAGCAACACCCGGCTCAGTAGCCGGTACTCACATCACAATACCGCAATACCTTGATCCCGCTGCGGACCGGTATCCGACAGACTCTCTTCAGCCGTTGTTGCGGCGGGCGTAGGCGGCGCGCAGTTCAGCAGCGAAGGAGGGCATGCTCTCTTCATACTGGGCAGCCAGGGACAGCAGCTCGCGCTCCGAACGGGCGATGCGGGCGGCTTCCAGGCGGGCCTTGATGTTGCTGATGCTGCGGGCCCAGACACGGGCACCGATGGTGGCAAACGTGCCGCCGCGACGCACCGTGCGGCTAACAGGCAGACCGAAGGTTTGAGTAGCGACGCTCATGGCGATTCCTTTTTTGGTTGGTGATGGCTCTGTAGAACCAACGGAACGAAGTTTAGGGTTTTCCCTAGACGCTCCGCCAATGAAGAGATGGAATCCGCTCCATAAGCCGCGTGAATGCCACGTGAACTTGTACCGCCCCGCCATGCCACCGGGCCTGGCGACGCCTGCCGGGCCATTCGCAGCGACAATCCGGCCATGAGCATCGCCCACGACCTGACCGACGCCGAGTTCGCCGAACTCGACGATCTCCTCGCCCAGACCCCTGACCCGCTGCAGTCCCTGGACACATCCATGCTGGACGGCTACCTGTGCGGTGTCCTGGTGCAGCCGCGCCTGATTCCCATCGAGGAATGGCTGCCCCCGATTTTCGACTACGAAGGCCAACCCCTGCCGGAGACGGTGGATCCCGCCTGGCTGGCGCGTATCCGGTCGCTGGTGGAGCGTCGGTATGCGTCCCTGAACCAGAGCATGCTGGAGCAGGGCTGGTTTTATCCGGTGGTGCTGGATCTGGAAGCGGAGGCTGAAGCCGAAGCGGCCGCCAAGGCAGCTGAAGCCGGCGAGACCGGCGAAGGTGAATCCAGCGAGCCGGCCAAGACGCCTGCGGTCGAAGGCGATGCGGCCGCTGCCGAAGCCTCGGATGCTGCGGACGACGCTGACGATATCCCCACCGACCCGATCACCCGCACGCTGCTGCCCTGGGTGGGCGGTTTCGAATACGCCGCGGTAACCTTCCCCGACCTGCATGAGCAGGCCGACGACAACATCCAGACCTTGCTGGCCCGCCTGTACCGCCACCTGCCGGCCGAGACGCCGGAAGAGCGCGAGATCGTGGAGACGCTGAACCGCGAGCATCCACTGAAGGATCTGGACGACGCCATTGAAGACCTGGTGCTGACGGTGGTGGACCTGCAGTCCGCGACCGAAACCCAGCGCTTCCATGTCGAGCAGGTGCGCCGCGACACGCCCAAGCTGGGCCGCAACGACCCTTGCCACTGCGGCTCCGGCAAGAAGTTCAAGCAGTGCCACGGCGCTGCCTGAACACCGGAGCTCAGACCTCGACGATCAGCCCCGGGCGGTAGTCTTCCTGCTCGCCCTTGCGCGCATATCCCAGCGGATTCGCGACAACGCGGCACCGATGGGGGGCTCCTCCGGCCATCGGCGTCTCCACCACATAGTCATTCATGCAGTGGAGATGACCGTGGACCCACAGATCCGCCATCGGGATCAGCTCATCCAGTGAGTTGCAGAAGCCGGCCGTGCCGGGCGCGAGTCCGTAACGGGGGTCGGCGCTGCGCAGGCTGGGCGCAAAGTGGGTCACGACCACGGTTTTGCCGTCGAACGGCTGGGCCAGCTGCTCTCGCAGCCAGGCCTGGCAGTCCAGCGCCATCTCCCGCAAATCTTCCGCCAGCAGATGCTGGCCGTCCCGCAGGGTCGAATACTTCTTCAGGTAGTAGTTGGCGGCGCGGAAGGCCTTGCCTCGCGCGGCCAGTTGCTGGGTGGGTGTTGGCAACTGGGCGGCCAAGCCATCGAAGTCACTCCACAAGGTAGTGCCCATGAAGCGCACGCCATCGATGACGAGGACCTGCCGGTCCAGCCACTCGATACCCAGCGCCTCGCAGGTGCGGCGCAGTCGATCGTAGGTGGGCGCGTACTCCAGGCCATCAAACTCATGGTTGCCGGGAACATACAGCACCCGCTTCCAGCCGCTGTTTGGCCGCAGCGGTGAAAACCGCCCCAGGCCGAAGTCGTCCGTGACCAGTTCAGACCCTGCCTGGTAGGAGCCGACGTCGCCGGCCAGGATCAGCAGGTCGGCCTCCGGGAGGGGGACCGCCTCAAAATGGATCTGGCGTTCCAGGTGCAGGTCCGAAATCAGTTGAAGGCGCACGGCAAAAACACTTGTTGTCGATCAAAGGGCAGGGCGGCCCACCATTATCAGTGGCGGTTTTTGCGACATGTCAGTGCCCCGCCTTTTGCTCGACAGCCCCAGGTTTTTGCGAGGCCGTTCGGTGCCACACTCATCGCACGCCCATCCCCAGGGCGCTTCAGGAGGGTTGCGGCATGAAAATCCTGGTCGCTGTCGACGGCAGCATCTATAGCAAGCGCATGTTGGCCTATCTGGCCACCCACGATGAGTGGCTGGGCGCTGTGCACGACTTCACCGTGGTGCATGTGGTGGCCCCGGTGCCGCCCCGGGCGGCGGCCGTGCTCGACAAGGCCACGCTGCAGGAGTACTACGACGACGAAGCCGCCAAGGTGCTCAAGCCCATCCGCACCTTTATGGATAAGCGCGGCATCAACGTCAAATACGTGGTGAAGACCGGCCATGCGGCCGAAGTGATTTCCACCGTCGCGGCCAAGAACAAGTTTGACCTGCTGATGATGGGCTCTCACGGGCACACCACGCTGGGCAACCTGGTGCTGGGCTCGGTCGCGACGAAGGTGATGGCCAGCTGCGACGTGCCGGTGCTGTTGATCCGCTGATCCGCCGATCCGGCCAAAGCCGCGACGAGCCGGTGCCCAGCATTCATCCGTCCCTTTGAGGACGGATGGATCGCTCAACTGCGGCGTGAAGTCATCCAGGACAGGGGCGATTCGATCGCCGCAGGCGCCGCGCTTTGAGATTCCAGCCCGTAGTCGCTGCGCCGGAAGTCCTCGTATTCGCTGGCGTCGCCGAAGCTCGCTTCCATGCCGAATGCGGTCCCCATGTCCGCCGGTTCCGGCTCGTGGGTGCTGGGGCTGTTACGACGGAACAGGCGCAGAGCAGAGGCGATTCGCATGATGGACCTCGTCAAAAAGCACGGGGTGGATGCCCGGCGCTGAGGTGCTCCTTGCGCCGTTGCTATGCCACAGTGTGGGGGAAGTTGTCCTCAGGCAAATCCCCAAATTGGGGGCTCTAGAAAAACCAGTTCACAAATCCACACAAATTGGCTCGAGAGTGCAACTGGGTGCAGCGAAATAACCACTCCCCCCGCTTAGGTAGGAGCCCCCCCGACCGCGGGGATCACTATGCTTTCACCCTTGTGTCTTTTGCGCACTGCTGTCTGGTGCCCCCGTCATGTCTCCGTTGATTCATCGATCGCTGACCTGGACCATCGTCGGCACCGTCGTCTCCCTTTCCACCTGGCTGGCAGGGAACGTTCAGCAAGCCCACGACCGTCATGGCATGCGGCTGGGTGTGGTTGTGACGCATCCGGCAATGACCGTGCCCGCCGCTGATCGCACACCTCGTGTCGCGACCCGTGCCGCCGTGCAGAGCGACACCGAAGCGCCGGTGCAACTGGCTTCAAACCGCTGAAGAACAGACGTCGTCGATACCGGGTCCCCTCTAGCGGTTCCCGGTGACGCGCATGGCTGAGCAAGGTTCTCAGCGCTCCAGCGCCTCGCGCGCACCCAGCGTCAGCGCTTCCCCGATCTCATCCAGCAAGGACTTCGGCCCTTTTTGCGCCGCATCCCCATCCGCGCCCAGCTTCCACTGGTGCCAGTACAGGGCCACGTCCACATGGATGTCGGGCCGAAGCACCACCAGCTCTTCGCGGGCGAGCAAGGGGCGAATCTGCAGTTCCGGCGCCACGCCGATGCCCCACCCCCGGGTGACCGCCTGTACGTAGGCCTCGCTGGACGGCACATAACGCGCATTCAGCCGGGCGGCCCGCAAGCCCAGCGCCTGCCGGACCCATTGCTGCTGGGTGTCGTCCTTCCGGTTGAACACCAGAAATGGCACCTGCGCCACTGAAGTGGCGCCCAGCCCCCCCGGCAGCTCACGCTGCACAAACTCCGGACTCGCCACCGCCACGTACCGCATCACCCCCAGGGGCAGCGCCACGCAGCCGCGCAGCGCCTGCCGCACGGTGGTGACGCAGCCCAGCACCTCGCCCTGGCGCAGCCAGTCGTGGGTGAAGTCCTGGTCGTCCACCACCAGCTCCAGCCCGAAGCCCTCCCGCAAGCCGCGTTGCACCAGCGGGTCCAACGCCGGCAGGACCCAGGTCGCGAGGCTGTCCGCATTCACCGCAATCGGCAGCCGCTCCGGCGTGGCGCCTCGGACGCCCAGCTCGCGCACCACGTCTGAACGCAAGGCATGCAGCTGACGGGCGTAACGCAGGAGGCGTTTGCCTGGCTCGGTCAGCCGCAGCGGCCGGGAGCGCACCACCAGCAGCTGTCCCACTTGCGCTTCCAGGCTGCGCAGGCGCTGCGACACCGCGCTCTGGGTGATGGCCAAGGTTTCCGCGGCCCGCTCAAAGCTGCGCTCGTCGGCCAGCGCGGCCAGGCAGTCCAGGCCAGCGGCGTCCAGGTCTTTCATAAGCTGTCCTAATGATCCTGCTGAGATATTAATCCCGCTTCATGAACGGAGAGCGCACCACCACAATTCGCCACTCGACCTCCCGCGTGGCCGCTGGCCGCACTCGCCCTTCCTGCATCCCTCCATGGCATCCACCGCGCTCCTTCAAGGCTGGCTCACCGGGGCCGGCTTGATCGTGGCCATCGGCGCCCAGAATGCGCTGGTGCTGCGGCAGGGATTGATGCGCCAGCATGTGGCGCCGGTGGTGGCGGTCTGTGCCCTGTCGGATGTGGTGCTGATCTGCCTGGGCGTGTTTGGCCTGGGCAGTCTGATTGCCGCCAGCCCGCTGCTGCTGACCCTGTTCCGCTACGGCGGTGCTGCCTTCCTGCTGGTCTATGCCGCCAGCGCCGCGCGCCGCGCCCTGTCGCCCAAGGCGGGCCTGCAGGCGCAGATCGGGTCGGCCAGTCTGGGGGCGGTCCTGGGCAGCACGCTGGCCATGACCTATCTCAATCCTCATGTCTACCTGGACACCGTGGTTCTGCTCGGCACCCTCGGCGCCCAGCAGCCGTCCGGCGACCGGGCGGCCTTTGCCGCAGGCGCCAGTCTGGCGTCGGTGATGTGGTTTTCGCTGCTGGGCTTCGGCGCAGCGGCAGTCGCGGCGCCCCTGCGCCGCGCGGCGGTCTGGCGCGGCATCGATGCCGTGATCGCCCTGGTGATGGCCTTGCTGGGCCTGCAATTGCTGCTGCGCCCGCTGGGCTGAACAAGGAGTTCCGCATGAAAGTCATCGTCCTGGGAGCCGGCATCATCGGCGTGCATACCGCCTGGTACCTGATGGAACAGGGCCACGACGTGGTCGTGGTGGACCGTCAGCCCGACGCGGCCCTGGAAACCTCCTTTGCCAACGGCGCCCAGATTTCGGTGTGCTTTTGCGAGCCCTGGGCCAATGCCGGTGCGCCGTTCAAGGTCGCCAAATGGCTGCTGAAGGACGATGCGCCGCTGCTGTTCCGCCCGCGGCTGGATCCCGCCCAGTGGCGCTGGGGCCTGTCCTTCCTGGGGCAGTGCACCACCTCCGCCTTCGAGCGCAATGTCGAGCAGCTGGTGCATCTGGGTCGTTACAGCCATGAGTCGCTGAAGGCGCTGGTGGCCGAGACCGGCATCGAATACAACCGGCTCGAGCGCGGCATCCTGCATTTCTTTGGCAGCCAGGCCGACTTCGAGGCCGGCGCACAAGGCGCGGAAATCATGCGCCGCCACGGCGTGGACCGCCGCATCCTGTCGCGCGAGGAAGTGCTCGCCATCGAGCCGGCCCTGCGCAACGCTTCGCAGTATGTGCACGGCGGCACCTACACCCCCAGCGACGAATCCGGCGATGCCCGCGTGTTCACCCAGGCGCTGGCGCAGCTCGCCGCCCGGCGAGGCGTGCAGTTCCTGTGGAATCACGACATCAACCTGCTGCAACCGCAGGCGGGTGCGCGCGGTCAGGAAGTGGGCGGCGTGAAGGTCACCTCCCGGGAGACCGGGCAGTCGCAATGGCTCAAGGGCGATGCCTATGTGGTGGCGCTGGCCTCCTATGCGCCGGGCCTGATGAAGCCGCTGGGCGAGACGCTCAACATCTATCCCGCCAAGGGCTACTCCGCCACCATGCGATTGCTCAAACCGGAGCAGGCCAGCACCATTTCGCTGCTGGACGATGCACGCAAAATCGCGATCTCGCGCCTGGGCGACCATGTCCGCATCGCCGGCACCGCCGAATTGGTGGGCCTGGACACCAGCCTGGACAGCCCGACCTCCAAGGTGCGCTGCGAGTCGCTCGTGCGTCGCTACGAAGAACTCTTCCCCGGGGTGGCGGACACGTCCGAGCCGAATTTCTGGACCGGCCTGCGGCCCAGCACGCCCACCAACGTGCCCTACATCGGCCGCAGCCAGAAGGCGTCCAACCTGTGGATCAATGCCGGCCATGGCACGCTGGGCTGGACCCACGGCGCCGGCTCGGGCCGCGCGCTGGCGGAATTGATGAGCGGACAGCGTCCGGCACTCAATTTCGGCTTTTATGGTGACGCATTGCCCGCCGCCAAGGTCCGCAGCCAGGTCACGGCCTGAGCATCCGGGGGCCGAGCCGGTCTAGAATCCGCGCCCCCCTTCTGACCTTCGAGGGGCCGCCGCAGCGCTGCTGCTGGCGGTCCCGCGGCCTGCATCATGGCTTCCACTTCCTCCGCCCTGCCGCGCGACATCTGCGCCATCGACTTCGGCACTTCCAACTCGGCCGTGGCCGTGCCTGCCCAGGAAGGTGGCCAGACCACCGGCGGCATGCGACTGGTGCCGCTGGAAGGCCGCCACACCACCATGCCCACGGCGGTGTTCTATTTCGCGGAAGGCCGTCACGATGCGGACGGCCCGCCCCGGGCCTTCGGCCGTGCCGCGATGGCAGCCTACGAAGAAGGTGTGGACGGCCGACTGATGCGGTCGATGAAAAGCATCCTCGGCTCCAGCCTGATCGACCAGGTGACCGATGTGGGCGGCGGCCGGGGCGTCAAGTATGCGGACATGCTGGCCGGCTACCTGAAGCATCTGCGCCGACAGGCCATCCAGGACGGCGTCGAGCCGCGCCGGGTGGTGCTGGGGCGGCCGGTGTATTTTGTGGACGGAGAGCCGGCGCGTGATGCCGCCGCTCAGGCGTCGCTGACGGCTGCTGCGCGTGCCGTGGGCTTCGAGGACGTGCAATTCCAGTTCGAGCCGATCGCCGCCGCATTCGACTATGAGCAGCAGGCTACCCGTGAACAGCGGGTGCTGGTGGCCGACATCGGCGGCGGTACCTCCGACTTCTCGCTGGTGCGGGTCGGTCCGGAGCGGATGCAGCGGCTGGAGCGTCGGGACGACATCCTGGCCAATCACGGTGTGCACATCGCCGGCACCGACTTCGACCGGCACATCGAACTGGCCGGCATCCTTCGGGAATTCGGCTATCGGGCCCTGGGCCCGACCCGTCCCGGGCAGCCCCCGCGGGAAGTGCCCAGCGGCATCTATTTCGACCTCGCCACCTGGCACCTGATCAACACCTGCTACAGCCCGCAGCGGGTGATGGAGCTGCGCAACATGAAGCCGTTCTACGGCGAAGTGCGCCACCACCAGCGACTGATGACGGTGCTGGAGGAGCGGCTGGGCCATGAGCTGGCCCACCGCGCCGAAGAGGCCAAGATTGCCGTCTCCGGCGGAGGCGGGACCCAGATCGACCTGGGACTCATCGAGTCGGGCCTGAACGTGGAACTGCAGGAAGAGACGGCGGTGGGCGCGTTGCAGTCGGACATCGAGCGCATAGCCGCGGCCGGACGCGAGACGGTGGCCATGGCGGGGCTCACCCCGGCCGATGTGGACGCGCTGTACTTCACCGGCGGCTCCACCGGCCTGCGGCTGCTGGCCGAGCGCATCGCGTCGGACTATCCGCAGGCGCAGCAGGTGCGGGGCGACCGGTTCGCGTCGGTCGCCACCGGGCTGGGGCTGCACGCGGCGCGGTTGTTCTCGCAGTAAGCGCTGGCGCAGTCAGCGGCGCGCAGCCAGCGCCCCCACAGACTCAGGGAGCGCGAGACTGAAGGGCCCGCGCCCCGCCCTTGTCAGCCACGCCGGCCGTGCGGCGGGCCGCCTCGGCGAGGTCCGGCTCCGCGCGGTCCCGAGCGGTTGGCCGAACGCGGCGCGGCCTGCGGCAGCGACACATCCGCCAGCAGCAGACTGGCCCGCACGAGACTCTCCACCGCTTCTTCCAGCTCTTCCGGCGGCTCCAGACTCTCGATTTCTTCCAGCAGCGCGTCGGCGTCTTCCAGATCCTCGGGATCCAGGTGCATGTAGAGCTGCGCCAGCGGCTCGGTGAGCTGGCCCTCATCCAGACCCATCAGGCCCGGGAAGACATCGGTGGCCAACGCAAACCCGGCCACCCAGGGCAGCACCGTGTCGGACGGGGAGGCCTCTTCGTCCAGTTCAAACACCCAGGGGTCGAACCATTGCCGGTCGTGGATCGCCTGGCGCAATTCACCGTAACGCCGCTGCACGAGTTGCAGCAGCGCCTGGGCATCGACGCCTTCCGGGGGATGACCCTCTTCGCTGTCCAGCACCCAGGGCCACCAGGCCGACAGGGCCACCGGACGGGGCTGCAGCAGCACACCGACCAGGAAGCCGTCCAGCATCGAGACGTCCAGCGGCTCGGCACGCTCGGCGACCTCATCCAGCAGCGACTGGAGTTCGTCCAGGTCCTCGTCGCTCCATGGCTCCGGCGGGGCGGGGGTACGAGGGGCCGCCGCGGGCGCCCGAGCGCCGTGGACAGGCGCGGCTGCGGGTGCGTAGCGCTGCGGTGCCGCGGGGCGCTGAGGCTGGGTCCGAGCAGGACCGTTCGACGGGGCAGATCCCGACCCGGCCGCTGGTCGCCGGCTGGCAGCGGATGAGCCACCTGAGGACCCCGCTGGGGACCTTGTAGAAGAAGACGATGCAGACCGCGAGCCCGAAGGCTTGGCGGGGGTGCCGGTTCCGCGTGGTGCGGGCTTTTTGGACGGCGGCTTGGAGGCACTCATGGCGCCATTATCCGGGAGGCCCCGAGCCACAGGCGTGCCGCGACTGCGCGGTGCGATTTTCCGCATGATGAAGTCCGGCTTACACCTGCTGACGGTTTTTCACAGGTCTCCTACCTCCTGGGGATGTGCGCCGCTCAGGGTTCGCCCTAGAGTTACCTGCAAGCGCTCCCCAGGGGGGCGCACCGATCCCAACGACGTCCTTTCTAGGACTTGCAACGCCCGATCAGCTCGCTGGTCGGGCGTCCTTTTTTGTAGGCCGCGATTTCACGGCGCAAAGCCGTTTCCCATCACCTCGCGCAGATGCTCCACCAGCAGCCGCACACCCTGCGGCGTGTGGCTGCTCCAGGGGTGGATGGCGTAGATGGCATCCCCGAAGAAACCCACCACGCGCCAATCCGGCAGCACCTCCACCAGGTCGCCCCGGCGCAGGGCGTCCCGCGCGCTGAAGTCGGGTAGCAGCGCCAGGCCCAGGCCGGACAGCGCCGCATCCCGCAGCACCTCGCTGTTCCCGGCGCGAAGCAACCCCTGGACGGGCACCCGCAACCGCTCCAGCGGACCCTCCCGCGAGCTATCACGCGCGCTGGCATGGGGACTGTCGCGCCGCTCGAAGAACCATTGGGCGGGACCGGATCGCAAATACGGCAGGCAGCGGTGCTGCGACAACTCCGCCGGATGCCCGGGGGTGCCGAAGCGCCCGAGGTAGGACGGACTCGCCAGCAGCAGCGCCCGCGAGGAACACAGCCGGGTGGCGACATGGGTGTCGGGTGGCTGACTGGTGTGGCGGATGGCCAGGTCGAAGCCCTCCTGCGCCAGCGGCACCAGCCGGTCGGTGAGGTCCAGTTCGATGCGTAGGGCGGGGTGGCGCTCAAAGAAGTCCACCAGCGCCGGTGCGACATGCTGCCGGCCCAGGGCCACCGGTGCAGTCACCCGCAGCACGCCCCGGGGTTGGCCGGCCGCCTCCCGGGCTTCGCTGAGGCTGCGGTTCAGCAGCGCGAGACCCGGTTCGGCCTGTTCCATCAAGCGCTGGCCGGCGTCGGTGAGCCGCACCGAGCGGGTGGTTCGCTGTACCAGTTGCTGATCCAGGTGATGTTCCAGGTCAGCGACCCGCTGGCTGATCGCGGCTTTGGAGAGACCCAACCGCTGAGCGGCCTTGGTGAAGCTGCCCAGCCGTCCGATGGCGACCAGCGCCTGCAGCTGGGGCCAGAGCAATTCATCGCGCGACTCCGGGCGCAGCGGCGGCGAAGCCGGGAGGCCGGACTCCGATATGTCCCGACCGGCATCGCCGCCGACTGAAGAATCAGGAGGCACGGGCAGTTCGGGCGCAGAGGTCCATTTCCGTGGGGTCATGATTGTTCAGTGTACTGAACAGTCTGGCCCGCTCATTGGGCTAGGCAAGTTTTATGGCGGTGCCTAGACTCAACCTCAATCGCTCCATCTGTCCCACTCTTCCCATTCGCCCCGATCGCCTGCGGAGACACCATGACTGCCCCCACCCCCTACACCGACCCGGCCGACATCACCCACTTCATCGGGGGCGCCCGCCACCCGGCCACTTCGGGCCGCAGCCAGGCGGTCTACCACCCGGCCAGCGGCGCCGTCGCCCGGCAGGTGCAGCTCGGCAGCGTGGCCGACGTGCAGGCCGCCGTCGCCTCCGGTCTTAAAGCCTTCCCCGCCTGGGCCGATGCGCCTCCCCTGCGTCGCGCCCGCGTCATGTTCAAGTTCCTTGAACTGCTGAACCAGCACCGCGACCAACTCGCCGCGATGATCACCGCCGAGCACGGCAAGGTCTTCACCGATGCGCAGGGCGAGGTGACCCGCGGCATCGACATCGTCGAATTCGCCTGCGGGGTGCCACAACTGCTGAAGGGCGACTACACCGAGCAGGTCTCCACCGGCATCGACAACTGGACGATGCGGCAGCCGCTGGGCGTCGTCGCCGGCATCACCCCGTTCAACTTCCCCTTCATGGTCCCGATGTGGATGGCGCCGATGGCGATTGCCACCGGCAATGCGTTCATCCTCAAGCCCAGCGAACGCGACCCGTCGCCGAGCCTGCTGATGGCCGAACTCTTCAAGCAGGCCGGCCTCCCGGACGGCATCTTCAATGTGCTGCAAGGTGACAAGCAGGTGGTGGATGCCCTGCTGACCCATCCCGATGTGAAGGCACTGAGCTTCGTCGGCTCCACGCCGATCGCCCAGTACATCTATGAGACCGGTGCCCATCATGGCAAGCGGGTGCAGGCGCTGGGTGGCGCCAAGAACCACATGGTCGTGATGCCGGACGCGGACGTGGACCAGGCCGTGGATGCGCTGATCGGCGCCGCCTACGGCTCCGCAGGCGAGCGCTGCATGGCGATCTCCGTGGCGGTGCTGGTGGGTGACGTGGCGGACAAGATCGTGCCGCGTCTGGCCGAGCGGGCCCGGTCCCTGAAGATCAAGGACGGCATCCACCTGGACGCCGAGATGGGCCCCATCGTCACCCGCGAGGCGCGGGACCGCATCGAGGGCTACATCGGCCTGGGTGTGGAAGAGGGTGCCTCCCTGGTGGTGGACGGCCGCGGCCTGCGCGTGCCGGGGCAGGAGGAGGGCTTCTTCACCGGCGCCACGCTGTTCGACCATGTGCAGCCGCAGATGCGCATCTACAAGGAAGAGATCTTCGGCCCGGTGCTGGCCTGTGTGCGGGTGGACGGTTTCAGCGAGGCGCTGGACCTGGTCAATGCCCACGAATTCGGCAATGGCGTGGCCTGTTTCACCAGCGACGGCAACATCGCTCGCGAGTTCTCCCGCCGGGTGCAGGTGGGCATGGTCGGCATCAACGTGCCGATTCCGGTGCCGATGGCCTGGCAGGGTTTCGGCGGCTGGAAGAAAAGCCTGTTCGGCGACATGCATGCCTATGGCGAAGAAGGCGTGCGCTTCTACACCCGCCAGAAGAGCGTGATGCAGCGCTGGCCGGCCACCATTGCCAAGGGCCCGGAATTCGCCATGCCGGTGAGCCGCTGACGGGCGCAGCCCCGCCCGCATGGGGGTGTATCCTCCTGCCCCATGCGGGATTCCCTGACTGCCCTGGCTGACCTGGCGGATGACGCCCCTCTGAGCGACTGGCTGGAACGTGCCCGTCTGGCGCAGCGTGAGGCGCGCCTGGACGAAGGCCTCCGGCTGGCGGACCGCATCTGGACCCGGGCGGAAGCCGAGGGCTACATCGTTGAGCAGGCCGAAGCCGGGAAGCTGCGCAGCTACTTCCTGCTGCGTCAGGGGGACCTGGCCGGCATGCTGGCCGCGGGGCAACGAGCGCTGCATCTGCTGCGGCCGCTGGGTCCTTCGGTGTCCCTGTGTGAGCTGCTGCGCTGGATGAGTCTGGCCGCCTGCGAACTGGGCGACTATGAGCAGGGCCTGGCCTGCGCCCATGAATGCCTGCGGCAGGCCGCGGATCTGGGAGATGCCCGACTCCGGGCCGTGGCCCTGAACGGCCTGGGCGCCTGCTTCGAGCGCATGGGCGACCCCTGGCAGGCCGAGCGCCTGATGGGGGAGGCCGCCAGCCTCGTGCGCGACTCTGCCACCCCCTTCGAGCGGGTCGTGACGCTCACCAACCAATGCACCGTCGCGCTGGGGGCCTACCACCTGCAGCGGGACGCTGACACCCCCGAGCCAGCCGCCCGCACGCTCGAACGTGCGCTGGAGCTGGCGCGTCAGGCGCGGCCGTTCTCCCTGGAGCTGGGCGATCTCTACGGCATTGCCCTCACCGCCAGCAACTTTGGCGAAGTGCTGCTGCTGATGGGCCGTCTGGAAGAGGCCGAGCCGCTGCTGCAGGAATCCCTGGATCATTCGACGCGGGCAGGTTTTCGCCTGCTGGCCTGGCGGGTGCGCTGCACCCTTGCCGAGCTGCTGTTGATGCGAGGCGAGGCGGCCGAGGCCTGGCAGCGTCTGCAGGGCCTGATGGCGGAACTGGCCTCGGCAACTGCCTCGACGGAACGACGCGCTGCGTTCGACCCGCCGATAGCCGACGGGCCGGCGTCAGCAGCAGCGCCCGCGCTGTCCAGCCCGTCTGCACCATCCGCGCTGTCTGCGCTGTCTGCATTACCCGGACTGGATCACCTACCGCCGCACCTCCATCTGCGCCTGCATCAGGCGGCCTACCGCGCGGCCAAGGCCCTGGGGCTGATCGATCCCGCGCTGGCCCATCTGGAAGCCGCCCGCGGCATCGAACGCCGGCGCGGTGTGCTGCAGTTGATGGCCCAGTCCCAGTACTTCGTGTCGCGACTGGAAGCCGAGATCCAGGTCGATGGCGGCGCCTGCGCCGACCGGGACCCGGCCACCTTCCGCGACCCGCTCACCGGCCTTGGCAACCGCCGCTGCCTGGAAACCCGCCTGCCGCCGCTGCTGCGTGCCGCCGAGCAGGACGAGCGGCCGCTGACGGTGGCCCTGATCGATGCCGACGGCCTCGAACAGATCAACGAACGTCATGGCCGGGACATCGGCGACCGGGTGCTGCAGGAGCTGGCCCAGCTGCTGCGCGAGAACACCCGCACCAGCGACCTCACGCTGCGCTGGAGCGGCGAGGAATTCCTGATCGTCTTCCCCGACACGATTGCCGACCGCGGCTTCGAGGTCTGTGAACGCATCCGCGCGAGTGTGTCGGTACATTCCTGGCAGCGGCTGTCCGCGGGCCTGGATGTGACGCTGAGCATGGGCCTGGCCAGCGCGCCGCCCTACGCCACTGATCTGCTCGTGGCGCGCGCCACCCAGGCGGTGCAGCGCGCCAAGCACCTAGGACGCAACCGGGTCGCCCTGGCCTGAAGCGGACTGCGGCCGCGGCGGCTGAGCCGCCTGGTCGATGGCCTCCACCGCCTGCACCAGATTGCGGCCCTGCGCCTTGGCCCTGTAGAGCGCATCGTCCGCGCGGCGCAGCACTTCCGTTGGATCGTCGTCGGATGGCGCGGATTCGGTGATGCCGAAGCTGGCACTCAGCGGCCAGGACTGGCCCTGCCAGCGGAAGTCGGTGGTCTCCAGCAACCGACGCATCCGCTCGGCCACCAGCGCGGCGCCGGCCACGCCGGGGTAGGGCAGCAGCGCGCAGAACTCTTCGCCGCCGAGCCGTCCGAGCAGGTCCACTTCCCGCAGACAGGGCCGCAGCACCTCCACCAGCGTCTTCAGCGCTTCGTCGCCGGCGGCATGGCCGAGGGTGTCGTTGAGCTGCTTGAAGCGGTCCATGTCCAGCAGCACCACCGCATAGGTGTGGCCGCGGCGCACCCGCTGGTGTTCAGCGGCCATCGCCTCGGCCATGGCGCGGCGGTTGAGTGCATCGGTGAGCGGGTCGCGCAGCGTCAGCCGGCGGATCTGCAGCACCAGCTTGAGCATCAGCAGGAAGGCGAGGGTGCCGTTGACCGTCAGCGTCATCACCAGCGCCGCCCACAGCCAGGCGATGTTGAAGGCCCCCCGGGTGTCCAGCGAGGCCGGCACTTCCGGCATCCAGAGCGTCGCCAGCGGCCGCACCAGCAGCAGGCCGCCGATGACGAGGAAGGGCAGGCCGAAGATGCGGCTCAGCGCCGGGCGAAGGTCCCGGTCCCGCAACAGGCGGACGGTGTTGCGCGCCGCAAAGAAGCAGAACAGGCCGCCCGCGCCGTTGACCACCAGATGGTGCGCCGCCTGATGGGGTCCGGTGGGCAACTGCGTCAGCAGCGCCGCCAGCAGCGCCAGACCCGACACCAGCAGCGGCCATCGGGTCGGCTTGTCATCCATCAGCGGCACGGACAGATGCAGCAGGGCAAAGGCGCCCAGCAGCAGCACATCGGCGATCAGTCCGGGTGCGCGCCATTGCGATTCCGGCAGCCAGCGCACCACCAATGCCAGCGCCTGCAGCGCATTGGCGCCCGCCAGGCACAGGCACGAGGCGGCGCATTCGCGCAGACCGGCGGCAATCAACAGCCAGATGACCATGGCCACCCCCATCACCGCCAGCAGGGCGGCGACCATGGTGACCGGGTCGTTGGACATCATGCGGCCGCTCCCAGGGCCGTCGCGCGATGCACCCGGTTGCGGCCCGCCGCCTTGGCCGCATACATCGCGGCGTCGGCCCGGGCCATGGCATCCCGGCCGTGCAGGTCCTTGGCGCGCATCGCGGCCACGCCGACGCTGGCGCTCATCGGCCAGATCTTGTCTTCCCAGGTCAGCGGACGCTCCTGCAGCAACCGCCGCAGGCGCTCGGCCACCAGCACGGCCCCGGGCTCATCCGTATCCGGCATCAGCACCGCGAATTCCTCCCCGCCGATGCGACCGAAGTTGTCGGTGGTGCGCAGCGCTTCGCCCAGCACCTGCGCCAAATGCCGCAAGGCCGCATCACCGCCGGCATGGCCGAGCTCGTCATTGATGCGCTTGAAGTGGTCCACGTCCAGCACCAGCAGCGAGTGGCTGCGGCCGCGATCCACCTGGGCCTGCAGGCGCTGCAACTGCTCTTCCAGCGCGCGGCGGTTCAGCAGGCCGGTGAGCGCGTCGCGCCGGGTGAGGTGACGCACGCGCGCAATCAGCCGTTGCAGCACCAGGGCGACGAGGCCGGTGGTCACCGCCAGATTCACCACCAGCCGCAGCAGCGCCAGCGGCGCATTGACGGACAGGCCCTGCAGGCCCATGCCGGCGGGCATCCAGCCCAGCAGGCCGCTGGCGCGCCACAGCCCCGCGCCAGCCAGCACGAGGTACGGGAGCACCAGCAGGCCGGTGATGTGCAGACGAAAGCCGGTGCCGCGCAGGATGTCCGCCACCGCCAACAGGGCCAGGACGCAGGACACCAGATTGACCACCGCCCGGGCGGCGTTGAGGTCGGGATAGATGACGGCCTGGGCCACCAGCCCCAGCACCACCACCGCGACCACGTCGGTCAGCTGATGCTGCAGGCGCATCAGGCCACGCACGCCGGCCGTCAGCAGGCCGGAGCAGAGGATCGACAGCGGCAGGCTCAGCACCGGCTCGGTCCAGTCCGGCAGGGTGGGCCACCAGGCCAGCACCAGCAGCCCGTGATAGAGCGCCACCCGGCGGGCGGAGCGCGGCGCGATGCGAAGGGCCTCCCCCAGCAGCAGCCACACCACGCAGGCGAACCCGTCGACCATGGTGAGCACCATCAGGAGGGTGGCGGCGTCCAGGGCAGGCATTGACGGCATCATCGCAAAGCGCTCCCCTGCGCACAATCGCGTCCCCCGTCCGGGGGGTCAGCGCCGTTCGACCAGGACCGGCGTCAGCGCCATGGCGGTGCGGACCTTGTCGGCGGCCGCCCGTGCGTCTTCCCGGCTGCTGAACGGGCCGGCCTGCAGGCGGTGCAATTGCTTGTCCTTGAAGATGGTCAGCATCGGGGCCATCCAGTCCAGGTTGCGGTTGAACTGCTCGCGCAGGGTTTCGGCGCCTTCCAGTCGGGAAAAGGCACCGAGTTGCAGCCAGAAGCCCGGCGCGGCGGCCAGCTTCATGGCGGGCACTGGCTCGTTGGGGGCTGGGGAGGCGGACGTGTCGGCGGCCGTGGCGGAGGGAGCGCTGCCGCTGCCCGTCACTGCGGCCGGACCGGCCGGGAGGCTGGCGCTGCGGCCATTGGCATTCGGGACGTCGCGCTGGCTGTCCAGATCGGTTCCGGGCGGCAGAGCCACCACCGGGATCGGCACCATGCCGGCACTGGCACCCGCCGCAGTGCCGGCGGTCGTGCCGGCGGCGCTGGTGGCGACCGTGACAGCGCCAGTGCCGGAGCCCGTGCCCGTGCCGGCCGGGACGCCGGTGGCGGCTCCCCGGGCCGAGGTCGTCGCAGCCGACGTACCCGACGTACGGCTCTTGCCGGATGCCACCGGCCGGTTCATCCCGGGCGCCGGATCCGTGTCCCGCATCTGCGCCCCGGTGGTCACCTCCGGTGCGCCATTCGGGGTCGCAGCGGCAAATACCGGCGCGTCCGGCACTGCACGGTCCCCTGGCAGCACCGGCGGCTCCTTGCCGCGCAGCCAGGCGCCGGTGCGGATGTCCTCATAGGTGATCCGCTCGACCTCCACCTCGGCCACCCCCCGCAGCAGGTCCAGCTTGAGGGCAGCGGTGTAGCTCAGGTCGATGATGCGGGTGCTGTGGAAGGGCCCGCGGTCGTTGATCCGCACGATCACTTCCCGGCCGTTCTTCGGATTGCGCACCCGGGCATAGCTGGGGATCGGCATCGTCGGATGCGCGGCCGTCATCGCATACATGTTGTAGAGCTCGCCGCTGGCGGTGGGGCGCCCGTGAAACTTGCGGCCATACCAGGAGGCCAGACCGCGCTGGATCAGCGGGTCGTCGTCCGTCAGCGGCTCATACCGCTGGCCGGCGACGGCATAGGGTTTGTTCGGCCCCCCTTTGCGGATGCTTTCGAGACGGGGCAGGGCGTCCGGCATCTTGTCCAGATCGGCCGGCACCACGGCCTCGGGGCCGTCCTTGGACGGCCATTGGGTGACCTTGGCACCGCCCGGAACGGGCGTGGCAGGGCGGCTGGAGGGGGCAGGACCACGGCTGGCGCAGGCGGCCAGGATCAGGGCACTCGTCAGGACGGCCAGGCGCTGGCCGGCGGGGCGGGCTTCAAACATGGGCGCAACCCTAGCAATGCTGCCTGCTTTTGCCAAGGTTATGCTGCACGGGTTCGTGCAAACGAACGATTGGTTTCCACACCACAACCTCCGTCAGCCATGAGCGCCTACATCTTCCCCCCAGCCCCGCAAGCCTCCGTGGCGGTGCGCGGCTCCGATGCCCGTTACGCCGTCAGCCGCATCTTCTGCGTGGGCCGCAATTACGCCGCACACGCCAGGGAGATGGGGAGCGACCCGGACCGCGAGCCGCCGTTCTACTTCACCAAGCCTGCCAGCGCGCTGGCGCCGTCCGGCGGCACCATTCCCTACGCACCGGGCACCAAGAACCTGCATTACGAGATGGAGCTGGTGGTGGCCATCGGCAAGCCGGTGTTCCGTGCCACGCCGGAACAGGCGGGTGAGGCCGTGTGGGGCTATGCCGCGGGCCTGGACATGACCCGTCGTGACCTGCAGAACGAAGCCAAGGCCATCGGCCGTCCCTGGGACCTGGGCAAGGGCTTCGAGCATTCCGCCGTCATCACCCCGCTGGTGCCCCGCAGCGAGCTGGGCGAGCTGAAGGCCGGCGCCATCACCCTGAGCGTCAACGGCACGGAAAAGCAGCGCGGTGACCTGTCCGACATGATCTGGAGCATCCCCGAGCTGGTGGCCAATCTGTCGCAGTTCTATCACCTGGAGCCGGGTGACCTGATCTACACCGGCACGCCCGAAGGCGTCGGCCCGGTGAAGCCCGGGGACTCGATCGAAGGTGTGATCGAAGGCTTCGGCACCCTGCAGATCACCATCGGCGAGGCCGAATAAATCCCCATGTTCGACCACAACGAGAGCCTGGACGAGGCCCGCGCCCGCAACATCCGCGACGCGCTGTTCGAGGACATCGGCATCGCGGACTGGACGGCGCGTCTGGTCCCGGCCGACCGTCCGGTGAAGGCCCATGTGCGGGTGCGTGAAGCGGCGGTGCTGTGCGGACGGGACTGGTTCGACGGGGTCTTCCGGCAACTGGATGCGGGCAGCCGCATCGAGTGGCTGTATGACGAAGGCGCCGACATGACCGCCGACACGGTGGTCTGCCGCATCGAGGCGGACGGCCGCGCACTGCTGTCGGCCGAGCGGCCGGCGCTGAACTTCCTGCAACTGCTCTCCGGCACCGCCACGCTGACCCGTGCACATGCCCGGGCGATCGAGGGCGCCAGCCCGAATCCCCGCGGCTGCGTGGTGCTGGACACCCGCAAGACGCTGCCCGGCCTGCGCCTGGCGCAGAAGTATGCGGTGCGGGTCGGCGGCGGGGCCAATCAGCGGCTCGCGCTGCACGACGGCATCCTCATCAAGGAAAACCACATCGCCGCGGCAGGTGGGGTCACCCAGGCCCTGCAGCAGGCGCAAGCACTGCAGGCCGGTGTGACCATCCAGGTGGAAGTCGAGACGCTGGACCAGCTGCGTGAAGCGCTGGCGGCGGGCGCGGTGAGCGTGCTGCTGGACAACTTCAGCGAGCCGATGATGCGCGAGGCGGTGGCCATCGCGGCGGGCCGCGCCTTGCTGGAAGTCTCCGGCGGTGTGGCGCTCGATCAGCTGCGCTGGATTGCCGCGACCGGCGTGGACCGCATCTCCGTCGGTCGCCTGACCAAGGATGTGAAGGCCGTCGATTATTCGATGCGTGTGGACGGCTGAACGCAGACCCTAGCGACTCCGCCATCAAAGGCCCCCTCAG
The DNA here is from genome assembly GCA_966211495.1 of uncultured Roseateles sp. Taxonomy (GTDB): domain Bacteria; phylum Pseudomonadota; class Gammaproteobacteria; order Burkholderiales; family Burkholderiaceae_C; genus Roseateles. Next base: position 17,472 of record CBIHOT010000045.1, on the reverse strand, counting down.
CAGCCGATGTCTCTCTCACGGGAGCATCGGCTGTCTGCTTTGTGAAGCACCGCGCCAGTGCATCGGCGCGCCCTGCGATGGCATCGCGGGTGCTTCAAACGCCTGTCAGCACACCAAGCCTGTGCGCAGCGCTTGCATACAAGACAGATGAACGGGCTGGCACGGAAGCTGCAAAGCCGGTGGTATGGGCACCTCCGCCACCGACATCAGCCAGCGCATCCTCGAAGCGGTGCTGGCGCAGAAGCTGCCGCCGGCCACCCGGCTCGGCGAGCAGCAACTGGCGCTGCTGTTCGATTGCAGCCGCACCATCGTCCGTGAGGCGCTGACCCGGCTGGCCGCGCGGGGCATCGTGACCGTCAGCGCGCGGCGCGGCTGGTATCTCATTGCGCCGAGCCAGGAGGAAGCGCGCGAGGCCTTTGAGGCAAGGCGCGTCATCGAGCTCGGGCTGATCCGCGGGCAGCCGCGTGAGTCTGGACTGGCGCCCGCCGCCCTGGCCCGCCTGCGGCGGCATCTGCAGCAGGAGCGCGACGCGCTCCGCAGCGATGACGTCGGCACCCGCAGCTTCCTGCTGGGCGACTTCCATGTGTGCCTGGCCGACTGCCTGGGCAACCGGCTGTTGGCCGACACGCTGCGTGACTTCACCGCGCGGACGACGCTGATCGCGATGCTGTATCAGTCGTCCCACGACGCGGCCCAGTCCTGCGAGGAGCACGTTGCCATCGTGGATGCGCTCGAGCGCGGGGATCTGGCCAGCGCCGAGACGCTGATGGCCGACCACCTCCGCCACGTCCAGGCGGGCCTGCAGGCGCCGGCCACCAGCGATCCGCTGCATCTGCTGCGCCAAGCCCTGGCGCCTATGGCGGACGCGACCTCCGATGCCGCTGTCGATCGATCGACTGATCGCTCGACTGACGCTTCCTTAGACCCTTCCTCTGACCCTCCCGCTGATCCTCCCGCCGCTTATCTAGGAGCCTTGTTATGAGCCGTCCCGTCGCTTCCGCCTCTCCGGTCTCTCCCATCACTGCCGATGCTCCGGCGTCCCGGTCCGTCTCGACACACCGGTGCGGTGCCATCACCCGCCGCCTGCTGCTGGCCGCCGGCCTTGGCCTGGCTGTGGCTGGCGTGCAGGCCCAGACCGCGCTGGACACCATCACCAAGTCCAAGACCATCCGCATCGCGGTGCCGACCGACTACCCGCCCTATGGCTTTGTCGGCCCCGACATGAAGCCGCAGGGCCTGGATATCGCCATGGCTGAACTGATCGCCGCAAAGCTCGGCGTGAAGGTGGAGCTGCTGCCGGTCACCAGCAGCAACCGCATTCCCTACCTGCAGACAAAGAAGGCGGACCTCGTCATCTCCTCCCTGGGCAAGAACCCGGAGCGCGAGAAGGTGATCAGCTTCAGCGCGGCCTATGCGCCGTTCTATCAGGCGGTGTTCGCGCCCAAGAGCCTGAGCATCAAGTCCTTCGCGGACCTCGCCGGCAAGACGGTCGCCGTGACCCGCGGTGCGATGGAAGACCAGGAGCTCGGCAAGGTGGCGCCGGCCTCGCTGGAGTTCAAACGCTTCGAGGACAACAACGCCACCATCGCCGCGTTCTCTGCCGGCCAGACCCAGGTGCTGGCCACCAGCGCGGCCGTTGCAGCCAACCTGATGCAGCGCAATCCCGGCCTGAACATCGAATACAAGCTGCTGCTCAAGGACAGCCCCTGCTATGTGGGCGTGGCCAAGGGCGAGGAGGCGCTGCTGGCGAAGGTGAACAGCATCATCGCGGCGGCCAAGCAGGCGGGCGAGCTGGAAGCGCTGTCGAAGAAGTGGCTGGGCCGCGGCACCGGGGAGCTGCCGCTCTGAGGCGGCGCGGGACGCTGTCATGGACTTCGATTTCGGCGCCGTGCTGGCGGAATGGCCTCTGCTGCTGCGCGGCCTGGGCTGGACCGTCGGCCTGACGGCAGTGGCCGTTCCGCTGGGTCTGCTGGCCGCCACGGCAGGCGCCTGGGCGCGCGCCTGCGGCCCGGCGGCGCTGGGCCGGCTGGTGGCCGTCTATGTGGAGCTGCTGCGCAACACGCCCTTCATCGTGCAGCTGTTCTTCATCTTCTTCGGCCTGCCGTCGCTGGGCGTGACGCTGTCGCCGGCGACCGCCTCGGTCATCGCCATGACGCTCAACCTGGGCGCCTACGGCACCGAGATCCTGCGGGCTGGCATCCAGGCCACACCGCGCGGGCAATGGGAAGCTGCTTACAGCCTGGCGCTCGGGCCGGTGCAGACCTTCGTCCGGGTGGTGCTGCCGCCGGCCTTCAAGCGGGTGTGGCCGGCCATGACCAGCCAGATCATCATCGTGATGCTGGGGACGGCGGTCTGCGGCCAGATTTCCACCGAGGAGCTGAGCTACGCCACCAATCTCATCCACAGCCGCAACTTCCGCGCGTTTGAAGCCACCTTCATCGCGGTCGGGCTGTATCTGGCGCTGAGCATCGCCGTGCGGCATCTGCTGTTGTGGATCGGTGCGCGCTTTCTCTTCGGCAGCGCGCCGATGGCCTCACCGCGCCCCCCGATGCTGCAGCGATGGCTGGGAGCCCGCCATGGTTGAGTTCACCCTCTGGGACATCCTGCGCAACCTGCTGCTGGCGCTGCGCTGGACGGTGGTGCTGTCCTTGATCGCGTTTGCGGGCGGCGGGCTCGTGGGAGCGCTGCTGCTGTGCCTGCGGCTGGGCATGGGCCGGTTCACGGCGCGGATGGTCGGGCTCTATGTGCAGGTCTTCCAGGGCACACCACTGCTGATGCAGCTGTTCCTCGCCTACTTCGGCATTTCGCTGCTGGGTGTGGAAGTCTCCGCGTGGACGGCGGCGAGCTGCGCGCTGACGCTCTACACCAGTGCCTATCTCGTCGAAATCTGGCGCGGCTGTGTGGAGGCGGTGCCCAAGGGCCAGTGGGAAGCGGCCCGCAGCCTCGCCATGAGTTTTGGTGAGCAGATGCGGCATGTGGTGCTGCCGCAGGCGATGCGCCTGGCCATCGCACCGACGGTGGGGTTTCTGGTGCAGGTCATCAAGGGCACCGCGCTGGCTTCGGTCATCGGCTTCGTGGAGCTCACCAAGACCGGCAGCATGATGGCCAATGCGAGCTTCAAGCCCTTCCTCGTCTTCGGCTGCGTGGCGCTGATGTACTTCGCCCTCTGTTTCCCGGTCAGCCTGCTGGCCCGCCATTTCGAAAGGAACCGCCATGGCCGCCCAGCCTGACGCCGTGCTCACGCACACCCAGACGCCGCGTGTGCCCATCGTGCGCATCACCGCGCTGCGCAAGTCCTATGGGACGAATGAGGTGCTCAAGGGCATCGACCTGGATGTGATGCGCGGGGAAGTCATCGCGCTCATCGGCAAGAGCGGTTCGGGCAAGAGCACGCTGCTGCGCTGCATCAACGGGCTGGAGCAGTTTCAGGACGGATCGCTCACCGTGGCCGGCAAGCCGCTGCTGCATGAGAGCGCCATGGCCATGCGGGCGCTCCGTCAGCAGGTGGGCATGATCTTCCAGAGCTTCAATCTCTTTCCGCATCTGAGTGTCGGTCGCAACGTGATGCTCGCACCGACGCTGGTGAAGCAGCGCAGCAAGGCGGAGGCCGCCGAGCAGGCGCGTGCGCTGCTGGCCCGGGTCGGCCTGGCGGAGAAGTTCGATGCGCTGCCGGAGCAGCTCTCCGGCGGTCAGCAGCAGCGGGTGGCGATTGCGCGAGCGCTGGCGATGGAGCCGCAAGTGCTGCTGTGTGATGAGATCACGTCGGCGCTGGATCCGGAACTGGTCGGCGAAGTGCTGCGCGTCGTGGAGTCACTCGCACGCGACGGCATGACGCTGCTGATGGTGACCCACGAGATGAACTTCGCCCGCAAGGTGGCGGACCGTGTGATCTTCATGCATCAGGGCCGCGTCCATGAGATCGGGCCGCCGTCCGACATCTTCGGTGCGCCGCGCACGCCGGAACTGCAGCAGTTCCTGGCGTCGCTGCACGACTGAGCGCAGCGAGCCGGTGAGGCGCGCGAGCGGCGCCCGCCGTCTCAGTCTCCGACGTGATCCGCGGTGAACCAGTCGGCGTCAGGCAGTTGCTCGAAGACACGCTTGAGGCCGCCGCCCCAGCCCTGGCGCAACCGGCTGAAGTAGGGGTCATCGCCGGTGATGCGATGCGGTCGCGCCGGCGCGAAGCTGTCGGTGCGGTAGAGCAGCATGTCCAGGGGCAGGCCCACCGACAGGTTGCTGCGGATCGTCGAATCAAACGAGATCAGCGCGCACTTGGTGGCCTCGGTCAGGCTGGTGTCGAAGTCCACCACCCGGTCGATGATCGGCTTGCCGTATTTGGATTCCCCGATCTGCAGATAGGGGGTGTCCTCGGTGGCTTCGATGAAGTTGCCCTGCGGATAGATGTGGAAGAGGCGCGGCGCCTCTCCCCGGATCTGTCCACCGACGATGAAGTTCGCGCCGAAGTCCACGCCCTGGCTCAGCTGGCCGCCGCCTTCGCTGTCCCGCGAGACTACTTCCTTCACCGTGCGACCGACCAGCTCCGCCACGTCATACATCGAGGGGAGATTCAGCAGATGCCGCCCGCCGCCATTGGCGCGCTGGCGCAACAGGCTGATCACGCTCTGCGTCGTGGCCAGGTTGCCCGCGTTGAGCAAGGTGATGAGTCGTTCGCCCGGCACCTCGAAGATGTTCATCTTCCGGAAGGTGGCGATGTGGTCGACACCCGCGTTCGTGCGCGAGTCCGAGGCGAACAGCAGGCCGGCCCGCAGCCGCATGGCAACACAGTAAGTCATGGCTCAAAAGATTAGCGCATCACTGCCGATGGCGGCAGGGTGCGCGGGCCATCATTGCTGGTCCGGCGTGCCGGGTTTCACGAGGACCTGCGCTCTCATCGTCTCCGTGCCCCCACCCAGCCGCACGCCGCGCACCGGGCAGGCATCGAGGTAGTCGGCGCCGATGGCGACTTTCACATACCGGCCATCGGCCAGACATTGATTGCTGATGTCGTAGCCGAGCCAGCCACCACTGGTTGCATCCGGAAACAAAGCACCACCATTCGGCAGGCGGACCTCGGTCCAGGCGTGGCTCGCCACATGTTCGGCGTCGGTGGCGAGGTAGCCGGACACATAACGGGCCGGCAGTCCGAGCAGACGCGCGCAGCAGGCGAACACCTGCGCATGGTCCTGGCAGACGCCGCGCCCGGAGGCGAACGCTTCGGCAGCCGGTGTGGCCGCATCGGTGAAGCCCTTCACATACGGCATGTGCCCGACCAAGGCCCCCATCATCGACAGCAGCGCCGCATGGGTGTCCTGGGCGGCGGCCTCGGCAAAGCCGTGCGCGAAATCACGCAGCGTCGCGTCGGCGCGGGTGAGGGCCGTGTCGCGCAGAAAGACCTGGGGTGGGAAGTCGTCGTGAGGGTCAGGGCGCGGGGGCGTATCGTCCGTGTCCACCTCGCCGACGGCCTGCAGATGGATCTCGCCGCGCGGGCCGTCCAGGCTCAGCACATGCATCGTGTTGCCGAAGGCGTCCTGGCAGACGCTGGCCTGCGCCGGCAGACGCAGGCCCCAGTGCAGCACCCGCAGGCCCGGGCTGCGCCGGGGCGTCAGCCGCAGATACTGGGTGCTGCGACTCAGCATCGCCTCGTAGGTGTAGACGGTGTCGTGCGAGATGTGCAGGTGCATGGCCCCTCACTGCGCCTCGAAGTAGGCCCGCTGGATGGCCTCGCCCAGGTGGGCCGAGTCGTCCAGGAAACCGGTCAGCCAGGGGTGGAGGCCGGCCTCCAGGATTTCGTCCACCGAGCCGTATTCCAGCCGCAGGGCCAGTTCACCGGCCAGCTGCTTGACCTTGCGGCCGGCGTCCAGCGCGCCCTCGCGGCTTTCGATCTGCGGCAGGATCGAGCGGATCTCGTCACAGCAGGCCCGCAGCGAACGCGGCACGTCCGGGCGCAGGATCAGCAACTCGGTCACGCGGCGGCCGTTGAGGCTGTCGCGATAGGCCGCGTGGTAGGCCTCAAAGGCGGACAGCGAGCGCAGCAGCGCATTCCACGCGTAGAAGTCCGGGGCGCTTTCGCTGGGCACATTGACCGGTGCCAGCGAATCCACCGCCGGGGCGATCAGTTGCGACTTCACATCCAGCAGTCGCGCCGTGTTGTCGGCCCGCTCGATGAAGGTGCCCAGGCGGATGAAGCAGTAGGCATCGTTGCGCTGCAGGGTGCCGTAGGTGGCGCCGCGGAACAGGTGGGAGCGCTCCTTCACCCAGTCAAAGAAGGACGAGGGATCCACCACGCCGCGGCGCGCCAGTTCACGGGCCTCCAGCCAGCTGGTGTTGATGGCCTCCCACATCTCCGCGGTGATCTGGCCCCGCACCGCATGGGCGTTCTCCCGCGCCTGCCGGATGCTCGACAGCACCGAGGCGGGATTGTCCAGATCAATGCCCATGAAGCGGAACAGCTCCTCGGCGCTGAGCCTCGGGAGACGCGACTGATAGGCTTCCAGCGTGCCCGTCACCGCCAGCGGCGCGGCCAGCTCGGTGACGGCACCGCGGCTCTGCGGCAGCAGCGAGAGCGAGTGCGTCACATCGAGCATCCGCACCAGGTTCTCGGCGCGTTCGAGATAGCGGCTCATCCAGTAGAGCTGCGCAGCGGTCCGGCTCAGCATGCGGCGCTCCTCTCCAGGATCCACGTATCTTTGGTGCCGCCACCCTGTGACGAATTCACCACCAGCGATCCGGCCTTGAGGGCCACCCGCGTCAGGCCACCGGCCACCATGTTGACCTCCCGGCCCGACAGCACAAACGGCCGCAGGTCGATGTGGCGCGGGGCGATGCCGCGCTCGACGAAGGTCGGGCAGCTCGACAGGCACAGCGTCGGCTGCGCAATGTAGTTGGACGGGTTGGCCTTGACCCGCTCCTTGAAGTCGGCCACTTCGGCCGCGGTCGAAGCCGGGCCGACCAGCATCCCGTAGCCGCCGGCGCCGTGCACTTCCTTCACCACTAGGTCGGCCATATGGTTGAGCACATGGTCCAGGTCCTGCGGCTTGCGGCACTGCCAGGTGGGGACGTTGTGCAGGATGGGTTCCTCACCGAGGTAGAAGCGGATCATGTCCGGCACGTAGGGATAGATGGACTTGTCGTCCGCCACGCCGGTGCCGATGGCGTTGGCCAGCACCACATGGCCCTGCTTGTAGACCGACAGCAGTCCGGGCACACCCAGCATCGAATCGGCACGGAAGGCCAGCGGGTCGAGGAAGGCATCGTCGATGCGCCGGTAGATCACGTCCACCCGCTTCGGGCCGACCGTCGTGCGCATGAACACGAAGCCATCCTTGACGAACAGGTCCTGCCCTTCGACCAGCTCCACCCCCATCTGCTGCGCCAGGAAGGCATGCTCGAAGTAGGCGGAATTGAACGGGCCAGGGGTCAGCACCACCACCGTCGGGTTGTCGGCCGGGCTGGCTTGGCGCAGCGTGGTCAGCAGCAGGGCCGGATAGTGGGCCACCGGGGCGATGGCATACCGCGCGAACAGCTCGGGAAACAGCCGCATCATCATCTTGCGGTTTTCCAGCATGTAGCTGACGCCGGAAGGCACCCGCAGGTTGTCTTCCAGCACGTAATAACCGCCGTCCGCGTGACGGATCAGGTCCACGCCGGTGATGTGGGCGTAGACGCCGAGCGGCAGGTCCAAGCCCTGCATGGCCGGCTGGTATTGGGCATTGGCGAAGATCTGCTCGGCAGGAATGATCCCGGCCTTGACGATCTCATGGTCGTGATAGATGTCCCACAGGAAGCGGTTGAGCGCATTGACGCGCTGGCGCAGGCCTTTTTCCAGCATCGACCAGTCGTCGGCCGGCACGATGCGGGGGACGGTGTCGAAGGGGATCAGCCGCTCGGCACCGGCCTCGTCCCCATAAACCGCAAAGGTGATGCCCACCTTGTGGAACAGCAGGGCGGCCTCGGACCGCTTCTTGGCCAGGGCCTCGGGTGTTTGCGCATGCAGCCAGTCGGCGAATGCCTGGTAGCTGGGCCGGATGGCACCACTTTGCAGCAACATTTCGTCGTAATGGCCCGAAGGCGGCAAGGTCAGCGCATGCATGAAGGCTCCAGAGACGGGCCGCGAGAGGGCCGGTCCGGGGGATTGCAAGGGGCGTGCCCAGGGGGCGGCAGCCCCAGCATGACCGATATTGGTGCGATTGGCGATCCGGGGCAGTGCCGGGAAGGCGCCTGGGCCGGGGACCTCGTCCCCGGTGTGGTGCGCTGGCACTATCCCGCGTTGCGCCGGCCCGCCGCAACTCGTCACAATGCCGCATGCAGAGTTCGACCCCGGCCGACACTCCCGGCCACCCGTCCGCCCCGCCGAGCGCCTCATTGAGTGCCCCATCGAGCTCCTCATCCAGCGCCCGCCCGTCGGGCCCTGCTGATGGGGACATCGACGACGGTTTCGTTCCCGAGCGCGGCTCTCGCGCTTCCATGGGCCGCTGGCTGACCGCGGTGGTGCTGACCGCCGTGGCGGTCGCGCTGCTCAGTTCTGCTGTGCTGATCGAAACATTCGCCCGCGCCCATGCGGAGCGCCGGGCGGTGCAGTCGCTGCGGCAGGTCGGCATGGATTTCCGGGATGCGCTGGACCGCGGCATGGCCCAGCAGTTCAAGGAAGTGCGGGTGCTGGCGCGGCTGGACACCTTCCGGGGCGGCAATTCCGCCGAGATGCGCCGTGCGCTGGACCAGATGCAGATCGGCTTCGACCACTTTGCCTGGCTCGGGGTGACCGATAACCAGGGCACGGTGCTGGCCGCGGCCGGCGGACTGCTGGATGGGGTGAATGTCTCCCAGCGGCCCTGGTTCCAGGGAGCGCAGCGCCAGCCTTATGTCGGCGACGTGCATGCGGCGGTGCTGCTGGAGCGGCTGCTGCCGCGCCAGAGCGACCCCTGGCGATTCGTCGACTTCGCCATCCCGCTGGTGGACAACAACGGCCAGTTGCGGGGCGTGTTCGGGGCCCATCTGAGCTGGAGCTGGGCGCGCCAGATCAAATCCGAGCTGATCGACTCCACCATGGCGAGCCATCAGGCGGATGCGCTGATCCTGGCCCGCGACGGCTCGGTCATCCTGGGTCCGGCCAACATGGAGGGCAAAAAGCTGCCCGTGCCAGAGGACACGACCGCCGCCCTGCGTCACCAGAACTTCGATGGCGTGGACTACTTTGCGGTGGCGATTCCGACCCAGGGGTATGGCTCCTACCCAGGCCTGGGTTGGACCGTGATGGTGCGCCAGCCGGTGGCCCTGGCGCTGGAAGACTATTACCGTCTGCGCCGCCAGATCTTCTACACCGCGCTCATCCTGCTGGCGCTGGCCGTGCCGCTGTGCTGGTGGCAGGCGCGCCGGCTCGCGCGGCCGCTCAATCAGCTGTCCCGCGCCATTGCCAAGCGGCATCACCTGAGCGAGGACGCGCTGCCGCAGGTGGGCGGCTACCGCGAGGCGGCGGTGCTGTCCCACGCCTTGACCGAGCTGGCCCGGCGCCAGGCGCAGCAGGATGCGTCACTGGCGCAGCTCAATGCCTCGCTGGAGGAGCGGGTGCGGTCACGCACGCTGGAGCTTGAAGACGCGATGCAGCGGCAGGAGGCCAGCGAGCGACGGCTGCGCACGATTGCCGACAATCTGCCGGTGCTGATCTCCTACATCGATGCCGAGCAGCGCCTGCGCTTTCTGAATGCCACCTTCCGCACCTGGCTTGGCACCGAGCCGGACGCGGCGCTGGGCAAGACGCTGCTGGAGACCATCGGTCCGGTGCTGTATGAGCAGCGCCTGCCGGCGCTCAAGGGCGCGCTGGCAGGGGTGCGGCAACGCTTTGAGACGCGGTCCGAGTCCAATGGCGTGGTGCGGGACCTGCTGACCGAATATGTGCCGGATCTTCGCGCGGACGGCACCGTGGCGGGGGTCTACACCCTGAGCACCGATGTGACCGCCTTCAAGCAGGTGGAGCGGGAGCTGGACCAGCTCAGCCGGGTGGACCCGCTCACCGGACTGCCGAACCGGCGGCAGTTCGATCAACGCCTGTCCGAAGCGCTGGCGCGGGCCCGGCGCAGCGGTCACCTTCTGGCGCTGATGTTCATGGACCTGGACCGCTTCAAGCAGGTCAACGACACGCTCGGCCATGCGGCGGGCGATGTGGTGCTGCAGACGTTCGCCGCCCGGGTGCGCGGTGCCGTCCGTGAGACCGACGTGCTCTGCCGTCTGGCGGGGGATGAGTTCGTGCTGATCGTCGAAAACCTGAACGAGCCGCAGGAGGCTGGCAGCCTGGCGCAGAAGCTGCTCGACGCGGTGGGCGCGCCGCTGACGGTGATGGGTGCGGCCGTGCAGATGTCCACCAGCATCGGTGTGGCCTGCACCACCGCGGATGCGGAAAGCGACGTGGCCTTCCTGGCCCGCGCTGACGATGCCCTCTATGCCGCCAAGGCTGCGGGCCGGGGCCGTTGGCATCTGGCGGCGCCACCAAAGACCTCGTCGGCCGAAACGCCCTGGGGATGAGTGTGGCACCGGAATTCAAGCTGCGCATGCGCATCACGCAAGGCGAGTTGATCGCCATCGGGCCCGGCAAGATCGCGCTGCTGGAGGCGCTGGATGAAGCGGGCTCGATCACCGCAGCGGCCAAGGCGCTGGGCATGTCGTATCGACGGGCCTGGCTGTTGATCGATGAGCTGAACCAGTCGCTGCGGGAACCGGCGGTGGCGACCGCGGCGGGCGGCGCTCAAGGCGGCGGCAGCCGGCTGACGGACAGCGGCCGGGCGCTGGTGGCGCTGTATCGGGAGATCGAGGCCGAGGCGCAGGCCCACTGCGCGGGGCGGATCGGCCAGTTGATGAAGATGCTGGCCGAGTAAAGGCGGGTCGCCTGTCCCAGCCGCCTGTCCTAGCGCCGCTCCAGCCAGTCGAACAGCTTCATGCCGACCAGCATGGCGGCCACAAACACCAGCGCGGGTCCGCTGCCCAAGCCCAAGGCGACCAGCGCCGGACCCGGACAGAAGCCGGCCAGGCCCCAGCCGATGCCGAACAGAACGCTGCCGCCCACCAACCGGCGGTCGATCTGGCGGTTGGACGGGAGTTGCATTGGCTGATCCAGCAGGGACCTTGACCGCCGGCCGGCCACGCCGAAGGCGATCAGCCCGACGGCAACGGCGCCGGCCATCACCGGCGCCAGCGACGGATCCCACGCGCCGGCCAGATCCAGAAATCCCAGCACCTTGGCGGGCGAGGCCATGCCGGAGAGCAGCAGACCCAGCCCGAAGATCAGGCCGGAGAGCAGGGCAGTGAAAAGCGTCATGTCGATGCCTCCCGAGGCGGGTCAGACACCCAGCAGATGCCGGACGATGAAGACGGTCAGAAAACCCGCCGCCATGAAGGCGACGGTGGCGGCCAGGGAGCGCGGCGATCGGCGGGACAGTCCGCAGACCCCATGGCCGCTGGTGCAGCCCGACCCATACCGCGTGCCCAGGCCGACCAGCAGCCCGGCCACCACCAGCACCGGCCCGCTGGCGGACACGCGCAGATCCGGCACGGTGGTGAGCAGCGCATAGACCGCCGGGGAGGCGATCAGGCCCAGCACAAAGGCCAGCCGCCACGAGGTTTCATGCGGCCGGGGCGCCAGCAGGCCGCCGACGATCCCGCTGATGCCGGCGATCCGGCCATTGAGCAGCGCCAGCAGCGCCGCCGCCACGCCGATCAGCACCCCGCCTGCCAGCGAGGCCCAGGGGGTGAATGCCTGCCAGTCGATCGTCATGGCTCACTCCTTGGGGCAATACAGCGTGTGCATCAGCTGCATCACCTGCAGCAGCCGCGGGTCGGCGAGGCTATAGCAGATGCGCTTGCCGTCCCGCCGGGTGTTGACCACGCCTTCATTGCGCAGCACCCCCAATTGCTGGGACAAGGTCGGCTGCCGGATGCCCAGCGCGGACTCCAGTTCCCCGACACTCATCTCCCCTTGCGACAGCTGGCACAGCAGCAGCAGCCGGTCTTCATTGGCCATCACCTTGAGCGCACTGACCGCCTGGCCGGCGGCGGCCCGCAGGGCTTCCATATCCAGCGCATGGGGCGGAACATCGGGCGACGGAACAGCGACTGACTCCGAGCCGGGTGAATTCAACATGAAAGGCCTCCTTTAAGGCGCCTGAAAACTTGACTTCAATATATCAATCAATAAACTATCAATCAATAGATTGAGAAGGGGATGTGATGTCTGCACGCGCCACCGTTCAAGCGTTTTTTGACGACAAGACCTGGACGGTCTCCTATGTCGTCAGCGACAACGCCACCCGTTGCGCTGCCGTGGTCGACCCGGTGCTGGACTTCGACATGAAGTCCGGCCGCACCTCGACCGAGCAGGCGGATCGGCTGCTGGCCCACATCCGCAACAACGACCTGACGGTGCAATGGATCCTGGAGACCCATGCCCATGCGGACCATCTCTCCGGTGCGAGGTATGTGCAGAGCCAGGTGGGCGGGCGCATCGCCATCGGGGAGCAGATCACCCAGGTGCAGCGCACCTTCAAGACGCTCTACCACCTGGACCGCCACTTCCTGCCGGACGGCACGCAGTTCGACCATCTCTTCCGGGACGGCGAGATCTTCACCATCGGCCAGATGGAAGCGCAGGCGGTGCTGGTGCCGGGACACACCCCCGCCGACATGGCCTACCTGATGGACGATGCGGCCTTTGTGGGCGACACGCTCTTCATGCCGGACGTCGGCACCGCGCGGGCGGATTTCCCTGGCGGGGATGCGCGGCAGCTCTACCGTTCGGTGCGGCGGCTGCTGGCGCTGCCGGAGCGCACCCGCATCTTTGTCTGTCACGACTATCCCCCGGCCGGTCGGGCGCCAGCCTGGGAAACGACGGTGGCCGACCAGCGGGCCCACAACATCCATGTGCACGATGGCATCAGCGAAGACGATTTCGTCCGCATGCGCACCGCCCGGGATGCGACGCTGGAGGTGCCCACGCTCATCCTCCCGTCGCTACAGGTGAACATCCGCGCCGGGCAACTGCCGCCAGCGGAGGACGACGGGGTGAGCTATCTCAAGATCCCGCTCAATGTGCTGGGTCGGTCGGCGGCTGCGGACAGCAACGCCCGCTGAGCGCGTCGGCGCCCGCTGAGGTCAGCCGGGCTGGCTGAGGGGCTGCGGGAACACCTCCAGCAGCCAGTCCATGAACACCCGCAGACGCGGCGTGACATGCCTGGCCTGCGGATACACCACATGGAACGGGTAGGGCGACGGGCGCCACGGCTGAAGGATCTCCACCAGCTGCCCCGCCCGCAGCGCGCTGGCCGCCGCATAACCGAAGGTCTGCACGATCCCGAGCCCGGCGACACAGGCCGCCAGATGGGCGTTGCTTTCATTCACGCCGATCCGGTGGTCGAGCTTGATCTCCGTCCGCTGCCCGTCACGCTCAAAGCGGAAGGGCACCGCACGTCCGGTGTCGCTCGACACGTAGGCAATCAGGCGATGTCCGTTCTTCAACTCGTCCGGCGTGGCGGGAATGCCGGCATGCTTGAGATATCGCGGTGATGCACAGGTGATCATCACCGCCGACCCCAGCGGTCGCGCCACCAGCGAGGAATTGGGCAGCCCACCGCCGCGGATCACGCAATCGACGTTGTCGCTGATCAGGTTCACCGACCGGTCCGACACGCCGAGATCGATGCGGATGTCCGGATATCGCTGCATGAAATCCGGCAGCAACGGGATCAGCACATCCCGCGCGGTGGAGCCGCCCACGTCCACCCGCAGATGCCCACGGGGCTTGCCCCGCACCGCGCTGAAGGCGCCGTCGATGTCCTCCAGGTCGCGCAGGATGCGGCCGCTGCTGGCGTAATAAGCCTCTCCCTCCGGCGTCACCGTGACGCGCCGGGTCGTGCGCTGGAGCAGCCGCACACCCAGATGGGACTCCAGATCCCGCACCAGCTTGCTGACGGTGGCGATCGGCATGCCGAGCGAATCCCCGGCGCGGGTGAAGCTGCCGGTCTCGATGACGCGCGCGAGGACGCGGATGGCCTGCAATTGATCCATGGCGGCGCTGATTATCTATGGGAGTGAATAGTCATTTCGATTTGGTCCGCTTTTTCGATCAATCGCGACTCCCTACATTGAGGACATGCGGCCTTTGCACCGCTCCCCAAAACCCTCAACGTCGGAGTTCCTCATGAACAAGCCCCTTGAATCGAAAATCGCCCTGGTCACCGGCGGCAGCACCGGCATCGGTCTGGCCTCGGCCAAGGCACTGGCCGCCCAAGGCGCGCGTGTGTTCATCACCGGCCGCCGCCAGGCGGAACTGGATGCGGCAGTGGCAGAGATCGGTCCTCAGGCCACCGGGATCCGAGCCGATGCGTCGGTGCTGGGCGACCTGGACCGCGTGTATGCGGACATTGCCCAGCGGGCCGGCCGCATCGACATCCTCTTCGCCAATGCTGGCGGTGGCGACATGCTGCCGCTGGGCGCCATCACCGAGGAGCACTTCGACCGCATCTTCGGCACCAATGTCCGGGGTGTGCTGTTCACCGTGCAGAAGGCGCTGCCGCTGCTGAGCCAGGGCGCGTCGATCATCCTGACCTCGTCCACCACGTCGGTGCAGGGCGGTGCCAGCTTCAGCGTCTACAGCGCCAGCAAGGCGGCGGTCCGCAACTTCGCGCGGTCCTGGGCGGTGGAATTGAAGGACCGTGCCATCCGCGTCAACGCCGTCAGCCCGGGCCCGATCCGCACGCCGGGCCTGGGCGGTCTGGCGCAGGACGACGCTTCGCGGCAGGGCCTGTTTGACTACCTCACGGCGCAGGTGCCGCTGGGTCGCCTCGGTGAAGCGTCGGAGGTGGGGGCGGTCGTGGCCTTCCTGGCTTCGGATGCCGCGAGCTTCATCAACGGCATCGAGCTGTTCGTGGATGGCGGCATGGCGCAGATCTAAAGTGCGCGACCGCCGGGGCTGCGCGACGGCTGACGGAGCGGGAAGCAGCAGTTCTTCGGCCGCAGCGCTTCCGCCCGCGGCGCCAAAGCTCCCGCGCGAGCCCCGGCGTCATATCCTGAGATATATTGCGCTCCGACATCGCAGCCCTGTCCGGCGGTGTTTTCAGGAGCGCTCATGCGTCGAGTCTTCGGTTCCGTATCTGTCCCTCTGCCTGCTGCGGCCGCCCCGTCGGAGACGGCGTCCTTACCCGTGCTGATCGGGACTCGCCACTCGCAGCGCAAGAGCGTCCTGAAGGGCCTGCGCGTGCCAACCAGCCGCGGTGCCCTGATGTCGATCATCGGCGCGGTCTTCTGCCTGAGCAGCTCTCTCGCGCTGGCGCAGTCCGGCGACATTACCGTCTCCGCCGCTGCCAGCCTGACCAATGCCTTCAAGGCGCTGGCCCCAGCCTTTGAAGCCCGCCATCCCGGCATCAAGGTGCAGCTCAACTTTGCCGCGTCCGATGCGCTGCTGGCTCAGATCGCCAAGGGCGCACCGGTGGACGTCTTCGCCTCCGCCGATCAGGAGACGATGGACCGCGCCCAGCAGCAGCAGTTGCTGGCCCCGGGCAGCCGGCGGGATTTCGTCAGCAATTCGCTGGTGATGATCACCCCGGTGGATGGGGGACTGCCGCTGCGGTCACTCGCCGATCTGCAGCAGCCCAGCGTGAAACGCGTCGCCGTGGGCAAGCCCGAAGGCGTGCCGGCCGGACGTTATGCCAAGGGCGCGCTGGAAGCCGCCCGGCTCTGGCCGGCGGTCGAGCCGAAGGCCGTCTACGCCCAGAACGTGCGCCAGGCGCTGGACTATGTGGCGCGTGGCGAAGCCGAAGCCGGCTTTGTGTATGGCACCGATGCGCTGGTGCAGAAGGACAAGGTCCGCATCGTCCTGACGGTGCCGACCGCCACGCCGATCCGCTATCCGGTGGCCATCGTGCAGCAAGGTCCCCAACCCGCGGGTGCCAAGGCCTTCATCGACTTCCTCCTCTCGCCGGACGGCCAGGCCGTCCTGGCCACTTACGGCTTCGGCAAGCCCTGATCGCGACGCATGGACGCTGCCTGGATCGCGCTGGCGCTCTCACTCAAGGTGGCCGGCTGGGCCACATTGCTCAACCTGATCTTCGGTCTGGCGGCGGGATTCGCACTGGCGCGCTGGCGTTTCCCGGGCCGCGAGCTGTTGGACGCGCTGCTGACGCTGCCGATGGTGCTACCGCCCACCGTGCTCGGGTACTACCTGCTGGTGGTCATTGGCCGGCGCGGTTGGCTCGGCAGTTGGCTCCATGACCAGTTCGGCATCCAGCTGATCTTCACCTGGCAGGGCGCGGTGCTGGCGGCGGCCATCGTCTCGTTTCCGCTGGTGGCCAAATCGGCTCGCGCGGCTTTTGAAGGCGTGGACTCTCAGCTGGAGAATGCCGCCCGCGTGCTGGGTCTGACCGAATGGGCCCTGTTCTTCCGCGTCACACTGCCGATGGCCTGGCGCGGTGTGCTGGCCGGCGTGCTGCTGGCCTTCGCCCGCGCGCTGGGGGAATTCGGCGCGACACTGATGGTGGCCGGCAGCATTCCTGGCAAGACGCAGACGCTGTCAATCGCGGTGTACGAAGCGGTGCAGGCCGGACAGGACGACACCGCGAACCTGTTGGTCCTCATCATCTCGGTCACCTGTGTCGTGGTGCTGCTGAGTGCCGGTCGACTGGCCCGACCCAGGAGCGCGGCATGAGCGGAGCAGGCATGAGCTTTGAGGTTGACATCCGCAAGCGGGTCGGCGCGTCCGGTCGGACCTTCGACCTGGAGGTTCAATTCAGCACCACGGCAAGGCGCACCGTGCTGTTCGGTCCGTCGGGCGCAGGCAAGAGCCTGACCTTGCAGGCTGTGGCCGGTCTGCTGCGGCCGGACAGCGGCAGCATCCGGGTGGACGGGCAGGCGGTGTTCGATTCGGCGCTACGAGTCGATGTTCCGGCCCGGTCCCGGCAGCTCGGCTATCTGTTTCAGGACTACGCGCTGTTCCCGCATCTCACGGTGCGCCAGAACATCGCCTTCGGTCTGCATCGCGGCTGGTGGAATCCCCGCCGGTCGGCGGCAGGCGCGGCGGTGGATCGGTGGATCACCGCCCTGGCGCTGACCCGTGTGGTGGACCAGTATCCGCACCAGCTCTCTGGCGGACAGCGCCAACGCACGGCACTGGCGCGGGCGCTGGTGAACCAACCGCGGGCGCTGCTGCTGGACGAGCCGTTCTCTGCACTCGACCCGTCCCTGCGTGAGCAGACGCGGGCGGAACTGCAGTCCCTGCTCGATGACATCGCCATTCCGATGCTGATGATCACCCACGACCCCGCCGACCTGGCGCGATTTGGCGAGCAGACGCTGCATCTGGCGGAGGGGCGCATCAGCGTGCCTGATGCGCTGCCGGGGATGGGCGGCCACGGCAGTGCCCAGACGTCGGGCCCGTCAGCAACCGGCTGAGCGAAGCCGCCGCACGGCTCCGCGCCGTGCCGCGCCCCGTCCCGTACCGTC